>PLSM01000127.1 GCA_003165075.1 Acidobacteriaceae bacterium | reverse complement strand
GGGGCAGTATGACGACGTTTCCAAAAATGATCGGACATCGGCGTCTACTATCCAGCTCACCTTCGTGTACGTAATCCCTACCGCGAGTGCGTCCAACGCATTATGCTGGCCGCGTCCTGGTCGAAACCCGTATGAAAAGCCTAGAAAGTCTTGTTCGTAAATCGCATTGAGCACCTCCACTACGGCACGCTGGACGATCTTATCTTCCAGCGCAGCAATCCCAAGCGGCCTTTCTCGCCCATCCTCTTTTTGGATGAACTTACGCCGCGAGGGCAGCGCCCGATAAAGAATGCCACTTAGTCCGATTACACGGCCATGCGAAATGCACGAACAAAATTCGGCCAACACGTGGTGCTCGTTTCGAACCGGCAGAACAGCGCACAAGCACCGCGCGCGCCGCGACCGGGTCCTGGATGCCGACCGAATACATGATCTGCTCGCACATCCACGCCTCGCCCTCTTCACTCAGCACAACCGATTTGACGTTGCTCTTCGGGGGGAGAGGTAGCCCTTGGCGGATTGGCTTTCCCTCTCCGCCATGTTACAACAAAAATCCTTTGGAATCTTGATAAGACACGCATAATCATAAGGGTGCGGATTGTTACTAAAGCCCATATAGACACCGGATTCCACCCAATTTATTGCGGCCGAACCACTTTATCCGGCGCTCAGACCATAGAGATGGACACCAGAAGCGCCTTGGGTGTTGACCCTTGGGGAACATAGCGCGGCTCAGGCCACATGCACGCCAGATTCTCTATTCTGTGCTGCATAAAGAATGCAACGACCTGATACAAAAAACAGTTCACACTGCCAAATTGAGCCGTTGAGACTTCCCCCGCGAGGTGCGAATGTTGCCGATGGAACGGAGGACGGTACAAAGGATGGGAGCTTGCCCCTGCGCACCCAGGCTCTTACCACGCTCGGAATCAGCTGGAAGCCCGATTCATCAGCAAAGACGATATGGGGCCCAACCGCGCAGCCTTCTTTTAAAATCTGGACAGTCTTTTTCCATCCAGTAATTGATCTCTGTTTCATTCCGCTCCAACGTACGCCGTTCTGGCTTCTGGGGGCTCCATCCCAGGCTGTGCATCAAGCGCCCGATATGGTCCCGGTGGTAGCGCACACCAAACTCGCGCTCGACCATCTCGGCAATGCGCGCCGTGGTCCACAGATTGGTCCGGTAATCCTGCGCCATCGGTCCCTTGAGCAGCAGGCGGACCAGACACGCTTTCTCTCGGCGACTACCAGCTTCAAGGGACGGCCTGGAGAGAAGCGCACTTGCAATGCGTCAAGGCCGCCGTGCCGCCGCGCATCCCGCCAGCGCATCACCGAACTCGGATTGCATCCGATCTGCCACCCAACTTGGTTGAGAGATAACCCATCATCCAGCAGCGCCAAAGCGCGCCTACGCCGGTCCTCCAGAAGATCGGCGCTCCCCTTCAGTCTGGGCATACGTGTTCCGAACCTCAATATCTATTGTTGCATTGTTTATGCAGTGGACAATAGTTTATCCGAACGGAACGCGCGAGGTGGTCTTGCGCAAAGACTTCTCAGGCATTTCCGATCAGTTACTCATAAGTGATCAGTCTGAGGCTACGGCGACAGCGCGATCCCGAGCTTTGATCACACGTTTTAGCAAATGGGTGCTGGGGCTGTAGTCGAGAACAATCTCTTTGAGAGCGACCACCAAGCGGCCGGTATCGCGAGTCTCGCAAATCTCGTGAAGGGAATCGAGCCAGCCTTGGATGTCTCTCTCCAGCATGCCGTCACCAATGAAGATGCGGATCTTTTCGTGTTCGGTTGGAACCGTGTCTTCCAAAAGCGTGCTGAGCTCTTCGTAGAGCTTCTCGCCTGGGCGCATGCCGGTGAATTCGATCTTGATGTCTTCATCTGGCTTGAGTCCCGACAGCAGAATCAGGTTTCTGGCAAGATCAACGATTTTTACCGGTTGGCCCATATCCAGGACGCAAATCTGGCCGCCTTTCCCTATTGCCGAGGCTTGGAGTACGAGCTGGCAAGCTTCGGGAATGGTCATGAAGAAGCGGCGCATCTCGGGATGCGTCACGGTGATGGGTCCACCGGCTGCGATCTGCTTCTTGAAAATGGGAATGACACTGCCACTGGAGCCAAGTACGTTGCCGAAGCGAACGGCCACGTACTTGGTGCAACCGTTCTGTAAGGCAAGGAGAACAAGTTCGGCGACCCGCTTGGTGGTGCCCATGATGTTGGTCGGCCGGACGGCCTTGTCGGAGGAGATCATGACGAAGTGTTCGACCCCGTGCTCAGCTGCGGCCACGGCCACGTTGTAGGTCCCAAAGACATTGTTCTCGATCGCCTCGAATACGTGCGCTTCCATGAGGGGGACGTGTTTATAAGCCGCAGCATGATAGACAACCGATGGTTTGTGTTGACGCAGCACGTCGTCGAGGCGAGCGCGATTCTGAATGCTGCCAATCTCCGGATGAAACGGGACCTGCGGGAACATCTGGCGCATTTCGCGATCGATTTCGAACAACGGGGACTCGGCGATTTCAAATCCGACAATCCCGGCAGGGTGAAAGCGTGCGATTTGTCGGCAAAGTTCGGAACCGATGGATCCCGCCGCGCCGGTAACGAGGACGACTTTGCCTTCGAGCGTGCCACGAATCTGGTCTTCTTCAAGGCGTACAGGGGTCCGTCCCAGGAGATCCTCGACTGCCACCTCGCGGATCTGACTAGCGAGGCCGCTCCCCTCAATTACCTCGGCCAACCCTGGCACAGTCTTGCACTCCACCCCCGCCTTGTGGCACAGCTCTAGTATCCGGGTCATCTCGACGCCCGAGGCCGAAGGGATGGCAATCAGAATCGTCTCAACATTGTGCCTTGTTACTAGTGACTCTGCCTGGTCTCCACCTCCGAGTACCGGTGCACCCGCAAGACGCAGGCCCTTCTTGTCTGGCCGGTCGTCCAGGAAGCCCAAAACGCGATACGACAATCTTGGATTGTTCCGAATCTCTCTGAGCAGAGTAATCCCCGCGTCACCCGCCCCGTAGATCAGCGTGGTCTTTTCAACGCCCTTCGTGCTCCGGGCATTCGAGGTGACTTCCAACATCAAGCGCAAAATCAGCCGAAGCCCACTTGTGGCCAGGAAGCAGATCATCAAATCGAGTATGTAGATCGATCGCGGGAATCCCCGCGGCGCAATCACTTTGATTAGAATGCAACTCACGACCGAGGCAGTAAGGTTGCCGTAGGCTATCCGGGAAAGATCGCCTACGGACAGGTAGCGCCACAAGCCGCGATCAAGCTTCGCGACGTGGAAAACTGCAATCTTAACTAGAATCCAGATCGGAAGTGCATAGGCTAGGTAGATACGATACGCCGACGGCAGGCTGAGGTCGAATCGCAGTAGAAATGCCACCACCCCGGAGATTGCGAACAATCCAATCTCCGCCGCCCACACCAGAGCCCGGCGCATTGCCTCGAAGCGGTCTTTAAGTCCCCACGTCTTACGCATATTCTGCTTCCTTACTCCGCGAACCCCTAGTGTCCGGGTTCCGCGAGACACTCTGTTTGGACCATCTGCGTCAACGCGTCCGCGCCGGCCGTCCTTCGGACGCAATTGATGACCTGTAACTGGTCTTCCTTGAACAGGCTCATCGAATTATTATTATTGTGTTTTGCGCCGTGGAAAGGCGCAACACAGTAGTACCAAGGTTCATTTCAGGCCAATCTTGCCCGATAATCGCGAGTACGGCGCCAATGTACTCTTGCGCTAAGACACCAAGAGCCGGCGGACCTGTTCGCTAATGGTGCACACCCTCTTGATGTAACACCTTGCCGATGGTCCTGCAAATAATGGCGAGGTCGAATTGAAGAGACCGCCGATGCAGATACTCATAATCGAACTGTACCTTGACAGGGATCGGCAGCTCATCACGCCCGTTGACCTGGGCCCATCCGGTCAGTCCGGGCACTAAAACATGAATGCCCCGCTCAGTCCGGAGTGCGACAAGATCATCCTGATTGAACAGGGCCGGGCGCGGTCCGACAAGACTCAGGTCACCCACAAGGATACTCCACAACTGGGGCAGTTCGTCGAGGCTCGTTCGGCGGAGGAAACTGCCGATCGGGGTCAAGTAGACCGCGGAATCCGATAATAGGTGAGTCGGAAGCTGGGGGGTGTCGATCCGCATGCTGCGAAACTTAGGCATGCTGAATATCCGGTTGTTTCTGCCCACGCGATCGGACCAATAAATGGCGGGGCCTTTCGATGTGACCTTGATGAGCAAAGCAAGTGCAAGCAGAAGAGGCAGCAAGAGCAACGAGAGCGGCAATGCAACCGCTATATCAAAGATTCGCTTTGTAAGTTGCACCGCGTATCTCCAACCTGGGGAAAATATCCATGATTTTGAATGTGAGCACAAGACTTTTCCATTCACACCAATTGCTTAAACGAATCGAGATACCAACGGGCTGTGGCTTCCAGCCCGCAACTGAACGTGACCGGAGGCTCCCATTCCAGTGTTCGCCGGACGTTGCTGGAGTCAATCTCGAGCGACCCCAATAGCCGATTGATTGCAGACTGCTTCCCGACCAGCCGAGCAGCGAGGCGCAAGGCGAGTTCTGGGACCGGCAGGAACCGGGCGGACCGCCCGAGGGACGGGGCCAGCCGGACCACCAGTTCGCGGGTAGACACGTCCTGGCCATCACTGACCATGAAGGTATGGTTGGCGGCTCCGGGGTGCATGACACAGCGAACCAGACAATCGGCTAGATTCTCGACTCCGATCAGACTCCGCCGGTTGTTGGTGTTGGGCAGTGGCAGAGGGAGCCCCCGCTCCACCAGGCGCATCAAGCGCAAGAAGTTTGCGCGCACTCCGGGACCATACACGAGCGGCGGCCGGATGATTGCGACTTCGAGACCTGTTTCCGCAGAGATGCCACGCAACACTTCTTCGGCCTCCCACTTCGAGACTGCGTATGGATCCTGCGGGGCGGGCAAGTCTCCTTCCGTAAATGGTCTCCCGGCGGTTGACTCGCCATTCACCTTTACCGTGCTCACGAATACGAATCGGCGCACACCCTCTGCTGCAGCGGCGAGGGCCATGGCCACGGTTCCCCCGACGTTCACGCGTCGGAATTCGTTGAGGGGATCAAGGGCGCTGTCGTGCATGATGTGAACACGCGCTGCAAGATGCACAACCGCCGATACATCTTCGAGGGCAGAGCGCAGGTCAGGATTTGCACCCAGGTCGCCGATCACCGCAAATTCATCCAGTCCGGGGGTAGCCGCCTGCAACGCCGGCCACAGGCTGGCATTCCGGAGGCCAGCGCGCGGCGTCAAGCCAGATTCGAGCAGCCTGCGGCAGACCGCATTGCCGACAAAGCCATCTGCCCCGGTGATGAGAACTCGGTCTGTCATATGCCTGTTCCCACCTACAATCCATGCTGGCTAACGGATGAGTCCGCTGGCTGCCCCTGAGCCTTGCACGCTGTAAGGTGCCGGATCAGCTTGTCGTAGCGTCTGGCTACCGCCTGCAATGAAAATCTTTGTTCCACGTAATCGCGCCCTCGTAGCCCGATCTCGCGCAGGTTCTCCCGCTGGCTCATTGCTGCAAGAATGGCACGAGTGTAGGCCTCGGAGTCGCCGGCTGGAACGGTCCATCCACACTGCGAATCGCGAATAATGGCACACAGTTCGCAATCTTCCGCAACGCTGATGATGCTGGGTTTGGCGCATGCGAGCGTAGTGTAAATCTTCGAGGGGAAGCCATCTCGACCGCCGGACGGGCTCATTGATATCGTGGTTACATCGGAGGCGGCATTCATCTCGGGTATCGTTTCGCGGGCCTGATAGGGCAGTAGCAAGACATTTCGCAAATTCAGTTGTCGAATCTGCTCGCGAAGCCACGCGCTTTGAGTCCCCTCGCCGGCGATGACGAACTGGATGGGGCGATCCGCCAGATGTTGAGCGGCTGCCAGGAGCGGCCCCCAGTCTTGAGCGATTCCGATGTTACCTGCATAGGAGACTACAAATTTTTCGAGAAGGCCATGCGCACGTGAAAAGGGGTTATCGCGTGGAAGAGGGCGATAGAATCCCGTATCAACGAAATTGGGGATGGTCGTGATGCGTTCGTTGCTCACTCCTCGATTGGAAATTATCGCCGCAAATCTGTCTGCGATTGTGACAACTGCGTCCGATCTTCGATACACGAACCGCTCAAGAGCGCGAAAGGCCCTGATCGCAATTGCGTTCTTGATCAGATCGTGGTTGATTGCGATGTCTGGATAAAGCTCCTGGATGTTGTAAACGCAGCTTCCACCGTAGCGTCGGGCAAGAAGCCAGCCTATCACTCCAATTGACAGCGGAGGAGACGGCGCCAGAACGACGTCGTATCGCGCGCGGTGGAAGAGGCACCAGAGTAGAGATAGCAGATGGAAGCGTAAATAGGCGAGCGTGCGAACTCGTGCGTCGGACGTTCTCTTGCCGAGCGACACATGCCATACGCTTATGCCCGAGCAGGAACTCTTATAGAAACCTGGAGCAATCTTGACCAGAGGCTGTCTGCGAAGTTCCTCTTCAACTCGATTGTAGTGCGGTGTTGTCGTGAGCACCTCGACCGAATGGCCAAGTTTCCTCAACTCTTTGGCGAGGTCGGTATAGAGATAGGCCGTGGAAACTCCGTCCGGCGCAAAGATGAGCGAATGTATGAGGATTCTAGCCATAATCACTACGTTCTGGAACAGGTGAGAATCAGACCTTGTTCCACACCACCCGGTTCACGTAATCCGTGTAACTCTGGATCACGCGCACAACCTTCTCCGAGACGTTCGGCACGGTATAGTCCTCGACGATTCTAAGGGTCCGCTCGTCCCCATGGCCTTGGTGCTCCAGAATATTGAGACCTTCGGCTACGCGCCCCCACTCCAACCCGGTCATCATGACGGCGGTCTCTTCCATGCTCTCCGGACGCTCATGCGCCTCGCGGATGTTAAGCGCTGGGAAATTCAGAATTGACGATTCCTCAGTAATAGTGCCGCTGTCGGATAGAGTCGCCATGGCATTCATTTGGAGGTGCACATAGTCGCAGAATCCGAGCGGATTCAGCAATTCCACTTCCGCAGGCAACTTGGCCCCCATTGACTCGAATCGTTTCCGCGTCCTAGGATGAGTGGAAAAGATGATCCGCAGGGCGTATCGGGTGGCTAGCTCACACAAGACCCGCAATAGCTTGTGCGCCTGGTCTGGGGAGTCTATGTTCTCCTCGCGGTGCGCACTGATCACGAAGTACTTGCGGGGACTGAGCCCGAGTCGCGCGAGCGCGGTAGATGCCTCGATCTTCGGCAGGTATTGATGCAGCACCTCGTACATTGGGCTCCCGGTCTTGATAATCCGGTCCGGCGGGAAACCCTCTCGCAAGAGGTATTCCCGGGAGATGTTGCTGTACGGCATGTTGATGTCACTTATATGATCGACGATCTTCCGGTTGATTTCCTCCGGCACTCTCTCGTCGAAGCAGCGGTTCCCGGCTTCCATATGAAAGATCGGAATCTTCCGGCGCTTCGCTGCGATCACGGCAAGACAACTGTTTGTGTCTCCCAACACGAGCACGGCATCCGGCTGAATTCTGCCGAACGCTTCGTCGCTTCTTACTATCACGTTGCCGATGGTCTCTGCGGCGGACTTACCTGCCGCCTCTAGGAAGAGATCAGGCTTTCGAATCTCCAGATCTTCGAAGAAGATGCCGTTCAACTCGTAGTCGTAGTTCTGCCCGGTATGAATCAGCACGTGATCCATGTGCCGATCCAGCGCTGCGATGACGCGGGAAAGCCGTATAATCTCTGGGCGGGTGCCTACAACCGTTGCAACCTTCATGCTTTAACCGTAGCAGGATTTTCAGATGGCGTCACTACCGGCAGAAAGTAGGTGTCGAGTCTGTCAGGATCAAATATCTCGCTGGCCCAGAAAAGCGTGATCATGTCACCGGACCCGATGTTTTCGATGGAGTGCGTGTATCCCGGTGGAATATCTATTACCTGAAACGCATCGCCGCGAACCCTATACTGCACCACTTCCTGGCTTTCAATATGGCGCATCCGAATCACGGCATCCCCTTCTACGACGAAGAACTTTTCAGCCTTCGTGTGATGGTAGTGGTTTCCGCGGGTGACGCCGGGCTTCGTCCGTGAAATGAATATCTGGCCAGAGCTGTTCGATTTGATGAACTCGGCCAGGCAACCGCGACCGTCCGAGTGGGTCTCAAGTCGCTGGCGGCGCGCGTCATCGGGCATGTAGGATAGGTACGTTGCGTAAAGCTGCTGGTTGAACCGGACTGCAAAGTCAGGCGTGATGAGGTTCGTGCGCATGTCGTGGAACGACTGTATGCGGCCCGCCAGATCGCCGAGCGTCAACTTGAAGGAGGGTATGTCGGCATGGACGTTTGACCCGGAATCGGTCGGCATCTCGGCTATAAAAGCCTTCACAACATCATCCACGTAAACGAGCTCAAGTTCGCGGCTCGGATCGGAGATCTGAATAGGGAGATCGTTCGCTATGTTGCTGCAAAACGTCGCTACAACGGAGTTGTAGTTTGGCCGGCACCATTTCCCGAACACGTTTTTCAGCCGATAGATGCAGACCTGTGCCCCACTCTGAGCCGCGAACTCGCGCAGTACAACCTCCGCGCGCCGCTTGCTGACTCCGTACGGATTATCAAGTTCGGCTTGGACGGAAGAAGACATCACAATCACGGGCGCGCGGCCAAGCTCGCGCAATATCTCGCAAATCTCACGCGTCAGACCCGCATTTCCTGTCTCGAATTCCTCGATGATCTGCGGGCGGTTGACCCCCGCCAAATGGTAGACAATATCCGCTGTTTCCAGTCCTGCACGCAGATCGTCCGACGAGTCATCAACGTCGAAAAGGGTCACGACGCAGCCTTCGCGCGCCTTGAGATGGGCGGTAAGGTTTCGCCCGATGAATCCGTGAGCACCCGTTACCAGTACGTTCATATGGTGACCGTCCGGGTCTTCAAGGCTTGCTGCACGCATTCGAGTTTCAGGAGAAGTTCGACCATCTCGGCATGGTTCATCCTGTGCGTGTTTTGCGAGGTGTACTCCTCGGCCAGCGAGACATCTATCTGTCCTTTAGTAAAGTAGAGGGAGTAGTTCAAATCCCGAATGTCGGCCGGAATGCGGTAATAACCGCCGCGATCTTCCGCTTTGGCCATTTCTTCCCGATTGAGCAACGTCTCGTACAACTTCTCACCGTGGCGGGTACCTAGAATCTGAATTTCGCTATCAGCCTCGAATATCTCCTTCAAAGCTTCCGCTAGTGTGAGAATCGTAGCAGCAGGAGCCTTCTGCACAAAGATATCGCCAGGGCTGCCGTTCTGGAACGCATACACGACAAGGTCTACTGCATCTTCTATCGTCATCATGAATCGAGTCATGTTCGGATCGGTGACAGTCAGCGGTTTGCCGGCTAGAATCTGGGTTATGAACAAGGGGATAACGGAGCCTCGCGATGCCATGACATTGCCATACCGCGTACCGCAGAAAATGGTGCCGTTATCGCCATGCAAGCGGGCCTTGGCTACCATCAGCTTTTCCATAAGCGCCTTCGACATTCCCATGGCGTTGATTGGATAGACGGCCTTGTCCGTACTGAGCACGATGACGTTCTTGACGCCGCAGGCCAGAGCGGTACTGAGGACGTTCTCCGCGCCCAGGGTGTTGGTTCGAACAGCCTCTAGCGGAAAGAATTCGCACGATGGAACCTGTTTCAGAGCGGCAGCATGAAAAACGTAATCGACGCCGCGCATTGGGGCCAGAAGGCTGCTCGGCTCGCGAACGTCGCCGAGAAAGAACTTTAGCCGCTCGTTGCGCAGGGAGTTTCGCATATCGTCCTGTTTTTTCTCGTCCCGGCTAAAGATGCGGATTTCGGCAATGTCCGTCTTCAGATAGCGCCGGACCACGGCGTTGCCAAAGGTACCAGTTCCGCCGGTAATTAATAGAGTGCGTCCCTTAAACATAACAACTCCGTTTTATAGCTGCAACGTGGGAACTCCGAACCATTGGTGGTGCAGACCATGGCGCGGTATGCGGCTTCCTGTCACGAACGCATTATTGTGAGGTTGCCATTCTGAGAGCCCGTCGAAACAACTTCCGGTTTGCCTCGATCGCATCTGGGGAATTGATGCAGCGTATCCCGAATTCAGCAGCGTGCACGCACATCGCAGAGTGCTCTTCCGACCCCATATCGACACACTGCTGAAGGACCTCGCGAAACCGTTCCGGCTCGGAGAGCGGAAGGTCCCACCCCACTTTCAGGGCCTCTAGACCACGCCATGGTGTCTGGTCGCTGATGAGTACCGGGCAAGCCGACACGAACGCCTCGAAGACTACGTGCCCATAGTTCTCGCCCAGAGTGGGAAACAGAAACAGATCGTGATCGGCAAAGACTTGGTGAATCTTAGCGTGTTCAATTTGGCCGCAGTATCTTGCCTGAATATTCACCGGGAGCGCGGCGATCAGGCCTTGGCATTCTTTCCAGTAAACCGCGTCTTCCTTAGGGCCGTAGATATCAAAGGAAACGTCTCCCGAGAGCCCACGCAGCATCTGTAGCGCTCCAGCCAGATTCTTCTTCCGGGAAAGCCGCGAAACGAACACGACGCGAAGCCGCCCTGGCATTTTGAGTCGCTGCTGCTCTCGTTCCGTAGGTACGAAGCCTGCGATATCCAGCGCCACCGCGATTTGGCGCTTTTGCAATGCCTCCTCGCTTGCTATCAAGCTAGGAATGACGTTTGCATTGGCGACTTGCAGCAACAGCCTAAACTGACGCAGTATGTCGTTCTCCTCAAAATTGCTGGAGGCGTGCCATAGTATGTAATCGTACAGTCCAAACCACTGAGAGATCCTGATATACACACTCTTTCGTATGGGTTTGAGCCGCAATGCACCCGGCGAAAATTCACCGCGTGGCGCAAGCACCAAACACTTCACCCGACAGAGGTTGAGCCACCGCATGAGCACAGGAAACATCGAGAAGACTCGGGAAAAAAAACTGTTAAGGTAGAGGACCGTATCCCGGTCAAGCAAGCGAAGCAGAGTGTACAGATGCATAAGGCTCCGGAGACCCGGACGCAAGTACATAACCTCCGCATCGCCCACTGGTAACCACCTGTTCACAACGATATTCGGATATGGCGACTTGTCGCCGTAGTCTCGATCCAGCGTCACTATCCTGAAATGAAATTCTCTGCCTAGCACCCGCACAAGATTCTCGACGCTGCGAATGGGACCACCGGCCTTGTAGCCGGGAAGATAGGTACCGATTAATACGAGAATGATTGGCCCCCCCGGACGAGCAGGCTTGTTCGCGCATTCGCTTCGCCCCAGGGCCTCTTTCTCTTCGGAAGACATCGTCATGACAAACCGGCTACCTTAACGAAACGAGAGTGATCCACGCCGCACGTAATTTTGCTGCCATGATGGATCGGATCGTGGATTCTTTGCCCATTATGAATTTTGCAACACACGCGGCGAGTTCTGTCTTCTGGTTTACGTGCACAAGAACACAAATACCAGCACTACTATCGACAACCCATTCTCTTGAGTTGCAACGCTGCCTCTTTCAATTGCAACGCCGCCACGGCAATATCTTGCGACTCGGCGATTGTTTGCGCTGCTTTCGACATGGAACAATACAGCGAATGGTCTTTGTACAGGCGGACAATGCAGTTGGTCAGCGCGTCGATATCCGACCACGGATAAACCAATGCATTCTCGCCGGGCCGAGCACTGTCGTTTGGACCAATGCAGCCCACTCGATCGCTTAGGATTGCAGGGCATCCGAAGCAGCCCGCTTCCGGTACGGTAAGCCCTTTCGGTTCCCACCATGACATCAGCGCCACGGCATCTGAAGCCGCATAGCACTTGCCAATCGAGCTTTGGTTAACGAATCCCGACAACACAACATTGTTCATCTTGTGCTCGGCAATGAAAGCTTCCAATGCCTCGCGCTCGGACCCTTCGCCAACTAGAAGCCCCCAAACGTTCAACCCTTGCAGGGCGCAGCGTCGCATCGACTCCACCAGGTGTAACGTGCACTTCAAAGGAATCAATTTCCCCGCATAGATCACAACAAAAGCATCGCCAGGAATCCCATACTTTTGTCGAAACAACCGTCTAGTCTCTGCAACGTCCCCAACTGAGGCGACCAACCTTTTGTAATCGATGGGCATTGTACTCGCGAATAATCGCACATCCGGAATACCATATTGTTTGTGATACTTACGGTTGTTGTCTCCACAACAGAGAGCTCCGTCGACGTGACGATAGAACAGGTTTACGATGACTGCTTTTGCCGCACGCTTCCAATATGCTCGCCTTGCGGTCCCGTTAGAATCGGAAGATAGCAGAGTTGGCACTCGATTCCGCCGAGACCATCTCACCGCACGCCAGATGGTACGGTAAGCATAGCCGTGAATCTGCACGACATCCGGATGAAACTCCGCCAGCAGCTCCCCGACATTCGGGTTATCTACCTCCCAGAATGTGAGCGACTTAATCTCCTTCCGGCTCGTCATGAATTGCCAATCGTACCCCTCAAGCAGTGGGATGTCCCACTTAAATTCGGATCCAAAATCACGATCGTAGTATGTCTCAGCTCCCCGCTTGCAGCAGAAGAACACCTTCAAGACAACTCCCGGAGTCGAAGCAAGGGCACGATACCACGGCGCAAAATACTGGATAGGATGGCTCACCACGATTGCGATCCTAGTGGGAGCCTCCACACTGCTATCGCTCATCGAGCGTCCCCGTTTATCAAGGATACCGTCCGACTACTCTCGCACTTCAGCCATTGCGCCCGCGGTACTGGCACCGCATTGATGAGGTTTTTCGCCTCTTCCGTGATGTTTACTTGCATTTCGCAATACTCCGATAAAGCTGCGCATATTGCCCTGCCACAACTTCCGCGTTGAAGCGCTTCACATTCTCCAGCCCTGCCGCAATCATCCTATGCCGGAGCTGGCCGTCTTCGATGACGGTGCGAATCGCGCTTCTTATAGCTTCAATGTCGAACGGGTCCACCGCGAGTGCGCCTTCACCGGCAACCTCTTTCATTGGGGACAGATTGCTGACGATCACCGGACGGCCCACTGCCTGCGCTTCGATAATCGGCATTCCGAATCCCTCGGCGAGCGAGACAAAGATCACAAGATCCGCCCTTTCGTACGCGTCCACCATTTCCGCGTCCGTAATATTCACGGAGTTCTCGAAGTCAATGCGGCTCGATTCGAGAGATCTCCGTGTCTCGTTATTCAACAGACCAATCATATGCAGCTTGCAAGGCAATCCACTAAGTGCTTGAACCAGCCGGCCAACATTCTTGTGCGGAGCGGTTCCGACCTGAAGAATCCACGGATAATCTGAGTTGAAGGACTTCGGGCGATACTCATAGCCCCGCGGAAGAGGATCCGCAATTACGATGATTCTGTTGGAAGTAAAAGGAAACTCTTTCACAATCAGGTCTCGTGTCACTTCTGAAATCGCCGTAATCACCGCGCAGCGCCTGAGCGGGATACTGAAGTACAGCAAACGATACAGTATCCTCCTTAGCCCTTTCAGATCATATAAATGGTTGAGGTCATGAACAGTGAGGATGCACTTCGACTTCGGTAGCGCAAGCGCAACGTAATGCACATCACCGACGATATGGTTCACTTCTCCCTTTTCGGCCCAGGCATGGAGGATACCCTTTATTAGCCAGAAAACCGAGTGGTGCGGAGTAGGGCAATGCACGACTTTACGTTCCCAATCTCCCGGTAGCGCCCCTCGAACCACCTCGAATACTCGTTCGATGCTATGGTTCTCCGGTATTGGCTCTCGTTCAAAGTGGACTATCTGCATATCGCTGTTGCGAAGTTGTAGAGCCGTGGACCCGCAAAGCATCATATGGCCCGACGCGAGTGCCCGGCTTACTCCCGAGTTCATGCAGCCAAGAAAGCGGCTCGGGTTTGGTTTGGGACTAAGGATCTTCAAGAACGAGTGGCGATATCCCTCAAGAATGGGCATGCAGAGTTTTAAGGAGTATTGGCAACGTACGCGAGCATATCGCCCAAGCGGTCTTTGTATGTATTGCGGCCATTGCATATCCTGGCATGAGCAGCCGCAGCCAGCCGCTTCCGTTCCGCCTCGTCGCCAATCAATTGCTTTACAGTCCTCAGCAGCCCTTCGATGCTTTGAAAGTACACGACAGCCTCGTTCGGAGATCCGAAGATCTCGCGATGCTCAGGCGTATCTTCGACCACCATGCAGGCGCCCATGGCCGGAAGCTCAAACGACCGCATCGAATGACCATCGCGATTGGCCCGGCGTACAAGGCACAGAGAAACACGCGCCCCCGCCGCGGCGTTACGCACAGTCTGAGGGTCAGCCAGTCCCAGTGCCGCCGTCCGGGTCCCCCGATAACGCTCCCAGCGCCCTCCATAGAGCGCCACCGTGAATCCTTCGCTGATCATTGCGGATATGTATGCAATCCGGTCCCTATCGGCACCGCCAGCAAAGAACACATCCGCCGAAAACCTGGCCCTTTCGGCCGACCCTGACGGCGGTTCCGGAAAGTGTATATCGGGAGCGTAGGCGAAGGGCGTGTAATTCACGTCGCAGCAGCCCGCCGCGTGAAGATCGGCCATATTCGCGCGGCGCGGGGAAAATATATGGTCATACTCCGGCAGTGCACACAGAAACCACGGCGCGTAATGAACTCGGTTAAAAGGATCGTCGGTAAGATAGTTGCAGGTACGGATCCCAAGTCTGCGGATTGCCTGAAGCGTAACGGATTCAACAGGAGCAATGCCGGTTGCCAGAAGCACCGTCGGCTGGAAGCTTCGGCATGTGTGCAGCACGAGTTCGCTGAATCGCCGCAAATGCACTGGTCGTTTTCCATTGAAGTGGAAGTGGAATCGGTTTACCCAGAGGTTTGATGATGACGCACCCGTCACATCCAAAAGCTGAACAGGTATCCCCATTGCCGTAGCGGCATGGGCAAGATGCGCTCCTACATGCACAATGCCGGGGTTGACGACCAGAAGCAATCGTAACTCTCGCAAGATTGGCATGTTTGCCGTTGATCCTTGCAAATCGAGGTGAATCCGGGCGTCAATACTCTGCATCGATGTCGCGTTCATGCCGCCCTGCGTTTGCGAGCCAAGATTTCGCGGTACATGGCAAGATACTGCTCGCCGTAGCGGTTCCACCCGCCAAAGCTCTTCACTCGCTGCAAAGCTGCCGCACCCATGTCAGTACGCTCTATCGGGTGTCCGATCATCCACTCGACCTTGTCACGAATGGCCACGGGATTCCTGATGGGAACGATGAAGCCTTCAACGCTATCGCTGAACAGGTTTTCAGCACCGGTATTGGTTGTGGCGATCACAGGCAGCCCGCATGCCATCGCCTGCGCTTGCACGAGCGCTAGGCCCTCTTCAATGGAAGGCAGCACCAGTACTGAGCCTTGGCTGTACATGGAAGCGAGCGCCGCTCGCGGCTGAATGCCCTTGTAAACGAAGAGGTCCTGATTCTTTGCCAGCAGAGCTTTCGCGGAGTTGTCTACCCCTCCGATCAGCCACAATTCGCAAAGTTGTTTTTCGATCAATGGCCGTAGCGCTTCAAACAGGTAGCCAATTCCTTTTCGTATTGACGCGTTTCCCACGAAAAGCACGCGAAATTTTGAGTCCGCCTTTGGCATTGGATGAAACATGGAAAGCTCAACGCCGTAGGGGCATACATAAACTCTTTCGCTACGGACTCCCTGTTCAACAAAGGAGCGCTTGGCGAAATTCGAAGGAACGACGATGGCGTCGGCTTCAGCATATTCGGCGAGACACCGCTCCAGCCCATCGAGACTGAAGTAGGGTATTGGCGCCCCCCAACGCTGGTGTTCCTCCTCAAGAAGGGCCTTCTGCGTCAGGATGTGTGCAGAGCCGCGGTTGCAGACCCAGGCTTTACCATGGCTTTTCATCAGCCTGCCAGCTGCAGGCCCCGGGCCATCGAGGCCATCCAGAATATCCGTGGTCTCCGTATCCACAGAACGGGCAAGCCAGCAGCCAAAATGCTGGAGATTCCGGTCCAGCCACCACGTCGTCTTCGGCGCGGGTGGAATGCGGTAGCGCAAGGCGGCCAAAACGTGAAGAAATGGATGCGTGCGGGTATGGGACCTCAGATCCCGATCCACGCGGCACCTCGGATTCCCAGTGAAGATGTCGACCTCCTGCCCCAACCGCAGCATTTGGCGTGCCAGGTCGAACATATGAAAGCGGCCAAGGGCAGAAATAGCGATTCGCAGCACTGGCTCCTGGGGAGAAACACCTGTCACGTCAGTCCTCGCTTCGAGGGAATCAGTCATGCCCAACCTTGGAGGCGGCCAGCCGCGCAATGTAGATTGATAGAAAACCAAAAACACCGGGAAACAACCGGCAACTTGTCGCGTTCGAGGATTTCACTATACGTGCTGGCATAAATGCGCGAATCCTCCAAACGCAATTTGAAACACGTTTTTAGAAATAGTCCGGCGACTTGGTCTGCCAAACTGACCGCTGTCTCAGTGTGATGACCGCCTCTAGTTGCTCTTTGAATCGCGGCATAAGCGATGATGTTCGGCGAACGATTTCTCGCACACGCGGCTTTAGACCTTTCAAATCCTCCCATTTACTGCCGCTCCCCAGCGGCGTGAGATCATAAGGTGTTATCTCTATGGACCAATCGGGAGACAGCATCTCAAACAGAAGTCGTAATTCATAAGCCGAGTACTCCTTCCAATGGTGCCCATAGGTCACTGCCCTGAGAATATCCTCGATACCGATCCCAATCCCTTTGAGCAATAGCATCTTCTTGCATGCACTCGCTATCTTCCACACCGTCAGGCTGTTTGGTGTGGTTAGATAGATCTTCCCTCCGATTTTCAGCAATTGCCAGATGCGGTGCCAAAACTGAATTGGATTGAAGGTGATATGTTCCTGGATTTCCGTAAACACTACAAGATCGATTTGATCTTCATACCCAGCGAGAAAATCCCCGCGGTCAAACCGGTCGACGACGCAATTATGAATATTGAATTTCAACGCGCGATTCTTAATCTGCTGAAGATCGGCAAATTCAGGAACGTCCATACCGAGTACACGATAACCAAGATAACTTAAAACTGCTGCCTGGTGGAGAAAGTGACTACCAACGTCCAGAATGGTGGCACCCGGCGACACCAATTCCAGAATTTTACCTATCGTTCTTCTGTATCTGGCTTCATGGCCGAAATACCCGAGATCCTGCGCGCCCCCATTGCGCTCTATCTCTTGCTTAACTAAACAAAAGGCGCTGTCGATCTCGACCTGGTCCCAGGTCTTTGCACATTTGGCTAGTGATTCCATATGAACTCATACTCCTCGCAACACCGCGCTAACTTCCTGAACATTCCGCCGCAACACTCCATCACAATGCTCCTCGCCTCAATGAAGTCAGTCATGCCCGACTAGGGAGGCAGTCGGCCGCGCAATGTAAACTGACTGAAAACCAAAAACCCCAGGAAACAACCGACAACTTATATCGTTCAATGAATTCACCACGCGCGCTGGCAGAAATGCGCGAATTCTCCAAAGTGGGAATGCTCCCGCCGCCTTCGCTTGTACAATTTCGTAGCCATTGTTTCTCAGAAATCTCGCTCCCGATTCGAAGGTATAGAAATGCAAATGCGTTTCATCCATTATTCCAGAGGGTTGATAGTCGAATCTGCCTAAGCAGATTCGAAGCCTGTTCGTGTATGCCACAACATTGGGTAGAGCAACCATGATCACACCTCCCGGTCGCAAGACCTTGCCCGCATCCGACAACAAACCACCAGGATTAACTAAGTATTCAAGAACATGTGACATAACCACTACATCATACTGTTCTTACTTAACGTCTTCCGGCAAGCCATTATTCAGGTCGGCCAAGAACACTTCGTAATAACGAGACGCAAAATCGCGCTCCAGTGTGTCCCACGTAACGCCATGGACGCGCCATCCCCGTTCGCAGAGTATACGTGCGTTGTCACCGGCGCCGCAGCCGCAGTCCAGCACAATTCCTGGCGGCGAAGGCAGCAGATCCAACAACAACGGATTACCGTCGTTCTTATAACGGAGATCTTTAGCCTGTAATTCCATCACCGATAGACCTCCGGCTATACGCATTAGCCAGGACTCTGCTGCTGTGGAACTTCTGGAATTTTCCTGCACGCAGGCGAAAACGGGAAACTACACTCAGCACTATGAACAGAACAAAAACAGTTCGGAAGGTAGAGAAGTACACGGATACTCCCTGGTCCGTAATGATGCAGCAGTAAGTTAATCCCAATCCTGTAACATATGACAGAATGGTATTAGTGGAATTCATCCATCGGTCGAGGTAGGCGAAGACGACCCCGAGTCCAGCGGCGCATAACATCAGACCAGCGACGCCGTAGTACCCAAAAAGAACTGTGAACAGTGTGGTCGCTAGGTCATTATTGAACCACATTCCAAAGTGAGTTTGCGTGTACGCCCTTTCATCTCGATATTCAAGTGCGGTGTCTAACTTACTTCTGTAGAAGTAACTCGGAATATAGAGGAAGAAATTGTTCGCGAACGAGCTCAGACCGACACCTGAATAACCTTCACGGAATTTTTCATTCACGATTGTGGGGAAAATATTGCCGTCAAAACGGTAGATGAAATCACCTTTGATATCGAACTCGGAATCGCCCATCGCCGTAGAAGCGGACCGAGCGATATTTGAAATGCGCACGCCAATGGGGGCGCGGTACGTTTCCCGGCCATAGTAGAACCGGGACGAGGAGATCAATACACTTAGAGTAGCGAAGAGCATAAACCCAATGCAGAGGCTCCTGAACTTGAGCGGTCGACCATACCGGGTAAGAGCTCCTGCGGTCATGACGAAGACTGCTAACACGTAGATCCTACTACCGACGATTGTGAACAAGAGTACCTCGGCTACGACGAGAAACAGTGTCCACCGTCGAGGCAAATGCATGATCGAAATATTGAAAAACATGACCATCAACAAAGGGAATAGTTCTTGGGAGAGCCCTGTGATCCAGTACCCATAAGTACTATAATTTCCTAATCCACTTATAACTACGATTATGAAGGCTGGAATTGCCATTGAGAAGAGCGCTGGCAGACTTACCTTGGGTGGGGTTTGAGCGCGGCTCTCAAACCGAGACTTCCGGTTGCGCTTCAGGGTCCGGGAGTAAAAGACCGAGAAGAGGAGTATGGCAAAGCCGACGATGAGAACCCAGCGATCAACAGCCTCTTGATCGACAAGCACCAGATTGTGATTTATGCCCGGGTAAAGCAAGTTTGCGATTTCCGGGAGACCATGAAAGATGCACAGCATCACGATTAGAATTGCGCCATTGAACATTAATAGACGAGAACGGACCTGGCGTAGAACAATAGCCAGAGCCGCTAACTGAAGCAGAAGGCCGAAAATCAGCGTTATAGACATATGGATTCAGAGCGGCGCATTGAGCGCAGCTTGCGGTTTACTGCGCACGCGAAGTGCCAAGCACGTGCAGCAGCGACAAAGCTCCAGTGACGAATGGCCTCGTTGAACCGTCGGATTGGACGAGCATGGTAATGACGCATGCGGGCATCCCAGAACATTCGTTCCAACAGCGGTTGAACGTGGCCAATGCTGTCGGCGAACTGGTGCGGCGCCACTTCGGCGTCCCGCACCGTAATGAGCGGTTTGTCTGTATAGCAGACGTCGAAGTCTTCAGCCAATCGCATCCACATATCCACGTCGGACCAGGACTCAAATCTCTCGTTGAATCTTCCCACTTGGTCGATCGCTCGGCGCCTCATCATGACCGTGCCGCGAACAGGAGAATCGAAGCGCCAGCGCTTGAAGAGGATTCCTTCGAGGAACGCCGATCCGGGCGAACATAGGGGGAGGGGAGCACGATGCACGGTGCGGGTCTCGCCTTGAGCATCGAGCGCCCGGTAGGCGTTGAAGACGAACGCCGCATCCGGGTACTTGTCGAGCAATCCCTTCCACTCCGTCAATAAGTCGAGATCGTATACATCATCGTCGTGCAGGATCGCTACGTATTCCCCAACCGAGGCCAGGATGCCGAGGTTCATGTTCTGCGTCCTGCCCACGTTGGTTGGCCGCCTGTAATAGTGAATGCGGCTGTCAATTGCAGCCCACTTCTGGCAAACCTGGGAAGTACGGTCAGCAGATGCGTTGTCGGCAATGATCAGTTCGAAGTCCGCCATCGTCTGGCTGAGGATCGACTCAATCGCTGCATCTAATAAATCAGCGCGATTATATGTGAGCAGGATTACACTCACGGCCGGAGCCGCGCCGTCAGCTTTGATTGGCTGCCGTTTGTGCTGGGAATTGGTCATTGTTGGCCGCATTAGGTTACCAGTTGTGTTAAACGATTGGCCGATGGATAGCACAACGATACCCTCCAGTATCCGCTTAAACTCTATTCTCAACCAAATTAGACGATTGACAACGCTCGCATTAGATCTTCCGGCTTACCATTTATGCAAAGTGCTAGAAATCCATATGGCGGGTTTCTTCGCGCCCTCTACACGCCCAAACTGGGTTTCTTCGCGATAAGAGTGATGCAATACAAAGGATATCGCGTAAACCGAGCAATCAAGGGATCGATGAGAGGTGGAATCACACGGAGAGGAAGGATCAGCACCCAACCAAGCAGAGAATGGATTCTACTAAGAAGACGAAGTAGGCTGGTTATTCTCTGGCTGGCAAATCCACCGCAATAGCCGATTTCCAACACTTGAAGATGCGCGCTTCGGCAAAGGCTACGCAAATCTTCCTCAGCGTAACCGCGTCGCACGTGCCCACCGTCTTCCGTCGTTGAAACCACTCCATCATCGCCATACATAGGCTTAAAAGAAGAATTGGGTGTTGTCAGTAGCAGCGTACCGCCCGGTTTAAGGCAGTTGGCCATTTCAACCATCAGCTTTCGATCGTTCAGAATATGCTCAATATTCTCACAACAAATAACAATCTCGAATTCGCCGTACAGGTCCGTTCGCTCGTCCAGTTTTCGGACATCCTGGACCTCAAAACTCGCATGCGTGAGCCCGCAAATCGCTGCTCGTTCTCCGGCTATTTCCTGGTTTCTCTTATCCCAACTTAATCCCAGCGAACGGTAACCACGGCTCGCCGCGCCAATTGAAAAAGCGCCTGAACCACAGCCCACGTCAAGCAATCTCTTCGACCCGCCAGCAACTCTGGGGAGATGCTTCTTCAACCATAGCCAGCGATCGAGTACCAAAGTATCGCCATGAATAAGAGTGGCTGGAAAACCAAGAGAGCGCACTAACATCGAACTCATAGAATCAGGGCCTCCAGCCCTCTGACCTGCGATATCATCTGCTATGTCGATCAATTAAAGAAAGCCGTACTACCGTCAACCACCTCTGCTCTGATATTCGCGCCCGGATCATCGCACATGACGCTGCTTGCTATTACGGATGGCTCCGCTTTTTCTGCAGAAGTATATAGCGTCCGATTGAGAGAAAGGTGATCAAACTGTATGTCTTTTTGGCACAAATAGTATCCGCCGTATTTCGTCGATAGACGCCTAATGATCCGTGGCCACTGTAGATGTCCAGTTATCCACTCAAACCTTCCAATCAGGGCAATTTCACATTTATAGGCGGTTTTCCTTAAGAGTGCCCACGATAACAGGCATATCGAATGCAAGACGATGTTCTGAATTGAATTCCACCACATCAATCCTGGGCGTTCCAGATAGTCCACTACCTTAAACCCTGCCATGCTCAATAAGCGTCGCCCTGACTTGGGGGAGTGTATTCGCATATGACCTTCTTCGGAATCGTGAAAGAATGGCAAAGATACAATCAGCAATCCGGAAGGCATAAGCACCGTTCTGAGGTTGTCTAGGGCTCTCACATCGTATTTAAGGTGCTCAAGAACTTCTCCAAGTATGATTGCGTCAAAGTAATCGGGGGGAAAGGGCAGCGGTTCCTCAACATTTGCGATTACAATATTCTCTATTTCGGGTTGGAGCCCCAAATCTAATGCCGTAACCTTATACCCCAGATTCTTAAAATAGAAGTAATCACGCCCTCCCATCACGCCGACGATCAGGATTCGGCTTCCAAATGGCAACTCTTTTAGAAATCTTCCATAGATGTATTGCACTTCTGCAGCACCGCCCCAACAGACAAAAGTCGACTGGTACTTCTCTGGAACCTGGTAACCAAGAGAATTAAGATAGCGGCGTTTCAATATGCTGTAGGCTCTCTTTAGCATTCAGCAACTCCTTTCTGCAATGGTATCAATATCCATGCTGCTGATTTTCACCTAATGGCCTCCGGGATCGGCGCCTTTTTGACCCCAATACCCGTCAGCAACCGGTCCAGCACCATATCCCGATCGCTCTGCTGAAGGAATAGTCCGCCGACACACATTCCAGTAATCATTCAGGATATGGCCTTGACCATTGAGATATTCCCCAGCGCACAAGAATAGCACGATCGTCACTCCGCAGCCCGGTATACCATCCTGATAGGAACGAAGCCACCGTAGTCAACATCCCCACTTGAAGCCAGCGGACCGGAGCCGGACCGACGGCGATGGAGTGCCCGACCCAAGCGGCGCCCCAGGCGGCGCACAACATCGCGGCGACTCCAATCCAGAGTTGGACGGCAAATCTGCGATAGTCTTCATCGAGTACGGCGCATGTATCCTTTGGAACAAAGTGATAGCAAGCCAACGCCTCTCCCAAAATAGCTCCAAGTGGAACCGCAAGCACGCCGCACGGGCGAAGAAGAATGGCAGTTGCTGCCAAAGTCAAGACGGCAGAAACCGCGTAAGAACATGACAGCTTGCCATGACGATTGCTCGCGGCTGTAAACACTGAACTCGCCAACCATGGAGCCTGAAGGACAAGGGCTAACAAAAACAACCGGAGCAGCCAAATATCGGGAGTCAGGCGTCCTTGCGTCCAGATCGAGATTACTTCTCCGCCTTCGAACCACAGAGCACCCGCGAAGGATGCACACAGCGCGGTTGAACTAAACGCTAAAAGACGGTGGTTGAGACGCAGGGAAACGGCGGAGCCAGTCGCGTCAAGCCGCGTCAACTCAGGCCAAAGCGCGACGTTGAGCGTTCCGATTAGCGTTCGGATCACGTTCCCCAGTGTGCGGGTCGTCACCAAGAGCGCCACGACTCCCCCACCGAGGGCTCGAGAAACCAACAGTATAGGGCCCTGAGTGGTAACTGCCACTGAAATCATAATCAGCCCGAACATGAGACTGGGGCTCATCAACTCACGGACACCGGCGATCCGGGCAGCGGAAAGCTTTGGGAGCAACTCCGGATGCGAGCGGCGTAGGGCGCGCCAAACGCCGAAGGTAACAACAACCAATGGCGCAGACCCCCAAAGAGCCAGTTGCAACACGCCGCCGTGGAATAGAAGCACTGCGACCGTTACAACAATCACACCGAGTGCTTGCAGGTTACCAAACCATTGTGTAGCCGCAAGGTTTCCGGTGGCACGGTATATTGTGCTTACTTGGGCTGCCGGCATTTGCCACAGGATTCTGGCAGTTAACACCCACACGGCACAACTTGCCGTCACTAAGGGAATCTGACGAACGCCTATCCAGTTGGGAATAGGGAATAATACGATCAGACAGCCAAGCAAGGCCGAGACGGAAAGGGCAATGCCAACATAGAAGGCCATCGCCGAGCCTTGGAGAAATCGGAAACGGGTGAGGTCGCGTCGCGCATATGCGGTCGTGAGTGCGTTAGCAGCAGCAGAGTTCATCCCGAGGTCCGTTACCCCAAAGCAGGCAACCACTGCGGAAAGAGCTAGCCACTCGCCGTACTCAGCCTTCGGCCATCTCGACAAGAACAGAGGAACGAGCAGTAGGTTGCCGATTGTATTAAGCGATTGGCCGGCGAATAGCGCAGCGATACTTCTGAGTACGCGTTTCAACAATTGCCCATCTCCATACTCAAGCACACGTGCGAACTATTCAAGATACGATGGATGGGCACCGAACAGCGGCAACATCATCCGCTTTACCGTCTGCTTCGCACAAAGGTTGCAGCCGCGAATATGATCCCAACACTCCTGCGCAAGATGATGTCGTTCCCTAGCCTTCCCTGTTGCCTTCCGGTCGCAGTCGAATATGCCTCTCAGCTTAACGATCTGCGGCTTCAACTTTACTCGCAATCCTTCAGAAACATCCGCTGTTCCTTCTAGATTTTCAAGCATGCTGAGTGCCTGCATTTGCCATCGTGTAACACCTGAGTGGCTGAAATTCGAATCGTGAAATCGGTAATAGCACAGAGGTCGATGGATGAACTCAACCGGAAACTTGGAACCAACGCATAAGGCCCAATACCAATCGGTTGCAAGTCCTCCACTATTATCGAGCGGGGGAACCGCTCTGAGTGCAGCGGCCGACCAAACTGCTCCCGACATCAAATAGCAGCATCCCTTAATCATCCGAAGAAAAGCCTGCGGCGGCATCAAGACGCCTCTCGGATACCGCAGTCCACCCACGCTAAAGGGACGCATTCGTGAATTACACTGAAAAGAAGCGCAAGCCAAAAGCCCTAATTCCGGTGTTCGCATCATTTTTTCAGTCATCACCTTGATGAACTCCGGATGAAGTGCGTCGTCAGCCGAGAGGCAAACGAGGTGAGTACCAGTTGCCTCACCGATCACGAACCGATGATGCTCAGCGAACTCAAGATGTCGCGGCGGACGAATTAGGCGAACCCTAGGGAAATCCTTGAACTCTGTAAGGATTTCTCCCGTCCCGTCAGTTGAACAGTTATCCGACACGATAATCTCGTACGGCTCCGAGGTCTGCGCGAGACATGAGTTGATAGCGCACCTGACAAAGCGACCGTAATTATACGACGGAATACAAATGCTGATGCGCGGTTTCATTTGGAGTTCCCTGCGTGTAAGTCCTTCAGTTGTCACTCATCGCTAAGTGCCGGATATTGAATGGTCGGCCACGCCCCCGGCTGACGACTCAGATTCACTGAACATTTTTCCCTAGCCTTTGCTACGCGGCACGCCACGCATGGCGCATCGCCGTGGCAACATATTGAAGCATCTCTTCACTCAGGTCCGGGTACACGCCCAAGAACAGGCCTCCCGCTCCCAGAGCCTCGGTGTTTTTCAACTTGCCAACCACGCGATGCTTGATATTGCGATAGGCGGGCTGCCAGAGCAGATTACCGCCGAACAGCCTGCGGTGCGATACTTTCGCCGCGTCGAGATGCTTGCATAGCGAGCACAGTCTTGCGTGATCAGCCGTCCGCATCGTCATCAGGAATCCAAACCAGCTAGGCTCGCTCCCAGGAGTCGGCTCCTGGAACTGCCAATCGTCTTCCAGATCGGCAAGGAGCGAGCGCAGACGCCCCCAGTTGCGCACCCTAGCCTCGATGAAAGATGGCAGTTTTCGCAACTGCACCCGTCCAATCGCCGCTTGAATATCGGTCGGCTTTAGGTTGTAGCCTATTTGAGAATATACGTACTTGTGGTCATATCCTTTGGGCAGCGTTCCACAATCCCCGCATCCCCCTGCGGCCTTTGCTTCTTGTTCCCAGTCCCATGCAAATCGCTTCCCGCACGTGTTGTCCTTGCCGCTCGCACACCAGCAGTCCCGGCCCCAATCGCGGAAACTTTCAGCGATCGTCTTCAGCTTCGGACTATTCGTATAAATGGCTCCGCCTTCTCCCATGGTGATGTGGTGGGGTGGATAGAAACTGGAGGTGCCAAAATCACCAAAGGTCCCCGTCAACCGCCCTTTGTAGCGGCTCCCAAGTGCATCGCAGTTATCCTCGACGAGATAGAGTTCGTTCTGGCGGCAAAATTGCGTCACCGAATCGAGATCGAAGGGATTCCCCAGCGTGTGCGCAATCATCACAGCCCTAGTCTTGGAAGAGAGGGCATCTTCGAGACGGCTGACATCGATGTTGGCGGTTTGAAGATTGACGTCAACAAATACTGGCACACAACCATTCTGGATGATGGGGTTAATCGTGGTGGGAAAGCCGGCAGCAACGGTGATTACTTCATCCCCGGTACGCACCGGGCGCTCCAATTTGCTGCTCGTGAGCGCCGAGAAGGCAACCAGATTCGCGCTAGAACCCGAGTTCACCAGTAACGCGCTCCGCACTCCGAGGAAACGGGCAAGTTCCTTCTCGAAAGCCTCTCCCTCCGGCCCCAGCGTCAACCAGAAGTCGAGCGAAGCCTTTACCGCCGCCCGGACTTCCTGCTCGTCATAGACCCTGCCCGCATAGGGGATGGGGCTCTTGCCCGCTTCGAAGGCGGGAGTTGCCAACTTCTTCCGACGGTACAACTCGGCCGAGAGGTCAAGAATGCGCTGTTCCAGATCGTCGTTGGACTCCGAGGGGCAGACAGACAGCGTGCTCAGCGTTTTAGCACTCACAACATACCTCCCGTACTGTCGAATGGGCGCAGCGATTGGACATCTGGAGCGCAGCATGGCTGCGAGGCCTGCAGAAAGAGCCCTGGCCATGGTTTTCCCCACTGGGACGATCGCCAGTGCGCCATAGCCTCTTCCGGGGTGCGAAGCACACAATGGGGCAGCACAGAGCGCAACCGATCAATGCGGAGACCGGCCTGCAAGGGGCGTGGCGCGCGCTGGGCAAGGGCGGTCGTCGTAACCGGCTGAATGAGATCCTCCGCGCCTCCTATCGCACGCGCCAGTCGCCGGGCGAATGTGGCGCGGTCCATGATCTCCGGGCCCACAACATTACAGATTCCCGAGACCCTTTCCCGAACAAGAGCCACAGCGATGGCTGCCAAGTCGGCATTGTAAGTTGGACTCGATATCTGGTCTGAGGGCACGGGCATTGGAGTCCCGGCCGCAAGAGCAGTCAGCAATTGGTAGGCAAAGTTTTTGCCTAGCGTCTCAGGTCCATACACGACCGTGGTGCGAATGATCAGGGCTGACGGATCCACAGCAAGAATCTCCCGCTCACCGTCAAGCTTGGTTCTGCCGTAGACTGAAACCGGGTGGGTATCGTCTGTTTCGCTGTAAGGCCCCCCCGCGCCATCGAAGACGTACTCAGTCGAAAAGTAGACATTCGCAGCGCCGAAACGACGCGATTGGAGAGCTATTTCGCGAGCCGCAGAACAATTGATACGAATCGCCAAGTCTGGATTCGCCTCACATCCGTCGACCCAGGTCATGCCAGCCGCATTGACAACCACATCAGGGCGTATTAAGGAAAATAGCTCCTCCAACTGGGAAGAGCATGTACTGGAGTTCGAAAGGTCAACAGCGTACTGGATTCCCAGGCCCATTTGATGATCGACGGTTATCGCGCTTTCACGACCCACTTCACGCACTAAAGCAGCACCCACCTGGCCACCTGCGCCAAGAATCAGCAAGCGTGGAATGGTCATCCGTGCTTTAAGCTCCAGTCGTATGGTATCTCCACAGAGAACGGATCTAATCTGTGAATTTCATTGGCACGGTGAGGAATAGTACTACAGTTGCAAACCAGACTGGCACACGGTGCAATCCCCTTGAATCCGTTCCAGACATGTGGAGGTACGCTCACGAGATTGTAGTTATCGGGACCGAGAAATAGCTCAGTCACTTGGCCATGGCTCGGGGAGTCAGACCGAGGATCGTAAAGCACCATTTTGATCAAGCCGTATGGGCAAACGTAGTTGAGAGTCATCTCGTCGTGAAGATGCCACGCCTTTATTACGCCCGGATTTACCCACGAGAAATAGACCTCGCCGAAATGCTGGAACTCTGGGTCATCTGCCCGGAGCATATGCATAATTTTACCGCGCTCATCGACGATCTGGCGGCGCGATGTCACAGTAACGCCTTCAATCATTGCTCGTCCCTCTAATCACGATGTCCTACTGTGCGGGTTTGCCTTTGAAGAACTCTCTGTACCAATCTGCCGTTCGTGCCAAACCTTGTTCCAATGTGAACAAAGGCCTCCAGTTCAGCATTCCTCGCGCTTTCGCCGCGCTGAGGTATTGATACTGGATCTCGTTTGCAGCCTCGTTACGAATCTCCGGTTCAAGATTCGAGCCAAACACCCCGGTCAAAGTATTCACGAGTTCCAGCACCGTGACTTGAAGTTCATTCGAGAAGTTGAAAGCTTGGCCGCACAACTCGTGATCTGCCGCCAGCTTTTCTGCGAGCAGCATGTAAGCAGCGGCACCGTCGTCCACGAAGAAGTAATCTCGGATGAGGCTGCCGTCGGAACGGATCACCGGGCGCTGTCCGGATAGCAACGACCGTATCGTGCCTGGTACAATTCGGCTCCAGTTGAGGTCCCCACCCCCATAGAAGTTTCCGCAGCGGGTGATGGCAAGAGGCAATTTGTATGTCTTTGCATAGGCCTGTGCAATCAAATCGGTGCAGGATTTGCTAACGTCATAAGGGTGGCGTCCTTCCAGACGTGCATCTTCGCTATAGGGAAGTTCAGGCTGGTCGCCATACGCCTTATCGGAAGAGGCAATCACGATGCTTTTTACTGCCGGTGAGCGGCGGCAGGCTTCCAACAGATTCCAGGTTCCTTGGATGTTCGTTTCAAATGTCGAAATCGGATTACAGTTTGCTATGCCCACAATGGTTTGCGCAGCTAGATGAAAGACTGTGTCAATCTCATACTCGCCGAGAGCCCGCTCCAACAGGTCGCGGTCCCGCACATCACCCCGTAGTACCTTCACCTGTTCGATAATTCGAGAGCCGACCAGTTCGGATTGCGGCACCCAGTCCCGCACCAAGCAAACTACATCGGCACCGGACTCTACAAGTCGTCGGACGAGCCACGAGCCCACCAACCCGGTTGCGCCCGTAACGAAGACGGAACGATCAGACCAATACTTTGGATTCATCCCAAACCTTCCAAGGAGCTTGCCCCGCTGACCAAAGAGCGTTGAGGTGCTGATACTCGCGATACGTGTCCATGGCGAAGAAAAAACCGTCATGTCGAAAGGCCATCAACTGGCCTTCCGCTGCCAGTTGCTGCAAGGGCTCCCGTTCCAAGATACAGTCATCGCCGGACAGGTAGCTAAATATTTTGCGAGAGAATACGAAAAAGCCCGCATTCACCCATCCGTCAATCGTCGGCTTTTCGGTGAAGTGCTCCACCTGGTCTAGTTGATCAAGTTCCAGAATCCCGAATCGGGAAACGGGCCGAACCGAAGTGACGGTTGCAAGCTTTCCGTGGGCGCGGTGGAACCTGAGCAAGTCCGAAATATTTACGTCGGCCAGACCGTCCCCATATGTGACCATAAAGATGTCGTCATCAATGTAGTTTTGGATCCGCCTCACTCTCCCGCCCGTCATGGTCTCGGGTCCAGTATTGGCAAGGGTAACGCAAAAGTCCTGCTCCTTATGGAAGCCGTTGAACTTGATCCGGGAGTTCTCACCTAGGCTTATGGTGAAATCATTGTTCATTGCCTCGTAGTTGAGAAAGTACTCCTTGATCATGTTACCCCGGTATCCGAGGCAGAGCACGAAGTCCCGGAAAGCATAGTGGTCGTATAACTTCATGATGTGCCAGAGGACGGGGCGACCGCCGATCTCGACCAGCGGCTTTGGGCGGTACTCGGTTTCTTCGCGTAGGCGCGTGCCTTGGCCGCCACACAGGATGACTACCTTCATGGATTTGCCTCTACTTCAGCTGCTAATTGGGCTCTGAGAGAGAATCTGACAAGGTGGCCAATAGCGGCGGGTGTTAGGATTTGGGCCTTCAATGGAGATCGGCTTATTGGGCTGAGTTTCGGTCTGGGGCGAGCCTTCCAGCAGTGCGCCAAGCTAAACCCACTCGCCCACGCCCGAGTGTTGTCTGTGGATGAGAAGAGCCAAGTATAAGGTCTGGACCGCACCCAACCCAGCGTAACGGATGCCACGCAGTTCATCATTCTGATTTATGGTAGTGCCCGTAGTTGTAATACCCATAAGATGAGTACCCATCCGAAGAGGTGTTTTGGCTTACCTGGTTCAGAACAACACCAATGATATTGGCCCGCAGCCTATTTAGTACCGAAATCACCTCGGCAACGGCCCCGCGCCTGGTTTCTCCGGCCCGGCTGATAATGAGCACTCCATCGGCTGCTGTGGCCATCTGGAGACACTCCGCAAAACCGAGGAGGGGAGGCGAGTCCAAGATCACGAGATCGTATTCCTTCGCGAACTCGTCCAATAGAGTGGCAAGTCGCGGGCCTATCAGGTCGGCTGCGCGATGAGAACCCAGCCCAGCCGGCAGGACACTCAAGTTGGGCTTACCCTCCACCGGGAGCACGACATCCTGCCACTGCATTTCGCCGGTCAGGACATTGGAGAGCCCTTCTCGCGGGGTTATTCCGAATTTTGTATGGAGGCTGGGGCGGCGAAGATCGCCGTCTACAATCAGCGTCTTCTTGCCACGGTCGGCGTTGGCTATGGCAAGATGAGCCGCGATTGTCGTCTTCCCTTCGCTGGGAGCGGCGCTGGTGATCACAATTGAGCGCAACCGCCCCTCGAAGTCGGAGAGCAGGATGGTATTGCGGATCGTCCGTACAGCCTCCTCGAAATCGGAGGTAGACCGATAGTAGTTCTTTCCTTTTCCGCCCTGAGGGGGTTTGGGCACAATGGCGGCCGCGGTAACCGGCGCTGCAGCCCTTGGAAGTTGGGCTGCAAGGCGGTCAACGGGCATCGTCCCAATGACATCGGTGCCGAGGAACCGGCTGGCCTCCTTCGGATCGCGGAGGGTGGTATCGAGCGTGTCCTGCAACAGCGCCGCGCCTACCGCAAGAAGGGTTGAAAAGAGAAACGCCAGAATGAGATTAAGCTTTATATTGGGAAACACTGGCCCCAACGGTGGCCGCGCCACATCGGCGATCCGAATGTTGTTGTTTTGAAAGCCGGCATTAATGTCCGCTTCCCGGATCTTCCGAATGAGCTCGTCGTACAGAGTCTTATCGGCATCGGCCTCCCGCTTCAACTGCTGATACTCAAATGATCGGGAGTTGACACGGTCCCATTCCGCCTTGGTCTCTGCTACAGTTTTCTGTAGCATCTGTTCACGATTCAGCGCTTCACGATACTCTACCGCGATTCTCTCGGCGATATTGTTGCGCGTGCTCTCGAACTGCCTCTCCACTTCCGCCAGTTCGGAGGCGGCCTTGCGGTATTCCGGATGAGTAGACCCATAGGTCGCTTTGACTAGAGCAAATCGCTGGCGCGCCTGGTTGAGACTATCGCTCAGCTTTGCAAGGTCTTGTCCTTGGGAGGAAACTTGCACCGCTTCCAGCGAACCGGATTTCATGGCGTTCCAGGCCGCTTCCTTCTGGACTCTCTCAGCTTGAGCGGTCGTGTATTCGGTATTCAATTGCAACAGGCGCGACGAGAGGATGTTGGTCTTCTCTTCCGGATTGATAACGTCCAGGTCCTTTTCAAACTGCGCGAGGGCAAGGCCGGATTTTTCCATCTTCGCCCTCAACTCATCGAGCTGTTTCTCCATAAAGGTCGATAAGCTGGCCGACGACCGGATACGAATATCATATGTGTGTGCCAGATAGGAGTTCGCGATTGCATTCGCCACGTCAGCGGCAAGGCCGGGATCTGGAGAACGGTAGCTGATTAACAACAGATATGTGTTCGGAGGGCGGGTCACTTTAAGACGGCTCAACGTCACTGGCGCTTGAGCCGTCTCCTGCGCCTTCTCGGGGCTCATCCTCTTTAGCTGCCCTTCGCGATCCAACAGATGGAATTGCTCAGCCACAGGGCGCAACACGCCATCCGATTGGATCAATTTGACCTGCGTGGCGAGAAACTGGTCCGCGTCGTTGGGGGCACTGGACCGCGTTGAGTCCTGGCCGACGACCTCAGACGGTGCCTGCCGGTCGACATCAACTGTCGCCGTCGATTCGTAGATAGGTTGCAGCCGCGCAGAAACTACAGCAGTCACCAGTACACAGGTCGTCACAAAGGCGATCATTTCCCAGAGATGCCGCCGCAGAACCCAAAGGTAGTGCGACAGGGGAACCGAGGGAGCTTCCGGTTCGAAGTCCTGCTGCAGCGGAATCGGCGGGTAGTAGGTCACCGCCGGCAGATTGTTCGACTGCACAGGAGGGATTATCTCCGCCAGCCGCGATTGTTCAGGCATTGGTTCTCCTCAAATATCCTAGTGATAGATGTAGAGCGCGGCGGCGCCAAGAGCGGCGCCTATACCGACGGATGTTTCCAAAACCTTCAGACTTGCCCGGGTACCGGTAGCGTCCGGGATGTAGAGTATGTCGTTTGCCATCAACGGCACGTCCGGGGATTTGCGATCCAGGATCTTGTTCAATTCAATCGGAATTTCGCTCCTACCGCCGCTACCGCCTTCAAGACGGTAGATGTAAGCCTTGTGGCTGGAAAAAGTGTCCAACCCTTCTGAAAGGGCGAGCGCTTTCATGACGCTGCTTTCGGAACCATCCGTAATAAAGAACGCGCCCGGATGCTTCACCCTGCCCAGAACGAAGACCCGGCCGGCCTCTGGAACGCGGACTTCTTCTCCGCCCTCAAGATGGAGGTTCAACGTCGGATCTTCTCCGCTAATAAGGCCGTGGACCGGAATCCGCTGAATTAGGCTAACCGATTTGTCGCTCGTACCCGATGGCTGACTGCTTACTAGAATCTCCGATCCGGCATTCTCCGTGAGTCCCCCCGCCTGTGAGATGGCGTCAAGCAGCGTGACCGTGCCTGTGGCCTGAAACGTCAAGGGGTTCTTAACGGCCCCCACAACAGAGATCGGCCGACTGCGATACTCCACGACCGAGATTGTCACGATGGGCTCAACCAGCACATTCTCATCAGTCAAGGCCTTCGTAATAGCAGTCTCAAGCTCTTCAGGAAGGAGGCCTGCGGCCTTGATGCGCTGCCGAAGCATCGGCAGGCGGATTTCGCCGTTTGCATCCACTCGAACACTACGCGTCAATTCCGGTGAATCGTAAACCGTGATTCCCACCAGATCGTCCTTGCCAATCTTCTCCACTGGAAGATTGGAGCTTTCGCTGAGGGACGTTGCCCCACTACCGTGGTTTGGGGTGCCCTGCTGTTGTGCCGAAGCTGAACTGGCAATGGCAACTGCCAGAAGCGAAATGGTTAAGCATCTCATAAACAACTCCCGGATACCGGTTTGCGGCATCCTTTCCATCCCCATGTATCCTATTGCTCGATGCCGATAGAACTCATCACTTGCGACAGGTTTGGATCCCAGTGATGCTCTATAGCGTAGCGCGTATATTCTACGGCGTAGCAGTTCCAAACATTGATCAAGAGCCGCTGTGACGGAATCGGGCTAAAGCCCAGAAAAAAAACAGTGTTCCATAACGCGGTCACTACCATCATCCGCGGTGCACTCACGGCCAACAAGAGTATCGCAGCCGACAAGAAAACCAGATATGGCGCATTCGACATGTAACTTAGGGTGAAGAACAAGGATCCCGGCAGAATCCGAAGCAACGTCATACGGATGCGCCAGTCTTTCCAGTGGTGAATCATGTTCAAAACGGCGATAGTCAGGATAGGCCAGAACGCAACCAGAAGAGGGAAAATATATCGGGTGATATTGGCCATCGAATAAGCACTCACTCCGGCCGTGATCGATCTGACCTTTACGATATTCGACATATAGGCTCGAACGCCTGCTAAACCCGAGACATCGGATACCCACAAGTTGTGACGGTAGGCGAAGGCAGTCGGAACAACCCAGGCGAGGCACAGAACGATACTAACTGCGAGAAAGAGAGCGGCCTTCTTCCAAGGCAATCGAACAGCGGAATAATACACAAGCATAGGAAGGAGGAAGGCGCCGTCAGACGGACGCAGCCCTGCCCCGGCTGCGAACAAAACAGCCGCGAGCCATAAAAAACGGTTTGCCTTCTTCCGCTCGTAGCATAGCAACGCGTAAAAGATGAAGACCGGGAACAGGGCCTGGGAAGCGTATGTGCTATGCACCTCGCCTGAAAACCAAATGTAAAAAATAGAGGAATACGCTAATGCGGCCAGGAATGCGTTCCTTCGCCCAGTAAAGAAAAGCGCTGTGTAGTAGAACACAACTACAGCCACAACCGAGAATAAAATGTTCATCACCGAAATGGCCGTAATCGGGTTGGGGAAGAGTCCGGCGATACGGTTGAACAGCCAGTAGCCCGGTGGTTGGATTACATACGCCTTCCCCAAGATAGAGCGGATATGTGCCGGACCATCGGCCCAATAGACGGAGCCACGGCAGAGCACTCTGGTCAGCAATGTAAACATGGCAAGCGTCACTGGCGGCAAGAGCTTACCCTGAACGCCATCGGGTGAGAACAGCGCTCTTCTGCAGGTGTTCAATATCGGTAGCTTCCTCTCAGATTCTCTCTTAGTTCTGCGATCTCATTCAGTGGTCGCTGTCAGTCTTGAGCGTTGTGACTTTCGCCGCAAGTTGCTCTATCGTTTTGCCCAGATTCCTAATTTCAGCGCGAAACTCATCCATGTGACTCCCCAGCCCATCCTCTCGATTTCCACCATTCAGCAGCACGCGCATGGCGTCGCGCGTAAGGTCCGATACGCTTCGTGCGCCGGTAACGGAACAAAGCCGTCTGAGAGCCGAGTACTCCTCTTCGGAGAGCCGGACGCTAATCATTCGGGTACGAGGCTTCATGACTGTCATCGGAGTTCAGATGCCGCCCAGAAACTCTGGGCCGCGCTTGCCACTCACACTTATTTGGCGACAATTGGAGGAACTACCCTATCGGGGGTTAACTCATATAGATAGATATTCGGAAGGAAGTTTGAGACGGGCTTCGCCCCTCCCAGCCCCATGACACTGGGCCGAGAACGATCGTCGATCACCGACCGTCGATACTTGGCAGGAAATACACTTGGCAGGATATACCAAGTGGTACAGCAATACCGTCACGTTGTGGCTCTTGTGGATGTATTCGCTCATCCATTCAAGGCTACGCCGCAAGCGGCGGGGAATTTGACCCGGAAGGGATTAAACAAACTGCGCGTACTGTTCGCACGACGCAAAATCAGGATGTCACAAAACATAGCACACGGATGTGAAAGACTCAAGAAAAATGTGAGACTAATGCCAGACATTTATTACTTTATAACGTACCCCCCCTCCCCCATGTGTCCCATTTTCAGTCACTTGCTGCATTAGCAGCTCCAGATGAAATCAAACGTAAGACGTGATATGCCATTTGTACGACAATATGCGCCCTTGCGCGACAGTTCTTGTGCCAGGGCGCAGAGCAAGAGGCACTCGCCCGCGAGACCATGGAGAGTGTCAAGAAATGGGGGGGCGCGGGTTGCTGATTTATTCTCCAGCGGCTTCACGCTGCGTGGTGCCCCGGCTCTTTTCTCGTTTCATTGACAGAGAACGCAAAACGTATTCTAAAGAGAACTATACATCACATATCTTGCCATATCTTCTTATACGTGATGTATAATTCACTTCATGAAGAGCCTACTAGAACTCGGCGAGGCGGTTGCGGTCCGACGCAAGGAGCGCCACCTGACGCAGGCAGAGCTTGCACGTCAGGCTGGAGTCACACGCGAACTGGTTGCCCGGTTTGAGGGCGGACGAGTGACAGAGTTTGGCGCCCGCAAGCTGCTGGCGGTTCTGGCGGTTTTGGGCCTGGAGATGATCTTCGCTGAAGCCGACGCATCCGGCTCTCTCGATCAATTGCGGCGGGAGCGCGGTGGCGTATGAAGCTCTCTGTCTATGTTCTCGGCCAGGAAGTCGCCGTGCTGGAGCCGGTCGGCGATTTCAAGAGTGTGCTCACCTATCGACCGGATGCCGCGCCAGACCGCTTTGTCTCCCTTACCATGCCGGTACGAACCGAGTCCTGGGTTTGGGACGACCCATTGCATCCGGTCTTCCAGATGAACTTGCCGGAAGGCTACCTCCTCCAGATATTGCAGGAACAGTTCGGGCCACACATTGGAGCCGATCCCATTGCGCTGCTCTCGGTCATCGGCCGCAACATGGTTGGGCGCGTTCAGGTGGCTGCGCCGGGGGCCGTGCTGGACGAACCGGCCACGCCGGTCGAAGTCGCCGAGCTGCTGCGCGGCGACAACTCCGAAGAGGCATTTGCGGAGCTTGTTCGCCAACACGCCGCCAGTGGCGTCTCGGGCATCCTGCCGAAGTTCATGGATACGGAGACGCGGACAAGCGCCGCCGAGCAGTTTCAACCGCACCAAAAGGTCTCTCTGCTGACGCGGAAGCACATCATCAAAGGTTCGTCGAGTAGGCTGCCATTTGCCGCTCTCAACGAACACCTCTGTATGCAGGTTGTGGCAAAGGTGCTGCCCAGCGCCAGAACGGAGGTATCCGAAGACGGCAATGCTCTGGTGGTTTATCGCTTCGATGTGGATGAGCAGGGGCAGCTCCATTGGGGCATGGAGGATCTCTGTGCACTGCTCGGGCTGCGGCCTGCGGCGAAGTACGAAACGACCTGGGAGCGCATTGCGCGAGCCATGCGGGACCATGTACCGGGCGAGCGCCAGTATGAGACCTTCCGGCGTCTTGCGACTGTGCTGCTGCTGACGTATGCCCTGCGTAACGCAG
>PLSM01000082.1 GCA_003165075.1 Acidobacteriaceae bacterium | reverse complement strand
TAGACTTTGTTCGATATCTTGCTGGCATCCCATGCACCACCAGGTGCGCCGTGCTTCTCGTCTGGAGTTTCGCCTTGCAGCAGCCAGTAACTATACGCCCGACCCAGAGCGTGAACTGAAGTCTCCAAGACCATAGCTGATGGACCAAAAGTAGGCCAGGAACCTATAGAGAAGCTGGTACGCCAGTGTCTTCATTGTTGCCGGTGACTGGGATCTGACCAACTCCAGGGAAAGCACAATGTGGTGCGATAAGAAGCCTCATTGAGCATGTGGGACCCGGGTGAATCCGCTAAACTTCGGGTAGGTGGCTGGTTTGCGTATCTTCTAGCCCCAATACATTACCATTGAGTGAGGGCCATTTCACCGCAACTTGCTTATTTTGAGCAAGTTGTTTGATTCTTGATGAAGTTCTTTGCCCCAAGTCCTGCTTCCGCTGCCGGGAGAGTCGGACCAGCGGATTTTAGCCGGGGATGTGGCCGGCATTCGGAGTTCAGCGAGTGGCCGGTTTCCAACTCAGTCGTTCTAGTCCGGAGGTATCAATGTACGAAGAGCCGTGGTCTGTCTTGCATGTGCTTGCAAATCACGAGAAGAAAGTTGCACTTCATCTGGCTGTACGGTCCTTGGAACATTACCTCCCGCTGTACACAGAACGTTCGCAATGGAGCGACCGCACCGTGACCCTGGAACGGCCGCTCTTCCCGGGTTATGTTTTTGTTCGTTTCTCTCCGGAATCCCGGCTATCCGTCATCTCTATACCTGGTGCGCTAAAGCTACTGGGTAATCACCGGGCAGAGAAGGTCGATTGCGCTGAAATCGAGAGAATTCGTGAAGGGTTGGCAAACGGATACGTACTCCGGCCCCATCCAGGGATTTCCACAGGAACACGCGTTCGAGTGTGTCGTGGCCTCTTCGCGGGCTTGGAAGGTCTGGTGACGGAATTCCGTCGTAATTGCCGCGTCATCATTGGTTTGTCCGCGGTCGAACGGTACTTTTCATTGGAGGCGGAACTCCGAGACATTGAGGTTCTGAGTAAGAGCGCCGCAATTTCCCGAAGCCAGCCACTGATTAACCCGCTCGATACTCTGCAGAGCCCTGCCATCGGGCAGAAACAAACTCGGTAAATCTGAAGGACAAATCCCCGATATCCGCCCAGCCGCACCTCCGGCCCGCTTCCCCACAGGAACCGCGGATTACGTTTTCAATAGGCGGCGTAGGAAGGAAAAGTTCGTGGATAAGTGGGAGGGGAGAAGTCAATGGCTATTCCAAGATAAAGAGCAAGACCTGTTCGACGTCTCTAGGCGAACAGAGCAAGGACAGAAGCGACCATATAGGCAGGAGAACGTGTCCAGGCAATATCTACATAGTCGCCAATGGGTGAACGGTGCAAATTGACGCCTGGCAACAGGGACGCTAGTACCATGACGCCGATCAGCACACGCGATGAGAGTCCTTAGCGAGGGCTAGCCAGCATTTGCATTTGACCCGCCCCCATTTTCCGCACGGTGATCTTACAGCTTAGCCAGCAACTGAGGCGCTCTGGATACTCAACAGAGAGTCTCCGGTATGAGCTATTTTGAAAAGCGGTTCGTCCTGATAGTGGAGATTTGGGGCAAGCGAGGGGGACGGGTCAAACCTTGCGATAGTCGTCTGGCAGGTCGACCAGCCCAAGACGTAGAGACAAGTTCCGGACAAGTGGCGTCAGCAACAGCGACAAAGTGAACGAAGTGAAGGCAAGGAAGATGAGGGAATACATCGCGGTAACTCGGTTTCTTATCGCAGGCCGTTGATTGCAGGACTTTGGAAGATGGTGCGGATCTGCCTTAAGGGAGCGACGGTGTAGGTAAATGTTGCGCCGGTTTGCAAATTGCAACTTGCTGTTCGATCCAGCGATAGGTGATTTCGAGGCCCTTTCGCAGCGGTTGCGACGGCTTCCAGCTGAGCCGTTCCTGAATAAGCCGGTTATCGGAGTTGCGCCCGCGAACTCCGGTTGGGCCGAGCAAATTCCGGATGCTCAGGCTCTTGCCGGCTATATCCATTGCCAGATGTGCAAGCCCGTTGATAGTGATCGTCTCTTCGGACCCTATGTTGACGGGTCCGGTAAAGGGCGAGTCCATCAATCTCCGCACTCCCTCAACACACTCGTCGATGTAGAGAAAAGAACGCGTCTGGCGGCCATCGCCCCAGATCTCAATCTCACCGCCAGAATCAGCCTGGGCAACTTTGCGACAAATCGCGGCCGGCGCTTTTTCTCGACCATCGCACCATGATCCTTCTGGTCCGAAGATGTTATGGAACCGGGCCACTCGCACCTCCACTCCGAAGTTGCGCATGTAGGCGAAATACAACCGCTCGCTGAACAGCTTTTCCCAGCCGTATTCACTGTCTGGAGCGGCAGGATAGGCCGAATCTTCAGAGCATTTTGGATTGTCCGGATCGAGTTGGTTGTATTCCGGATAGATACATGCGGATGAGGAAAAGAAGAACTTCTGTACGCCCGCGGACCGTCCAAGTTCGAGCACATTCAGGTTGATGGTTGCAGAATTATGCATGACGGCAGCATCGTGTTCACCGGTAAAGATGTACCCCGCGCCCCCCATGTCGGCGGCAAGTTGATACACTTCGTCAATCTCATCCACAACTTCCCGTGTGAATTGCAGATCGCGAAGATCTCCGACTCGAAAGTCGTCCGCTGCGCTGGGAGAGAACTCATTGCGTTTCAGGTCCGCAACTCTCACACAATATCCATCAGCTTTGAGCCGTTTCACAAGGTGATTACCAATGAAGCCGCCACCGCCGCATACAAGCACCTTGCTCATGGCATTCTCCCTTCGAATCGAAATCGCACAGATGAAATCATTCAGGGCCAATTCGCTAAGAAATGTCCCGCGCAACCTTTAGAGCAGATGCTACGACCTAGTCCATAATGTGGTAACGGTATTGCGCCAACCGGCCCACAAAACGGACGTTTTCTCAGAACGGGCGAGTTCCTCGTAACGCTTGTAGATTTGTGGACTATCCGAGGATGGCGCCGGATAATTCGGTTCGCCTTCGTCCAGCGGGTATTTTTGCATGGTTGAGGTGCCGGAGTGCATCTCCATGATGTTGAGTTTCTGAGTAAGGCCGCCGTGAGTGCCGCGAGATAGCCGATCAGTCTACACCAACCTGACAACCAGAATTGGGCTGCCCATTAGACGCAAGCGGGAGGATTCTTTCAATCCTCCACTGACAAGCGCATATCGCCAAGATTACCCGGCCTCGCGCAGGACGCTCCACAATGGGATAGGCAGTGCGAATTCCAGAATTTGCGTGCAGGTGTTGTCCTAATCACTCAGCCCCGTCGACACCCGCACTCACAAATTCACAAACGAGCGCGTGCGATACATCCAGTAGAGAATCAGCCATATGACTGCAAGCGCCGTGGCGGAAGCCAGGACCTCGTCCCATTTGCCCACGCGAGTCAGTAGCTGTCCGACAAAGATGTTGCCAATTTTCTTAAAATCAAAGACCTCCGTCGCCATATAAACGGCGAGGGAGTTCATTCCGATCACCGTGAATGGAAATGCCCATTTCTTGTAGCCCAGCACATCTACGATCAGATAGAAGGTCGCCATCATCAGGCAACTGATGCCGCCAGCAACCAGGACAAAAGAGCTGGTCCACAAAAGCTTGATGATTGGCAGCCAGATGCTCCAGAGGAGACCGAGCACGAGAAGTCCTGCGCCGTAGGCATACATCGTTGCGCATTTCACTGTTTTGGTTCGTGCGGAAAGAAGCAACTCTCCACACAACACGCCGAGAAGAACCGAAGAAGCAAAACCAAGATAACTCAGAAACCAGGTGTTTTCGCCGAAGTGGAAGTGCCCCTGGATCAGAGTGTCAATATATGCGGCGGCATTCCCGGTGGGAGTGAGTACTCCCCTTCCCACTCCCGGCACTGGAATCGTCAACAGCAAAATCCAATAACTCACGAGGAAGATCGCAGTGATGATCGCCTGCCCCTTTGCCCGGAACTTCAAGGTGACGATGGTTGCAATCAGGTACCCGGCTGCGATGCCGTGCAACACGCTGTAGAACGGATGTAACGTGGCCAGGCTGAATTCCAATAGATTTCCTTGCGCCACCATTCCCAGAATGAACAGAATCAGAGCGCGCTTTATCGCATGCGCATAGATTGGGCGATTACTTTGGTCGATCCGCCTGCGGCTGGCAATAGAGAAGGAGAGCGAAATTCCAACCATGAACATGAAAAGGGTCCAGATTACATCGAACAAGTGCAGCCCCACCCAAGGCACATGTTCAAACTGTTGTGCCACCGCAGTTGAGAACGGGCCAGGCCACGCCTTTGCCAGGCCTCTCACAATGTCCTGGCCGCCAATGATCCAGAGCATGTCGAACCCTCGCAGGCCATCGAGCGACAGCAAGCGGTCAGGCCGCATCTCCTTTGCCGGGGCGTAGTTCGGATTCAGATTCATTTCGTTTTGAACTGTCTTGGTCGCCATCTTCATGCTTTCGTCCGGATTTGATCATTGGCCGCATCCGACGAAGTGCACAATCTGCACCATTCGACAGCGCGTTCGAAGAACCGTCTTCGCACATCGATCAATGAGTTTACTATTTCGTCGGGATGAAGGCACAATGCTCGATTGCAATCCCGTTCGGTCCAGTTCTATATTGGCATGCCCGTGCGAACAGTGTGTGCTTTGGCAAACCCGGTCAAAGCACGCACGTTCTCGCATCGTGTGTCACGCACAATCTCGCATCCCGCCGCCACAATCCATCGCGCACCGGCCCTTCCCAAGAGAGATTCAAGTGCCAGCACGATGGTCTCCGGGGAGCCATCGCGGACCTCTCGCACCGGATCAAGGTTACCGCAGAGCGCCTGCTCCGGCCCCATTCGAGCCCGCGCCTCTTCGAGCGGCACAAGAAAATCGATGTCCACCAGGTCGCACCCCAACCTGCCAATGTCCTCGAGAATCCTGCGGGTATTTCCGCAGATGTGCAGCCGGACCTTTGCCCCCTGGGCGCGGATCGCATCCACCAGCTTCTTCTCAACCGGCCACACAAACTCCCTGTAGATGCGCGGCCCCACCAGCGATGCCGCGGCATCGCCGATCCCGATGCTGTCGGCGCCGGCTTCAATCTGCACGGTGGCAAAGCGGATCGCTCCTTCGAGCGCGAAGCCGAAGAGATCGCGCACAAATTCGGGATCATCATGGAAGTCCATCATCAACCGGTTGAGCCCGCGCAGGTCGGCAGCTGCGGCGCAAGGTCCGCTGGCCCATCCTTCCACCAACAGCTCCTTCCCCACGCGCCGGCGCAGCAGTTCGATACCCCGGACGCGGTTCTCAATGCGTTCCCCCGAGATCGGTCCCCGGGCCTTCTCGCGGCCGAGGACGGACTTGTCTTCAAGCAGCGCCTCTCTCTCAACCATCGAGGGCGGCTGATCCTCATACCACTCGACAGTTGCGCCCTGATCGGCGGTTTCCGGGGGTGGCGGGCCGATGGTCGACACATGGTCAAAGCCGAACATCTCGGCAGTCTTCACCTGCGCATCCGCCATGACCCGGTGATCGCGGGCATACCTCTCGTACTTGACTCCCAATACATCCGCGGCAAACATCATCGTGATCGGCATGCAAGGGAGGTGGTCGGCCTTCTTTCCGGCAAGAACGGCAAGGATTCTTTCACGCCCCGTCATCGCGCACACGTTCCTTCCTGAAACCGCACTGCAGCTCAACCTATGAAGTGTAAAGGAACCTGAACCCAACATGGCACTAAATGCTGTTCCCCATACGGTCATTCGCGAAAGTGTTCTGCGCCAGGCGGGCGCCTCGTATTGCTCGCCATCTCAAGGTCAGCATTCGCCTGATCAAAAGGAGATCTTCTTGAAATATTCGGTAATGAGTTTCGAAAAATGGAAATGGGAGAAACGGCAAAGGAGTTTGCAATGGAACAAGGGAGAAAGCAGAATCCGAAGCAAATTGATCGATTGTTGCAGCGGATTGAGATGGGCAAGTTAGCGGCGGCGCGGAAGTTGGCGATACGACTCCACTAAAGGCTCTATCCCTTGACGCCGTTTCCCGGGATTGTCGACTTGAGAGCAGCCTGATTTCGACCCTGGTCGGCGGGAGCCAGACCGCACCTCTGCATTGGCGTATTGCACCCGCCCAAGGGCAGGTGTCCCAAGGGACGAATCACGGCTGTAATGGGATTTGGTGAACCACGCCCCACCGGCGGTGATTTGAGGAGGACGCACTTCGGGCGTTGGTGATCGAGTCTTCGCGATTGAGCGCTGCTCATCGCGGTGGATAGAAATCCTCGCCCTGGACAAAGCCGATGCTCGTATCCATGGCAGAAAACATCCGGCAGCCCCCCGGAATCCTCGAATTACTCTTAGTATAATGTTAACATGTTTATAATCAGCAACTTAATAAATTAGAGGATGGCAAAAGGAGCGTTGCTAAGCGACACCTGAAGCTCTCAGACAGAGTTTCAGGGAAAGTCTGGATGTAGGGATCCGAGCACATCGTTGCGAATCACGTCTTAAATTGCGAAAAACCTACATATCCTACATATCCTCCGCAAGTGATTTCTATTCTGGACATATGGGGCAATGTAGGTTTTCATCAGTCTCGTTCAAACCATCCAATCCGTACGTTGCTGCCATCTCGTGGAGAAGGACCTTGGTCGCATGATCCAGCAGGAGACCATTGCCGGCTCCCCCCAAACGCCGGGTAAACAGGCCGAGCTTCTTCAGCTTGTGGCCCACCTTCTCCGCACTGAACTGCAGCCTCTCCCCGCGATCCCTTAGAACTCGATTGACCTCATGGGCTATCTCTCCCACCAGAAGCTGAGTCTTGTCAGTGTGGCAGAGGCTGAACGCCGCGCCGACCACGAGAGTTCCCAGGTCGTCCAGACGCTCTGCCATCTCCTGTTGCGAATTGGGTGCAAGCAGAGAAAGAAGCTGTTTCTGTATTTTCGGCGCATCGACAATGCATTTGCCAAGAGCACTTGCAATCGCATTCGACTCGGGAGACAAGCCGGTCACACTGAAATCCGACTTAAACACCGATCTGAAGTTTTGGACGCGATAATACAAGAGCTGGTTTCGGATGCTCTGCGCTGCCTCTTGTAATCGCGGCGGCGCATGCTGCGATTCGACCTTTGGGTTGGTGGACGCATTGATATGCAGGCAATTCTGCGGCATCGATTTCATCGGCAGGTCTTCGCCAAGATAGATGGCCTTCGAGCCAAAATGATCGACACGCCCTCCATCGTACCCCATCGCCACGTATCCGCGGCACGTGGAGCAACCTAGAAACACAGCCATTCGCTTGCCCAAGTTCGGCTCTGAGATAAGCAGAGTTGGGTAATACACCCATGTGACCGTTTTCAGACTCTGGCTGGTTAATCCGGCCAGGGGGTGCGGGCGACTGCTAAAAGCTCGCAGCGTACTCAGAACGGTTTCTCCCTCCTGGGGCCGTCCGGTAATTAGGAGGCAAGGTGCAACGGAAAGGACTTCCTTGAACCAGGTGGAGAAGACCCAGAACGTAAGCAGCGCGCTCTCTCTGTCGGGAAGGTGCGCCCGTTCGGCAATGGCCCGCTGGACACGGGTAAAAAGCTCGCCCGTTGTGCCGAAGGTTTCTAAGTTGACAGGAAGGGGCATCCAGCGCACAGGATTGAACTGACTGTCCGCCCTTGCGACGATCTCTGCAACCTCTCTTGCGCCCTCGGCATCAACGGTACACTCAATATTGAGGAAAATGGGTTCACCACTTGCCACGCCAATCAACTCGCGGAGCCCGTTCACTTTCCTGATTCCTTTTTCCGCTGAATCTTCGGGGCTCTGAGACTTCGTTTGAGAAGCTCCGCTGCCAGCATCCGCTTGACCCTGCGAAGCGTTGCTTTCCGAGGCGCCATTCTGCGTGGGCTGTGGTTCCGACGTGCCTGGCTTCGCAACAGTTCCGTCGGGGGCTGCATCGGGCGCCGGCGCTTGTGCCGCTTCTGCAGTGTCGCTTGTCTCAGGAAGCAGATTGAACTCCGGGAAGTTCTTCCTTATTTGCGCATAAAGACGAGAGGTCATTGCGGCCCGTCGCGATCCAGATCGACGGAGTTCATCATCCGAACGGCACGGAGATAGCTCATTGATTCAGCGTTTCCTACTGTTCCGGGTATGTCAGTATCTTGCGTCACAGTTGGAGCGATTCCGGAGGGCGGCCGCGGCGCGGGGGACCCTTCAAGAATCTCGTAGGCCTCGACAGCCAAGGAAGGTGGGCAGTCAACTCTCCCACTCAAGAGTCTCGACCATGACGTTCTTGCCTGGCCTTGGCTTTGCTCGAAAGCGGCGGAACGCCCGATGTCCAGGTGCGTTTCCCCATACTTTGCAAGTCGCCTTTTCGCCTCGACATCTCGCCCGATCCACGCCCAATTGCCCGCAGGCTGCATGTTCGCCCGGCCAGGACTTTACCGGGATAAATGCAACCGTGCCCGCTTCCCCTGGCGAGATCGCGAAGCAAGTAAATGCGGCTCGCAGCGTCATGTTCCGGGGTGGAACCGTTGAGCGACATTACCGGTCAGCGGCCGGGCTGCAGGTCTGATCTCGCTGCGCAGTCCCCAAATTCGCGTTTGTTCTGTATATACCCTGTAGAGGCTCAATGTGCCTGAACCCATCAAAGCGGACGAGATCAAGGCGGCCGCTGAAGAGCGCTGGGCAAGCTACAACCGCAGGATGGCCGATCTGTTCAGGGAGCGGGACACGCATCCTGTCGATTCCCCGGAGCGGACAGCCGCAGCCGAGCGGATTCTGGCCCTGTGGGTGGCCGAAGGCGATTAGATGGAACCGGCATCGACCTTGCCAACTCACCCCCATCTGGCCGTAATCCGTGGCCGTACCATTCTCTGAATCAGGGCGGTCCCAACCACTTCATAAACGATGAATGAGGCTTCACATGGCCTTCCTTGAAGGATTGACCCAATGGGCAATGGGATTGGCTGGAATCTTCGGGGTGTTGATCCTGCTTCTGCTTCTCGGCGCCTGCATCTTTTACCTCGGAATCTTCATGGTGCTGATTCCCGGGGCTCTCATTGAGGCATTCACCCACGACCGCAACTTCAAGCTCGTCCCCTGGCGTGTGGCCCTCGTTATCGGCGGGGTGGTCGGGCTCTTTCTGATTCGCTGGTATCTGCCCTTTGCAATTGCCGGCGCTGTCGGTCTCATTGCCATGGTCATCGAGCTGACCGGCGCCGCCTGGTAGCTCTCGTTGTTACGGGTTGGAACCGATCGAGAAAGGAATCACTGTGAGTCATCGTCATTTTTGCGATTACGAGGGACATTACTGGGACTGCGAGGGTGCCGCCGTGCGACTGTTTGCCCCCGAAGCCTCCATTTGCATGTGTCTGAATCACGGCGTTCCCATGGAGGAGGGTGACCACAGTGAGTGCTCGGTTGAACTGCTCTCCTGCCCCAAGCATCGCGCCGACCATATGCGGGCCATGGGCTATGACCCTGAATACACCGTGGAACCTCGGGATCAGGATGCGGAAGGATCGCCGATGTTCAAGGATGAGGCCGGAATCCGGATCGTCGGTTTCTGTTTGTGGTGCAACAAGAACTTCTACTCGATGGACGAATCGGAAGCGCACACTGCCAATGAGATGGCGGATTGCCCGGTGTTTCAGGAACTGAAGGACCAGCACTTTATGCCGCCAGTTCTCGAAATGATGTTGGAGGATGTCCGGCTCCGGGACGATGAGGCAGAAAGATGAAAGGGGTCGTTCAACCTGGACCGCGGGTGGGCATCTTCTGGTTTTTCCAGGGGCGGCTCATCGCCGACTGGGCCCCGCTCGGTTCTGCGGAAGCTTACGGCGATTGTCTGACCCACGCTTGCAGCCACATCGATTTCTGGAACAATCTTCAGCATCTCGGGACAGTGCCCCGGGACATCGAGTATGAGCAGCCGCCACGAGGTCGAGTTGTCTTCAATACCAGGACAGAACGATTCACGCTCTACGCCGATCGGTGCATCTTCACCAGGAAATCGGTCGTCAACCAAATTCTAAGGGCGATGCACCTGCCACCAAGCCAGACCGACGTCAAGATGGACGGGCATTACCTGTGCTGCAGGTGTCTCAAATCTCTCCATGGCCTTGGGGACGAGGACTAAGGAACCCCTCCCGTATTGGCGCTCCTTGATTAAGGTGAACTCATGCGCTTGCGAAAACGTCCGCCCGCCTCGCCGCATCCAGCCGACGGCCTTACCGTCGTCGTGATCTCTGATACCCATGACATGCATCGAGAGGTCGAGGTCCCGCAAGGCGACCTTCTCATCCATGCCGGGGACTTCATGATGGACAACAGGAGCGCCGAAGGGCTGCTTGATTTCAATCAATGGCTGGGGGAACTGCCTCATCCTTTCCGCGTGGTCATCCCGGGAAATCATGATTCAGTCCTGGAAGACCGCTCCCGCCGCCGGCTGATCACGAACGCTGCCCTCCTGATCAATGAAAGCGTCGAGATCATGGGCCTGAAGATATGGGGAGCGCCCACAACTCCTCTCCTGAGCGAAGCCTTCGGGGGCGTATCGGAACGGGACCGGGCGAAGCTCTACTCACGTATTCCGGCCGATACAAATCTCCTGGTCACCCATGGCCCGCCCTTTGGCATCCTCGACCACGGTCCCGGTTCCGGGTATCCCGCCGGGTGCAGACAGCTTCTCGACGCAGTACGCCGGGTAAAGCCCATGCTTCATGTATTCGGGCACGTTCATGCCGGGTATGGCACCTTCAAATCCCCCGACACGCTCTTTGTGAACGCTGCCCTGCCTGGGAACGGGTACGACCTGAGTAATCCTCCGCACGTGATCCGTCTGCCGCGGATTTGAGCTGCGGAAGGCCACTCTTGGGCAGTATTCAACGCTTCCATCGGCCGGAGTATTCATCGGATTGCGCAACGCCGGCTTCCACAATGGAAGGCAGAATTCGAGACGACGACTCCACAACGTGAGGCAAAGACATGGCATCTCCAGCAGGCATTTCTTTTGGTGAGGACCCAGGCAGGAAACCCCCGATGGCGTTTATGACGCAGCATGATAGTTGTGATTCCTTTGTCCTTACCCTGATTGTCGAGGATCCGGAGGTCATCGCGGAGCTCGAAAAACGGGAGGAAGGACATGCCCGGAGTCAGCTCGCGCTGACTGCTCTGCGGATCGGCATCCTGGCGTTGCGCCAGGCGCAGGGTCGCGTGGATGCGGAAGAGCTGAAAAACGAGGGCCAGCGCCTGATCTCCGATCTCAGCCATGAAATTCAACTTCGCATCGCGGACATGGATGGCAAGATCGCCACCAGCCTGAAACAGTATTTCGATCCGCAAACCGGTCATTTTACGGAGCGCATCGAGCGTCTGGTGAGAAAGGATGGCGATCTGGAAACGGTCCTTCGCCAGCAGATAGGAGATGGGGAGAACTCCGAACTGGCCCGGGCACTGGCAAAGAGGATCGGCGAAAACAGCCCTCTCATGCGCTCTCTTGACCCCAACGATGCCAGCGGAATCACCCAATCCATCGAAAAAACCGTGAAGGAAGCACTGGACGGCGAGCAGAAACGAGTTCTCGATGCGTTTTCCCTCAATAACGATCAGGGCGTCCTGACTCGTGTGGTGGCTCAACTTGAATCGACCAATAGCAAGCTGAAGGGAGATATCGAGAGGCAGATCCAGGTTGCAATGCAGGAATTCTCCCTGGACGACGAGAAGTCTGCTCTTAGTCGCCTCGTCAGAAAGGTCGAAGAGACAACGAATCAAATTACGGATGAATTTTCCGTGGACAACAGGGACTCGGCAATCAACAAGCTCAACTTGGTTCTCTCAGAAACCAGGCAGTCCATCAATGACAACCTCACGTTGGACAACGAACAATCCGCTCTCGCCCGTCTTAATCGGCAGTTGACCAACGTGTTGGATGATGTTCGCACAAAGAACCAGCAATTCCAGGAAGATGTCAGCGCGAAACTCGCGAGCCTGGTTACTCGACATCAGGAAGAGATGAGGTCGACAACCCATGGGATTAATTTTGAAGAGGAGTTTCGCGCCTTTGTCCAGCGGGAGGCGCAGAAGGCAGGGGACATCTTTGAGCCCACAGGAACCAAGCCTGGAGCAATTCCGAAGTGCAAGACTGGGGATGCCGTCATCGAGGTTAGCGCAGAGGCTGCAGCGGCGGGAGAACGAATCGTCCTTGAGGCCAAGGGGAACAAGAGCTATCGCTTGGAAGATGCGCGGGAGGAGATCGAAAAGGCCCGAAAGAACAGGAATGCGAGTGTAGGCATCTTTGTATTTGCGAAAGGGAGTGCGCCCGGTGGCATGGTGCCGTTTGCCCGGATCGATCAGGACCTGTTCGTCACCTGGGATGCATCCGATCCCTCAACTGACATTTATCTGACGGCTGCCATAAGTGTCGGCAAGGCCCTTCTATTCCACCAGAAACTCGCGGACAACAGGGGCCACGGAGACATTGCGGGGATCGAAAGTGCCGTGAACATCCTGGAGAGGCAGCTGAAAGGGCTGGATGATATGGAGACCTGGACCACGACAGTCCAGTCGAACAGCGGCAAGATTCTCAGGGAGATTCTCAAGATCAGAGATATCGCGGATGAACAGCTACAGCAGCTCAGAGCATGTCTGGACGCTCTTAAGGCTGTTGAATAAGGCGTGCGAAATCTCTGAGTCTTGCCATAAGAAGAAAAAACTCCGAGAAAGATATTGCGCAGAAACGAGACTTATTTCGCGAGCAGCCCCTTGGTTTAGTCCGGGCCCATGCTGGGCCACGCCCGCCGTATGGCGGCCTCCGAGCTTCCTACTCAAAACGCCACGCACTCGACGCCACAGTAGCCCTTGCAGGGGACGCGTCTCGGGCTGATGCACTGGGAGCTGATCTGGCCAGGCGCTTCCCGGAAGATACGGTGGTCCAATTCAACTACTTCCCGACGATTCACGCCCAACTCGCGCTGAGCCGCTGCAGTCTGCCAAGCTTTTGGAACTCGCACAACCACGCGTCAATGCTTCGTTCGGTTGTCCCAGATTTCCTGCCAGGCCGCAAATTCCGCCGGCCTGATCTGATAGCGCGCGAAGTTTCCTTCATGCAAGCCAAGGAGCTCTGTTTCCGCCATTTCCCTGAAGCGCCCGCCTTCCTCCGCTGTGATGTTGTTTCCGGCCCATGAAGCCAGAAACGCGAGTGCTGCTTTTCGGTCCAGTTGGTTGCGGACAACGTTGGCAACGACTTCGCGCAAGGCCTCCCGGTGCTTGAACCGGAACGGGTCCGGCTCGCCCAAGGATTGCCGGAATGCGGCGTACTGCTCTGCCGACCGCCCATATGCCCAGATGAATACGTCCTTGAGTAGAGCGACATCGTTCCGCTCGTAAACTCCGAGCATCGCCTCGGTAAACAGCGTCCTCGGAACCTCTGCAAAAGACAGAGGCGACAAATTGTGCTTGATGAACGGGATGTTGGCCGCAAGCCGCGACACGCGCTTGTTGACATCATCGAAGGGCTGGAGATATCTGCTTTGGCATCAGACGCCCTGTGGACCTTCTTTGGGGTCTTTCGCACAACATAACACCGTTTGCGCGCAATGAGGATCGCGCAGTTTCCCTGCTCGCCCGTCGTAGCTCTTGATGCTCCAGTGATGGGGCTCTCCGTGGCAGGCCGGAATGAGCAGGACCCGGCGTGGCCGGCGATAGAGCATCGTCCAATCCGGCACTTGCAGTTGCCAACCACCTTGCGGCGGCTGGCGTGGTCGCCACCCTTCTTGCATTCGGCACAGTCGCCACCCCGGCAGACAACCGTGCATCCCTTGCCCTCGGTGCAAGTACCTGCTGCGTGGCGTAGTGATCGAGAGCGAAGACCCATCGCTGCAAGAGCCTGCTCTATCCGGTGGTGCTTGAGATCGAAGACCTTCGCCACAATCGCGTGGTAATTGAGAGGGAAGATTCTCGATGCAAGAACCTGCTCATGACCTGGTGATTGAGACATCCCATCGGTCACCGGTATCCGCATATCAATCAGCTCAGCCTCGCTTCTATGCCATAGGCTGGTGCGTTTCAGACAGACTTTCCCCAAGCCCAGCCTGACCGGGTCGCGCGCCTGCGCAAGGCCCACTGAGCAATTGCGATCAGCTTTCATCGGCCGGTCATCGGATACTGACCGTTAGAAGGTTCTGCATCAGGCAAGGGAACCTCCCCAAAGAACCCGGAAACCAGAGAGGTCAATAGATCATGGCACAATCAGTGTTGGAACAGATGGGCGTACAGATTGACGAGACAGCGCGCAAGGCTTCGCGAGCGGCGTCCGCCGTTGCGGATGCGCTTGAGGATGGTGGCGAAGCAGCGCGGCGTGTTGCAAAACATGGCAGCCATGCCGCCGCAGAGCTTCTCGATGACACAAGAAAGCGAGTACAAAGGCATCCGTTTGAAACCGTTGCGGCAGCATTCGCGGCAGGCATTGCGGCTGGAGCGGCGATCAGCAGGATGATGAGGCGCAGGCCGCCTTGCAACAGAGCGGATGCGCGCGAGAAGGACCAGTAATCCTGGCACCACTCGCTCAATATCTCAAGATCCTGGATCGCTGCGCCATGCCTGAGTTCAGCGCAAGCCAGTAGAGAATGTGTGCGATTTTGACCCGTTTGCGCATTCGCCGGCTGCTTACAATTGAGCGGTGTCTAGTCCGATTGTTGAAATAGAAACTCTTACACGCCGCTTCGGTGCATTCACAGCGGTTGACTCTTTATCCATGACTGCCAATGCCGGCGAGGTGTTTGGCTTGCTCGGCTCCAACGGAGCCGGCAAGAGCACCACCATCAAGATGCTCACCACGCTCTTGCCGCCAACCTCGGGTGAGGCCCGTGTCGGCGGTTTCTCCATTACGAGGCAGCCGGTCGAGGTTCGCCGCGCTATCGGTTATGTGCCGCAGGCGGTCTCGGTAGACGGCTCTCTTACCGGCTACGAGAACCTGCTCATCTTCGCCAAACTCTATGACATTCCGCACGGCGAGCAAGAGGCGCGCATCCGTGAACAACTGGAGTTCGTAGGCCTGACTGCCGAAGCAGGCCGGATGGTGGGCCAATACTCCGGCGGCATGGTTCGCCGTCTGGAAATCGCCCAGGCCACCCTGCATCGGCCACGCGTGCTGTTTCTCGATGAGCCGACCGTCGGATTGGACCCCATTGCGCGCGACGCTGTCTGGAAACATCTCGTCGATCTGCGGACCAACTACGGTACTACGCTGTTCCTGACCACACATTACCTGGAGGATGCCGAGAGCCATTGCGATCGGATCGCGATCATGCACATGGGCAAACTGGCTGCGCTTGGCACCTTGAAGGAACTAGAGGCCTCGCTGGGCGCCGGCAGCCACACGCTGGATGAGGTCTTTGTGCATTATGCCGGCATCACCATCGATTCTGGTGGCTCCTTCCGCGACGTATCGGCCGAACGAACAACGGAACAACGGCTTGGATAACTCCACCCTATGACGACTGCATTCATTCATTCGTTGATCAGCTTCGTCGGCAAGACGTTCGTCATCACCGAATTCGAGTTGCGTAAGCTGCGACACGATTTCACCGAACTCATTACGCGCGCTCTTCAGCCCGCGCTCTGGTTGCTCATCTTTGGCCAGGTGTTCGCGCGCAGCGGGATGATGCATACAGGCAATGTTCCCTATCTGGACTTCATTGCCCCGGGCATCCTGGCGCAAAGCGTTCTCTTCGTGGCTATCTTTTACGGCATCAACGTCATCTGGGAGCGCGACCTCGGGATCGTCCAGAAGTTTCTCGTCAGTCCAACTCCGCGCGCGGCGCTTGTGCTCGGCAAAGGCTTTTCCGCGGGTATCCGAACCCTTTCGCAGGCCATTGTGGTTTACGGCCTGTCGCTGCTGCTAGGGGTCAGGCTGAATTGGAGTCCGCTCGCGTTGCTCAACGTATTTGTCGTCGTGGTGCTTGCCGCCACGCTGTTCTCGACGTTTTCGCTGGTCATTGCCTGCATTGTCAAGACGCGGGAACGCTTTATGGGCGTCGGTCAGGTGCTCACGATGCCGCTGTTCTTTGCAAGTAACGCGATTTATCCCACCACCATCATGCCCACGTGGCTCAAGGTCATTTCTCATCTGAATCCGCTGACCTATGTCGTCGATGCACTGCGAACCTCGATGCTGGCAGGCAGCGCGAGCAGTTTCGGCCTCGGTCTTGACTATGCCGTCATCCTGGCCACCACGATCGTTCTGGTCTTCATCGGCGCGCGCTTGTATCCCCAATTGGGTGTTTAAGGCCTATTCCGAAATGGTTACCTATGCAACGGCAGACATCATGAGACGTGAGAAGAATAAGAACAAGTGACATAGTGAAATGGATCTAGACCGGCGTCAGTTGTTTTTTGCCTTAAAGATGCTCTATGGCGGGATCAGTACCGAAAAGTCTTAGTGCTGTATGTATGGTCCGTCGCCTGATTGCAAGCAAAATCTTTGATGGCAGAAGCGGTCTGCTTCTATGTATACGGCTTCTGCGTGAAGCGATGAATCTGCTTCGAGCCATGATGGAATCCGCGCCCTCGCTCTCCTAATTATCTGGGTGGTCTCGAGTTCAGACCGTACAGCACTGAAGGATTGAGGTGGGCCGGGTGGACCTGTTCAGCCATCATCGAATCTGCGTGCAAACCTGGTGATAAGTCGTAGTCGCCGTCGTCGTGAGGGAAAGTGGGAATCGCCGCGCGATTTCCATCTTTTCCTCACGGGCAGGCTGTCGCACGATAATCCTGGCCTCGGGTCAGTACCGCCCAGGCGATTCGTGCGAGCTTGTTGGCCATGGCAACGACGACTGCATTCCGTGGGGATCTCGCTTCGAGTTGATCAAGCCAATTGCCGAATGTGTGATTTTCGCGTTTCGCGCGTGCGACGACGGCTCTACCCCCGTGGATGAAAAGCCGCCGAAGATAAGGATTGCCACGCTTGCTAATGCCGAGAAGTCTTGATTTGCCGCCTGTTGAGTGCTGGCGCGGAACCAGGCCAAGCCACGCCGCCAGGTCGCGGCTTTTGTGGAATGCCGTAGCATTTCCGATCGCGGCGGTGAGCGCAGTCGCTGTGAGTGGTCCGATCCCGGGGATGGTGAGCAAGCGCCGGCAGTTCTCTTCTTGCTTAACCGCTTGAGAAAACTCTCGGTCGATTTCTTCGATCTGCGTCTCCAGCTTCTCCCACTCGTCTCGAAGCTCGACCAGAAGCGCTCGCATACGCGGCGAAAGCAGATTATCTGCGTCTTCGAGAATGGAAGGAATCTGTCGCTTAAGATGTGCTGGGCCCACAGCAATGGTAATACCGTGTTCCAGTAAGAATCCCCGGATCTGGTTGATTACGGCGGTCCGTCGCCCCATCCAGCGATCACGCACACGGTGCAAGGCCTGGAGATCAAGCTGGGCTTCGGTCTTGATAGGGACAAATCGCATCGTGGGCCGTTGCACAGCTTCTGCGATAGCTTCCGCGTCGATGTAGTCGTTCTTGTTCGATTTGACAAACGGCCTAACGTACTCGGCAGGCATGAGTTTCACTTCGTGCCCCTGTGCCGTGAGAACACGTGCCAGGTAGTGGGCACCGGGACAAGCCTCCATGCCAATCAAACAGGTAGGCATGTTTGCTGTATGGATGACGAGCTGCTTCCGCGTGAAGCGCCTCTTGGCAACGATTTGGCCTTCCTTACTCAACCCGACTAAATGAAAGACTGTCTTGCCGATATCGATGCCGCAAACATGTGCTTTCATGGAACGTTCCTCCTATTCTGCCTACTAGGCTGCCACAATTAGCATTGGAAGGCGACGGACCATTCCATTATCTGGAGCGCCCCGCCACGCAACATTGCGCAGCTGCATGCTCTGAGAGGGGCGCTTCTGATACAGCGACTTGAAGGAAGCCGCCCTCATGGAAGGCTATGTACTTTGAATCGGTCTGAGCGGGTGCAGAGGCATCAAGCGCCGGCTGAGTTGGGTATCCGCGGCCTTCGGCCGCCGATGCACCCCCGGTTGACGAGGAGCCCTCGATTTTTACGGTTCTTCAGGAACAGCTTGGCCTGAAACTGAAACCGACAAAAGCTCCGGTCGAGGTTCTGGTCATCGATCACGCTGAGCGGCCTTTACCGAATTAGCGATCTCCAAATGACAGGTAAAGCCAGAGCCAAATCTCTGCTAGCGAGAACAGCCCAACGCACTCATCGAGGACGTCCCAGCCTGAGCGCCGAGGCACAGATTGAGGCAATCCTACCGTAGCCGCGACGACAAGGTCGCGCCTGCGGAGGTCCGAGCGCGACTTCATTGCGTACCCAATTCCCATCTCTTTCCTGGGATTCATCCACGGCCTGAACCCACTCCAACCACCACAACCCTGGCCCCTGTTTCCCGGTCCTTCTACTTCTCGATGTCGATCTCCGGATACTTTCGCCGTACTGCCGTCACCACTGCGGCGTGCTCGGGCTTTCCACTGGACCGGGCCAGGGCATCGCGGGCGTGGGCGGCGTCTTCGATCGGATAGCGGCGGGTTTCGGGAAACACGAATTCGCCCTTGGAAAGGTTCTCCCGCTTCGCGTAGGTAAGCTTCGTCATATTGATTCCTCCGGCCTGGATTCTCCCAGTGTAGTGAATCCTTTACCAAAGCTCTGACCGCGTGATTTTCGTGCGTTACAATTGAGCACCCTCCGATCCCAGGTCCAAAAAGCGGGGCGCCCGGCGAAAGCTCTCGATGTGGAAGTTGTAGCCAGTCTGAAGAAGACGCTGGCTGAGTTGGCTAACCGGGAAGTCCTGGGCGGACAATACGCGCAGCTTCTACTTTCTCGCCTTTTCCTGTTTCCGCTTTGGTAGACTCAGCCGCTGCTGTATCGAGTTGCTCGGAGTGCTTCAGGGCATTCCGAGAGAGCTCGTAAGCCTGCTTGCTGAGTTCGTGAGCGGTTCGATGATCTGCTTTGCCGTGAGCGACTGCTGCGACGGCGTGTGCGTGGGATGCCAGATTGTGAAGTTCTGCGGCTTGATCGTGCGAACTCTGAGGCATAGTGTTCCCCTCACCTGTATGATGCAAACCGTCAGGCCGGGAGCGACAAAAAAATTGATCGATGCCGGCCGCCTGCCTCCCAATGTCCGGATTTTAGGACCTGGGAAGCTCCCGAATCTTGCCGATCAAGGCTACTGGGAAGTCGCTCGCTGCTAACAGGCATTAGCGCGCAGTGAGTGTCCGTGCGCCCCCAGGCGGATTCCAGGCGAGCAGTAGGCAAACCTCAAACTGGGCCACTTTTCGTTGCTGCATCAGCTTTGCTCCATGTAGGGTCGAATATTAGCAAGCAGTCCCAGGTTGTCCGCCAAAAACACTTGCATCCATACAGCACAATGTACTTGTAATCGCGCGTCAGTATATACTTGCGATAGCACGGCTCTATAAACTTATATTCGCCCGCAACGGGACAGGCACAAATGGCGACACCGAACGAAAAATTGGCGGCATCTCTGGGCGTTCTCCAGGAACTGCAGAAGGGCGGGCGTCGTGTCTTTCAATCGAGCGAATTGAGTCGGGTTCATCGAGACCGGCTGCTGAAACATGGATTCATGCAAGCCGTCATGAAAGGCTGGCTGATCTCAGCCAGTCCTGGCGTACGGCCCGGAAACTGCACACCGTGGTTCACATCCTTCTGGGAGTTTTGCGCCCGATATTGCAATAAACGTTTCGGGAGGGACTGGCATCTTTCAGCGGAACAATCGCTTCTGCTCCATGCAGAAAACACCATTATTCCGTCTCGGGCAATCATTTGCAGCCCGAAAGGCCACAACAACACAATCGAGCTGCTCTTTCGGACGTCGCTTTACGACCTGAAGGAGCAGCAATTCCCATCACGCAATGACTTGATCGTCCGCAATGGCCTGCGGATGCTTTCTCCTGCCGTAGCGTTGATCCGTGTTCCGGAATCTTTTTTTATTCGCAACCCGATTGAAACCCAAGTCGTCTTGGCGGCCATCCGCGACGCATCTGAACTGCTCAGACCTCTATTGGATGGCGGGCACTCTGCTATCGCCGGCCGTCTTGCAGGTGCCTTGCGTCGTATCGGCCGCGCGGAACAGGCTGGTGAGATTCTTTCGGCGATGAAGGCAGCAGGATACGACGTTCGCGAAACAGACCCGTTTGAAGTTGCGCAGCGTGTATTCGCAATAGGCGGGGCTACAGAAGCGCCCATCGTTGGCAGGCTTCAGGCTATCTGGTCAGCAGTGCGGGATGCCGTGCTTGAGAGTTTTCCTAAACCACCTGGGTTGCCCAAAAATCAGACGGCATATCTGGATTTTGTCGATGAGATTTACCAGAGCGATGCCTATCATTCGCTGTCTATCGAAGGTTACCGCGTCAGCCCTGAGTTGATCGAGAGGGTCATGTCCGGGGCATGGGACCCGGCGCATCACGAAGCAGACCGGCAAAGCCGAGATGCACTGGCTGCGCGTGGGTATTGGCAAGCTTTTCAAAAAGTGAAGGGAACCGTGTCCAAAGTGCTCGCTGGCGAGAATGCTGGAGCGATTACCAGAATGGATCACAGGGAATGGTACAGAGAACTTTTTGAGCCATGCGTTGTTTCCGGTCTGATCCCGGCATCCGCCCTAGCTGGTTATCGGAATGACGCCGTTTACCTACGAAATTCCAGGTACGCTCCACCGCGTTGGGAGGCTGTGCGCGATGCCATGCCCGCACTGTTCGATTTGATCGAAGCGGAACCGGAGCCATCTGTTCGTGCTGTGCTCGGTCATTGGCTCTTTGGATATATTCATCCGTATCCCGATGGCAACGGCCGCATGGCCCGCTTCCTGATGAATGTATTGCTCGCTTCGGGCGGGTATCCGTGGACGGTGGTTCGCGTTGAAGACCGCACAGAGTATTTGAAGGCTCTGGATCGTGCGAGCATTGAGGTGGACGCAAGACCCTTCGCAAGTTTCATCGCAGAGCGGGTCCGGTGGTCGCTCAAGAAAACGAAGCGTTCCGTTAGAGCATAGATACACGATAACCGTCTCTTCGACGGGGCACGTTGAAAATGACATCCCCGGAATAGCTGAATCATACGCCGAGGCTCTGAGGCCTGTCTCAAGGTTCTCTGACCGCGTACTTGGTGCGTACCGTTCACCTAGGACAGCGATGTCGTTGGTGTAAATCCGCACGTCCTCGGAAGCACGGGATACGGAGACGTAGGCGAAGCGTGTATTGATGAGTTCCGGGTGGACGTTTGTGTCCATGTTCACCAATACCCGGTCTGCGGTAAGCCCTTGGGAACTGTGCGAGGTGACGGCATAGCCATGATCGAAGTGCCGCATTTTCGCGGCGTCGAAAGTGACGGTGCGCACTCCATTTCAATTCCGCTTCCGCTGATACTCTCCACCGCTCCCCTCGAATCACTCAGAGAAAGGTGTCCGTACCGGGCTACCATGCGTACCAATGTGGCCGGACTCCAGCCGCGTTCTTGGCAATCTGTAGACCCGGACTAAACTACCGGCAGCTTAGGTCAGGCCTCGTTCCTGTGGGGACAAAGATGTCCCCTGCCTTCTGCGCCTCCCGCTGAACAAAGGCACGAAACTCCTCTTCAAAATCAATCCCATGCGTCGTGGATCTCATCTCCTCCTGATGTCTCGTCACTAGGAACTTGTTGAAATAGGTACCGCTTTTCATCTGGGGTGAGAAGTAATTCGTCTTAAAGACATGCGTGGCGACGAGCGGATTCAAGACGGGATGTTCAGCTATGTATTGTTGGAGCAGCGTGTGCCTCAGGATCATCCATTGCGGGCAGTTCGGAAGCTGACGGATGCGGTGTTGCAGACGTTGAGCCCGGAGTTCGATGCGTTGTATGCCGACTCCGGCCGTCCATCGATTGCACCGGAGTATATTCTGCGAGCGCTGTTGTTGCAGGTGTTCTACTCAGTGCGTTCAGAGCGGTTGCTGGTCGAGCAGATCGACTACAAACTGCTGTTCCGCTGGTTTGTGGGACTTGGCA
>PLSM01000124.1 GCA_003165075.1 Acidobacteriaceae bacterium | reverse complement strand
CGGCAGGCGGTTTCGCCCTCCGAGGCGGTGATCAGCGTGAACCTGAAGGAGTACACTTCGCAGGTGTTGCGCACGCTCACGCCGCGCGAGGAGCGCGTCATCAAGATGAGGTTTGGCCTTGAAGATGGCTCCGAGCACACGCTGGAAGAGGTAGGGCAGAGCTTCCAGGTGACGCGCGAGCGCATTCGCCAGATCGAAGCGAAGGCTCTGCGCAAGCTGCGGCATCCCTCGCGCAGCCGCAAGCTAAAGGCGTTTGTCGAAGGCGTGAAGGAAATGTAACTCGGTTTGGAAGCGGGATTGCAGGCTTGGACACAACGAGCCGGATCCCGCTTTCGCTAGAAGTGCAAGGCTGCAAGAAATCTCAGGCTGCGCGGAATCTGGGCGGCTGCATCAGAGCTTTCATCCTCAATGTAGTACCTCTCGCATCCCTGCTGCTTTGCCAGAGTGAGGATTTCTCTAAAAGGCACAACACCTTCGCCAAGGGCCACACTGTCGGCCTCGGGTGCGGTTCCGTGCAAATCGCCGGTCGGGACGCCTTTACGCAGGTCTTTCAGATGAAGCAGGCGGAAGCGGCCGGGGTAGCGACGCATCAGCTTCACGCAATCCTGCCCCGGCCAAACGATCCAGAAGGTGTCGAGTTGAAACTTCACCGTGCCGGAGTCAGTGGATGCGGCGAGCAGGTCGAAGAGTGTGCCCTCTGGCGCCGGATAGAACTCATAGCCATGTGGATGATAGGCGAAGCGAAATCCGCTTGCTGAAAGCGTCGCAGCCCAGGCGTTCATGTCTTTCGACGAGCGCTCCACGTCGGCTCGTTCGAAGCGGTCGCCATGCGGAATCCAGGGCAGAATGGCCCAGCGTGCGCCCAGGGTGGCCAAGTCGTGCTGGACTTTTTCAATGTCCTTTTGCAGATCGTCGTAAGGCGCCACAAGAGCGGTTGCTTTCAATCCCACGGCGTCAAGGGCGCGACGGAATTGAGCGGCGCTGAGCCCATAGAAGGCTGGAACTTCAACGTGTCGAAATCCCATTTGCCTGACACGGGAGAGAGTGCCCGGAACATCGGTCTTCATGCCGGCGCGCAGGCTGTAGAGTTCAAGGCCCACGTCGACTCCAGGCACCGAAGCGAACGACGACAGCGGCGGAATGGTGGCCGCGGCGACGAAGCTGGCCACAAATTCTCTGCGCGTGATGGCGGGGCTGTTCATCACTGGGCCGTTCCTTTCGACCCTTGGTTGATGAAGATATCGACTCTCGGCGATCCGTAATTATAGGGTTTGGAGACAATATCGGGACGCCCATCGCCGTTGAGATCGACGACCTTGGCTTCGTGGAAGTCGAGCCCTTCGGCGACCACCGACGGAGTGAAGTTTCCCTTGCCATCTCCATAGAAGATGTAAGCCTTCGATTGCGGATTGGCGCCATCCAGCCGCTGCTCGGCGCAAAAAATGTCGAGATTGCCGTCGCCGTCGAAGTCGGCGATTTGCAAGTTATGGCCAAAGTGGATGTCGGCGATTTTGTGCGCAATCCATGTGCCCTTGACCCACTCATACATGTTGAGCGGTCCTTCTCCGTCGCCGACGACGAAGACCACCTGCGGGCGGGCGCTGCCGTGGATGAGCTTGCCCGCCGCCGCGCGGGAGAAGGAATAACGCGGATCGATGAGATTCTCTTCGAACTTCAGGCCGCCCAGGTTGCGGAACCAGCGTCCACCGGCAACAATATCGAGCTTGCCGTCTCCGTCCACGTCGATGACGGCGAGCCCCTCGTGCTCGTTGATGCCCTTCCAGTCCGGCGATTTGCCGAGTTGCTCGGGCTGGCTGTCGGTGCTGTAGCGATAGACCTCGGTGAGGGGCCAAGCATCGGCATGGAGCGGGTCAGGTGGCATCTTGGCAATGAAAAGACTGTGTGCGTCCTGATTCCAGAAGACGACTTCAGGCTTGCCGCACTGATCAAGATCGGCGGCCACCTGGTCGTGGTGCTTGGCGGCTCCGGAGTGCTTGATGGTGTGGCGCTGCCACGGCTGATCCATGTGGGGATAGGGATTGCGCCACCACCAGATTTCGTTGCTTTTGAAATCGCCCGCGGCTATGTAGTCGAGGTTGCCGTCGCCATCCACGTCCATGGCCACACCGCCCGCTTCGATGTGCAGCGGTTCGGGTTCGATCACGGAACGGGTCCAGGAGCTGCCGATATGGCGGTAAAGAACCACCGAGTCCGGGGCGGTGCGTTCGGTGACGACGAAGCCAGGATGGCCGTCATGGCCGAAATCGGCCACGGTCAGGGACGTTTGCTCGGTTCCATGGTTGGGAACGGGGAGATCGCCGGTGGCCGAGGAGAGATGCTTCCAACTCACGGGCTGCTGTGCGGAACACAATACCGCCGTTATCAGAAGCGTCATCACACAGGTTCTCGTCATCCATCACTCTCCCGGCGCAAGAATTATAGGCTGGACGGGACGGATGCACGGGTGACGAGGACAACGCGCAAAGTAGCGGGCATGGACACTTACGAAGAGGTGGGCTTCAGCGCGACGCAGCATTATTAAAGTCAGCTATAATCGCCGGTTGATTCGGCAGAGGAGGAAGCCCGCGCACTCCATGTTTGCGCGTGCGTTTCGTTCTGCTCATGAGAAAGGTAGATTTGCCCATGAAGCACATCACTCGTCGCCAATTCGGCAAGACTGTCGCCGCGACAGCCGCGGTGGTCTATGCCGGCGCCGCTTTGCCCAGGTTCGCCTTGGGCGATCCCGAGCCGACCACGCTGCACTATCCAAAAGGCTTCAAGTGGGGCTGCGCTACGGCTGCTTACCAGATTGAAGGCGGGGCACGGGACGACGGACGAGGCGCGTCGAATTGGGATGTCTTCTCGCACACGCCGGGCAAGACCTACCGGGGAGACACGGGCGACGTCGCAGACGATTCCTATCACCTCTACAAAGAGGACGTGAAGCTGCTGCACAACCTGGGCGTGAGCACCTACCGCATGTCGCTCTCATGGTCGCGCATCTTTCCCAACGGTACGGGGCAACCCAATGCGAAGGGCATGGATTATTATCAGCGCGTCGTAGATGAGCTGCTGGCCAACAACATCACGCCGTACATCACGCTCTTCCATTGGGACCTGCCCCAGGCTTTACCCGGAGGCTGGCAGTCGCGCGATACAGCGAAGGCTTTTGCCGACTACGCCGCGTACGCGACCCGGCGGCTGGGCGATCGTGTGCACCACTTCATGACCACGAACGAGTTCGCATGCTTCACCGACCTGGGCTATCGCGTGGGCCAGTTTGCGCCGGGCCTGAAGTTGCCTGACAAGGAGGCCAACCAGGTGCGCCACCACGGGATTCTGGCGCACGGCCTGGCGGTGGGGGCGATCCGTGCCAACACTCCGAGTGGGACCGAGGTGGGACTGGCAGAGAACGCCAACGTCTACGTGCCGGTAATCGAAAGCCGGGAGCATATTGAGGCTGCGCGGCGGGCCACGCGCGAAGGCAATGCGCCTTTCCTGACCGCGCTGATGGAAGGCAAATACATCGACAGCTACCTGGAACAGGAGGGCTCGAACGCTCCCAAGGTGGAGCCGGGCGATATGAAGGTCATCGGCAGTGCGCTGGATTTTGTGGGCCTGAACATCTACACGCCGCAGTATGTGCGCGCCGATGGATCCGCCAAGGGTTGGGCGCTGGAGGAGAATCCGACTTCGTACCCGCACATGGCTTCGCCGTGGCTCACGATCGGCCCGGAGTGCATCTACTGGGGGGTGCGCAATGTGACGGATCTGTGGAAGCCCAAGGGCATTTACATTACCGAGAACGGCTGCTCTTCAGACGATGTGCTGACACCCGCGGGCCGGGTGGAAGACACCGATCGCGTGATGTATCTGCGCAACCACCTGACACAGCTGCACAGAGTGGCGGTGGAGGGCTATCCGATCAAGGGCTACTTCCTGTGGAGCTTGCTGGACAACTTTGAGTGGGCCGATGGTTACAGCAAACGGTTTGGGATTCATTATGTGGACTTCAAGACCCAGAAGCGCACGCCCAAGCTAAGCGCAGAGTGGTACCGCGACGTGATTGCGACAAACGCGGTGGAGTAAAGGCGCCACGAAAGCGCAGGAGACTGCGGTGAATGCGGCGCGCTGATTAAGATTCCGCCACCGCGTCGATTTCTGCCCATTCGTCCATGCCCAGGTGCAGCTCGGCCGCGGCAACGTTCTCCTCGAGATGCGCCACTCGCGAGGTGCCGGGAATGGGAAGCATTACCGGGGAGCGGTGAAGGAGCCAGGCCAGCGAGAGTTGGGCCGGAGTGGCCGAGTGGCGGGCGGCGATCTCGGCAAGCGTTTTGGCCAGGGGGTTGTGGGAGTTGAGAAGTTTTCCGGCGGCGAGCGGATACCAGGGGATAAAGCCGATGCCTTGCCGCTGGCAACCCGCGAGGACCTTTTCGTGGCGACGGTCGGCCAAACTGTATCGATTCTGGACCGTGACGATGGGAGCGATCTTCCGGGCCTCCTCGATCTGAGGCAGGGTGACTTCGCTAAGGCCGATGTGGAGGATCTTGCCCTCGTCCTGCATCTGCTTGAGGGCGCCCATGGTCTCTTCTACGGGGGTACGGGGATCGAAGCGGTGCAGCTGGTAGAGGTCGATACGCTCCAGGCGCAGGCGGCGCAGACTCATTTCCACACACTGAATGATGTAGCCGGCGCGGCCCACGTACTCAGTCCGGGTCGGGCCCTGGCGAGTGACACCGCCCTTGGTGGTGATGACGAGACCCGGGGGATAGGGGTAGAGAGCTGCGGCGATGAGCAATTCGGCGATCTGGGGGCCGTAGGCATCGGCGGTATCGATGAGGGTTACACCCATATCGACAGCGCGGCGAAGGACAAGACAGGCTTCGATGGGGTCGCTGGGTTCACCCCAGGCGCCTTCACCTACCAAGCGCATGGTGCCATAGCCGAGGCGGTGCACAGGCAGATCGCCGCCAATAAGAAAGGTGCCGCTGGAAGAAGCGGATGGAGTAGTCATAACATCTCTAATGCTAAGGCATTCCGGTGGCGGATTGAGATGCTCGATTCCGCCTCTTGGCAACAGAAGTACGCCCCAAAGATGCGGCGCGGCGGTGGTCCGTTGCGGCAGGGAACCGGGCGCGGGCTGCTAGCGTATCTTGAAGTGCACAACAGAATGCATAATCCGTGAGGAGAGGCCGAATGAGCAGCGTCCCGTATCCCAATGTACAGGCGGTTTTCTATCAGCAATACGAGGCTGTGCGCCGCGACGAGGTGGTGGGCATCCTGTTGGCGCTGTTTCTGGGCACCTTCGGCATTCATCACTTCTATCTGCGACGGACTGGCCTGGGAATTCTTTATCTGTGCTTCTTCTGGACCGGCGTCACTACGTTCCTCGGGATTGTCGAATGCTTCTTCATGCCCGGACGGGTGCGGGAGTTCAACGCCATCCAGGCTGCGGGGATCGCCGCGGCACTGGGGATGAGCGTTCCTCCGGCGTGGGGATGGCCAGTGAACATGATGGTGAACGTGCCGCCCGGGGCGCAGCCGGGGACATTGACTGCCTGTCCTCACTGCCAGCAAACCAATCCGCCGGGGGTGCGCTTCTGCTCTGCCTGCGGGGCGGTGCTCTAAGCGGCTTGCGCTCGGCTACATATTTGCCTGGCCGGAGCGCATGGACTCGTTGAATTGCGGCTTGGTGAAGTTCAACGCGGCTTCCAGGGCGGCCTGGAACTCGGGCGCGCGCTCCATCAGCAGCGGAGTTGCAGAGGCAAATTCCCCATTCAGAACCATCAGTTTATCGCCGGTCTCGTTGCCGACCATGCGGAGCAGGTCGGCTTCGGTGGTGTTCAGGTACTGCGCATCGCGCGGGTCGGCGATCCATACCGGCCGGCTCTGGCCCAGCACTCCGGAGAGCCAGTAGACCTTCCGCAAGAGGTATTCCAGCCGTTCCTTATCATTGGTCTCGGTAAAGAGAAACTTCTTTTGCCAGCGACTGTAGTAGCGGGTAGTCACCGGAACCGGCTGGCGATTTCCGGACTTGAGGAACTCCAACTGGCCCAGGTCGACAGTCTTGCGGATGGCGTTGTAGACGAAGGTCTCGGCATAGGGCTGCTCCATGGCCGGCACAATCTGAGCAAAGGTGACGGTGACGGATGCGGCTATTTTGGCGTGGAGGTTGAGTGTGCCGCCGTCGGCCAGGTTGATCTCGCCGTGGACGATATAGGTATCCGCCCCGGAAGTTGAGAGATGAAACGGCCATTGGAACTTGCCAAAGGCAATGGGAAGACCGCCGAGGGTGACGTAGCACTCAGGGCGGGGATTGCGCAGCCGCCTGGCTTCAGCGGCCAGGTGAGCCGCCATCTCCGGCAACAGGTGCGGCTTGTCGAATTCGAATGTCTCGCTCAACTCCAGTTGCAGCGAACGGGTGGCATCGCCCGGAAGGCCAAGCTGGAAGACAGCCGTGGACTGGCCGTGGTAGTCGATGCCCGCGGTGGCGGAAAGCAGGGTGAGACCGGCCTGCGCGGCTGACGCTTGAATGGAGGCGACGAGCGATGATTTCAGTTCAGCAGTCATGAGCGGGGAATCCTGGATTAGGTTTGTTGCACTCCCTATTCTAAGGGAAGGGCCGGGCAGGCGCCGCATTTACAATAGGTATGTGCAGCCTGAACCCTCAAAGCCCATCATTCTCGCTGAAAACCTGAGCAAGGTTTATGCTGCAGGGCGCATCCAGGTCTCCGCAGTGCGTAGCGTTTCGTTTGCAGTGAATGCAGGCGAGTTTGTAGCCATCGTGGGGCCTTCGGGATCGGGCAAATCCACCCTGTTCTACCTGCTGGGCGGCCTCACCAGAGCCACTGAAGGGCGGGTGGTAATAGATGGAATTGATTTTGCCAGCCTGACGGACGGCGAGCGCACTCGGTTGCGCAAACACCGTATCGGTTTCGTCTTCCAGAAGTTCAACCTGCTACCCACGCTCTCGGCCATGGGCAATATCGAGATCGCGTACGACGTGAGTGGACGCAAGGAACCGCTGGACCGCGCGTATCTTGACCACTTGAGCGACCTGTTGTCGATCCAGGGGCGATTGATGCACCGGCCCTCCGAGTTGAGCGGCGGCGAACAGCAGCGGGTGGCAATAGCCCGCGCGCTGATCACGCGGCCGGCAATCGTGCTGGCAGACGAGCCCACCGGTAACTTGGATACCAAGAACTCCGACGCCGTGCTGCAGATGCTGCTGCGGTCGAATCGCGAGCTTGGCCAGACCACGCTGATGATTACCCACAATCCCGATGCGGCAGCCATTGCCAGCCGCATCTTGTACATGCGCGATGGGGAGATTGTGCGGGTTGAAGACAGGTCCATGTCTAACCATGCGCCGGGTGCGCCCCGGACCCAGGAGAGCGGGACACCGGCTGCGGTTTGACCGGATTTCGGCCTCCCGGTATACTCAGGTTTGCAGCAAGCGGGAGTAGCTCAGTGGTAGAGCATTGCCTTGCCAAGGCAAGGGTCGCGGGTTCAAATCCCGTCTCCCGCTCCAATCCGCCCTCCGGCGCCAGCCGGGTTGGCTACGGCGGTCTGGAGCGAATTAGACTCAAATAGAGGCAGCCCTGCCAAGGCGCGGTACCCAAGTGGTAAGGGAGAGGTCTGCAAAACCTTTATGCGCCGGTTCGATCCCGGCCCGCGCCTCCAAACTTTCGGCTTGTTCCCCTCTGAATTCAACTGTTTAGGATCGAGTCCTGGATCGCTCTCGATCGCCCTCGATGGGCTGAAATCGGCCTCAATTGGCGCCGAAGGCGGACAAAAAGCGGACACAGAATCGTTCGCAGTGCTCGCGCCTAGATCGGTTCCTCCACTTTCCATCTTCAAAAGACTTTCCTCAAATTTGCGCATGGCTTGCTGCTTATGCTCGGCAGTGGGGTGTACATACTTCTGGACGCAGCGGATCGAGCCGTGACCGAGAATCGCTGCCAGTGTGGCAAGGTCTACCCCGGCTTGGGCCATCTGGGTGGCAAAGGTGTGCCTGAAGTCATAGAGGACGAAGTGGAGCGCATCCCGTGTCTTGGTTTTAGCAACTGCTGTGTCGTGCGCACCGTTCATGCGTACCAGGTGCTTCCCGGATTTGCGGTCCGAAGGAAAGACCCAAACGGACTGGCTTTGACACCGGCGCGTCAAGATGCTGAGGCTCTCGGCTGTCAGATCGAGGGTCCGTCTGGCTGCCTTGGTTTTGCCAGATGCAATCTTGAGTTGACCGAGTTCCAGGTCGATGTCCGCTTTGCGAAGGGCTAGGACCTCGTCTGGCCTCATCCCTTGGTTCCGCATAAGTCGGGCCAGATCGCAGAGATTCTTGTTCCGGGCGGCACGCTTGAAATACTCCCGCTCCTCCTCAAGACTGATGACATGGATGCGAACCGCATCCGCGTCGGACGGGATTTGCACTTTCCGGATGGGGTTCTCGCGAGTCCAGTGCTGCTTCATCGCGTACTGAAAGAACGTGGACAGGGCATGGAGGTCGTGACGAACGGTGACATCAACCACCTCGTGCTTCGTACACCGCCAGAACTTGTAAGCCTCGACCTCACGCTCATAGATGGTGCTAACTGGGCATCTGCCAAAGAACTCTTTGGCACTGGTAAGGCTCGTCGCGATCCTACGATAACTGTTTGGATGTGCACGGTATTCCACCTTAGCCCAAACGAGAAACTCCCTTGCGGCGTCGATAAACTGGCGGATGACAACGCGACGAGATGGCGACCGTCCCTCCAGAAGGGCCTGGCGATGCTCCGCCTCAAGCTGCCTCGCGCCGCTCTCGTTGCGTGCGGTGCCGGCCAAGCTTGTGGTGCCGCTGTACTCCCGGCCGTCCAGCTTGAATCGGTAATGCCAGATTCCGTTGCGCCTGCGTATCGCCATTTTCTCCTGTCTCTTTCAACTTCGTTTGGAGCCACTGCTCAACCCGATCTCGCGGATACCAGATTTTCCGTCCCACAGAAAAGTATGCCGGACCCCGCCCTTGTGATCGCCAGTCCGCAAGGGTGGCGACAGCGAGACCCAGAGTCTCCGCCAGCTCCCCTGGAGATATCAAGTTGCCGCGGGAAAAGTCCACTTCATACCTTCCATGATTACTGTTCGGCTCTCTTACGAGATGGAATTGCGGCAGCAGGCATTTAAGCAGAGCGACCAGTCAGCGATCGGTTGTCGCGCTGCTCGAAGATATTCATCTGGTCCATGCTCAACTGCCTCCCCCTACCTGTATCTACAGTCGGGAAGGTAAAAACGTGGGTATTCCCTCGCATTTTTCCAAAAAATACATGCGAACTTACCGACCTCAAGTCCAAGGCTTGATCACCATAACCGGCATTTCCGTATAACCGCGTGGCCGATTCCGCTGGCACCTGGATAAATTAAATATCTGCAACAACTGCTGGTGCGGCGACGCTGGTTGTCCCGTCGCCGGCAAGTACGGCCTGGGTTCGCTGCGTACCCCCAAGTTCCACGTTCAAATCTAGTGCGATTCCACGCGCACGCTTCGGTCAACTCTATGGGGTACTCGCGGGAGTGCCGTTTTCAGTTCGTGAGTGTTAACAGCGCCGAAGTTTTTCCTCGGGTAATTGAAGAACCGCCCTCTGCCAGCCTTGCACCTCATTGGACGATCACATGAGTCTGCATTACACCAAACAATTCGGGCCCAGGCTCTGAGCAGTGGCTCGCTGATACAGTTTGGCGGGGTACTGGAGGCCCACCGTCCCATCGGCGGCGCGTTGTAGAGCCTTGTGGGAGGTCGTTTTTGGCCGAAGGTGCCTTCTGAGTGCCGGCTCCAAGGAATTCGGAGAAATCTGCAAGCCCTCGATGAAGCGGTCGTGACGGCCACAGATGTCCGCTGTCTGATGCGATGAAGTGTCAAAACTCCCGAGTGCGCCTTCAACCCAGGGCGGCCCTGATGGAGCCCCAGCAGGGGCAGGCGCCACCGGCGCGGATTGGCTAGGGTACAAAGGCCGGTTCCAACTTGGTAGCCTCGCGTGCGCAGCGAGGGCGCAAAAGGGAAGCTGAGCGCCGAGCGCTTACTTATCGCAGTCGAAGCACTACACCTGTCGTTCCAAATCCTCAAAGGTCGTCACATCTATCCATCGGTGATCGGCGTGCGTCTGGGTCATGCTTCCTCTTCGGATTCCTCATCGTCCTCACCGTCGTCGTTGCCCGCAGGGGGTTCAAGGGCGCACCCGTGGTTATCGAAGACCTCGTGCTTCGTGCTCAAGTAGATGTCAGCCAGTTCACGAAGGAAACTATCGCGTAAATGAGGTGGGATGTTGTACAGCGCGTACATCTCCTCGGGGTACTTTATGGTCGTGAGCAGGATCGGCAACGCACCTATAGCGTATCCTTTGAACAGACGCGTGGAACGCGGCTTGCCGGCCACCACCGTCCTGACCTTGCCTTGGCCTTGGGTGCGCGTGACGTAACCCATATCGATCAGATCGCGCATGTACCGGTCAAATGTGTTGTGGCTGACACCGAGCAGCGCCTGCATCTCAGCGTTGGTGTTCTCGATGTACCCGGCGTCGCTCTGCGTCGTCCGCAGTATGACCAGTGCGTCCTTCAGTCCCACGGTAGTGCCTCCAATTAAGTTCGACAATTGTTATGCAGCCCTTTGCTCCTCAAGCATTTCCTGAGCCAACAGACGGTCGATCTCCTGCTTGTACTCGTCCATGACCTCAAGGTCGGGACTCTTCTTCCTCTTCGCCTTTTCGACCTCTTCCATGTAGTGGGGCAGATAATCCTCCATCGTCCTCAGGAAGTCGCGGTTGATACGCTTGTACTTCGACAGTGGGTGGCCGTTCCTGTCGTGCCCACGGTTCCGGCTGTCGATGAATCCCTGACCCACCTGCCGTTGCTCCGTTCCTACCTTCTTCCCGACCAGCTTGCTCTCCCCTGACGATTCCAGTGACCGTGCCACAGTGCTGCGAGAGATGCCGCACTCGCGGGCGATCTCTTCTTCGGAAACCCACATCCAGGCGCGGATCGCTGCGGGATGGTCCTCCTTCAGCATGCCCTTCTTGATCAGGCGCAGGATATTGGCGTTCTCATGTTTGGCGATGCAGCGCATGACGAGGAAGTCGCTGGAGTTCAACTCGATGGGCCGCGTCTCCTGCACCAGCTTCTCCTCGCCGTCAACGGTACCCCACACCAGCGACGGCTTCCCGTCTGTCGTGAAGAGCGGAATTTCCTTCAGCCCGAAGAGCGGCAGGAGAGCGTCGATCTTGTTGTAGAGAAAGAAGTTGCCGACCTTGTGCTGCTCAACGAAGGGCGGGGGCGTCAGTGGAGTTTCGATGTCCATTTGGTTCCTCTGTAAGGTAGTACCGAGCAAAACCAAATTTCGCGAGTTTTTTCGGGTATTTATTTTCAAGATTGACCTTGCCCCCGCAAAACGTGTCCCTTAGTGAGCTGCTTTAATGGCGAAGGGACACGAAGATGAGCAGCGCGTGCAACGGCTGATGCAGCAGCAGGGTAGCCGCGAAGGCCGTTGCACGGTTTAAGCAGAAGGTGCGGGGGCTTACGGGCCGGACTCGGGGAATAGGTGTCGCGCAAATGACAAAGGAACTGTCCAGCTATTTACGCGGCTGGAAGAGCTACTTCGGCTTCTGCGAGACTCCCTCGGTGCTGAGGAATCTGGATCAATGGATACGGCGCAGATTGCGATCCGTGATCTGGAGACAATGGAAACGAGGGCGACGGCGGTACAAACAACTATGCGCACATGGGGTAAAGAAGGTGCTGGCTGCTCAAACAGCAGGCAGTTCTCACGGCCCCTGGCGGATAGCGAAAAGCCCGGCGTTGCATATCGCTTTTCCTGTTGTCTACTTCGACTCGCTCGGACTTCCACGATTGTTTGCAGGGAAATAGCTCAATCCAACCGAACCGCCGGATGCGGACCCGCATGTCCGGTGGTGTGGCAGGGGAGGAGAGGCGACTCTCCCCCCTATGCCGATTCCCACCACCACAACAACCACGAGGATGATGAATATTCTCAAAATCCGGCCGGCAAAGAGATACGCATTCGGAGGGCAAGGTCAGATAGATTTATGGCTGGAGTGGCAGAGCATCGCCTGTCCCATAAGTAACGGGAGGGGCAGTTACGATATGCCCCATGCGATGGGGCATGGGATGGGTCATGGCATGGGGCATCCTGAGCAACTGGATGGGGCATGGCATGGAGCATACGCTACCCTTCGCAAGGGTCAGGATGCCCCTTCCTAAGGGGAGCGGTGTACCCCTTCCTAAGAATGACAAAGTTGCAGGTGGGGTGGCGGAAACCATGATGAACACAGGGGTTTTTACATTATGCAAGAATGGTGGTGTGGCATCACCCCAAATATTATGTGGGGCACCCCAAGAAATGAGTGGGGGCCCACCCACTTTTTGGGTGGGGTGGATGCCCTAGCCACGTATCAATGTGAAGTTCACCCACGTATCAACCTGACGTCCAGCCACGTATCACCTTGACGTCCAGCCACGTATCAATCTGACACAATAAAGTACTTAGGGCTTTAACTGTACTTAGGTGGATGGGGTACGAATCAGCAGCAGTACTACCGCGTGCGCGGACAGAACCCGATCTCACTTCGTTCGACTGCTGCAGCCAATTCACTTCGTGAACCTGAACAGCAACAGCAACAGCAACAGCAACAGCAAGAACAACAGCAACAGCAACAGCAAGAACACCCTCCTCACCTTTCGGTTCGTAGGAGCAGCCTCACAGCCAGATAAACCATCATGCTCCCCTCACTGGATAAATCCTCACAGCGATCACCACGATAACTTAGTAGGGGGCGCCCGCCGCGCCCGGACATATAATCCCTCACCAGACGCCCAGCGCAGCCGTGGCGCCCCCTCTCTGGCCCTCCCAGCTATACCAGGACCTATCGATCTGACCCCACCACGGGTGAGCCCCACTTATACCAGGAGTTACACCTGCGAGTCTCGCTTCTGCAGCGAGCAAATATACCGGCGCGCAAACCCGCGAAACCGACTCCCCGACTGTATTACATATTAGGGGTACCCGCTCTTGCCGGAAAATACACCTTATTTCCACGCGATTACCGATGCGCGTAAACCCCTGTCCGAACCGTATCGAAGGCGCCTGCCCAGCCCAGGGCTTCTTCCCGGGCCACCCGGATAGACAAGTGAAGTACCCCCACCGCATCTGTGCCTTGCGAACTAGTTGAGTTACGGCACATTGACAACCGGGACCGCCTCAGCGGGTTACCT
>PLSM01000080.1 GCA_003165075.1 Acidobacteriaceae bacterium | reverse complement strand
AAAGCTACTGGGAGCCGCTTCGATCCAAGATAGTGCGGATGGAACAACAATGGCAGAGAGGAAATCAAGCAAGGCCTTGATGCCGAAACCAGCGGGGCAGCCCCGGCTGCCCCGCATCACTGGAACAGCGGCCCACATCACCATAATGCTGGCCCACATGAAACGGAATGATGGCCCACATCCAACGGAATCCAATATCCCGTTACTTGGCAAGATGGAAACGGAATGATGCAAAAAGACGGAAACGAAATGACGCTAATTAATGTTTTATCTATCCTTTTCTTGACTCATGTGGGCCGCGCAGCTAAGGTAAGAAAACAACCAGCGTCGCTTCGCTCCGACCCTGGCCCACATCACCGGAATCGGCGGCCCACTTCACCGGAATACGCACTTTGTGTCACCTTCCCGGTGGCAGCCCATTCCGTGCCCCGCTGGAAGGTGGTGATGAATCCCACGCAACTCAACGCTGCCACATCGTGGCCGAGCGTGGTGTGAAAGACTCGGCCTTTTCCGTACCGCAAAGCCATCAGCACGGGCTCGTCGTGGCCGGTTCCCTTGTTCTTTGGGTCGGAGTGCGCAGTCGCCAATACGGTCATGTTTTCGCCGGGCCCGCGGAGGGAATCGTAAAGCTCGTCTGCCACGTGCATCCAAACCGGCGGCAGGCCTCGCATGATCGGGTGCTCGGGTTGCCGGGTCACAATTTGGAAAGGAAGCCGGTTGCCGTGGTTACCAGCCAGTCCCGGCGCTGTATCTGAGACGAGCTTGCCCTCCTTGAAATACCAGTGAGGACCGGCTTGTTCGTTCCTTCCCCTCCATCCGCCAATTCCAATCATCAAGTTATAGGCACGCCAGTTGGGAAATGCATTATCGGCAGCGTGAACGACGACCAAGCCGCCGCCATTGTTGACGAATCGCTCAAATTGCGAGCGCTGCTCCTCCGGCCAGTCAGGAGAGTCGTAATTCAACACAATCACCTGATAGTTGCTGAGCTTCGGCTTGAAATCGCTGAAGTTTCCATCGCCCGGCGGCGCAGTCATCACCGTAACTTGAAACAGACCAGTTTCTTCCAATTCCTCACGGAGCACGGGAGTCGTCAATCTCCAGTTGTGATATATACCTCCGCTCTGTCCGTCCACAAGGAGCACACGAATTGGCGCCGGTTCCGAAGGGTGTGCCCGAGTGGTCTGCGCTTGGATGAACACAACCGGAAACAACCCTATCGGAATGACCGCGAAGAATTCGAACATTCTCCTCATGGATTTGCTCTCTCGCTCTCACAGAACAGTTTCGTGGATTTGGTATTGCATGCAGAAAGCACTTAGCAGCTTTCAAATGCAGGAGTGTACTTGACCTTCTGCTCAGCAAGGCACGCAGCCTGCGTTCGTTCCGCCGACTGCGCGCCTTGCTGGATATGGCCTATTCCCTGTAATTCGCTTCCTGCGAATCGAAATCATCCTACACGCACGCGACGCTTAAGGATAGATGCCGCGGATCTGAACGGCCTCTGCCACGCGCCCAACGCCGAGCATATTGGCGGCGATGCGCATCGGAACTTTATGCTCATCGCGGATCTTCAACACATCCCGGAATGCTGTTTTCATCACGCGTTCAAGGCGGTTGTAAACATCCTGTGCATCCCAGAATAAATGCTGTTCATCCTGAACCCACTCAAAATACGAGACCGTTACTCCGCCAGCGTTGCAAAGAATATCCGGAATTATGAACACTCCCTTGCCTTCCAGAATCCTGTCTGCCGCGGGTGTGAGAGGGCCGTTCGCCGCTTCGGCAATGATTCTTGCCCGCACTGATGTGGCATTCTCAGCGTGAATGATATTCTCCAGCGCTGCAGGAACAAGGATTTCGCACTCCAACGCCAACTGTTCAGCAGGGCTGATGGGCTCGCTTTCCGGGAATCCATACACATGTCCGGTAAGGAACTTCATATGCATTACCTCGGGAATGTTCAGACCATTTCGGTTGTAAATGCAGCCCGTCGAGTCACTCACAGAGACCACTTTGGCTCCGGCCTCATGCAGCAACTGTGCCGCAACAGAACCGGCGTTTCCGAACCCTTGCACCGCCACGGTGGTGTCCTTCAGCTGCCTGCGCAAATGCTCACAGGCGCACTCGATAGTGTTGAATACGCCGCGCCCGGTCGCTTCGCTGCGTCCTAGCGATCCACCAAGGCTGATGGGTTTTCCGGTTACCACGCCAGGGATTGGATACCCCTTGGTCATGCTGTAGGTATCCATGATCCACGCCATGGTTTGTGAATTCGTATAAACATCCGGTGCAGGGATGTCTTGGTCAGGCCCAATCAAGGGGAGGATCGCACTTGTGTAGCGTCGCGTCATCCGCTCCAATTCGCCCTGAGACATGTGCTTCGGGTCGCAGGTTACTCCACCCTTGGCGCCGCCAAAAGGAATATTCACCACCGCACACTTCCATGTCATCCACGTGGCCAGGGCCTTCACCTCATCCAGCGTGACCTGCGGGTGGTAGCGAACGCCACCCTTTGCGGGTCCGCGCACCATGCTGTGTTGGACGCGATAAGCCTCAAAGCGGTGAATATGCCCGTCGTCCATGCGCACCGGCACGGTGACGGTGAGAATGCGCTCGGGATATTTGATCATCACCCGAATATCGTTATTGAGCCCCAGTGCGTCCGCCGCCGTATCGAAGTTCTCGAGGGCCACGTCATACGCGTTGTCTACTCTTGTTGTCGTGAGCATCGCTCTTCCTCCTTGGCCGAAGCGGCCTACCAAGCGCTTTCGACTGGACCATCTATTCAACCGGCATTCATTCCAACCAGTTAATTCAGTCCCTGGTCGTGCTTTATTCGCGATTGGTAAACTGGCGTCAGCCAGTTAAAGTAAGTTTCCAAATGTCCTCGGGTCGCATCGAAATACAGCTGTTGTATTCCACGCGTAACCGAGACTATCCCTCCATCTCGTTCCAATGTGCTCGAATCCCCTCAAATACACCGGTCCCATATTGCAGCGCATGCGTTAGGATCCCTACGCGGGCCTCGCGCAGCGGCACATACTGCCCGCCAAATTACACAATCAGGCTAGGATCCGCATAAGCATTCATGACCTGCCTCATTGCACGAAATTCGATACAGTTCTCGCCCCCTTGCCAGCGCTCGCTCGTCCAGTTCAAGCCACTTTGGGTTCTTCACCAACCGGCGCAACGCAGCATCAATACTGGCTTGAGGCAGAGTTCCCGTGATCTCCAGCAGCGCGCCCAGCATTACCATATTGGCGACTCGCGAATCGCCCAACTCATCGGCCATGCGCGTGAATGGAAGCGCCAGCACGTGCACATCGTCTCGCGCGTATTCCGAAGGAAATGTATCGCCGTTGTAGATCACCCATCCACCGGGACGCACACTTGCATCGAACTTCTTGAGCGACGGCTCATTCATCGCCACCAGCACATTGGGCACTGTCACCAACGGCGAATCGATCGGCTGTCGCGCTAACCGTACGTGACAGTTTGAAGTACCCGACCGCATCTCCGGTCCGTAAGACGGCAGCCACGAAACCTCCAACCCGGCATCCAGCCCGGCATCCGCCAACACTTCACCCAGCAATAGGACCCCTTGCCCGCCGAAACCCGCAACTCTCACATGAAGATCCACATCTTCGGCATTGATCGGATTTGCCAAAGGCTCTTCCGGTACATCTTCGTAATCAACGCCGAGAATCCGCGGAAGTTCTTTGAGCGCGGGTGCCGGTTCGGGCTTTGGCCACGGATGCGCTTCTTTGGTGCGATCTTTGAACACTCCCAGGGGATAGGTCTTCTCCATTACGTCCTTTACCCAGCGCTGTGCTTCCACCGGGGACATCTTCCATATGGTTGGGCACGGCGATAACACTTCAATCAGCGAAAAGCCCAACCCTTTCACCTGGTTCTCTACGGCGCGCCGCATGGCCCGGGTGGCCTGCACAATCTGCTTGTTATCTCCCAGCCCGACGCGCTCGATGTAGACCGGGGCCTCAAGTGTGGCCAGCAATTCGCAAACGTGCAGCGGGTAACCTTCGTTGGCTGGATTGCGTCCGCCCGGAGTGGTCGTGCTCTTCTGGCCAATGAGCGTTGTCGGCGCAACCTGTCCGCCGGTCATGCTATAAATGGCGTTGTTGACGAAGATTACAGTGATGTTCTCGCCGCGATTCGCGGCGTGCAGGATCTCTGCCGACCCGATGGCAGACAAATCTCCATCGCCCTGGTAGCCGATGACAATGCTTTCCGGCAGGCTGCGCTTCACGGCCGTGGCCACAGCGGGAGCCCGTCCATGCGCCGCCTGCACATTACCCACATCAAAGTAGTAGTACGCAAACACCGAGCAGCCCACGGGGCTGATTAGAATTGTGCGGTCCTGAATGCCTAATTCGTCGATGGCCCGGGCCAGCATCTTGTGCACATTGCCATGCCCGCACCCTGGACAAAAGTGCGTCTGGTGCTGCAACTCCTCTTTGCGCTCATACCTCTCATAGAACGCCTTTGGCTTGGCATGGACCACAGAGTAGTCTGAAATCAATTCGCTAGACATGGGCTATCCGCTCCTCTTCCGGCTCTACTTTCGACAGGGTTTGCCGTGCCAACCGCCGCACAAATGCCAGCACCTCATCGTGCGACGGAACATTTCCGCCCCCGCGACTCAGAAACTCCACAGGCCGAACCCCGTTCAGCGCCAGCCGCACATCTTCCAGTAGCTGACCATTGCTCATCTCAACCACCACGAAAACCCGGGCGCGCTTTGCCAGTCGCTGGAAATGAAGCTTTGGAAACGGATAAAGAGTGATTGGTCGCAGTACACCCACATTGATGCCCTCGGCACGGGCCTCAGCGGTCACAGCCTTTAATATCCGGCCCACAATTCCATAGCCGACCAGTAGAATTTCCGCCCCATCCGCGTACCATTTTTCAGCGCGTGCCTCATCGCGCTCCGCTCTCTGATACTTCGCCTCCAGCTTGCGAACATGTGCTTCCAGATCGTCGTTATCCATATGCAATGACGTAATTAGATTGCCCCGCGTAGCGGCCGTGCCCGCCACAGCCCAATTCGGCAGACACGGCTCAACCGCAATCTGCGGGAACTCCACCGGCTCCATCATTTGCCCGACGAATCCATCGGCGAGCACAACGACCGGAGTTCTGTAACGGTCCGCCAGCTCAAAGGCCAGCGCAGTCAGGTCAGCCATCTCTTGCGCGGAATGCGGCGCCAGCACGATGGTCCGGTAGTTGCCGTTTCCACCGCCCTTTACTACCTGGTGGTAGTCGCTTTGCTCAGATCCAATGTTTCCCAGGCCGGGTCCGCCGCGCATGATGTCCGCGACCACGCAGGGCAGTTCAGCGCCCGCCATATAACTGATGCCTTCCTGCATCAGGCTTATTCCAGGCCCGCTCGAGGCCGTCATGCAGCGCACTCCGGCCGATGCCGCACCGTAGAGCATATTGATGGCCGCCACTTCGCTCTCAGCCTGCAGAAAAACTCCTCCCGTCTGCGGCATGTAGAGCGCGGCAGCCTCAGTGATCTCGCTGGCAGGCGTTATGGGATACCCATAGAAGGCGCGGCAGCCCGACAGAATGGCGCTCTTTACAATCGCTTCATTGCCCTTTATCAGTTGCTTGCGCATGGATTCGCTCCCTCAATGGCTGCATCGAGTCCGCCACCCGCGACCGCTGGATGAATCACGGCTCGCAGCACGGTGATCGCCCCCGGCTCCGGACAGACCATAAAGCATATTCCGCATCCGGTGCAGCCCGCACCCGCGTAGTTGGCCGTCCGATAACCGTAGTGATTCAGCCGCTCGCTCAAGGCGATCACCTTGGGCGGGCAGGCTTCGACGCACAGCCCACACCCTTTGCATTCCTCTGTATCCACCCGCAGTAAACCGCGGTCCTGCTTTTTTACTTCGATCATTCCACGCTCCTCCCCGGCCGGCCACGCCCTCTCAGGCGTAGACTGCCGGAGCTATCTTGCGCTCCAGGTAGTGCGAACGCACCGCAAAATCTTC
>PLSM01000194.1:135560-239297 GCA_003165075.1 Acidobacteriaceae bacterium | reverse complement strand
TGACAGGGCTTGTTCAGAGGTTCCCCTAGGCGAACGTGTAAGTGGTGGCTATATTCTGGCATTTGGTATTGGCACGGATTTGTATGCTATTGATTTATCCGACAGCAGTCCAGGCAGCGTTCCGAAGCAGATTGTTGAAGGAACTATGCTCCAATGTATCCATTATTCAAAGAGCGATCTAAGGAGAGGTACCTAATTCCAGGCGGGTTGCCCACATCTAGATCTGTTACTAAAAATGGGTTCCCCAGGTTGCCGGGTGCCCCAGGTCTCGATTTTGAGACCTGGGAAACCACAAATCTCAGGAACGAATTCATACGGTCAGCGACTAGGAGCTAGAGGCTTTCTTTCTCACCACCCCAGCACGTAAGCAAACATCAGCGGAGCCACAATCGAAGCGTCGGACTCGATGATGAACTTGGGCGTCTTCTCGCCCAGCTTGCCCCAGGTGATCTTCTCGTTGGGCACTGCGCCGGAGTACGATCCATAACTCGTCGTCGAGTCGCTGATCTGGCAGAAGTAAGCCCACAGCGGAACATGCTCGCGCTGCAAATCCTGGTGCAGCATGGGAACGACGCAGATGGGGAAGTCGCCCGCGATACCCCCGGCAATCTGGAAGAAACCGAGCGGTGTTTTGGCAGTGGTAGCGGTGTACCATTCCGCCAGTTCCATCATGTATTCGATCCCGGTGCGCACCGTGTGCACTTTCTTCACGTCGCCCGTGATGCAGTGGCCCGCATACATATTGCCCAGCGTCGAATCTTCCCAGCCCGGTACGAACATGGGCAGGTTCTTCTCCGCTGCCGCCAGCAGCCAACTGTCTTTTTTATCGATCTGGTACGACTTCTCGAGGTCGCCTGACAGCAGAATCTTGTACATGAACTGATGCGGGAAGAAGCGCTCACCGGCCTTGTCGGCGCGTACCCACTCTTTCAGCACCTCGTTCTCGATGCGCCGCATCGCCTCCATTTCCGGGATGCAGGTGTCGGTCACGCGGTTCATGTGCCGCGCCAGCAGCTTGCCTTCGTCTGCAGGAGTCAGATCGCGGTAGTGGGGAACGCGCTCGTAAAAGTCGTGCGCCACCAGGTTGAAGACGTCTTCTTCAAGATTGGCGCCGGTGCAGCAGATGCCGTGAATCTTGTCTTGCCGGATCATCTCTGCCAGGGAGAGACCCAGTTCCGCGGTACTCATGGCTCCGCCGATGGTCACAAACATCTTGCCGCCGGAGGCCAGCAGTTCATTGTAGGCATTCGCGGCGTCGACCAGCGCTGCGGCATTGAAGTGACGATAATGATGCTTGATAAACGACGTGATAGAAGACATTTTTTCTTTCCTTACTCCCGTTAGTACGCTAACACAAATGAATCAGCGGAAAGTGAATGCCGGCGGCCCGCGGAACGGGGCCCGCGTGGCTATCCCAGAAAGAACAAATGAGCAGCCGCAGAGACGCTTCAGCCCGTGCAGAGCACCAGAATCTCACCCGTTGATTTGCAGAATAATTTCTCTCGTTGCCGCACAATAGAACTAGGAAATCAAGCGGAGAAGACCGTCCGCTGGCCTCATCCCTGGATTTCGCCATCCAACGCGCTTTGAGCGCCCCGGAATAAATAATCCAAAATCGGCTGTGAAACTGTGAAGCCCCGCTAACCCGCCTGATATCAATAAATTCTTCCAGAAATCATCACAGTTTCACAGTTTCTGTGAAACTGTGAAACTGTGAAAACCTGCCGCCGGCCTCACCCCTTGTGCGCATCAAGCAGGCCATTCAATTTGGCCATTACCTCGAATGCGTCGGCCACATAAACCACGTCGGCCTTTCCTCGTGTCCACCCGCAGTTCGGGTCCAGGCTGATGGCGCGCCGCTCGCCGATGAAGCGCCAGCCCACCACATGCGGTTCCTCCCCATGGCAGCAGGTGGAGAGTCCTTTCGCATGCCGTGGCGTTGCGCCTGTTTGCCCGATCTGATTCATGTGCGTCAGGAAAGGCAGCACCGGCTGACCGTCGCCTCCCTGATCCACCAAAGATTTGCTGCTGCCCAGCGAAGCGCCAGCCAGACGTAGAAACCCTAGAATCAATTCGCCAGCCTCTGCAGCGTGCACCTTTCCGTCGGACTGCTTCTTCGTCCATCCCGCGCCGGCAACAAAAAGCAACTTGGCGTCGGGCCGAATTGTCTGCGCACCTTGCGCTGGGGCGCGGAGGCCGCTCACTGTAGTCCGCAGCGCGGGCAGTTCGACCGGCACCTGCTCAACCTGCGCATCGGCAGAGTCCGCGGTAAACGCCGCATGGGTACCCGCTTCGAGCAGCAGGAACCACGGCCGTGCTTCCCGGCTGAGTATCCCTTCAATTCTTTGCCGATAAAACCAGCGCGTTGCTTCAACAGATTCCGCGCCGCCAATCGCCGTGAGATGTGTGTCGATCACTCCGCCCAGCCGATACGCCACGCCAGCTAAAACGCGTGCAAAGCGCGACCCTGTTGGCGCAAGCACAATAGTCGCTTGCGCGGCGCGGCACAGTGCTTCGCATGCGGCGGCGTCGCTTGCATAGCGCGCCTGCGCAAATGCTTCGCCAGTGACAGCCAGGAGACGCGCCCCGGCCGGGGCCGGAGTTGTAGCCGCTGTTTTTGCGTCGGGGGCTACGATGCCCATCGTCAGTGACGCACCAAGTCGCGAGGCTAATTCCGCGGCCGCTGTGACGATTTCGAGTGAAGCCTTGGTGAGAGAGCCGCTTTCGTCCACATGAGTGAGTGCAAGAATGGATTCCATCATTCAGCTCCAATCCATTCGACCAGTTCACGCGCGATGGCGTCCGGTGTCATGTCTTTCTCTATGCGAGTGGTGCGGTGTTGTTTGGGCAGGGCCACCGAGATGTAATGCAGGCCGTCCGCCTGCAGCGCTGCGGGCTTGGCTTTTTGCAGTGCGGGCATGATGGTCCGCATGTTCGCCATCCCGGTCTGTGGGTTGTTGCGCGGCTCGGCGAGATTTCCAGTGGCCCAGCCCAGAACCGCGGGTGTTCCCATGCACACCGAAGCCTGGTGTTTTCCACCCTCCACGCGCTCCAGCACTTCAAACGAACCATCTTCGCGGAACTCGATCTGGTCCACGCCCTGAAACTGATCGATGATCCCAAGACGTTCGCCCACCAACTGCAGCGTGACTCCGGCTCCGCGCGTGGCCGATTCCCAACCGCCAAACAGGAGCAATCGCTCACGATTCAGACCGGGCAATGCAGCAATGGCTTCGGCCAGCACTGCTGCCGTGGCATGCGCGTCGGTGAAGCCGCCGATGGGTCCATCGATTGGAACCAGCTCGAAGCTCACCTTTTGGGCCACTGCCATCATCACCTGCTGCAACTTAGCCTTGGAACCGAGGCTCACCAGCCATACCTTGCTGCCGGGATTCCTGGCAACAAGATTTGCAGCCTCGTAGAGAGCGCTTGCTGCCCATGGATCAAGCACCGCCGGCAACATCATTTCGTTCTTCACTCCCGGACCGTTGGGTCCGGTGATTGGCTCCAAGGTTTGCAGCGGATCGGGAACGGTGCCCGCACAAACCACAACATGTAAAGCATTTCCCATGAAAACTATCCTTTGATAGATGAACTTGGTTGAAGACGAAAATCAGTTTTCTGCAGAGTGCAGTCCGCCTGCTCCTGCGCGGAAATCAATATGGGCTCGTGAGCTCTGACCTGTCTGGATGCAGTTCCAAAGGCACGCCCCACAATGCACGCATTTCTCCCGTTCAAACGCAGGCAATCCGTCGGCGCCGAGCTTGATGGCCTGGCCCGAGCACATGGAGATGCAGGTCTTCTGAATGCATGTGGCGCAGAGTTGTGTATCGTGAAAGGTCACGTGATCGGCAAAGCCGGGCAAGGCCTGTACCTTGCCGCCCATCAGAAGCGCGTCTTGTTGTGTCACCAGCAACCGGCCGTCGAATTCTATCTCAGGCCAGCCGCGCGCCGACAAGAGCGCGTCATGCAGCGGTCGCCCACCAGCAAGTGCGGCCTGCGCCAGCGTTGCAAGCTTCTTCGGATTCAATCCGGCGATGGGACTGGCACTGTGCTTTTGCGGCGGTGGAATCTTTGCTCTGAGTGAGAGCCGCCCGCCGGTCAGGCCCGCCAGCGCCATTCCGATGACACCTTTGACAGTACCGCCACGAAATCCGTTACGCGCATTCTCCGCTTCGCGTGCCCCGCGTTCTACCCAGCTTGCGCGCCGCCGCGTTTCGTAGGTGGCCGCAAGACTCTCCTTCGAGAATGGCTTGCCATCACGCAGCAACTCGATGACTGCTTCGCCCAGTTGCACGCCGGTTGTCCACGCCTCATCCACTCCTGAGCCTGTGAGCATGTTAGTCGAGCCTGAGCCTTCGCCGATGCGGGCAAATCCGTCGCCGCTCAAAAACGGTTCGCCTATCCTGCCTGACTCATCAAGCGATTTCGCTCCCCACGAGCGCAGGTTCCCGTCTTTCAGGTGACGCCACAGCGCAGGGTGCTGAATGTAATGCTGCAAATACCGGTACGCGGTTCTCGACGGATCGCCAAGCCACGAGGGAACGAAGATGCCCACCGAGGCCAGCCGCTCAGGATGCACATAGAGGAATCCAAAAATCTCCGGCTCCGGAAATCCAAACGTGTGCCAGACAGTTCCTGGCTCTAACTCGGAGTTCTCCGGCAGTTCGATTACCATCTTCATGCCGAGCGCCCATTCGAGCCGTGCATGGCCTTCAGGCACTCCCAACTGTTCGTCGATCGCCCGACCCACCGCGCCCACAGGGCCATCGCCCACCACAGTCAGCCTTGCCCGCACATCCATTCCAGCCATGAAACCGTCAGCGGGCATACCGTACTTGTCCACACCCTGGTCAGCAAGCCGGACGCCCTTCACGGCCTTGCCTGCGATCAGCGGCTGGCTCACAGGCGTTCCCGGCCAAATCTGCACCAGCCCGCTTGCCATCACTTGCGCTCCGACCCATTGATTGAACTGTCCTATCGAGAGTACGAGTCCGCCTTGCTTGTGCAGAAAGCCCGGTGTCCAGGGCAACTCGAAGGCATGATCGCGAATGCCCAGTGTTCGTCCCAAGCGGCGCAGCACCGCATCGGCTGCGCGCAAGGTGAAGGAGCGCCGGCTAGCGCCAACCGGGTCAAGCAGGTAGAGTACACGTTCCTTCTGAACCTCGACTGCCATTGGAATCTCAGCCGGGTTCAATTCCGGAAAGCTGGCGCGAATCCCCTTGGCTCGTGTCACCACCCCGCTTACGCCGGCGGACAGGTCATCGGCGCGTTCGTAACACAGCACCTGCAGCGGCATGCCCGGCGCAGTTTTGCTCTCAAACGCAGGATCGGTGGGGTTCTCATTCCACGCCCGCGTCAGCGTGGTCAAAAATCCGCCCATTGCCGGGCCGAATCCGGCGCACGCGATGTCGACTTCCATCGTCATGCGCTCAATCGGTTCCGCCGCTCCCGCCTCTTTCATGTTCATGCCGCTGCTCATGCGGGATAATCCAGCGCTTCGGGAATCATGACTTTGCTGACCGTTTCGGCAGCCCGGTCCTTCGCCAGCCGTGAGCCGCTGAGGCAGGTGGAGAGCTTGTTCTGCAACCGCAAGAATTCGCCGCCACCCATGCAGCTTGCGCATGGCCCGGCTTTCTGCGGATGACTCCCATCCGCCGCCAGCACATCCACTGCATAAGCCGAGATACCGGGCATCGTCTCCTCGTAATCGTCAAGCTCACTGGAGAGGAAGCAGCCTGCATGTCCCTCTTCGTTCCATGCGGGGTGCCGGTTATATCCGAAAACCAGCTCGGCACAGATGCGGCCTACTTCGCCCGCAGCCTGCGCCGCTTGCGTGTGGCACAAATCGCTCAGGAACTGCACGGTGCCATCCAGACCCTCGGCCACCACGGCATCTTCCGCGCCGCGATTCTCCAACTCCAGCACGTCAAGAATCTGCGCTCGCGAGGCCATCAGCCAGCATAGTGCGTCGGCGAGCGGGAAAGTCACTCCCTGTCGCTGCCCGTGATAGAGCTTGTCGCCGTCCGCGTCGGTCGCCTTCTGCAGATGATTCATCGTCCATTGCCACAACTGCATCGCCGAGGCAAGCGTGCAGGCGCCTGTGCCCGGCCGCGTGGATGCGATCTTTCGCATCTCTGCGGTCCACGTCCGGAACAGGGCGAGAAACACCTCGGAAGCCATGGTCACCGTCAACTGTCGACGCTGCACGGCCTCCGGGCCTTCATAGGTGGCTTCCAATTGCGCGTCCATCCACTTGCTGGCGAGGAAACCGGGACAATCCTCGGTGATTCCGTAGCCCCCCATGAGGCTCACTGCCTCGCGCATCATGTTGGCGCCGTGGCCGGTATTCCAAAGCTTGGTCGCGGGGCACAGCACGTTGGCCTCGGCGTCCATCAGCACATACGCCACCAGGGGATCGGATTTCATCTCGGCCCGGCGCGGGCTGTCCTGCTTCAGCTGCAACAACTCGATCGCCCGTTGCTCGCTCTCGCGCAGCGCCTTCATCTCCGCACGCCCACCCTGTACGCCGCGCTCTTTCAAAATCGCTGTTTTTTGCTTTTCGATTGGATCCAGCTCGTCGAAGAGCCGTGCGGCGGAAAAGCCCAGCGATGCGGCAGCCTCGCCGGTGGCCCACACATCCACCAGCCGGTGCAGGGCGTCTTCGCGTTGCTGAATGCCCTGTTCGTAGCGTACCGAGCCTGGCTTGGCTCCCTCGGCGCCGCGGAAGCGCCCACGCTGATAGCGGATTACGGGTTCCACAGCGGAAAGCAGCTTGGCGGCCGTCATCAGGCCCACCGGCACGCGTGTCCGGCGGAACACCGCCTCGATAATCTCGCCATGATTGAAGTTGGGTACGATCACGCCATCTTTTATTGTGTAACCGCCAACGATGCGGCTGGCCGGCACCTTCAGGTTGAAGATTGGATCGCCGGTAGACGAAAGCTGGTGCACCAGCTTCTTGGTTGCCGTTCCGTGGTCAAAGGTACCTTCATCGGTCTCTTCCAGAATCACCACGCAACTGCCCTTGATGCGTTCGTCGTCGGAATTAACCGCGGCGGTCACAAAGTTGGCAAAGGCGATGTTGGTGATGAACCGGCCGCGCTTGTCCACCTGCAGCCAGGGCTCCTCGCCGTCCTTCCACTCTGCCACGCGCACCTTGCCGTTCAACATGCCGGTGTCGACACCCACGTAAGGAATCGGCTCGGTAAGCACGAATGCGCCGCGCCACGGTTTGCGATCCTCGCCCGGCCGCGGAGGGGCGGCGAGGCTCATGTAGTGATTCGCCTGCTGCGGAGTACCGCGCTCGTGAATGGGCGAAAGGGCCAGGAATCCGGCCAGACTTGCCGTTGCCGCGCCGCCGTCAACCCAGGCCAATTCAAAAGCCGACAGGGACAAGGCCAGGTTCTTCGGCCCGGAGATAAATCCGCCCTCTTCGGGCTCCATAAATGTCGCGGAAATGCCGGATCTGTCAAACGCTTCCAGCATTTCGTTCTTTGCCGGGGTCCATTCGTGGTTGTTGCGTTCTCCGGCGGCCACCATGTGCGCCACAGTGCCTCGTGCCACACTGCGAGCCGATTGCACCAGCATTTGAATGTCAAAGCGGTCTGAGAACCGCCATAGAATCTGGCGCACCGCGTCGCCGGGAAGGGTAAGCATGGTTTTCGCTTCGGTTACCGCAACAGTGCCCATAAGTTGTACCTCAATCAGCGTTCATATTGTCTTCTCATTCACCCGATGCGGCGTGTGACTCACATCACCTCGGCCCGCGGAGCCTTTGCTGCGTTCAAGAGGCGGCAGCAGGTGATTTAACGCACGTGCAGCGAATCGCTCAGTGGACCGCGGGGCGAAGCAAAGCGTCAATCTTTGCAAGATGATGGATTCTGGACAGTTAAGAGAATGCGCAATTGACTCCCTCCAAAGCTTGTGATCCCAATCACTGCAGGATTTTTCTATAGAGACTTTCCTCAAAGGTGCAATCCCTTGCGCGAGTGCTTTTTCAGAAGAGCGATGGAATCCGCCGCAGGGAAGCCATGCGAGAAGGGCGCGATTTCTCTTCTCCTGGGGAAAGAAGACTGCAGGATGGCCGCAGCCGGAAGAATGACAATATGTTTCATCGCGCAGCCACTACGGTGGGCTGCACGGTTAATGATCGGGAGTCTTTCAGCCAGGATTAGCTTGGTATTGCCCAATACCGACTTCGCTCCATTTCGTCGAGCCGGCACCCTTATTCGTGCCTCGGTGCTGACGATGGGCCTCGTCGGGCTGTTGCTTGCCGTGACTCCTGGCCATCTCCGTGCGGAAACGGATTGTCTGGCCTGTCATGCCGACAAGGGCCTGCAGGACTCTGCAGGTCATAGTGTGAGCGTCGATGCGCAGAAATTTGGTTCCAGCATTCATGGCGTTCTGAAATGCGGCGATTGCCACGCCGACATCAAGGACTATCCCCATCCTGATCACATCGCGCAAGTGGAGTGCAAGACCTGCCACGCCGAACCATCTTCACAACTCGCCGGGAGCGTACATTCCTCCTCAAAAGATCACCCCTGCACCAGCTGCCACGGGGATGCGCATAGCATCTTTCCCAAGACAGATGCGCGGTCAGCGGTTTATCCCCTCAACATCCCGCGGACCTGCGGCGCCTGCCATGGCACCGAGGGGATGGCAAAGAAGCACGGCCTTCCCAGCGTCTATCCGCTGTACATGGACTCCATTCATGGTTTTGCGCTGAGCAAGGAGGGGTTGCTGGTGGCGGCCAATTGCCAGAGCTGCCACGGATCGCACCACATCCTCAGCCACAAGGATCCGCAGAGTCCCACTTACAAGGCGAACATCCCCACAACATGCGGAACATGCCACGCGAAGATCAACGTGGATTACCAGGGCGGGGCACATGGAAAGGCCATTGCGGCCGGAAATCTTAAAGCGCCTGTTTGCACCGACTGCCACACGGCCCACGCCATCCTGCAGCCCACCGAGTCGGCCTTCCGCATGCAATCCACACCCATCTGCGGATCGTGCCATAAGGACAAGCTGTCAACGTATCGAGATACTTTCCATTCACAGCTGGGCTCGCTTGGGGGCTACGTTGAAACGGCGCGCTGCTGGGACTGCCATGGAGCACACGAGATATTGCCTGCGTCCGATCCGCGGTCTCCGATTGCCAAGGCCAACCTGGTGGCGACTTGCAGCGGATGTCATAAGGGAGCCAATCTCAGCTTCGTCCAATATCAGCCGCATGCCAACGCGCACGATCGCAAGCTCAATCCTGCCCTTTACTTTGTCCGTTTGTTTATGAATCTGCTGCTGGCCGGCGTGCTTACGTTCTTCGTGATTCACACCATACTGTGGCTGATCCGCGCACGAGTCGACCAGATTAAGAAGAAATCGGCACAAGGAGAAACGAATGCCTGATTTGGAGCAAGCAGCAGATCGGACGGCAGAGCAACGCCCCGCAGCGGGCCGCCATTTCATGCGCTTCACACGCGCGCAAAGATACCTCCATGCGGTTCTTTTTACCACATTCCTGGGACTTGCCGGGACCGGTCTGCCTTTGCGTTTCAGCGAGAGCATCTGGGCGCGTGGATTGGCTAGTGCTGTGGGCGGATTTGGCGCCATTCTTTTCTTTCATAAACTCTGTGCGATCGTCCTCACCGGGGCGTTTCTCGTTCACGTGAAGGACATCTTTACGCGCGGCGTTCTCCATCGCGAGAAGGGAATCTTCTGGGGTTCTACCTCCATGGTGGCCAACTGGAAGGATGTGAAGGACCTATTCGGACACATGCGCTGGTTTCTGGGTCTCGGTCCCAAACCGCAGTTTGAGCGCTACGCTTATTGGGAGAAGTTTGATTACTGGGCGGTCTTCTGGGGAATGCTCGTCATCGGCTTCTCTGGATATGCCATGTGGTTCGCCCCGTTCTTCGCGCATTTCCTGCCCGGCTGGGCGTTGAACGCCGTGCTGGTGATTCATAGCGAAGAAGGGCTGCTCGCCATCCTGTTCATCTTTTCCATCCACTTCGTCAACACTCACCTGCGCCCCGACAGTTTTCCAATGGATATGGTGGTCTTTACCGGCGTAGAGAGCGAAGAGGAGTTCAAGCACAAGCGCACGCTCGAGTATGAGCGGCTTGCAAGCCAGGGCAAGCTGGAAGCAAGGCTTGGAGAAGCGCCGCAGACGTGGCAGATCAACTTCTCAAAGGTCATTGGCTTCACAGCCATCTTCATAGGGTTGACACTGCTGGTGCTGACCCTGAGTGCGTACTTCATCTGACCGGAGCTTGCCTGGGACCATAGCTGTTGCAGTGCAAGCCGTGGATGAGCAAACTCAAGGCCGCTCAAGGCCTTAGCGATGTGCTTGTCGAATGGCGCGCAGCACATGTAGTCCGGAAAAGTCTACGGCGAGACGTTTCCTGGTGCCTTGTGACTCCAATCACTGCGCAGTTTTGCACTAGAGAATCTCCTTGAGAGCGTGAATCCTCTAGGCAGAATCTTTGTACCAACGCTTATTTTATCCCTTCTTTTCTGCGCCTGCAGCGCTCGCGCCCAGCATAAGCTCAAGGACGAAGATTGCCTTTCCTGCCACTCTGACGCCACCATGACCACGGATGTCAATGGGGCGAAGGTGAGTCTGTTCGTGGATGCGAAGAAGCTGAAGCACTCCATCCACGGCTCGATGTTTGCCTGCGTTGATTGTCACAAAGATGTGAAGAGCCTGGTCCATGAGACCACCCCGCAGAAGGTCACCTGCGCCCAGTGCCATGCGGACGATCATGATGCGTATTCGCACAGCACTCACGCGAAAATCACGAAGTCCGGCAAGCCGGCGGCAGGGTGCGAGGACTGCCACGGGGGAGTGCACGAGATTCTTCCCTCTACCGATCCCAAATCGCCGGTGAATCATGCCAACATTCCGTACACTTGCGGACGCTGCCACGGGCAGAAGTTCCTGATGGAGTCCAACGGCCAGAGTGCGCAGCCCTTCATCTCCTACCAGGACAGCGTGCACGGCAGAGCGACGGAGAAGGGTTCAACGAAGGCGGCGGTTTGCACCGATTGCCATGGCTCGCACCAGATTCTTCCCGCGAACGACGCCAAGTCGCCCATTTACAAGTTCAATGTTCCGGCCACCTGCGGCAAGTGCCACACGGACGTCAGCAACACATTCATGCAGAGCATCCACGGCCAGGCGATCACACGGGGCAACGGTCTCTCTCCGGTCTGCACGGACTGCCACGGAATTCACTCCATCAAGTCGCACGTTGATCCCAATTCGCCGGTCTCGGAGCAGAATCTGGCACGGGACACGTGTGCCCGCTGCCACGAAGGCGTGCGGTTGTCGCAGGAATTTGGCGTACCCGGCAACCAGGTAAAGACCTACCTGGATAGCTACCACGGGTTGGCCACGGAAGGCGGATCGGTAATCGCCGCCAACTGTTCCAGTTGCCACGGCGTTCATAATATTCTGCCTTCAACTGATCCACACTCAACTATCAATCGCGCCAATCTCGATACCACCTGCGGCCAGTGTCACAAGGGTGTTACCCAGAAGTTCACCCTCACCCGCGTACATCAGGAGGACGGTCTCCATCCCCGTGACATTGGCTCCCTGGTGGTTCGCTGGGTGCGGCTTATTTATGTGGTCTTGATTCTGCTGGTCATTGGAGCCATGTTCCTGCACAACGCCATCATCTGGCGCAGCAAGGCTGTGACGCGCAGGCGCATGCAGAATCCCATGATGGTGCGCATGACCACCAATCAGCGCTGGCAACACCTGATTCTGCTTTCAAGCTTTATCATCCTGGTTCTCACGGGCTTTGCCCTGAAGTTCCCCGATTCCTGGTTTGCCGAACTCCTGGGCATGGGTGAAAGACTACGCAGCATCGTCCACCGTGTTGCAGGCGTTGCGCTCATCGGTGCGGGCATCTATCACGTCTTCTACCTCGCGGCCTTCAGGGAAGGGCGTCGCTTGATTCGCGATATCGCGCCTCGACCGAAGGATGCCTTCGACGCATGGACCGCAATGCTCTATTACCTCGGGCTCAGCCGCCAGAAGCCAAAGTTTGGCCGCTTCACCTACGGCGAGAAGGCGGAGTACTGGGCGCTCGTGTGGGGCACGGCCTTGATGGGCCTTACCGGCATCATGATGTGGGCCAAGGTCTGGGTCGGCGATCTGCTCGCGCGCTGGTGGGTCGATGTTGCCACCGCCATACACTTCTACGAGGCCATTCTTGCCACGCTGGCCATTCTCGTCTGGCACTTCTACCAGGTCTTCTTCGACCCCGATGTCTATCCCATGAACTGGGCGTGGTGGGATGGGAAGATGCCAGTCGAACACTATCGCCACGAGCACGAACTTGACTCAACCTCGCTGCCCGAGGCAGGGAAGCCCGCGCAGACGGACAAGACAACGCCGGGAGCTAATCCGCCGCAAGAGTAGGGCCCGAGGAGGCTCTTGCGGCAACCCCGGATCGCGCTTCGCTCAGACTCGCCAGTTGTCGGGGCGCCAGTCCTTGATGCGTTCCTTGATCTGTTTCCGGGTCAGGTTGTGCTCCAGCGCCTGCTTGGCCAGTTCCACCACTTCGTCATCCGAAGCAAAGCGCAGGCCGATCAGCTGATCTTCGGTCAGGCGGTAGATTTGCGCATGCCACTCCTCCGGAGCCAGCGACTGCAGCCGAAGCCTCTCCTCCAGGCGAATCACGCGATCCTGCACTTTCATGGGGTACTGGCGAAGCTTGCCGAGAACCAGGAACGCCATGATCGACAGCACCAGGAACCATGCGGAAGAGATACTGGCATTCGCCCAATGGTGGACCAAGTGGAAGATGGCGAAGACCAGGTTGGCAACCAGAAGAAGGAGGAGCCCGAAGTGATACGGCGGATCGAACCGGACATGATTCTTGAAACTCTGTGGCTCTTTACTCATGTGTAGCCATCAATTCTTTCAGGCCGGAATCGGCTGTCGTGGCGGATGGAATTTCAAGCAAGCCGACGTCAGCGGCGCTTGGGGCCTGGACACTTGCGCTGTCGGGATTTTGACCGGGGGTGGCAGGGTATGTCAATGCCGTAAGGGAATCCGGGCCCAGAATCTGGGGATGCTTCGGCATCGGATGGGATCGGCCACGGACCAGGTAGTCCACAAAAATTCCCCCGGCAAGATATGGATTCATGACAGCAATGGGGACCGCATAGCCGGTTGTGATCAGAGATTCGGCAACGCTCTTATTGGAACGGCTCAGGCGGCGATACCCGGGAATCTGCGGGATCTCAAAGGCTGTCAATTGCGTCTCAGGGTGTTGGAGTGCGTAGCGCACCAGCTTGTAGGTGATCTGTTTGGGCGTGGTCATGCCGACATCGGGAAAGATACTGCGGCGGAAGGTTCCCGGAAAGTAGAAGTCAAGGGAAGCGCGTGCAAAGTCAGCGCAGTTGCTATAGAACAGGTTGAAGCGGGAGCGATTTGCCCTTTTGTTCAGCCGGGCGATAAGCGCGTCGTCCTGTTCTTCGCTGGTTTCAAAGCGAAAGGCATAAATGCGCCGTTCGTAGGCCACACCAATCAACTGTTCCCATCCGCCGCGCACCACATTGCCTTTGGGCAGGTTTGCGCCCAGGCTCAACAAATGCGCTTCGTGGTAGCGCTGGCGCATGCGCTTCACGGAGCCACCGTCGACATGCGTTGGAACCTGAGTGGCGTCTTCTACCGAGTAGAGATATGGAATAAGCGGGATCGCTACCCAGTCGTACCCGGAGATTCCCTGGTAGCGGGAAATTACCGCACCCACCTCGCGCGGCTCGCAGCGGCGCAATTTCACTGGGGTCTCGGCGCAGATGCGCTCAAAATAGACAGCGGTGTGCCCGGTAGGATTCACGGTGCCGAAGAAGCCGTAAGGCTCCTCCATCAATAGGGCAGCTTGTGCGTGGCAGCGCGAGGAGCCAAAAGGCAGAGGCGCTAGGGCCACGAGAGCGAATGCAACCATGCGTTGTGCGCACATCAAAGGCATTTGGCCCCCTTGGTCGAGTTGGTGTACTTCCTTTCTGAGCGACGACTGTGGAACAGTGAAGAAAAGAGAGGTTCACGCCGGACACGATTTGCTGAGGCGGGTTGTTGGTACCTCGGCACCCCCTGACCAGCAAATCGGTTCCAAGGGACGGCTGGCGGAAGCCATCGAATACATTCGCTTTGGACCCCGAATGCGGGCAAAAGTCGCGCGATTGAGTGCGAGCCGTTGTCTCATGGGGTAATGCTTGGACCGTGGTGCGGACCACTCCATTCTGATAACCTGCTCAGTCCGGAGGATTTGCACCAGTCAGGTCCTGCAACCTCCCTCACATTCAAAAGACTTATCGAGGCCCCAACATGTTCTTTCGCTTTCTTGTCCTGTTATTCCTACTACCCGGCACTGCCCTTTCCGCGCAACTGACGCTACCCGCCGTACTATCCAGCCACATGGTCATCCAGCGTGATCTGCCTGTTCACGTCTGGGGGATGGCCGCGCCCGGCGAACAAATCAGTGTGGCCTTCCGGGGCGAGACCCGCTCCACCAAGGCCGGCCCGCTTGGCCGCTGGAGCGTTTACCTCAAGCCAGGAGCCGCTGGCGGCCCATTTCAACTGACGGTGCAGGGCAACCCCGCCGATGCTGCCGGGAGTACCCCGGCCACGCAGAACCTTACCCTGGACGATGTGCTCGTGGGCGACATCTGGGTTGCGTCGGGGCAGTCGAACATGGAATTCCAGATGCGCAACGCCGCCACGGCCGCGCAAGACCTGTCCCATGCGGCCAATCCCCGCATTCGCCTGCTCATTGTGAAACAGCGCGCTTCCGATTTTCCTCAGGATGACGTTGCTACCGACGGCTGGGTCGCCTCTACGCCTGAATCTGCGCAGGATTTTTCTGCGGTGGCATGGTACTTTGCCCGCGAGATCGAGCAGCGAGAGCATGTGCCGGTCGGGGTCATCGACACTTCCTGGGGTGGTACTCCAGTCGAGGCATGGACGCGGATGGCCGCTCTGGGCGAGGATGCTGCGGTGGCGCCGCTGTTCGGCTCCTGGGGCAAGATGACCGAGGGCGAGTCCGACGCGCTGCTCAGCCAAAAGGCGGAGCAAAGGCAGCGCGACGAAGCCAAGGCGCAGGGCAAACCGGAGCCCCAATTTGGATGGCATCCGCAACTCGTGAGCTGGGGCCCGGGCCAACTGTACAACGGGATGATCGCTCCCTTTACTCCGCTTCCCATCCGTGGAGCCATCTGGTACCAGGGCGAGAGCAACTCGGATCTGGACAGAGCACCGCTTTACAGCAGGATTTTTCGGGACATGATCGAAGATTGGCGTCGGCAATGGAAGGTGGGCGATTTTCCATTTCTCTACGTGCAGATCTCCAACTTTAAGTCCAGCCCTGCCCAGGACTGGGCACTTCTGCGGGATCAGCAACTGAAGACTCTCGCGCTTCGCAACACGGCCATGGCGGTCACCATCGATATTGGCAACCCGGACAACGTACATCCTACCGACAAGGTCGACGTTGGGCTGCGTCTGGCCCGCGCCGCCCGCGCCCTCAGCTATGGCGAACAGGTCGAATACTCCGGTCCGCTGTTTCGCCAGGCTACACCGGAGGGTCCGGTAATGCGCGTCTGGTTCGACCATGCGAAAGGGCTGACGGCAAAGGGCGCGGATGTGACGGGTTTTGAAGTCGCGGCCGCGGATGGTAAATTCTCCCCGGCTACGGCAAAGATCGAAGGCTCAACCGTGGTGGCTGCAAGTCCCACAGTTCCAGAGCCCGTATCTGTACGCTACGGTTGGGCCAATAGCCCGCAGTGCAATCTCTTCGACGGCGAGGGGTTGCCCGCTTCACCGTTCATGTCTGGGCAGTAGTTCCGTGCCAACGGCTGAAGGAGATTCTCTAAGAGTCCGTCTAAAAACTGCGAAAGCAGTACCGGTGCAGGAACAGGGGGGCCGGCATAGGGAGAGAGTTCCGAACACGGCGCCGGTCGCCGGTTAACCAATAAGTCACCCCCTACCCCCCTCCCCCTATTCTGCAGTTAAATTCTCTCTTTTCATGGGTGTACTGTATGGGTAGAGCGGCAAAATATTGATTCTGCAAGAGTTATCCGCAGGATATAGACATTAAAGAGGTTAGGCCTCATTTTCAGGCGCGGTTGGTTGTTTGCCTCACAAATTCGGGAAGACAAGCCCCTTCCGCGCAGGCCTGTGCGCAACTTCTCGAAGTGTGGGCCGGCTGGCGGGGCTTCACGCTCTTGCCATCGACCTATCCACGCTCCACTCAAACCCCATTATGCGCCGCGTGTACTTAATTCTAGGCAAGAGAGCGGCCGTTCTCCGGGTTCGAAAGGGAGAGCACCCCTAAATTAGGTGCCGTAGCCGGCCCTCTTGGTTTTTGGGCAGATTCTAACAAGGCAGAATACAATCTGCCCTGCAGCGCGTTCAGCACTTTAATGGATGACTTCGAATCTCTCCCATGAGAAGTTGCACTCCGGGCAGTTTTCCGCTTCGCGACGCTTTGCCGTGTAGCCGCAGACCGCACAAACATAAAATCCGTGCGCAGAGGTGGTCCAACCGGGCGCGACGCCGTTTTCGAGCAGCGCCACGGCATCCGCGTAGAGTCGGGCGTGAGTTTTCTCTGCTTCGAGCGCCCAATGATATGTGCGGATGGCGGAGGTATCGAGGTGCGATGCGGCTTCTTTCAGGAAAGTCGGGTAAAGCCGGTCGATTTCGCGCCGCTCGCTGCCCAGGGCTAACTTCAGGTTCTCCAGGGTGGTTCTCACATGGAAAGGGTGAACCTCCGCCTGGGCTTCGCCGCCCATCTGCCGGATCACACGGGCATGATTCCTGGCGTGTATCTCCTCGGCGCGCGCTGCGGCCCGAAACAGGCTCGCGACTCCGGGGAGCCCGTCCGCATCCGCTCGATCTGCAAATGCCTTGTACTGGGCATGCTCATTCACTTCGCTTTCAAGGGCGGCTACAAGATTCTTGACGGCGAACTCATCCTCAACTGCAACAGCAGGAGCGAGCATTCGGTTACCCCCGGCACGAACTGCGTCCTGACTTGCTTAGATGCTGGAGATGCGACTTCGGCCACCCGGCCCGGATATCGATGCGGCGCTTTCGAAAACGGAGCTTAACGGATAACTTCAAACCTTTCCCACAGGAAGTTGCAGGCCGGACAGTTCTCCGCTTCGCGATGCTTGGCCGTGTAGCCACAGAGCGTGCAGACGTAAAACGCAAGCTCGGCCTGGGTCCAGGCGTCGGCTTTGCCGCTCTCAACGAGCGCAATGGCACCGCTATAGAGCCGGGCATGAGTCTTTTCTGCTTCTATCGCCCAGATGAAAGTGCGCATAGCGCTGGTATCGAGGTGCGATGTAGCCGACTTCAAAAAACCCGGATAAAGCGACTGGATTTCATTTTGTTCGCCGGAGAGGGCTGACTTCAGGTTTTCAAGGGTGGTCTTCACTTGAACAGGGTGGATCTCTGCCTTGGCTTCACCGCCCATTTGCCGGATCACGCGGCCATGATTGGCGGCGTGTATCTGTTCGGCGCGCGCTGCTGCCCGAAACAGGCTGGCGGCTCCATACAACCCCTCTTCTTCCGCCTTGACCGCGAATGCCTTGTAGCTGGCATGCGCGTTCACTTCACTTTCAAACGCGGCTAGAAGATCTTTGACGGCAAGTTCGCATCCTGAGTTGACCATGGCGCTGAACGTCCGCCCCTTTCACACTGTAAATAGATACTGGAATAGTTTGACATAGGGGCAGTGACTTAAATCACATATTCACGGACCCGGCCGCATTTCTGCGCATATCTCGATCTCGCCGTCACGCGCACCTACTGTTCACTGCCGGGGGCGATGTCGCTACGGGAATAGCGGATGACTTCAACTGCAGAAGTGGCCACCAAGCCTTCCTCTACCATCGCATCCAGGAAGGGAAGCAGCTTGGCGATCTGCTCCTCGGTGTCGATGATGCTCAACTGGATGGGTGCGTCCTTGGAGCGAGACCAATGGCCGGAGCGGCGAATTCGGCTGGCGGAACCGTAGCCTTCAATGCCACGAAAGACGATGGCCTCGGCAATTCCCAATTCCTTGCACTTGCCCACTATGGCTTCATGCAAGGGCTTACCCTGCCAGCGGTCGTCTTCGCCGAAGTGGATGCGCAGCATGCGCGCCTGAAACTGCTCTTTCATTGCTGCACCTGCCCTTGCCCGGAATCCTGCGTTGCAGATGCAGTTTCCTGGTCTGCATCGAGCGCACGATAGGCGTACTTGATAACGTCCACGTCGGAGAATACCACCAGCCCTTCTGCAACCATCTTGTCGACTATGGGCAGAAAGGCGCGAAGCTTTTCCGCGGTGTCGATCGCCGAAAGCATCACCGAGCCATGATGCGGAGAGAGCAGCGGGTTGTCTTTGCGATTGCGGCGATGCGCTCCATAGCCGAGGATTCCGCGATATACCGTGACGCCGGCAATGTCATTGGCGCGCATGGCCTCAACCAGGGCTCCGTAGAGCGGCTTGCCACTCCAGCGATCGTGTTCGCTCAGGTAAATGCGCATCATCTGTGCTTTGCCCTGGATCTTCAGGTGCGCGGGGGTCAACGGCTTCGCGGACTTGGATACCTGCGCGGGCTTGGCAACTGTGGTTTCCTGCGTCTCGATAAGACCGGAGCCAGCCAGCTCCTCCAACTTGCCGAGAAGCTCCTCGACCTTGTCGCGGGTCTCGATGAATTCGATCTTGATGGGCAGGTGGTCGGAGATTTCGACCAGGTGGGCAGAGTGCATGTGGTGATCGGCGCCGAAGCCAGCGACGCCCTTCGTCACCGTGGCTCCGGCAACGCCGCGATAGAACAAAAAGTCCAGAATGCTGGAATAGACGGGGACGCCGTGATGAGTGGCTCCCTCGCCCAGGTAGATGGTGACTTTGACGGCTTTTCCAGGCTGCAACATACACCCTCTCTGAAGGCAAGTCAGGATTCTACGGCATTCCGCCAGGCTCGCGGGCACGCGGCGGGGCCGGCAACACTCACGAGAGAACCTCGGCTAACGTGGCACCCAGCCAGGTGGCGGCAAGACCGGCAATCAGGCTGCCAACGGCGTAGAGCGCCGCCAAAGCGAACGCGCCTGAGCGCAATGTCGAAAGCGTCTCCCACTCATAGGTGGAGAAGGTGCTGTAGGCGCCGATGAAGCCCACTGGGATGAAAAACCTCCACGCCGGACTCAACTCGACCCGCCGGCCCAGGTAAGTGAGCGAGAACCCGATGATGATGCAGGCCGTAAGGTTGATGACGAACGTGCCGTAAGGGAATTTGGTTCCTATGCGGCCGGAGATCGTGGAGCCCACCCAGTACCTGGCGATGGAACCGAGCGCGCCGCCGGCGGCGATGAGCAGGTATTTCTGCAAGGACGTCCTCTCTCTCTAGATTACATGTGAGAAAGCAGCCCCTTTGATTGGAGAATGCGACTGGAAACGGCGCCAATCGGAGTCAGGGCGGCTGCGAAATGACGCAAAATCTGCCCGAAAAGGGGCCGAAAATGCCTAAAAATGGGCAGAAATCCGTGGGTTCCGGCCAGTGAAAAGAAGATGGAAAATCCGATAAGCTATTTTGTTTTAGTTACCTACGAGAGGTGAAGGGCCGGGAAAATGCTGCTTACGAGGGGGAGGGGGTGGGGTCGGGGGGTACGAGGCGGTTACATCCCTGAACGAGTGAACGGGGAAGCGGACCGGCATACAGATATCATGCGCTCGTGAAGTCTATTTTTCGGCAAGATGCATTGCGGTGGATTTGCCGTGTCTTTCGGTACCGCGCCGGGGCGATACCGAAAGACGCGGAAAGCGCCTTGTGACGGCCGGCTCTATCTGTCGGTACAGGAGTAGCAGGGGTCGATGGATGCCTGAATCAAGGGTGTGTCCGCAAGCCGTGCGCCAAGGACCATCCAGCGGATCGCCGGCATATTTACAAAGGTAGGCGTGCGCACATGGACTCTGGCCGGGTTGCGCGATCCCTCTCTCCAGGAGACGGAATACATGACCTCGCCACGGGGCGCTTCGACGCGGCTGGTGGAGGTTCCGGTGACGAAGTTGAACTTGGCGTCGCCGGTATGCAGCTCTCCGGGGGGCATCTTTGTGAGCGCCTGGCGAAGAATGCGGCAGCTTTCCATGATCTCAAGGGCACGGACCATCAATCGAGCGCGCACGTCGCCGTCGGGCTCCACGGGGGTGTTGAATTCCATTTCGTCGTAGGCGGCGTAGGGAGCGTCATGGCGAAGATCCTGGGGCACGCCGGAGGATCGCGCCACCGGGCCAACGACGCCACAGGAGATGGCTTTCTCATGTGTGAGGACGCCAATGCCCGCGCAGCGTGAACGTGCCGTGGTGCTGGTGGTGAAGATGGGGATGACGGTGCGGGCCATCTCGGCCTCGAGGGCCTCCACCATCTTCAACACGGCAAGCGGATCCTCGATGTCCCGATTGACTCCGCCAATGCGGTTCATGGAGTAATTGACGCGGTTGCCGGAGATGGCCTGGAGCACGTCCATCACCTTCTCACGCAGCTCAAAGCAGGTCATGAACATGGTCTTGAAGCCCATCAGTTTGGCCGCGATGCCAGCCCAGAGCACATGGGAGTGAAGACGCTCAAGTTCTGCGACAACTACGCGGATGTACCTGGCACGCGGCGGCGGAGTGAGGTTTGTCAACCCCTCCATTGCCTGGCAAAGGGTGAGGGTGTGGATGTTGGAGCAGATGCCGCACACGCGCTCCATGAGCGCGATGACCTGAATGTAGTTGCGGGTCTCGGCCAGATGCTCAATGCCGCGGAAGTTGAACCCGATATGCAGCTTGGCGTCGCTTACGGTCTCGCCCTCGCAGATCAGGTCGAGCTTGTAGGGCTCTTCGAGGGCCGGATGAAACGGACCCATGGGAATCTTGTAGCTCATTTTTTGACCTCCTCGCGCAGGTTCACACCGATCTGGTCTCCCTGGCGCAGGAGCAGCGGTTCATACTCGCGGCCCAGAAAGTCGACAGCAAAGCCTTCGTGAATCTCGCGTTCAATCCAGTCCACGGCCTCGCAGAGGTCGTAGATGCTATCGATGGAATTGCCGGCAAGCTGGAAGGGAAACCCCAGCAATTGCCCATCGAGATCCCAGTGATACTCCAGGCGCAAGCCCTCTTGTTTGGGAAGCTGATACGCAGTGATGGTGATGAAGCGGGCATGCAATTCGTTCATGGCCTGGGCGAGTTCGCGGACGGTCATGGCGCCGGGTTCGAGCCAATGCACGCCGCCCTTTTCGACCCAGGATTGGTTGCTGCCAAGTTTTTCCGGAATGCTCTCAAGCGTTGTCATTGCGTGCCTCCAGATGCGGGGTTGGTTGCAGGCGCGGCCGCCGTAGCGTTTACCGCAGCTTTTGCCGCAATTGGGGCCGCGGGAGCAGGGCGGGGAGCGGGCGGTTTGCGGGCAAGCGTGTAGGACTTCTTCAACTCTCCAATGGTTGTGTAGACGGGCGGGCAGGCCGACTCCTGGCTGAGGGCGTGGTCCTTGCAGCCTTCGACGCAGCGACCGCAGAAGGTGCATTGGCCGGGGTCGTAGCTCCAGGTGAACTCGCCCTTGCCGCCTTTGAAATCGATAGCGCGCGAGGTGCAGCGAAATTTGCAGATTGCGCAGCCGGTGCAGCGCGTGGGATCGAACTGCACCAGTCCACGGAAGCGCTCGGTAACCTTGGGGCGCGCGGGGAAAAGCAAGGTGCGAGAGCCGCCCCAAAGGTTCTTCAACAGCATGATGAGAATATTCATGACCTCAACCTCATAAAGAGCACGGACGAAATGGCCAGAACCGCGAAGATCAGCGTGCATTGCCAGTAAAAGCGCACCGTGGTATCGATCGCCAGCCGCGCCGTAGCGGAGGCCAGTATCGACAGCAGCAGAACGATGGCAAACGAGAGCGCGACGAAGATCGGTGCGGCAATCCACCACAGGGTGACATGGGGAGCGGCCAGCGTGGCCACGAGTCCGGTTGCGGCCACCCACTCCAGCCCATGCGAAAGTTCCCACATCGCCAATTCGGGGCCAGCGTACTCGACCATGGGGCCGGAATAAATCTCCTGCTCGGCGTTGGGCAGGGAGAAGGGATTGAGGTGGAGCTTGGCGGGCAGGCAGACGAGGATGGCCAGCACTCCGAGCCAACGCAGCGGCGAGGCCGGCAACTGCGCCAGGGCTTCAAGCCGGAAGGTGTGCTGTGAAGCGGCGATGGAGACGATGGCCAGCAAAAAGACCACGTTGTACGAAACGCTGAGAACGGCTTCGCGCGCCGAGCCAATTTCGCCAAAGATGGAGCGAGAGGAAAAGCCCGCGGCGATGATGCACATGGAAGGAACTTCAAGCAGCGCCAGCAACAGAATGAGATCGCCCTCAAAACCGCCGGAGGAGGGCAAAACGGGAAGCAACGCAACCGCGCCAGCGGCCGACGAGACCGCCAGCAGCGGCCAAGCCTTCATCAGCAATCCGCCGATGCCCTCGCGGAGAGGAGTTGTTTTGCCCAGCAGCTTGATGAAGTCGTAGAAGGGCTGCATGAAGGGCGGCCCGATGCGGCCCTGCATCAAGGCAACGGCCTTGCGTTCGACCCAGAGGAAGAACCATGCGGCCGGCACCGCGAACAGAAGGCCCGGAAAGATGAGCAGGCGCGCCAGAGCAGTTATCAGATTCATGGCTGCACCTCTTTACATTCATTGCAAGCACATTCGGTTGCGCCCGAGCCCACAACTTGGGGAGCGGCATCGGCAATGGGCGGGTTGTTGCCTCTTTCGGCCAGGATCTGAGCCGCCTTGGCTACGCCTTGAATGATTGCGTCAGGGCGCGGCGGGCAGCCGGGCACAAACACATCGACCGGGATGTGCTTGTTGAGCGGCCCATCCAGGGTGCGGCTGTCAATGAAAACATTGGTTGTGGCCGGGCAGGAGCCGATGGCTACCACGGCCTTGGGTCCGCAGACCTGTCCGTAGACGGTTTGAATAGCGCCCACAGCATTGCGGGTTACGGGGCCAGTGATGCAGAGGATGTCAGCGTGGCGCGGGCTGCCCTCAAGACGCACACCCAACTGTTCGGCGTCGTAGCGGGGCGTGAGGCTGGCTACCAATTCAATGTCGCAACCGTTGCAACTGCCGGAATTCATATGGAAGAGCCATGGGCTGCGGCGGCGGCAAGTACACATCAATCGATTCCAGAGATTCATGGTCTCCCCCAGTGCAGCATTTGCAACGCGTCGGGCCAGATTCCGGCCGCGAGCAGCAATACCACCAGTGCAACGATCGTGGTCTGTAACAGGAAGGGCTCCTTCGCAGTGGGCTGCTCGGGCAGCGCGAGTGCATCGGGGCCGTTCGCCGGTCCCCACCAGATGCGGGTCAAAGCCAGGACATAAGCGATGAGCGCAAAGATCGAGGAGAGGATGAAGACCGCCAGAATAAGAGGATGAATCTGCAACGCGGTCTCATAGAGGCGCCAACGGCCGATGAAGCCGAGGGTAGGCGGAACGCCCAGCATGGCCAGCATTCCGAAGAGGAAGCCGAAGGCGGCGACCGGGTAACGGCTGATGAGGCCGGTGTGCTGGCCGTCCAATATGCCGTCAGCCTCGGGACCACTGAGACAAATGAAGAGAAGCGACTTGGCTACTGCGTGTGTGCAAGCCGCAATCATCGCGCCGTTTAATCCGATGACGTTCAAGGAGAAGACTCCCAGCAGCAGGAAGCCAACGTCCTCGACGGTGGAGAGAACCAATAGGCGCTTGAGGCTGCGCTGCGTGAGCATCAGCAAGGCGGCGATAAATGAGGTAGCGGCTGCCGCGCCGAGCAGAAGTCCATGCGGAAGATAGAAGTCGGGAATGGCGACCGCGGAGATTGAAAACTCGCCGAAAGCGGCCATGTCGACGACCGCGATGATGAGACCAAGAACCACCGCAGGTAGTTCGTCAGCCAGAGAAAGCAGCCAGAAGAAGAGTGGTACGGCCGCCAGCTTGACGCAAATGCTGGTGATAAGCAGCGCCCACGCCCATTCCTTTTGTCCGCTTTCCAGCAATAGGTCGCTGGCCATCAGAGATAATGCCGAAATCAGCACTACTGCGAGGTAAGTCAGTTTGGCAGAGAGAGTCCGTGCGCTCTGCCAAACGAGTATTGCGGTCAGAAGCGCGCCAAGCTCCAACAGACCGAGGCGAGTCCTTTGGTCGGCAACAATCAGACCAGCCACTGTTGCCAAGCTGATAAGAGTCATCAGCGGTACAAACAGTTGCGGAATAAAGCTGCGACTAGCCTTGCTGTAAAACGCGGCCAGAATTAGTGCGACCGCAGCCACAGCGCAGGCTGCAACCAGTAGCGCCGGAACGGGAATCGGCCCTGAAAGGGGCACACCTCGTGACCACAACCACGCGCTTTGCCCAGGCGCAAACCAGCGAACCCCAGCCAGCAATCCTGCCGCCAGCACGACGACCAATATGGTTGCCCGCCGCTCCATCCAGGAGACTGCAACACCCAAGGCACGTGAAGCAGCCTGCAATCCGCTCCAGATGCCCAGGTAGACGCGGTCCACGTTGGTCCAGCGGAAGAAGGAGTGCCAGTTTTGCATGAAGATGTCAGAGAAGTCGCCGGCTGTGAGCCTGCCCTGATCGGACAATGGCTCGCCGCCGGTAAAGATTCCGCCTCCAGCGCCCGCCAAGGCCGCTCCGCCGCCCGCGGTTGCCGGACGCGCAACGTATGCGATTGCGTAGATGGCGCCGCCCACAACAAGCGAAATGAGGGCCAGCACCAGGCCGCCCGTGGTGGAGAAGCTTCCTGCGTCGGACGACATTCCAAGCCAAGTGACCCGCACGCCGGCGCCGAGTCCTAGAACGCCAAGGATCGGATTGAGCAGGTAATTCACGGCCAACTGCGGAGCGACGCCAAGCACGATGCTACCCACAGCCATGAAACCCATTCCCCACACCATGGTTGGCGGAGACTCGTGAGCGTCTTTGGTGTTTTCAGTCAGCGGTCCGAGGAACACCGCGCTGGTTGCCTTGGCGCCCAGGAAGACCGTGCCCAGGCTCGCCGCCCAAGCTACCATGGCGGGTACTGCCCACCCGGCCTGCAACGCGGCAGCGTAGAGCATCCACTTGCTGGCAAATCCGCTCATCAACGGGATGCCCATCATGCTGCCCACGCCGATCAGCCAGGAAAGCGTGGTGCGCGGCATCTTCTGGGCCAGGCCGCCGAGCTGGTTCATGTCGCGCGTGCCCGAGGCGTGCTGCACCGAGCCGGCGGTCAGGAACAGCCCTCCCTTGAAGAATCCGTGATTCAGGCAATGCAACAGACCCGCAGTGATGGCCAGCGGCGTCCCGATTCCGAGGCCCATCATCATGTAGCCGATCTGGCTTACCGTGGAAAAGGCCAGCATCCGCTTCAGGTCGGTCTGGACCATGGCGTACATAACACCCACCGCCATGGTGATGGTGCCTATCCACACCACGGAGGCGCCCCAGGCGGCCGGCCATACGCCAAAGCTGTGCATGCGCGCACACAGATACACGCCCGCCTTGACGTAACAGGCCGCGTGCAGCAGGGCACTGACCGGGGTCGGGGCTGCCATGGCTTCAGGAATCCAGGTATGCAATGGCACCTGCACGGACTTGGCGACCAGGGCCACCAGCATGAGCAGAAACACGCCGCCCGTGAAACTGTGCGCCACGGCCGGATCGGTCCACAGCGCGCTTCCGGTGCGGTGATAGATGACCAGGATGCCGGCCAGCAAACCGTATCCGGCAATGTGGGTCATCAACAACACTTTGCGCGCGCCGTGCACCGCCTCGCGGTTGGTGTACCAAAAGCCGACCAAGCTGAAGGAGCAGAGGCCTATCAGTTCCCAGCAGAGATAGAAGAGGAAGAGGTTGGCGCTGTAGACGAGCCCGATAAAGCCGCCGATGAAGATCAGCATCGAGGCGTAAAAGCGGGTCGCGGCCCGGTCGTGGGCCATGTATCCAATGGAATAAAGGAGTACGAAGCCGCCCAGAGCGGACCCCATTAAGGCGAACAACACACTGAGCGCGTCCACATGCAAGACCAGGGCCAGGGGTCCATCCCAGCGCAAAAGATTTACGTCGACTGCCTGTCCTGCGCCAACCAGGCGGGTGGTGGCCACCACGGCAAGGACTGCCGGCAAACAGGTGAGAGCGGCGAGAATCCCTTTCGCGCGGGCTGAACACAGCCTCGCCACGAGAATCTGCAGCACAGCGCCCACCAGAAGCGAGCACGGCGCAATCAGGATGAGGGTTGCAGCAGTCATATATGGATGGTAGGCAGCGGTGGTCACGCCGTGATGTGATACATGTCACCCGCAGGCCCGCAGTTCTCTCCGAAGCATCGACTTGTCCCGCATCCCGGGATTTGGGTGCATTGCCGGAAGAGCAGCCGGCCAGCGGCGAGCCCTGAGGCATTTTGGCCCCGATCGGTTGCACCCCGAGGCCATGCTTGAGATCCCCACATTTCCGCAGTGCTGCGCGATTGTGCGACGAATATGGGAGTTACGAATCTGGACCGTCCCCAGGAATCTAACTTGACACTCATGACCGGAGCCCAGGTAGGGTTTTCGGTTCAGTTCTGGCTGGCGATGCAGGGAATCCACAGATTCGCAAGGGCTTCACAAACAAGTGTGATCTACGGTACAGCGCAAAGTCGTCATGAGGGTGAGTATTCCGGCCGGGTATTTCTCCGGATACGAGCCTCTACGGAACGGGTTGAGCCTCGACCGGCGGTGCGTTACACCCTATGGCCCAGGGTGCCAAGCGTCGTTGGCAAATGCTCATTCCTTTCACCTCTGCCTCCTGAGAACTGCGCCTGTGAAGTGAAGCGCTGCTGTGACGCGCAGGCCGCATGAAAACTGTGCGCGTTTGGGATAGGAGGAAGGATGCAGAGTGTCGCTGACGATGTTCTGAATGCCCGTGAAAAGGTGCAAATCGACCAGGCAATCGTGACGCACAGGAACCGCCCTGGAGCGCTGCTGGGAATCCTGGAAGAGGTCCAATCCGCCAATGCGCACAAGTACCTTTCCCTGGCGGCATTGCGCTACATCGCAGAGGAAACCGGTGTGCCGGCGTCCCGGGTTTATAGCACGGCCACGTTTTTTGCGTTGTTTAGTCTCGATCCGCAAGGCGACAACCTAATCTGTGTCTGCCGGGGCACAGCGTGCCACACACGAGGGTCCCGCGACTTACTAGGGAAACTGTGCCTGGACCTGGGCCTGAGCAACAACGAGGTGGGCGATACCGGCGATGCCGACAAACTGGCGCTTACCACGGCCGATCGCAAGTTCACGATTCGCACGGTGGCGTGCTTTGGCCAGTGCGCGCTGGCTCCCGTGGTGGAGGTAAACCACCATATTCTGAGTCACGTGAACGAGCGCACGCTGCAAAGGGAAGTGAAAGCACTGGGACAGGGGGGTAAGTAATGCCGCGCATTCTGGATATTGGCGGGTTCAACGCGGTTCGGGAATCGGGTCTTGCAAAAATGATGCCATCCATCCCGCGGATCACTGTGGGCATGGGGACCTGTGGCCGAGGCAATGGCGCCGAAGAAGTGTTTCATGCGCTCCAGCAAGCGATTGAAGGCAGCGGCCTGGAAGTGCTGCTGGCCGGCGTCGGCTGCTTTGGTTCGTGCTTCCAGGAGCCGCTGGTCAGTGTGCGCCTGCCCGGGGCGCCGTTGGTTATGCTGCGCTGCGTGCGCACCAACGATGCGGCGCGCATTCTTGAGAGCCTCTCAACCCGGGTGATGCCGCCGGACCTGATCTACTGCAAGATCGAGGAATGGGATCACATTACGGCGCACCTGAGATACGGTCCTGGCTATCCGGAAATCGCGTCGTGGAACCAGGTCCCGTTCTTCAAAGGGCAGAAGAAGATTGTGCTGCGCAATTGCGGCTTGATCAATCCCAGCGACATTGAGGAGTACATCGCGGTGGGAGGATACCAGGCCCTCTATAAGGTATTGATCGACGGACGCCGGGAAAGCGTGATCGAACAGATCAAGGCGTCACGGCTGCGCGGCCGCGGCGGGGCGGGCTTCCTGACCGGAAATAAATGGGATTTTCTGGCCAAGGCCAAGGCGGAAACAAAGTACGTGGTGTGCAATGCCGACGAGGGCGATCCCGGCGCCTATATGAACCGCAACGAGATTGAGGGCGATCCGCACTCGCTGCTGGAAGGAATGATCATCGGCGCGTATGTAATGGGCGCTACCGAGGGCATCGTGTATGTGCGCGCCGAGTATCCTCTGGCGGTGCGCCGCCTGACGCGAGCCATTGAACAGGCGCGGGAATACGGTCTGCTGGGCAAGAACATCCTGGACCGCGGATTTGAATTCAACATTGAACTGGTGCAGGGTGCGGGAGCGTTTGTGTGCGGCGAAGAAACGGCTCTCATTGCTTCATTGGAGGACCGCGCCGGCCGCCCCCATCCACGTCCGCCGTTTCCAGCGCAGCGTGGTGTGTGGGGGCATCCCACCAACATTAATAATGTCGAGACCTGGTGCAATATTGCTCCGATTGTGAGCCGCGGCCCGGCATGGTTCAGTGAGACGGGCAGCGCCAAGAGCCCTGGAACCAAGGTATTTTCGCTGGTGGGCAAGGTGCAGAACACCGGGCTGGTTGAGATGCCGCTGGGCACACCGCTGAAAAGCTTCATCTACGACATCGGCGAAGGCGCGGCCAATGGGCGCCACGTGAAGGCGGTGCAGACAGGCGGACCTTCCGGCGGGTGCATTCCGGTAGAGATGCTCGACACGCCCGTGGACTATGAAAGCCTGGCACAACTCGGCTCCATCATGGGCTCGGGCGGCATGGTCGTGATGGACGACGACAACTGCATGGTCGATGTGGCTCGTTACTTTATCGAGTTCACGCATTCCGAATCGTGCGGCAAGTGCGTGCCTTGCCGGGTGGGCCTGGACAAGGCGCTGCGCATTCTGAACGCCATCACCGAGGGGCAAGGAACCGCGCACCATCTGGAGTTGCTGGATGAACTGGGGCGCATGATCCGCGAATGTTCGCTCTGCGGGTTGGGGCAAACCGCGCCAAATCCGGTACTGACTACCATCCGCCATTTCCGCGAGGAGTACGAAGATCACATCGTGGCTCGTCACTGCCGGGCAGGCGTGTGCCAGGAACTGGCCTTGTCTCCCTGCGAGAACAGTTGCCCGCTGCGGATGAATATTCCGCGTTTCCTGGAGCTTTACCAGGAAGGCCGGCTCGAAGATGCGTTCGAGTCCGTCATCCTGGATAACCCGCTGCCCGCGTCGACGGGCAGGATTTGCCAACATCCCTGCGACAATCGCTGCCGCCGGCAGTCGTTTGATGAAGTGGTGAACATGCGCGAGGTGCACCGCTTTATCGCGGACTCGATTTACCAGTCCGACCGCTTCGAGCCGATGCTGAAACGGATTATGGCGCGCAAACTGCAACCGACCGGACGCAAGATTGCCGTGGCGGGCTCCGGCCCCACGGGGCTGACAGCCGCGTTCTATCTGGCCCTGCTGGGCCACGACGTGACCATCTTTGAAGAGCGCAGCGAGGCGGGAGGAATGCTTCGCTTCGCAATCCCCGAATATCGCCTGCCCAAGTCTGTTCTGCGCCGCGAACTCGATCTCATCGAGGGAGTCGGCGTAAAGATGGTGTTTAACACCCGAGTTGGGTTCGATCTTCCTTTGAACGAACTAGCCAGCCAGTTCGATGCCGTCTTTCTTTCTATTGGAACGTGGAAGGAATCGTGGCTCTACCTGCCCGGCACGGAGTTGAAGGGAGTGTATCCCGCGCTGCCCTTCCTGGAATCGGTTGCCAAGCACGAGACGGCCGCACCCGGCCCCAGGGTTGCGATCATCGGCGGCGGCAACGCGGCCATCGATTCAGCGCGAACCATGCTGCGCAAGGGGGCCTCGGTCACCATTCTCTACCGGCGCGAACGCAAAGACATGCCTGCGATCGATGAGGAGATTCAGGCGGCTGAAGACGAAGGTGTTCAATTCGTCTTTCTGGCCGCGCCGCATCGCATCCTGGGTGACGCCGACGGCAATGTGAAGGCCATCGAAATCGTCAAGACGCGACTGGGTGAATACGACAAGTCGGGGCGCAAACGACCGATTCCCACCGACGAGGTGCAACGCTTCGATTGCGACAGCGTGATCCTGGCCGTGGGCGAAACTTTCGACCTGGACTTTTGCCGCGCGTCGGGCCTGGAACTCAAAGAGGAAGGCACGATCGTGGTGGATCGCTTTACGCTGGAGACCAGCCGGCCGGGGTTCTATGCGGGCGGGGACGTGATTACCGGCGCATCGAACGTGTCAAACGCCATGGGCGGCGGGAAGCAGGCAGCGCGCCAGATCGACGAGCGCCTGATGGGCGAGCAACGATGGGAGCGGCTCTTCCCGCAGTTCGAATACAGCCGCCAGGCGCCGGGAGAACCGAGCCTGAGCCGCCGCCATACAGCGCAAATGCTGCCGGCAAAGGAAAGAGTCCGTTCACAGCAGGAAGTTGTTGCCGGTCTCGGCCCGCAAGAGGCGCTGGAAGAATGCCGCCGCTGCCTGCGCTGCGATTTGAGAGCCACCGTACCCAGCAATTGAGAAAGGAGCGCCGCATTGCCGAATAAAACCGTTTCCCTCAGAATCGACGGCGAGTTGGTGACCGCACCGGAAGGACAAACCATCCTTGAAGCGGCCAGCGCCAATCAGAAGCACATTCCGACGCTTTGCTATCTGAAAGGGCTGAGCGCGGTGGGAGCCTGCCGCGTGTGCATGGTCGAACTGGCAGGCACCGAGCGTCTGCTTCCGTCCTGCACCACTCCCATTCAGGAGGGGATGTCGATCAAGACGAGGTCGGCCAAACTGACTCTCTACCGCAGGATGGCCGTGGAGTTGCTGCTGGTGGAGCGGAATCATATCTGCTCGTCGTGCGTGTCGAACGGACACTGCGAACTGCAGTCTCTGGCCAGCAGCCTGGGCGTCACCCACGTGCGCTACTCCTACAACAATCCTCGGCTGCCTGTGGACATGACGCATAGCCGTTTTGTGCTCGATCACAACCGCTGCATCCTGTGCACGCGGTGCGTGAGGGTTTGCGCCGAGGTGGAAGGGGCGAATGTGTGGGAGATCGCGTCGCGCGGCATTCATGCCCGGGTGGTGAGCGACCTGAAGGATGACTGGGGCCACGCGCACAATTGCACGGGCTGCGGCAAATGCGTTCAGGCATGCCCCACGGGAGCGCTGGCGGAAAAGGGCTTTGCCGTGCACGAAATGGTGAAGCAGAGCGAGGCCGTGACACGCCTGGCCCTGCAACGAAGTGGCACTACGCCCAGCGCGGTATAACAATTCAGCTCAAAAAAACGCAGGCACCGCGGAGGAGCGATGCCTGTCTGTGCTGAGGAGTCTCAGGGATTGGTTGTATCTTGTGCTGGGTGTTGAGGTATCCCAGGTCCGAGAATCCGGACCTGGGGCACCCAATGTTCTGTTTGTACTCGAATCGACGATGCCCTAGCTGTGCTTGCCTTTCCACTCCTCATAGGGGCCGTGGAAGTCCTCGATGCCGTCGTCGTTGAAGTGCCATAGCCGTGTGGCTACCTCGTCGATCAGGTCGTGGTCGTGGGTGACCAGCAGCACTGTGCCTTCGTAGCGCTGCAAGGCGATGTTGAGCGCGTTGATCGCTTCCAGATCCAGGTGATTGGTCGGCTCATCGAAGATGAGAATGTTGGGCTTGGTGAGAATTAACTTGCAGAAGGCCAGTCGCGCCTGTTCTCCGCCGGACAGGGCCTTGGTCTGCTTGTCGCCTTCTTCACCGGAGAAAAGCATCTGGCCCAGGATGCCGCGAATCTCTTCGACGTGGGCTGCGGGGTTCCAGCGATGGAGCCACTCAGCCACGGGGGTGCCGTGCTCGATGGTTGCTCCCACATCCTGCGGAAAGTAGCCCACTTGCGCCTCGTGGCCCCAGAAAACCGAACCCGAATCGAGCGTGAATCCCTTGTCGGCGAGTCCGGGATAGTTGGCCAGAAGGCTCTTTAGCAGCGTGGTCTTGCCGGCGCCGTTGCGGCCCACCAGGCAGATCCTTTCGCCGCGCAACACATTGGCCGTGAAGCCGTCGATCACCTTCAGGTCGCCGTAGAGCTTAGTCAGGTGCTTGAACTCCAGCACGTGCTTGCCGCTGGGCCGGACCTGGTCAAAGCGTATATACGGGCGCTGAATGTTGGAGCGGGCCAGCTCGTTGGTTTGCAGACGCTCCACTTCCTTGCGGCGGCTGGTGACCTGGGAGGACCGCGTTCCCGCGGCAAAGCGGGCGATGAACTCATTGAGCTGCGCGATTTTCTTATCGCGCTGGGCGTTTTGGGATTCCAGCGTAGAGCGCACCTGGGTCTTGGCCATCACCATCTCGTCGTAGCCGCCGGTGTAGGTGATGATGGTCTCGTAGTCGATGTCGGCGGTGTGCGTGGTGACGCTGTTCAAGAAGTGCCGGTCGTGGGAGATGACGATCAGGGTGCCGTCGAAATTGATCAGGAAGTCCTGCAGCCAGTGGATCGAGTCGAGATCGAGATAATTGGTGGGCTCATCGAGCATCAGCGCTTCAGGCTTGCCAAAGAGCGCCTGCGCGAGGAGCACGCGCATTTTTTGTCCGCCCTGCAACTCGCCCATTTTGCGCTCGTGCACGTCGTCGGGAATGTCGAGCCCCTGCAGCAATACGGCAGCGTCGCTTTCGGCGGTGTAACCATCCTCGTCGCCGATGACACCCTCGAGCTCTCCCAGCCTCATGCCGTCTTCGTTGGTCATCTCAGGCTTCTCGTAGATGCGGTCGCGCTCTTCCAGCGCAGCCCATAGCGGCTTGTTCCCCATGATGACCGTGTCTATGACACGATAGGCGTCGAAGGCGAACTGGTCCTGGCGCAGAACGCCCAACTTGCGCGGGCGCACCACCGTGCCCTGCTGCGGCTCCAGATCGCCGGTGAGGATCTTCATGAACGTGGACTTGCCGGCTCCGTTGGGCCCGGTTAGCCCGTAGCGGCGACCCGGCACGAAGGAAACACTCACCTCGTCAAAGAGCACCTTGGAGCCATAGCGCATGGATAGATTGCTGACGCTGATCATTCTTGTCTTGATTCCTGAGGGTGGACCGCAGCGGGGTATTGGCTCCGCCGGGCCGCATGAAGCTTGGTTTGGATCAATGTATTGGGGCGCGCACGCTTGGGCAGCCCCCTGAGAACTGCTGCACTTCTAGTTTCTCATAGGTTGGGTAGGAGAACGGCACGGCAGAGGGGTTGTGTTGCCGGGTCTCAAGGGCGAGAGCTGGGGCGGCCGGGAATAAGCTTCGGTAAGATAACATTCAAGCCAAGCTGCCGATATATGCGTGCCAAGCGCCCCGCACTTATATCTGATAGCCGCCGAAAAGAGCGGCGAAGGGTATTCACGGGTACTGGACGGCTGTTTTTTTGGAGTCGCTGCCGGAGTGGACATTAGAACTCGCTTTTGTTTCATACCGGCGACTTTCAAAGAGAGTTGGGGCTTTGCTTTTGAAGGGCAGAGATCTGTCGAAAAGCGGAATTCAACATGACGGGCACGCGAACTTCGGCTTGTCACCGGAGAATTTTCGCGCGTTGCGCGCGCTGAAGACGCCGGTGCGGATCCAGAAGTTCATTGACGCGCTGCCGTACCAGTACGCGAACACGGCGTGGTCTCCGCAGCGCGTGCTGCGTGAGCGCAAAGGGCACTGCCTAGAGGGAGCACTCCTGGCCGCTGCAGCTCTGCGTGTCAACGGCCATCCGCCGTTCCTGATGGATCTGGAGGCCGTACAGGACGACGACCACGTGGTAGCCATTTACCGCGAAAGGGGACTGTGGGGAAGTATTGCCAAGTCGAACTTTGCAGGGCTGCGCTTCCGCGCGCCCATCTATCGTACGCTGCGCGAGCTTGCGCTTAGCTATTTTGAGCAGTACTACAATCTGCGTGGCGAACGCACTTTGCGTTCCTACTCGAGACCTGTAAACCTGGAGCGCTTGGACAGCCGGCACTGGATGACCTCAGAGAAAAGCGTTTGGTGCGCCCCGGAGCTGCTCATCGCGGCCAGGCACTACCCGCTCGTTCCCGACAAGGTAGCGCGCGCACTGCCCCGACTTGATCGCCGCAGCTTCGAAGCAGGAATGCACGGCTGGACGAAGCACTGAAGAGGCTTCCACGCGACATGGTGCTCACGTCTTCGGGTTAACGCGGGCACTGTTGACGCACCTCCCGCATCGGTCCAATTTGGAATTTGGTGGGGTATGTCGATATAAGGAGCAGGTCAGATAGGCCGAGGATTGTTGAAGACAAAGCCAATGGGATTGTGAGAAGAATGCAACCGCAGGTCCTTCGACTACGCCTCTCGCGATGAAGCTGCGAGTGGCTCCGCTCAGGATGACAAACATAAAATTATCACTCGCATACATACGAATTCTATGTTGAGTTATATGTCAATATTGCCCAGGTTAGCCGAGGAATGCCATCACTACGTGGTTGACCACGAAGGCGGCGGCGTAGGCCATTGCCAGCATGTAGGCGAACTGGATGGCGGGCCACTTCCAGCTATTGGTTTCGCGGCGGACCACGGCCATGGTCGACGTGCATTGCATGGCGAAGGCGAAGAAGATCATCAACGCCATGGCGCCGCCCAGGGTCATGTCGTGGTGCAGGGCGGTTTGCAGATGCATGGTCTGGGTTTCAGGATCGGCGCCGTAGAGGGTGCCCATGGTGCTGACCATGACTTCGCGGGCGAGAACACTGGAGATCAGGCCGATGCCGATCTTCCAGTTGAATCCGAGGGGCGCAATTGCCGGCTCGATAAAGTGGCCCAGGCGGCCAATGACGCTATCGGCGAGTTCCGGCGTGGCGATGGCGCCGCCCGGCGTGTGCATTACCGGCAGGTGCGCCAGTACCCACAACGCAAGCGTGACGCAGAGAATGATCGTTCCTGCCTGGCGCAGAAAAACCCGTGCGCGATCCACCAGGCGCATCGCGAGCGAGCGCAGCGTGGGCATTCGATATTGCGGCAATTCTAGGATGAAAGGCGTCTCACTGGATTTGAGGATGGAACTCTTGAGCAGCCAGGCGGTGGTCATGGCGGCGACAAAGCCAGCCAGATAGAGGCTCAGCATAGTTATTGTGCGCAAACTCAAGAAACCGTGGAGAAACATGGTGTTGGGGATGAAGGCCGCGATCAGCAGCATGTAGACCGGCAGACGCGCCGAACATGTCATGAACGGCGTGACCAGAATGGTGGCGATGCGGTCGCGGCGGTTCTCAATGGTGCGCGTGGCCATGATGGCCGGAACCGCGCAGGCATAGCCCGAGAGCAGGGGAATAAATGCTTTGCCATTGAGCCCGATGGTGCGCATGACGCGGTCGGCGATGAGCGCGGCGCGGGCGAGATAACCAGAGTCTTCAAGAACCCCGATAAACAGGAAAAGTAGCAGAATCTGGGGCAGGAAGACCAGCACCGACGAGATGCCCTTCCACGCGCCGTCGAGGATGAGGGATTGGAGCCAGCCCGCGGGTAGCAGCGGGCGCACCAGTCCGCCCATGCGCGCGAGAATGTCGCCAAAGACGTCGGAGAGTGGCTGGCCGATGGTAAAGACCACCTCAAAGACGCCGATCACCACGACCAGAAACAAGAGCGGGCCCCAAATGCGATGCAGCAGCACATCGTCGAGCCTGCGGCTGTTCTCTGCCGAAAGCGGTGCGCGGTAGGCGGTGCGGCGGCTGACCTGGGCCGCCCAGGTGTGCGTGCTGGCGGCATTGCCCAGTACAGGCAGCGAAAGAGGCTGCGCACCGTGGCGGGCGGCTTGCTGATTGAGGAAAAGTTGGACTGCATCGAGCCCGGTTCCGTGCACTGCGCTGATCTGCGCGACGGGCGTTCCCAGTTCGCGGGCCAGCTTCAGAGTGTCGACTTCACCGCCGCGGGACTCCATAAGGTCGCTCATGTTCAGCAGGACCAGGGTAGGCAATCCCAGAGCCAGCACAGGCGCGGCCAGCATTAATTGACGCGTCAGATGCAGGGAATCCAAGACCAACAAAACGGCGTCGGGCTTGGGCGTGCCGGGCATTTTGCCGCGCAGCACGTCGATGGAAACGCGCGCATCTTCAGAATAGGGAGTGAGCGAGTAAACGCCGGGCAGATCGATCAGGGTGAGATCGTCGCGGCCTACGCCGGCCATGAGGCCCATGCGCTGCTCGACCGTGACGCCCGGATAGTTGGCTACCTTCTGGCGTAACCCAGTGAGGCGATTGAAAAGAGTAGACTTGCCTGAGTTTGGAGGGCCGATGAGAACTATCGTGTGAAGCTCTCCCGCCGGCGGTGGAGCGGCAGGCGGCTCATAGGCCGTGGGAGTGCAGCAGGAACTCATCGCGCGGCCTCGGCCAGCTTGGGCGCGTCGTCCTTCTCTGTGTCGTTTGTATCCTCGGACCAGGCAACCTCGGTGCTTCGCACTCGAATGGCCTCCGCGGTTTCGTGACGGAGGGCAATCTCCATGCCGTCGACGCCATATACAGTTGGATCGCCGGCAGGAGCACGGCGCAGCACGGTTACCAGGGCATCGGGAACAAAGCCCATGTGCATCAGGTGGTTCTGGACGGATTCAGGCAGAGCCAACGTCACCAGGACACCGCTCTCGCCAACTTTCAGTTCGCTCAGCACGCTCAACCGTCGAACTCCATGGGGCTGCCGGAAGGGCAGGACACCGCAACTACGACCGGAATAGTCGGACTTCAGTATACGACCGATTCGGTCTGAGTTGCAAACATGAGACTGCGGAACATCCGCATTCTTTTCGCGCATCACTCGACCCCCGGCCAGAAGGGGACGGTTGGCAACCTGCGCCAACCGCCCCTTTCCCCCCTGAAGACCCCTCAAAATCACTATCGGAACGTTGTCTGATTTTTAGCAGCAAAGGGGATTGGAGCGATGTGATTTAAATCACTCCATATGACCAAAATGTTGATGAGTTCCCAAATCAAGCCGCCTGAATGCCCGGCAGTGGGTCCGTTTGAATTAATCTACCCCTCGCAGGCAAACTTGATTTCGCAAGACATTAGTGTGGGCTGAACAGGCTACCGGAAAGCGCGAGATTTCGAGTGAAATCGGTGAAGAGCGCATCCCTGAGGCGGAGGCCTACGCTTGTTCCGTTGGCTTTATGGAGAGGTTGAACCCGTCGCCTCGCTGCGGAATGCGTTTTTCCGCAGCCTGGACAACTCGCGAGGGACTGTCGGCACCACAATCGAACTTCCTCAGAGACTGCCTAGAACACACACCGCATTGAGGATCGAAGACGCTGTTTTAGTGGCGCTTCGCGAATTGGTGGTGCAAAGTGCCATAGGTTGGGATACTTTACCAGCCCCGTGACCGTTGTCACGGATAAAAAAGGACTTGCACTCGTACAAATAGACAAGGAGCAGATGCTGGAGCAGAATCGCTCTGCATCCTGTGGTTGCATCGGGGAGGAACCGTGTCAGCTTTCACACTACCGCCGTTGCCAAGCGACGACAAACGATGGAAGATCGTGAACGGCACCATGCGCAAGAATGGTTATGCCCGCCACGCTTTGATTGAAACGCTGCACACCGTGCAGTCTTCCTTCGGCTATCTGGACGACGATGCCATTCGCTTTGTGGCCCGTTCGTTGCGCGTGCCGCTCAGCCAGGCATATGGAGTGGTGACCTTTTACCACTACTTCAGCCTCAAGCCTCCGGGCAAACACACCATGACCATCTGCGCCGGTACAGCCTGCTACATCAAGGGTACTGACAAGCTGGTGGCCGCGGCTCAGGAACATCTCGGTATATGCATGGGTCAGACCACCAGGGACGGCAATATCAGCCTGATGACGGCCCGTTGCGTGGGCGCCTGCAGCCGTGCTCCCGTGGTGCTGTCTGACGGGGAAGTGGCTGGCGAAGTGACCTCCGACCAATTGCTGGCACAACTCGAAAGGTGGGCGGTGGAATGACAATCGAAGAGCTCGAACAAATAGCAACGAGCGTCCGCCAGGAACACGAAAAATACGACTATGAAGTAAATGTCTGTATGGATTTGGCCTGCGCCAGTCAAGGCGCGGATCGGTTGCGGGAAGCACTGGTAAAGGAAGCGGAAGCATCGGGCAAGAAGGTGCTGGTTCGCCGTACGGGGTGCATGGGGCCATGCTCCTCGGGCCCGCTGGTGCGGGTAGACCCCGCCGAGACCCTCTATCGCCATGTGCATTCCGACCACGCTGAGTCGATTGTGGCCAGCCTGGGCGGCGAGCCGGTGGCGGAGTTGCAGTGCGACCTGAGCGATCACTTCGACAAACAGGTGCGCGTAGTTCTGGAGAATGCCGGCTACATCGATCCGGAAAAGATCGACGACTACATTGGCCGCGACGGATACAAGGCTCTGCTGACCGCACTGACTGAAATGACGCCCAACGGCGTGATCCACCGCATCACCGAAAGCGGGCTGAGGGGTCGCGGCGGCGGCGGCTATCCCACCGGTCTGAAGTGGGGAACCGTCTCCAAGGCCGGGGGCGACATGAAATATGTCGTCTGCAACGGCGACGAAGGCGATCCTGGAGCTTTCATGGATCGCAGCGTGATGGAAGGCGACCCGCATCGGGTGATCGAAGGCATGGCCATCGCAGCCTATGCGGTGGGCGCGAGCAAGGGATTTATCTACGTTCGGGCCGAGTATCCGGTTGCCGTTTCCCGGCTGACGACCGCGCTGCGCGAGGCACGCCGCCGCGGCCTGCTGGGCAACAACATCTGCGGGACAACGTTCAACTTCGACATGGAGATTCGCCTCGGCGCGGGGGCTTTTGTCTGCGGCGAGGAAACGGCGCTGATCGCCTCAATTGAAGGGCGTCGCGGCACTCCTAAACCGAGGCCTCCTTATCCGGCAGTCAGCGGACTATGGGGCAAACCCACGCTGATCAACAACGTTGAGACCTACGCCAACGTCGCACCCATCATGCGCAACGGCGGCAAGTGGTTTTTCAACATGGGCTCGGAGAGAAGCAAAGGGACCAAGGTATTTGCTCTCACCGGCAAGATCACCAACACCGGCCTTGTGGAAGTACCCATGGGCATCAAGCTATGGGAAATCATCGACGTCATTGGCGGTGGAGTACCGGACGGCCATAAATTGAAGGCAGTGCAAACCGGCGGTCCGTCGGGCGGCTGCATTCCCGCGGATATGCTCGACCTGGGGGTCAGTTACGACGCCTTGATGGCAGCCGGATCGATCATGGGTTCAGGCGGCATGATCGTGATGGATGACACCTCGTGCATGGTCAACGTGGCGCGCTTCTTTGTGGAGTTCTGCATGACCGAGTCCTGCGGCAAGTGCATTCCCTGCCGCGCGGGCACTGCGCAGATGTACACCCTGCTGTCGCGCTTCTGCGACGGCTCGGGAACCATGGAAGAGCTGGAACTGCTGGAGGAACTCTGCGGCACCATCAAGGACACCAGTCTGTGCGGCCTGGGCATGACGGCACCCAATCCGGTCCTGAGCACCCTCAAATACTTCAGGAACGAATACATCGAACACATCGTGCATAAGCGCTGTCCGGCCGGCGTCTGCAACATTAAAGCCCCTGTGGAGGTGTTGGCATGAGCGACGCCGTGGAAGTCAAAACACTAATCATCGATGAGCAGGAAGTGAGCGCTCGCAGAGGCCAGACCATCCTGGAAGTAGCGCGAGAGAATGAGATCTACATTCCCACTCTCTGCCATATGGAAGGCCTGAGCGATGTTGGCGCCTGCCGCATGTGCCTGGTGGAGATCAAGGGAAGCAAGAAGCTGTTGCCTGCCTGTGTGGCCACCGTCTTTGAGGGCATGGAGGTAAGCACCAACACCGAGCGCCTGAAACAGCATCGCCGCACGATTCTTGAACTGCTGTTTGCCGAGCGCAACCACATCTGCTCAGTTTGCGTGGCCAATGGCCACTGCGAACTGCAAACGCTGGGCCAGGAACAGGGCTTAACCCATATTCGGCTGCCCTATCGCAATCCGCAACTGACCGTTGACGCCTCGAACGAGCGTTTCACCATCGACCACAACCGCTGCATTCTGTGCACACGCTGTGTGCGGGTCTGCGCGGAGATCGAGGGCGCGCACGTGTGGGACGTGATGGGCCGGGGCATCAACTCTATCGTGATCACCGATCTGCATGAAGATTGGGGAAGTTCCAGTTGCACCCGCTGCGGCAAATGCGTGCAGGTTTGCCCCACCGGAGCCCTTTTCGACAAGAGCAAGGTCGGCACCGATCATCCCAAGAACCCTGAATTTCTGCCTTACCTGAACCTCATGAGGGAAGCGCAATGAGCAAACTGAAATTGGCAACAGTCTGGCTGGACGGATGTTCCGGCTGCCACATGTCGTTTCTCGACATGGATGAAAGGCTCATCGAACTTGCGGAGTTCGTCGATGTGGTCTACAGCCCCATCGTGGACGCCAAGGAGTTCCCCGATGAGGTGGACATCGTGCTGGTCGAGGGCGCAGTAGCCTCGGTAGACGACGAGAAGAAGATCAAGAAGATTCGCGCGCATTCCAAGACACTGGTGGCGATGGGCGATTGCGCCGTGGCTGGAAACGTGCCGTCGATGCGCAATCCCATCGGCCCGGACGCAATCCTCGAGCGAGCGTACATTGAGAACGCCACCGTGCAACAACAGATTCCCTGTGTCGTGGTGCCCAAGCTGCTGAAGGTGGTGCGGCCCATTCACGAGTTTGTGAATGTGGACGTTTTCCTGCCCGGCTGCCCGCCCTCGGCCGATACTTTTTATGCGGCGCTGACCGCGCTGGTAACCGGTGAGCCACTGGATATTCCGGCTCTCACCCGTTTTGGAGCCTGATCCATGAGCCAGACCATCACTATCGATCCCGTTACCCGCCTTGAAGGACACGGCAAGATCACGATTCAACTCAACGCGCAGGGTGAAGTGGAAGATGCGCACTTTCATGTTACACAGGTGCGCGGCTTTGAGAAGTTCTGTGAAGGACGACCCTTCTACGAGATGCCCAGTCTTATGGCGCGCATTTGCGGCATCTGCCCGGTGAGCCACCTGGTGGCCTCGGCCAAGGCCTGCGAAGCCATTATGTCGGTGCGAATTCCGCATACCGCCGCGCAGTTGCGGCGCATGCTGAACCTCGCGCAGATGGTGCAGTCCCATGCCCTGAGCTTCTTCTATCTCTCTTCACCGGATCTGCTGCTGGGCATGGAGTCGGACCCCGCCAATCGGCACATCTTCGGAGTGGTCGCCGCCAAGCCGGAACTGGGCCGTGCGGGCGTCGCACTGCGCCGCTTTGGCCAGCACATTATCGAGTTGCTGGGGAACAAGCGCATTCATCCCGGGTGGGTGGTTCCCGGCGGCGTCACCGAGCCACTGGCGGAAGCCAAGCGCGATGAGATCCTGGCCATGCTTCCCGAGGCCTATGCTGCCATGGACCTTGCGCTCAGCGCCTACAAGCAAATCGCAGCCACCTTCAAGCCGGAGATCGAGGTCTTCGCCAACTTCCCGTCCAACTACCTGAGCCTGATCAATGAAGACGAGTCGATCGAGTTCACCGACGGCGCTCTGCGCATGATTGACCCTCAGGGCAACATCCTGGAAGACGGGATCACCGCAGCGCGGTACACCGAGGTGATTGGCGAGGCAGTGGAGCCCTACAGCTACACAAAGTTCGCCTACTACAAGCCGCTCGGCTATCCCGAGGGCAGCTATCGCGTAGGCCCTCTGGCGCGGCTCAACATCGTCAAGAGCATGGGAACGCCCAAGGCCGAAAAGGAGCTTGCCGAGTTCAAACAGCTCGCTTCAGGCCCGGTGGAGAGCTCGTTCTTCTACCATCACGCGCGACTCGTCGAGATGGTCTACGGCATCGAGAAGATCGAGCAGATACTCAACGATCCGCGCATCCTGGATAAGCAAGTGCGCGCCACCGCCGGTGTCAACCGGTTGGAGGGAGCAGGACAGGCCGAGGCTCCGCGCGGCACATTGAGCCATCACTACAAGGTGGACGAGAACGGCAAGATGGTCTGGGCCAACCTGATCATCGCCACAGGGCAAAACAACAACGCCATGAATAAAGGCGTGTTGCAGGCCGCCAAGCATTATGTGAAGGACGGCAAGTTCACCGAGGGCATTCTCAATCGTGTTGAAGCCGTGGTTCGGACCTTCGATCCGTGCCTTAGCTGTTCCACACATGCCTTTGGCCAGATGCCGCTGGTCCTGTCGCTGGTCTCCGCCGATGGCGAGCTTGTCGACCAGGTTGTACGCTAGTCTCAGGTGCGACCATGAATACCAGCCCTCCCCGTTGCCTCATCCTCGCGTGCGGGAACTGGCTGCGCGAGGACGATGGCGTTGGGCTGCGGCTGGCGGAATGGGCTGAAAGCCGCTTCCATTCTGAGGCGGAAGTTCGCATTCTGGCCCGCCAGCAATGGACTCCCGAACTTGCCGAGGATATCTCCGGCGCGGAGTCGGTCGTCTTTATCGATTGCGCTGCGAATTCCACGCCCGGCATGGTCCGGCTGGCTCCCGTCGCACCCTCCGCCGAATTGCCACGTCTGCTGACGCACCACCTCGGCGCTGCGGACTTGCTGGCGATGTGCCGGGATTACTACGATGCGCTGCCCCGCACGGCCATACTTCTCACTGTAGGCGCGGCGTCTCTGGAGTTACGCGAAGGCTTGAGCGGCATTGTCGCAGCCGCGCTTCCGGATGCTGAAGATCTGCTGGAAGAAACAGTGCTGCGCCTGCTTGGCGCTGCGGAAGCAGACCCGGTTTAGCGCGCGTAGCCACCCGTTCCCTGCAACAAATTGTTTGGAAATACCACGGCTTGCTGACCGCAAAACACTGCGGCGGCTGCATTTGAGTGCAGCCGCCGCAATGTCCAGAGGTGCTATCGAAGAATCTATACTCCTAGAACGCAGCCACTGTCTGACGCAGGCTGTAGGAGCTGAGCGTCTTGATGTAGTTGCCGCGATCAAAGGGCGAAGTATCAGGCACGGAGCGGCGGCTGAGGCAGCCACGCGTGTCCCACAGCGAAGTGTACTCGCGCTTCTCCAGCCAGTAGCGCATGTCAGAGAGCACACGTCCAATGTGCTCGATGCCATGGATGTGAAGGGCAGAAGCCATCATGGTCATTCCCGCGCCGGCCATGATGCTCTTCAACACGTCCTCAGCAGAGTGGACGCCACCGGTGATGGCGAGATCGATATTGAGATGACCGTATAGGATTGCGGCCCAGTGCAGGCGAGGCAGCAATTCCGAAGGCGTGGAGAAGTGCAGCGTGGGCCGCACTTCCAGGGTTTCGATGTCGAAGTCCGGCTGGTAGAAGCGGTTGAAGAGAACCAGGCCACGGGCACCTGCATCCTCAAGCCGCGCCGCCATATGCGGCAGGCTGGTAAAGGACTGCGAAAGCTTTACTGAGACTGGGACCTTGACAGCCTGGCAGACGGCGCCGACCAACTCGAGAAGCTGCAGCTCGAGCTCCGCCGAGGTCTGGCTGCGATCGGTCGCCAGCGCATACGTATTCAGCTCGATAGCGTCTGCGCCGGCCTCTTCCATGTCCTTTGCAAAGCGTATCCAGCCGCCGGTGGTGGCTCCATTGAGGCTGGCCAGGATAGGAATACTGACCGCTGCCTTGGCGCGCCGCAGGTACTCGAGGTAGACCTCGTGAGTCATGCGGTAGTCGCTCTGCTCGGGCAGGTAATCGAGCGACTCGGCGAAAGACTCGGTGCCGCGGGAAAGGTCCTCGTCCAGGGCCCGCGACTCCAAAGCCAACTGCTCTTCGAAGAGCGAGGTAAGTACGATGGCCGCGGCTCCGGAGTCTTCCATGCGGCGAATATTGTCCAACGACTCGCTCAGAGGCGTTGATGAAACCACGATCGGGCCGTTCAGCTTGAGGCCCAGATAGTGTGTTGAAAAGTCAATCATTTCGTTCCTCCGGCAGTCGCGGCTGCCAGTTTCTCTTCAGGCTTTTCGTCCGGGGCGATGTGCGGCGTCTCCCCGCGGCCCGGCATTGCGGCACGGGCGGAGTATACGCGCCATTGGCGCTCGACGTCATCCTGCGCTTCCTTCAGCAACTCAGAAGCAAGTTCAGGGTTCCCACGTGCCAGCATCGTGTAGCGAGCTTCGCGATAGGCGTAATCCTTGAGCCGGATCGACGGCGCCCTCGAATCGAGCTGGAAGGGATTCTTGCCTTCCTCGCGCAGCGCGGGGTTATAGCGCATCAGCGGCCAGTAGCCGGACTGCACAGCCAGTTTCTGCTGTTCCAGTCCATGCACCAGGTCGTAACCGTGGGCGATGCAACTCGAATACGCAATGATGATCGACGGGCCGTCGTGCGCCTCGGCCTCCTGGAAGGCCTTGACGACGTGGCTGTCGTTGCTGCCCAGCGCCACCTGTGCCACATAAACGTAGCCGTAACTGACGGCTTCCATGGCCAGATCCTTCTTGCTGTTCTTCTTGCCGCTGGCAGCAAACTTGGCCACTGCTCCACGCGGAGTAGCCTTGGACATCTGGCCGCCGGTGTTGGAGTAGACCTCGGTATCGAGTACCAGGACGTTGACATTCTTACCGGAACCGAGCACATGATCCAGTCCGCCGAATCCGATGTCGAACGCCCAGCCGTCGCCACCCAGTATCCAAACACTCTTGCGCACCAGTGAATCGGCGATTGCCAGCAGGTTAAGGGCGTCTGAAGTGTTATTGCCGGCCAGCTTCTGGCGCAGCGCTTGCACGCGCTCCCGTTGGGCGTCGATCTCCGGCTCGGTATTCTGAGACGCGCTAACGAGCGTGGCGGCCAGATCGGAGCCGATGGTTGCAGCGAGGCGCTGTACCAGCAGTTCCGCGAAGGTCTTCTGCTGGTCGAGTGCGGTTCTCATTCCGAAGCCGAACTCGGCATTATCTTCAAAAAGCGAGTTGGCCCAAGTCGGTCCGCGGCCCTGTGCGTTGGAGGCGTAGGGCGTTGTGGGCAGGTTGCCGCCGTAGATTGAGGAGCAGCCGGTGGCATTGGCGATGTACAGCCGGTCGCCAAAGAGTTGAGTGAGCAGCTTTACATAGGGGGTTTCGCCGCAGCCTGAGCATGCGCCGGAGAATTCAAAGAGCGGCTGCAGCAGTTGCAGATCCTTCACCTGCGTGTGCGACAGCTTGTTGCGGTCCACCTCGGGTAGATTGAGGAAGAACTCCCAGTTCTCGCGCTCGGCATAGCGCAGCGGCGCCTGGGGCGCCATGTTGATGGCCTTCTTGCTGGTGTCGCTCTTGCTCTTGACCGGGCAAACCTCGACGCAAACGCCGCAGCCGGTGCAGTCTTCCGGAGCCACTTGCAGCGTATACCGCTCCTGCTCCATGCCGCGCCATTTCGGCTTGGCCCACTGGAAGGTGGCGGGGGCCTTGTCCGCAAGTTCCGGACTGTAGACCTTGGCGCGAATCACAGCGTGCGGGCAAACCATAACGCACTTGCCGCACTGGATGCACAGGTCCTTATCCCACACCGGAATGAACTGTGCGATGTTGCGCTTCTCCCATTGCGCGGTACCGGTGGGAAATGCGCCGCCGGCGGGAATCGCGCTGACCGGAAGCAGATCGCCATGACCCGCCGCGATCTGGCCGAGTACGTTGCGCACAAACTCGGGCGCCTGGCCGGAGATCGACGGGATCAGATCGAAGTCCGATGAAGCACTCGCAGGCAATTCAACCTTTTCGAGATGCGCCAGAGCGTGATCCACGGCCGCGTAGTTCTTTTGCACCACGGACTCGCCGCGCTTGCCGTAGGTCTTGTAAATGGCCTTCTTGATCTGCGCAATGGCGTCTTCGCGAGGCAGCACACCGCTGATGGCGAAGAAGCAGGTCTGCATGATGGTGTTGATGCGCGTTCCCATGCCGGCCTCGCGCGCCACCTTGTAACCGTCGATCACATAGAACTCGATCTTCTTCTCGATCATCTCCTGCTGCGTGCTCTTGGGCAGTTTGTCCCAGACCTCTGCGGCCGAATATGGCGAGTTGAGCAGGAAGACCGCGCCGGGCATGGCTGCTTCGAGCACGTTCATCTTCTCAAGGAAGCTGAAGTTGTGGCAGGCCACAAAGCTGGCGCGAGTAATCAGGTAGCTCGAGCGGATGGGATGGGGTCCAAAGCGCAGGTGCGAAGTGGTCATGGAACCCGACTTCTTTGAGTCGTAGACGAAGTAGCCCTGCGCAAAGTTGGGAGTCTCGCTGCCGATGATCTTGATGGAGTTCTTGTTGGCGCCCACCGTGCCGTCCGAGCCCAGCCCGTAGAAAAGAGCGCGCACCGTCAGAGGGTCTTCGGTCGAGAAACTCGGATCGTAGCTCAGGCTGCTGTGGGATACATCGTCGTCAATGCCGATGGTGAAATGATTCTTGGGCGCGGGCTTGGTCAGTTCGTCGTAGATGCCCTTGACCATGGCCGGGGTGAACTCCTTGGACGAGAGGCCGTAGCGGCCGCCAACCACTTTGGGCATGGCGGCGAAGGGAAGTTCGGCTGCATTCTCGGCCAGCACGGTCACGATGTCCTGATACAGCGGCTCGCCTGCGCCGCCGGGTTCCTTGCAGCGGTCTAGTACGGCGATTGCCTTGACAGTTGCGGGCAGAGCGGCCAGGAAGGCCTTGCTGTCGAACGGCCGATAGAGGCGAACCTTGACCATGCCGACCTTCTCGCCCTTCTTGATCATTGCGTCCACTGCCTCTTCCGCAGCTTCGGCGCCCGATCCCATGAGCACGATCACGCGCTCGGCATCGGCCGCGCCGTAATAATCGAAGAGGTGATAGGCGCGTCCAGTCTGGGCGGCAAAGCGGTTCATAACCGACTGCACGATGCCCGGAACGGCGGCATGGAACGGGGTGCAGGCCTCGCGGGCCTGGAAGAAGACATCGGGATTTTGTGCTGTGCCGCGAATGATAGGCCGATCCGGACTGAGGGCGTTCTGACGGTATTGAATGATGTATTTGTCGTCGAGAAGAGCGCGAATGGTCTCATCCGAGATGGGCTCGATCTTGCCGACTTCGTGTGAAGTGCGGAAGCCGTCGAAGAAGTGAATGAAGGGGATGCGGGATTCGAGGGTCGCGATCTGCGTCACCAGGGCCAGGTCGGCAACCTCCTGCACGGAGTTCGAGGCCAGCATGGCCCATCCGGTCGAGCGGCAAGCCATCACATCCGAGTGGTCGCCGAAAATCGATAGCGCGTGGGTGGCCAGAGTACGGGCCGTCACGTGCATGGTCGCCGGGGTCAACTCACCAGCGATTTTGAACATGTTGGGAATCATCAGCAACAAGCCCTGGGAAGCCGTAAAGGTGGTGCCAAAGGCGCCCGCCTGCAGTGCGCCGTGCAGCGCACCGGCCGCGCCGCCCTCGCTTTGCAGCTCTTCCACCACGGGCAACGCGCCCCAAATATTTTTCTTCCCCTCCGAGCGCCACTGATCGGCCCACTCGGCCATGGGCGACGAGGGGGTAATGGGGTAGATGGCGACGACTTCGGAGAGACGATAGGCAACCGAAGCGGCGGCCTCGTTCCCATCGAGAATTACCATTTTCTGTTCACTCATTCGCTTTGCCTCATAGCGCGGCCTGCGGAAATCAACCGCTAGGCAGAGTCTCATCTGCAGGAGGATTGAGTGACAGTGATGTGAGACACAGGGCGGGTATTGAATCCCGCATTATGGAACTATATTCGTGCTATGAAACCAGTTTGCGGCACGGATTCCAAGCCTGCAATTCTCTGATTCGCGGGATGATAAAACCCGAGATCGCCGAATCCGTCAGGCCAGCAGCGCAGACACCTTGGGCATCCACTCCGCAATGGGGATCTTCTGCGGACAAAGCCCCTCGCAAGTACCGCAGTCGATACACGAACCCGAACGGGTCCCTTCGGTCAGAAAGACGCTGTATTTAAAGCGGGCGCCTGCCACGTCGTCGAACGCATGCGCATAATTGAAGAACGCGAAGTTGCCGGGAATGTTGACCCCATTGGGACACGGCATACAGTAGTTGCACTTGGTGCAGGGGATTGCGGTTCGAGCGCTGTATCTCTTCTGAACATCGGCAATCAATGCCTGCTCTGTGCGGCTGAAGGTGTGAATCCGCGACGCTTCTGCGCAGCGCACATTTTCCTCGACCTGCGCCATGGCGCTCATGCCGCTCAACACAACCGACACTTCAGGCTGGTCCCAGAGCCACTCCAGCGCCCACTCCGCCGGCGTTCTTTGTATAGGAAAGTGCTCCATTGCCGCGCGGACATCGCGGGGCGGATCGGCCAGCCTGCCTCCTAGCAGCGGCTCCATCACAACCACGGCAAGGCCTTTGCTTGCAGCCAGTTTCAGGCCGCGAGTTCCGGCCTGATTCTCGATATCCATGTAGTTGTATTGAATCTGGCAGAATCTCCACAGATCACTGCCGTTGACGATCTCCTCAAAGCAGGCGTAGTCGTCGTGCATTGAGAAGCCGAGATTGCGAATACGTCCGTCGGCGAGCGCCACGGCGGCCTGAGCCAGCAGATCGTGCTTGAGGACGATATCCCGCCAGCGGCTTTGGTTCAGCGAATGCAGAAGGTAGAAGTCGATGTGATCCGTCTGGAGTTTCTTCAGTTGCTCATTCAGGAACTTGTCGAAGTCCGCCGGACTCTGGACCATCCAGGTGGGCAGCTTGGTGGCCAGCCTGACCTTCTCCCGGTAGCCGTCTTCGAGCGCCCGCCCAACCACCACTTCACTCTGTCCCCCGTGATAGGGGTAGGCAGTGTCGAGGTAGTTGACTCCGTTGTCGATAGCGTAACGAATCATGCGGATGGACTCAGCCTGATCGATGTTGGGACTAAGGGCGCCACCATCCAGGGTGGGAAAACGCATACAGCCAAAGCCCAGTGCCGAGGCCTTCCAATCGAGAGTTCCAAAACGGCGATATTGCATGGCGGATCTTACCTTCCTATCCCATTATCCACGCCGGATTTTACTCTCGGGTCATGCCCGCCGGCTGTGATCGCTAACGCTGTCCGTGGGCAAAGCGAAGCAGTTCAGTCCGGTTTTCTCGCGCTGCATACCGCAGCATGTTACTGGCCGGTCAGCGACGATACAAGCGCTTCCCACTCGGCCTCAAGGGTGGCCCGACGGAATGTGCTGCCGGCGCGGCTGTACCAGTAATCGGCATTCGACGCTGCTCCTTCTTTGCGGTGCAGGTAGGCGTGAACCGCCATCCCTTCAGGCGATTCCAACTCGTCAACCAGGGCGTGTGCACGCACCCAGTCGCCCTTGGCGTCCCACCAGAGGGCCGCAAGCGTGGACCTGAGCCCGTCCGGCGGCGCGCCGAGGGTGAGAGACTCACGGAATTCGTGTGCGTTCATGACCACCTTTTACCACGGTTTTGGGGCCGGTGCGTTTCTTGGGCAGCGTGATCGGACATCGTCCGCATCCAGCCGAAGCGGGGGCAAGAGCGACTCAATCGTTCTGACTAAAAACGCAGGAGATAGCTGAATTTGACGAATATCTGCTGGTCAGTGGAGGTGCCGGGCAGGTTGGTGACTGTGTAAGCCGGAGTGGCGGCAGGGTCGTAGTTCGCATTCTGGAACGTGTTTGCGTAGCCCATGTAGAGGGCGGTTCCGGGATGCGGCACATAGGCAAAGAGCAGCGTTGCGTCGGCCTGTTTTGAGCTCGCATTGGCCACCAGCGCGTTGTTGGGCAAGAGCGCGTTGTAGTCGAGTATGGCGTTGAATGCGTAGTCGCGAGTGAACTGGTAGTTGAGCTTGGAACGAATCAGGTGGTTGGTGAATACGTCGCCGGTTGGCAGTGACGGAGATGGCATCTGGCCGGGTTCGCAGGCCAGGCGCGTATAGAAGTAGATCTCATCCAGGCGCAGGTGCGTCTGCGCGTGCAGCGTCAGGTCGGCCGAAGCGTTGTTGGCTTTGCCAAGAAACGGCGAGACACCCGCGGCGGGATGGTAGTTCGGCGCGCTGCCCTGCGCATAGGAGCCACTGAAGTCGAGCCATTTGTACCAGGAAGTAGCGAGAGAAACGGACGTCGATTGTTCGCGGAAGCCGATGTTGCTATACAGTTCGAAAGCCTCAGAGTGCGCGACGGAAAGCCAGGTGAGCCCAGGTAAAGTGAGCGAAAGGGCGGGCGAGGCGGACCAGTTCTGGAGCCTGTGCTCATGATCGTAGATGAGCGTCACATCCATGCTGGGGCCGTACGCGAGGATGGTATGGCTGGACGGTTTCCATTGGTAGGCCGAGTAAGTCTCCCAGCGGCGAATGTCGTTTCGGTTCAAATAGCCAAGCGTGGCGTTCAACCCGGGACTGCGATCGGTATAAACGGATTCGAAACTGATATGGTTATCCATTTTTTCGACGTTCAGGAGATAGCCGGGGCCTGCCTGGTAGCCGCTGGGGTTCAGTTCGGTCTGCGTCGTACTAGCCTGTCCGGCAAAGATCCAGTTGCGGGGAGCGATATAGCGCATATCGAGGGAACCAACGCGGTTGGAGCGCGACTGAAACGTGGTGTCACTCAGAAACACTCCCACATGCGACTGATGGTCAAACTCGCGCTCGCCGCGGAAGACGGCGTCGATGGCGCGATCGCCATGACCGGTTTCGCCCTGGGCCAGCACTTCGCCGGGGGCGCGGTCGTCGGCGGCCAATATGCCCAGGCCCCAGCGGCCCACTGATCCGGTCAGCTTGGCTCCGAACTGCGGGTCAACGATACGGCGGGAGAAAAACAGATCTTCAGGCATGGTGAAGATGGAAGCATTCTCGAGGAAGAAGGGGCGCCGCTCAGGGTAGACAACCTCAAAACGCTGGTTGACCTGAACCTTCGGATCGTCGGTGCCTATCTCGCTGAAATCGGGATTCAGTGCGACGTCCAGGGTTAGCGAATCATGCAGGACGGCCTTGGCGTCCAGTCCGGGGTGGTGCTCGTTCTGGTGTTGGAAGCCCTTGGCCTGGTCAAGGTACTTGTCCTGCGAATAAAGCCCATAGGGAATGAGCTGAATGTTACGGCCCGGAGAGATGTCCGCGTCGATCTCGATGGGAGCAAACTGGCCCACAAACTGGGGCAGGCGCTGGCGGCTGACGAAGGGCCAGATCGCCAGTTCGCTATTGCGTTGAATGAAGCGGGCCAGGCAGATGTTCCAAATCTGCTTGGGACCGCGGGGAAAGCGGAGGCTGCGAAAGGGGATGGTCTCCAGTACCACAAAGCCGGTTTCTGTAATGCGTCCTTCGGTGTACCACAGCCCCTCCCAGCTTGGATCGTCGCCAATACCGTCGGTGGTCCGGCCATCGTATTGAATGCCGTAGGGATTCACGTCAAACCAATAGGCATGCTTGTTGTCGTGGAAGGTGTCGATATTGATGGTGACGCGGTCGTCGGTATCGATGGTCTTGCGCGGCGCAACGCGTGCGCGAATCTTTGACGGATCGTCCTTGCAAATCCATCCCACATACAGATTCTTGCTGTCGTAGGAGAGATAGGCCGCCGTGGGTTGGCTGATGGGCTCGCCATCGTGGGGATCAAACTGCTTGAAAACGGTGACTACCGCCTCGGCTTCGCGCGGCGTGTTGGTGATGAAGTCGGAGAGCTTGGGCGGGCGCGTGACGCGAGGAATGACGAGAGGCGTCTCCGAGGCGAAAGCCGAACCCGCGGGCGTCAACATGATAAGGAGTGCAAGTACCAGCGCCGTGTGCATCCTGCGCTCACCGGCTATAAGTGCAAAAAACATGAGACCTCGAATTACCTTGCAATTCAAGTAAGAGAACTGCGATCTCCCTACAGATGAAAGCGGATCAAAAATAGTCTAGCAAGGAGCGCGCCCATTGAACGATGCGGAAAGAGGCGCTGCGGGCGAGGCGGGAGTTTCAATCCCTACATAAAGCCAACAGGACAACCGTGGGCCTTAGCCCTGGCGGCGCACTCTTTGCCGATTTCGCCCGAATTACCGAGATTCCTGGAACCTGTTCAGCCCAGCGCGGGCAGGTGGTCGGAGATGCCGAAGAGGAAGATGAGCCCGATGCCGCAACTGTAGACGGCGCCGGTCCATGCGATGGCGTAGTAGAAGCGGGGATGGTGGCCGCTGGCCTTGAACGCTCCGCCCATGGAGGCCGTCATCAAGGCGTTCATCGCTACCAAGCCGAGCGCAAAAGCTGCCAAGCCCATCATTCCACGGGAAGTTCCACCGAGATTGGCGGTGAGGAAGAAGAGCGCCAACTGGCTGGGCGTCTCGGCTCCTACGCCGTGCAGCACGCCGATCAGGAAGACCGATTTTCCGTTGTACATCCACTGGAAGCGCTCTGGCTTCGGCGTGTTTGGATTCCACAGGCGACGGACCTGCCAGGCCAGCCACAGAACGCCATTGATGGCGATAGCCAGACGGCTCTCGATGCGGCTGTGCCGGTGCCCGTGGGCATCTTTACGCAGGATTCCCGCCACTACCCCGATGCCCAGCACGATCAGCGTGAGTCCGATCAGGCGCTCGGTCCAGTGGTCCAGCCCCTCTGGCAAGCCCATATGCAACTGGAGAACGGCAACACCAAGCGCGCACACGGTGAAAGCGTGTCCAAGCGCGTAGGTCATGCCCAGGCGCAGGCCGGTGCGCCAATTGCGCTGCACCGCGGTAATGTCGGAGATGGCGGCCAGATGGTCATAATCGAAGCCATGACGCAACCCCAGCAGCAGGCAGGAGCCTAGCGCGGCGTCGAGTTTCCAGTCGCCTAGAATCGGTGTCACGAAGCTCAGTATAGAGCAGGCGCGGCATCGCAGTCGTGCGATTCGTCACCGGGGTGGGGTGGACCCTGGCTGGACGCGGGGGCAGGCTTACCTGCCGGGACGAAGCTCAATCCGATAGTCCCGGTAGTCGATGGTGACGACGGTTTTGCCAAACAGAAAGCTGTTGGACTCGGCCCTGGCGCCGGTGGCCATGGCAAAGCCGCTTACGTTGGCATAGCGGCGCATCATACGGGTTTCTCCGGCCCACATCGAGGGGCTCTTGGATGCGGTTCCCTCGATCTTGACGATCCCAAAGTCCTTTGCATCCACCCACAGCGTACCCTGGATGAGATTGGGAGCCTTTCGCCTTGGGGTTACAGACAAGGCGAGGCAGTCTCGCCCATCGAGGTGTTCGATTCCGCCCGGCAACAGTTTCATCTCATAATTTGCCGAAGTGAACCACGACTGCTCCACCTTACCGGGTTGGTTGATGCTCTTCTCATTGTCCAGGAGCGGGATCAGTCCAAATTTCCGAATCAGCGCCGAGCCGCTCTCGGCAACGATTTCGTAACTTTTGCCTACGTCCTTGCGATAGGTTGTCTTCACTGTTATTTCAGCCACAGGGACACCGATGTCCTGGCCCCTGTACACGGCATAGTGTTCCCTCACGGTGAACCCCGCAACGCTCTCGAATCTTGTTCGCACAGCGGCGTCAATCTGGCGGATTACGGAAGGAGCGTCAAGCTGCTGGGCCGCTACGGGAACGATTCCAAGCCCGGCCAGGCATACCATGGCTGTGGCGTCCAGTACCATGTGCAATCGCCTGAGACCGGTCACGCTGCAGCTCCCCGTTTCGCTACCACTCAGATTATGCTTCTATGCCCGGTGCAGAGGTAGATTGAGACACGGGCGGGAAGATGACTGCGGAATTTGACAGAGATGGGTTCTTCAAGAGCCCGGTCATTTGGCGGGGCCAAGATTGACCTGGTAATCCTTGTAGTCGATTTTCACAATCGTCTGGCCCAGCAGAGCGCTGTTTGAAATTGCGCTTGCATGCATGGCCATGGGAAAGCCGCTTATGCCAGCGTACTGACGAGAGACCTGTGCGGCGCCAGTTAGGAAGAAGGGACTCTTGGTGGCCGTTCCCTCAAGCTGGAGGATGGAGTAATCGTTCGCGTCGACCCAAAGCGTTCCCTTGAAGAGGTAGGGGCTGCTCCGTTTGGGAGTGAGCGAAAGAACCAGGCAGTCGCGCCCATCGAGTTGCTGGGGTTGGTTTGGCTTCAACTCCATTACATAATTTGCGGAGTCGATCAGGGCTGTCTCGACATTGCCGGGCAGGCTCAAGCGCTTCTCGTTGTCCAGAACCGAATGCAATACCTGGCTGCGAATCAATGCCGAGCCGCTCTCAGAGAGCGTGGTGTAACTCTTGCCCTGACCCTTGCGGTAAACCGCTCTTACCGTCATTTCGGCAACGGGATGAACTTCATCGTGATTGCGAAATACCGCATAATGCTCAGTGGCGGAGTAATCGACGATGTTATCGATTCGAGCCTGGACGGCCGCGTCCACGTGCTGAATGATCGACTGGAGATCAAGCTGCTGGGCAGAACGGGCGATGGTTCCGAGACAACCTGAGAAGATAGCCAAGATTCCTACGGCCATCCGTAGCCGCCGACAACTCGTCATGCATTCCATTCTTTCATGGGGGCATCGCCTTCCGGTTTACGCCCTAAGCGCCCGAGATGGAGCCCACATCTCGGGCGCTCGCAGGTTTTACCGGTCATGCGCGCCGCGGACAGAAGTCAGGGTAAAGGCTCCTACATGCCAGTGGATTGCCTTTGCGACGGTTCGCGGAGGCACGGCTAGCATTCAGTTTCGTCGCTTCTCGATTTGAGGGACCAATGCGGGGGTTGGTTGCCCCAAGCCAAGAAACTGTGCAGCAGCCGCCAGGGAAATGCCTGCTACGGAAAGGGTTGCTCGTGCGCTATTCTTGACTGCGACGTGAGGCGCAAATACGTGGCTGAGAGGTCCATTCCAAAACGAGTAGATCGCGAAGCGGTGCTGAGGCGCGGCGTGCTGGTCTGCGGAGTGGTGCAGGGGGTTGGGTTTCGTCCGTTCGTTTACCGATTGGCCGGCGAAGAAGGGCTGGCGGGGTCGATTGGCAACGATACTGACGGCGTGACCATCGAGATCGAGGGTCCGGCGGTGCGCGTGGAAGCCTTTCTACGGCGTCTGCGTGGGGAGACTCCACCGTTGGCGCGAATCGACTCGATTGCCGTGCGCGAACTGGAGGCTACCGGCGAGGCGGGGTTCCGCATCGTTTCAAGCCAGGTGAAGGGCCAGGTCAGCACAGGCATTCCGGCCGACGCGGCAACCTGCGCAGACTGCTTGCGCGAACTGCTCGACCCAGCCGATCGGCGCTTTCGCTATCCCTTCCTGAACTGTACAAACTGCGGGCCGCGCTTTACCATCACGCGGCGAATTCCCTATGACCGCCCGCAGACTTCGATGGCGCACTTCCCCATGTGCGCGGAGTGCCAGGCGGAGTACGACGATCCCACCAACAGGCGTTTTCACGCCCAGCCGAACGCTTGTTGGAAGTGCGGGCCGCGGGTGTGGCTGGAGACGACGGAAGGCACGGCGATTTCAACAGAGGACCCCACCGCGGAGACTATTGACCGTCTGCTGTCGGGCGAGATTCTGGCCATTAAAGGAATCGGCGGTTTTCACCTGAGCGTGGACGCGACCAGCGAGACAGCGGTGATGCGCCTGAGGGAACGCAAGCACCGTTACGGAAAACCGCTGGCGGTGATGGTGCGAGATATGGACGCGGCTCGGACGCTGTGTGACCTGAGTGAGGGTGAAGAGGCGCTGCTGCAGACACCGGCACGACCCATTGTGCTGGCGCGCGCACACGCCGGCAACAAGATTGCGCCCTCGGTTGCACCGGGGATTCCGTGGTTGGGCATCTTTTTGCCTTACGCGCCGCTGCAGCATCTGCTCTTTTCCGACACGCGGGTTCAGGCGCTGGTGATGACCTCCGCCAACCTCAGCGAGGAACCTATCGCGATCGACAACAGCGAGGCGCGCACGCGGCTGGGGGCGATTGCGGATGCGTTCCTGATGCATGACCGCGAAATCCTGCAGCGGTGCGACGACTCGGTGACGGCGGTTGTGGACCGGGCTCCGCAGTTCATTCGACGGGCACGAGGCTATGTACCGCTGGGCGTGGAATTGGCACTGGAAGTGCCTCCGCTGCTGGCCGTCGGCGGACACCTGAAAAACGCTTTTGCGCTGGCGCGAGGGCGGTTTGCGTACCAGAGTCAGCACCTGGGCGATCTGGAAAACTTGACTGGACTGGAGTTTTTCAAAGATTCTCTTGACCACCTGATGCGCACATTTGAGATTGAGCCGGAAACGGTGGTGCACGACATGCATCCTGGCTATCTCTCCACGGCCTGGGCTAAAGAGTGGGCCGGCGAACGCGGTTTAAGACTGGTGGCCGTGCAGCACCACCATGCGCATATCGCAGGTTGCATGGCCGAGCATGGGCTGCGAGGGCCGGTGATCGGCTTGAGTCTGGATGGGACCGGCTACGGCACAGACGGCCGCATCTGGGGCGGGGAAGTGCTGATTTGCGAGATCGACCGTTTCGAGCGCTTTGCCCACCTGGATTACGTGCCAATGCCCGGAGGGGAAGCAGCGATCAGGGAACCGTGGCGCATGGCGCTGGCGCACCTGCATGCCGCGGGCTGCTCCATTACGGATGCCGCGACGCTACACCTGCTGGGCGCGACAGAGCGAGAGGCCCGGGTGCTTGTGCGGATGATGGAGCGGGGCGTGAATGCGCCGCTTACGTCGAGCTGTGGGCGGCTGTTTGATGCAGTGGCGGCGTTAGTCATGGCACGGCGCGAAGTGGATTACGAAGCCCAGGCAGCCATCGAACTGGAGGGCGCGGCGGTTGATGAACCGGACGCGCCGGGCTACAGCATGGAATTTGCGGATGGAGATTGGGCGAGGCGCGAGCCGTTGCGGATGGTCGCTACGCCGCTTTGGCGGGAGTTGATGAAGGATTTGAGGAACGATGTGAGCACGGCGCGTATCGCGGCGCGGTTTCATGCCGGTGTGGCAGCGGGTTTTGTGCAGGCGGCGGCGAGGGCGCGTGCCGTTACCGGCGCAGCGAGGGTGGCGCTCAGCGGCGGGTGCATGCACAATCGGCGGCTGGCGCGGCTGCTGCGCGCGGGCCTTGAGGCGGAGGGGTTTGAGGTGTTTCAACATCGACAGGTGAGCCCTGGGGACGGTGGGCTGAGCTATGGACAGGTAGCTGTTGCCGCAGCGACGTTAGAGCGTGAGCGTGCCGATTGAGCGGAAGGGGGACGGGAGGTTGAAGATTCGAGAAGCTGTCTGGCTTGCTCTGATGACCGTGGGAGGCGTCGCGAGTGCCGCAGTCACGCTCTATGGAATGTATTCGGCATACGCTGTGGACTTTCGTCAGAATACGGTGCTGACGATTCTGTTTTGCCTTCTTCCATTCCTGTGCTTCCCGGTGTTCATGCTGGTTGGGCCGGCGCGAAGATCGATTGTGCTGCAGTCCGTGATAGCCCCTGCGTATCTGGCCGTGTACTCGATGCTGGATTGGAGAACTTGCGCGGAGCTGGGATATTGCGGCAGCGCGATCTCCACGGTGCTGGAAACATTGCGAACACCGCAGGTGTTGGCGTGTTTCGCGGCTGCGCTCTTCAGTCTAGCCGCGCTGCTTGTGGACAGAAAGGGGCCGACTCAATCGGTGAGAAAGAACTAGCGGTCACGGCCGGCGCATGTCGTCATATATCGCTTGAATCAGCCCGACAGGTGGACTAACTGCTCGGCCTCAATGCGCGGGCCAAGAATGGAGATACGCGGAATGCGGCCGCGGACCATGGCAACTTCGTCGCAACGATGAAGACGCGGGCAGATTTGGCAATCCTTGAAGACTTTGTCCGGCAGGTCGGCCTTGTCTTCAACGATGCGGAATCCGTACTTGAAGAAGAAATCAGGGATGCGCGTAAACAGGCATACCGATTGGATGCCGTGCTCTTCTGCCTCGTCGATCAGCGCGCCGAGGATCCGTCCGCCGGCGCCCTGGCCCTTGGCTTCAGGCTTGACTACGATGGAGCGCACCTCAGAGAGATGGGGGCCGTAAAGATGGAGCGCGCCGCAGCCCAGAAAAACGCCGCTGTCAGACTCGGCGACGGTGAAGTCGCGAATGTTTTCGCAGATCTCAGCGAAGGCGCGCTTGAGCAGCGTACCGTCGGTGGAGAGCGAGTTCACCAGGTCATAGACATTGGAGGCGTCCTGGAGCCGCGCTTTACGCACCAGCATGTACGGTCTCCTGACTGAGAGCAGCGATGCGCTGGGACGCGGCAGACAGAGCTTCAGCTACGCGTGCGCGTGCGGTTCCGCCGGTCACATTGTGGCAGTCCAGCGTTGCGTTGAGTGTGACGGCGTCAAAAAAGTCATCTTCAAACTCATCGCCGAATTGACGCAATTCATCGAGCTTCAAATCGCCAAGCTCTACGCCCTTTTCGAGGGCATAGCGCACGGCGTTGCCTATCTTCTCATGCGCGGTGCGGAAGGGAATGCCCTTGTGGACAAGGTATGTGGCGGCGGCCATGGCGTTCAGATACCCGGTCTGCGCCGCCTCGCGCATACGTGCGAAGTTAAACTGCAGAGCTGCTGTGAAGCGCGCCACCAGGGCCAGCATCCGGGGCACAAAATCCACTTGAAAAGCCGGCTCCTGCGTCTCCTGCATGTCCTTATTGTAGGCCAGGGGCAGGCCTTTAAGCTGCATCGTCACAGCCTGCGCAGCGCCGTTGATACGGCTGACTTTGGCACGAATCAATTCCGTGAGATCGGGGTTCTTCTTCTGCGGCATCGCGCTCGATCCGGTGGAAAATGCCTCAGGCAAGGCAACAAAACCGAATTCCGCAGTGGCAAAGAGCGTGATCTCCTCGGCAAAGCGACTCAAATGCAGCCCGACAAAAGTGAGGGCCTGCAAGTATTCGAGGACGAAGTCGCGATCGCTCGTGGCATCGATGGAGTTGGCTGTCGGCGCTGTGAACCCCAACTCCGTGGCAGCAATTTTGCGGTCGAGGGCCAGAGTGGCTCCAGCCACTGCGCCCGAGCCCAGTGGACAATAGTTGAGCCGGGCCGCGCAGTCACGCAATCGCGCGGCGTCGCGGAGCGCCATTTCAACATAAGCCAGCAACCAATGAGCAACCAGCACCGGCTCGGCCCGCTGCAGATGTGTGTAGCTCGGCATGACGGCATCCGTTGCGGCGTGCGCCTGCCTCACCAGTGCATTGGCCCAGGCTGCAAGCGACTCTACCACGAGATCAAGCTGCTTCCGCACGTAGATGCGCAGGTCAGTGGCAATCTGCTCGTTGCGGCTGCGGCCGGTGTGCAGCTTGAGGCCCAGCGAGCCGATGCGTTCGACTAGCGACAACTCGACAAAGTGATGAATATCTTCGGCCGTCGCATGATCTCGCACAGCAGCCTTGCCCGCGTCGGAGGCGTACTCCGCGGCAATCCCGTCCAGGGCTGCGCGCAGTTCTGCCAATTCGCTCGCGGTCAGCACCCCTGCGGCAGCGAGAGCGGAGGCGTGCGCTTTGCTGGCGGCTGTTTCTTCCTTCACAAGCCGCCAGTCAAAGACGATAGATCGCTGCCAGTCCTCGAACTCCGCATCGAGCGGCTCCCGAAAGCGGCCGGACCACATCTTGGTGGAATGTTGTTCGTTTGACATTGATTTAGGAGAACCTCACGCTATTCCTTGTCCTTGGCACTGTTCAATCTAGGCATTTCGCCGCCCTTGCTGAGGGTAAGGAGGCCCGCTGCCGCGTAGGTAAGGAGCTTATCTCGGGTGTCGGTGATGTCGAGGTTGCGCATCGTGAGTTGTCCGATGCGGTCGCGCGNNAGGTGGATTCGGTCTTCTCCATGCTAAGGCGCTCGGGATGAAAGGTGAGGTTAGGCGACTCGGTGTTGAGGATGGAGTAGTCGTTGCCGCGGCGCAGCTCAAGGGTGACTTCGCCAGTGATGGGTTTGGCGACCCNNTGAGGCGCTCGTAGGCGATGAAGAGAAGGGCGAGGCCGGGGGCCTCGTAGATGCCGCGGGATTTGGCTTCAATAATGCGATTTTCGATCTGGTCGGACATGCCGAGGCCGTGACGCCCGCCAATGCGATTGGCTTCGAGAAGAAGGGCGACGGGGTCGCCAAATTGGCGGTCGTTGAGCGCGACGGGAAAGCCTTCTTCAAAGCGAACGACGACCTGTTCGCGCTGGATCTCGACATCGTCGCGCCAGAAGGCAGTGCCCATGATAGGAACGACGATCTTGACGGACGAAGAAAGATGCTCCAGGTCTTTTGCTTCATGGGTTGCGCCAAGGATGTTGGAGTCGGTGGAGTAGGCCTTCTCGGCCGACATCTTGTAGACGAAGCCGGAGCGTTGCATGAACGCGGACATCTCGGCGCGGCCGCCGAGGTCGTCGATGAAGGCGGTGTCTAGCCAGGGTTTGTAGACCTTGAGGTCGGGATTCACAAGCAGGCCGTAGCGGTAGAAGCGCTCGATATCATTGCCTTTGAAGGTGGAGCCGTCGCCCCAAATGTGGACGTCGTCCTCCCGCATGGCGGCGACGAGCATGGTGCCGGTGACGGCGCGGCCGAGCGGGGTGGTGTTGAAGTAGGGGACGCCAGCAGTGGTGATGTGGAAGGCGCCGGCCTGGAGCGCGGCGATGCCTTCGCGAACAAGCGGGCCGCGGCAGTCAATTAGGCGGGCCTTTTCGGCGCCATACTCGAGGGCCGCGCGCGGGATGGCGTCGTAGTCTGTTTCGTCGGGCTGGCCGAGGTTGGCTGTATAAGCGTAAGGGATGGCGCCCTTCTGCTTCATCCAGTGCAGGGCGGCGGAAGTGTCGAGCCCGCCGGAGAAAGCTATTCCAACTTTCTGGCCGACGGGCAGGGATTCGAGAATGACCGACATGCTTGTAAACCTCGGAACAATTGCTCGCTATTGCTTTTCAGCGGTGATCATGGCAATGACACCCATGCGTTAGTTTCGTTGGGCCAAGGAGCCCATTCAAAGCATCTTCTCCAACAAGCTAGCAACTAAAAGTTCTCACATTTGCCAGGCCGCCCAGCAGCAAAAGCAACAGGGCTTTCTGCGCGTGCATGCGGTTTTCCGCCTGATCGAAAACAATAGACTGCGGGCTGTCGATCACTGCGTCAGTGACTTCATCGTTGCGCCGGGCCGGCAGACAATGCATGAAGACGGCGTGCGACGCTGCCTTCTGCATCAGTGCCTCATTTACCTGGAACGGCCGGAAGATGGGCGCGCGCTTGGTGGACTCGTGTTCAAACCCCATGCTGACGCACACATCGGTATACACCGCGTCGGCACCCTCGACGGCAGCCTGGGGGTCTTGCAGCAGGCGCAGTTCGCAGCCATTGGCCTGGGCAATGTCCCGCGCAATGGTCACGATCTCGATGTCCGGCGAGTAGCCGCGCGGCGTGGCCACGGTGACGTTGGTTCCCAGTTGCGCGCCCGTGAGCATCAGCGAGTGGCACACGTTGTTGCCGTCGCCGACATACGTAAAATTCAGACCGGCGGCGGTGCCGAAATGTTCTTCGAGAGTCATGAAATCGGCCAGCGCCTGGCNNGAGAGCGCGTTGATCACCGGCACGCGCGAGTTGGCGGCCATCTCGGTGATGGTGTCGTGCGCGTAGGTGCGCAGCACGATTACGTCCACCCAGCGTTCTACATTACGCGCCACGTCGGCTATCGACTCGCGCTCGCCGAGCGGCGCGTTGGTTTGATCCACGAATATGGCGTTGCCACCCATGGTGTTGATGCCGGTCTCAAAGGCCAGGCGCGTGCGCAAGCTGGCCTTCTCAAACATCAGCACCATTTGCTTGGCGTCGAGGGCATGGCGATACTCGCGCGGGTTGCGCTTGACGTCGTGACCCAGCTTGAGAATGGCGCGCACTTCAGAACTGGACAGATCGGAGATGGAGCACATGTCCTCGCCGGCAAGCCGCGCCGCGGCGGCGAGAATGTCCGGATCCTGCTGTACGGGAATGGCCGGCGCCCGGCCTTCAAAGGTTGCTCTGCTAGCCACGGTGGTGTCCTCCTGCGGAATGGGCTGCTGCCCTGGCGGTGTGTTCAGTGAAGATTTCGTCCAACGCCGCGATGGCGGTGTCAACATCAGTGCGCTTGAGAATGTAAGGCGGCAGGAAGCGCAGAACCGTGTCGCTGGTGCAGTTGATCAAGATGTGCCGCTTGAGCATCTCGGCTACAGTCAGCTTGGCCAGATCGGCGGAGTCGAGTTCAGCCGCAATCATCAGGCCCTTGCCGCGCACGTCGACGATGGCGTCGTGATGCGATGCAAGCGAGCGCAGTTGCGCCTGGAAGTAATCGCCGACCTCGGCCGCATTGGCCAGCAGACCTTCCTTCTCGATGGTGTCGATCACGGTATTGGCGACGGCACAGGCGAGCGGGCCTCCTCCAAATGTCGTACCGTGCATACCCACGTGGATGGCCCTGGAGACTTCCTCGGTACACAGAAGAGCGCCCATGGGAATTCCGCCTGCAAGCGGCTTGGCCAGCGTTGTCACGTCGGGTTGGATGCCGTAATGCTGGTAGGCGCACCACTTGCCGGTGCGGCCCATGCCGGCCTGAATCTCATCGACGATAAGCAGCGCCCCGGTGGAGTTGGCCAGCGCACGTGCCTCGGCAAAGAATTCCTGCGTGAGCGGCCGAATGCCACCTTCACCCTGGATGGCCTCGACCAGGATGGCGCAAACCTCATTGGAGAATTTCGCGCGTAGATCCTGGACATCGTTGAAGCGGACAAACTCTACGCCGGGAACGACCGGGCCAAAGGGCTCGCGGTACTTAGCCTTATAGGTCGTGGCAATGGAGCCATAGGTGCGCCCGTGAAAGCTCTGCTCCAGCGCCAGGAACCTGGTGCCAATGTGCTTGCCTTCGTTGCGCAACACACCGGCGTGCGCGCGGGCCAGCTTCAGCGCTCCCTCCCATGCTTCAGTACCGCTGTTGGCAAAGAAGACGCGGTCAAGTCCGGTACGCTCGGTGAGGCGAAGTGCGAGCTCGGCCTGACCCTGGTGAAAGTAGAGGTTTGAGGTGTGAATGAGCGCGCGGCTCTGGCGTGCGATGGCGTCTTCAATGGCAGGATGGCCGTATCCCAGTGCGTTTACGCCGATGCCGCTGAGCAGGTCGAGATAGCGCTCGCCCGCTTCGTCGATGATATGCACGCCTTCACCCTGAACAAAGAGGATGGGATTCCGGTCGTATGTGGGAAGCAGCAGCCGGGCTTCGGCAGCGCGAATCTGGTCAAGTTTGGTCAATTCAATCTCTCCTCAGGCCACCATCACTTCGGTGCCCTGGGCTACGCGAGAGCTGCACAGGTCGGGCAGGGAAGAGGCAGCTTCTGCAGGCAGAATTCTCACCCGCTTTACACCGTTCAATAGCGCTTCGCGGCAGGCGCTAAGCTTGGGCAACATGCCGCCGGAGATGACGGCGTTCTTTGCCATCTCGGCGATCTGGTCGATCGAAAGCCATCGCAGCACTTCGCCGTTCGATCCACGCACCCCGGGAACGTCGGTGAGAAAGACCAGAGCATCTGCATGGCAGGCGGTGGCGCAGGCAGCGGCCATTTCGTCGGCGTTGATGTTGTAGTACGCACCGTCAAATCCTAAAGCCATGGAAGAGATTACCGGCACGCCGTTCAGTTGCCAAATGGCTTCGATCCACCGCGTATCACTGGAGACGATCTCGCCGACAAAACCAAGATCGGGGGCGGTACGCTTTTTGCGCGCGCGAAAGAGCAGGCCATCGCCTCCGGATAGACCAATGGCCGGTTGGCCGAGCGCGCCCAGTGCGGCCACCAGTCCCTTGTTCACTTTGCCGGCCAATACCATGAGCGCAACGTCGCGGGTCTCTGCGTCAGTGACGCGCAGGCCGGCGATAAACTCGCTCTGCTTGCCCAGCGCCTTGAGCATGCGGGTCAACTGCACACCGCCGCCGTGCACCACGGCTACCTGGTGACCGTCACGCACCAGCTCTGCAATGGCCCGGGTGCAGCCGTCGAAAAGAGCCTGGACTTCAAGGCCCGCACCGCCCAGTTTGACCACGTACTTCATTGCGGACCCTCCGCGGCGAATTTCATTCCAGACCTTCCGACTCGGGCCAGCCGAGCATCACATTGAGGTTTTGCACGGCCTGGCCGGACGCGCCCTTCAGCAAGTTATCAAGGCAGCTGACAACCACTGCGCGGCTGCCGGCGGCGTCGAGTTGGAAGCCGATGTCAGCGTAGTTGGTCCTGACCGAGTGCTGAATCTGCGGCAAAGCCTTTTCATAGAGCCGCACCATGGGGCTTGCCGCAAAGAACTCCCGATAGGCATGCGCGATGCTTGCCCGCGTTTGCGGCTCACGGAACTGCACGTAGACCGTGGACAAAATTCCGCGCGGAATGGGCAGCAGGTGCGGGGTAAAAACGATCTCCTCCGCGCTCAGACCGATCTGCTCAAGCAACTCACCGGTGTGCCGGTGGCTGAAGACGCTGTACGCCGAGAGGTTGTCAGCCGCATACATGAAATGGGTTCTCGCGGTGGGCGCCTTGCCCGCACCGCTCACGCCGCTTTTTGCGTCGGCCACAATGCCGTGGTTAAGATTCACAAGTCCCGCGGCGACTAACGGCTTGACGGCCAGGATGACGGAAGTGGCGTAACAGCCGGGATTCGCGACCAGCCTTGCTTTCGCAATCTCTGCGCGATGCAACTCGGGCATGCCATAGACCGCCTGTGCCTGGGTGGCCGCGGCCTGCTCCGAGTCATGGTCATCAAACGCATAGACGGCGCGGTTCGCGGCCTCGTTCAGCCGCCAAGCGCCGCTCAGGTCAATGATGCGCATTCCACGCAACAGCGCTTCCGGCACCCATTGGCGCGACTGCTCATGCGGCGTGGCCAGAAACAGAACGTCAACGCCGCGCTCAGCCAGCAACTCCCACGAAAAGGGTTCCAGCCGGAGCAGACCATTGCCGTGGCTGTCGGCAAGTTGCGGGTGAATTTCAGCCAAAGGCACTCCGCCGCGCGCCATGTCCTTGTCGTCGAGGCGTCCGGCAAAAACCGGCGGCAGTCCCTTAAGGCGTGGATGGTGCAGCAAAAGCCGTGCCAACTCCGCGCCAGCGTATCCCGTCACTCCCACAATCGCTGTCTGCACTTTGTCTTTCATGACTCCAGCATCGTCCTCAACCGGGATTCCACTTCGCTTGCCCGGCGAATGTCGGGGCAGATCACCAGAACCGTATCGTCTCCGGCGACTGTGCCCACCACCTCCGGCCATCCCTCGTGATCCAGGGCCGCGGCCACGGGCTGGGCGCCGCCCATGACCGTGCCCACCACCACTTGATTCATGGCCTGACGCACACGCAGGCCAAAACTTTCGATCATTTCCGCCAACGACGGCGGCCCATCGTCTACCACGACCGGGGCCGAGCCGTTTCCGCTGCCGTGGGGCAGGGAATAACCGCTGGGGCCTTTAGAGAGCCGCAGTTCGTGGATGTCGCGAGAGAGCGTGGCCTGGGTGACTTCAAACCCCTTGCGGCGCAGGCGGCGGCGCAACTCGTCCTGATTGGACACCAGGGATTGAGCCACCAGCTCCCGTATCGCATTGTGTCTCTGGTACTTCATCGCAGTTTACGGCAAATCGAAAGGGCGGCTCGCAGTGTGCGGCCGCACATGTATAAATATACATTACGGCTGTATAAGTATGCAAGGCTGCACCACCGGCTTACACAACAAGTCTGTACCGCCTCATGACGCCGCTCGCCAGTCCATCCGCGAGTTGGTGGAGTTTCACGCGAAGAGACTGCCAGTACCCGCGCCCGTTGGCTGCTGGCAAATTGGGAAGGCGAAGCCGTGAAATTTGGGCGCTTAACTCCGCGGCCGCAGGCTTAAACAGAGAGGGCCGAAAGGCAGCGAGAACCTGCCGCTCAGTTGGGCCGGCCAATCTTTTGACGCTTCTCCTTCACCATGGCTTGGTCCGCTTTGCTCAGCAGTTCCTGCAGGGATTCCTGCGTGTCACCTTCCGAGGTGATATAGCCCATGCTCAGGCGTAAAGGGAACTGCCGGCGGGCTTCGGCGTTGAGAGCTGCGGAGGCCGCATCCAGTCGCAGAGCCGCCACGGAGATTCCCGCGCGGTTGAACTGGCCGGCCACGGCGAATTCGTCTCCTCCGAGCCGTCCCTTGACGTCTGTATCGCGAAAGGTCGCCTTGAGGAGTTCTCCTGTCTCGGCCAGGTATGCCGAACCGACACCTTGCCCCAACTCGTCGTTGATCAGTTTCAGGTTGACCAGATCGATGAACAGAACAGAGAACGGCAATTTCGAGCGCCGCGCCAGACGCAGCGCGTGTTCGGCCAGCAGGTTGAAACCCCTGAGATTGTAAAGTCCGGTCAATTCGTCGGTGAGCGATAGGTTGTGGATCTCGTTCTCCATGCTGTTGATGCGCCAGGCAAGATAGAGCAAAAAGACAAACGAAATCGCGGTAACAAGAGTGGTGAGGATTGCAGTGGCGTATTGCGCGGGAAGCAAACCTGAGCTGTTGAGGCGGGCGTTGCCGGCTTCGAGAGCAATCGGCAACACAAGAAGCAAGGGCGCAAGAATTCGGGCGGTCCTGCTGCCGATGCCGCATCCCAGGAAGACTGAGAAGACGCCGAATTCGGCCTGACGAAGGACCGCAGCCAAGGTGAGTAGCGCCAGGCAGCATAGGATTGCGGGCGAGGCAGGGCCGCTGGTGGGCGATCCGAACAGATGCAGTGCGCCAAAAATGTATTCCGAGGCCAGCAGGAGCGCCACGAGACAGAGCAAGGAAACCAGCACGTCGGCAATGCGGCTGATGAGGGGAGTGGAACTCTGGATCAGAATTAGAACCAGCGCCAGCAGAGCAAAAGCGGCGGTGGGCCGGCCGGGAGCGGAAGCCGCTTGGAATATGTTGAGAAAGCCGCCCTGCCCGGCATGGATGTGGAAGACGTGAGCCAGAAGAACAAACGTGGCGATCAGGCCTGCAAGGATTGCGAAGAGTCTGCTGAGACCGGCCATCCGGCCCTGGCGCGCAGGTTCAGAAAACAGCAGGCTGAGCGCGCAAAAAAGAGCGGTGCAAGCGAGGGGAACGCCCATCCACAACCAACCGGCGGGCAAGACTTGGCCCAGCGAAGGGAAGAGCGAGAAGCAGAGGGCACCGACGGCGATTAGTGCGGTAAGGACAAGGCACACTCGTTCGACCTGGAACAACATGCGCAGTAGCCCCGGGTCGGGGAGGCTCGGGAGCGTGACTGGTCGGGGCTTGGGCATGGTTCAGAACAGGCCGAAGTGGATGAACATCTGGCGATAGGCTGCCTGGGTGCGTCCACAGTTTACAGTAGATGTCCGCTGCCGCAGACGCGATACCCGAGCGAAAGTGGAAGCGGAGAAGCGAGGCCACGATCCCCGGTGCCCGGCAAGCGTTGATCCGCAACGAATTGGGCAGCTCAAGGCATCGTAGATATCGCCCAAACCGAAGGTTCTGGGAAGGCTGGAATCCAACTCACCACTTCGCGCTGATACACTCACCAGTGGCCTCGCCTTAAGCCTGGTCGGGTCCCAATACAATTCAAAATGACACAGCCTACCCCTCTCACCACCATCAATGACCTGTTTCATCGCATAGCCGATGCGGCTAATCCGCGCGCGATTTTGTGGCAGGACGAGTTCGCCCAATGGCAGCCGATTTCCTCTGACCAGTTCTACCAGCGTGTCCGCGCGCTCGCCAAAGCTCTTCTCGGCTGGGGCGCGCAAAAGGGCGACCGCATTGCGCTGATAAGCGAAAACCGCTGGGAGTGGGCGGTAACGGATTTTGCCACCCTGGCCATCGGCGCTGTGAATGTGCCCATTTATCCGACTCTTACCGGCGATCAGATAGCCGTGCTGGTTGAAGATGCCGGTTGCCGCATTGCCGTTGTCTCCACACGACAGCAATTCGACAAGCTGAGTGCGGTGCGTGAGAAGACCTCGCTGGAGCGGATTCTCATCATGGATTCCGGCGCATCACCCGAGGGCGCAATTGCCTTCAGCGAAGTGCTGCAAGGGGCCGATGTCCTGGGTAGCGAGCGCGATCCGGTCTTCGACGCCCTGGTGCGCTCTGTGAAACCAGAAAACCTGGCCACGCTGATTTACACTTCCGGAACTACCGGTGAGCCCAAAGGCGTGATGCTTAACCATGGCAACATCGCCGCTAATCAAAACCTGGCCTCAGCCGACTTTTCTTTCAGTCCCGCCGATGCCTGTATTTCATTTCTACCCCTCTCCCACATCACCGCGCGCGCTCTGGATTACGTGATGTACACCAACGGTGCGCAAGTCGCCTACTGCTCGCAGTTCGACAAGCTGCCGCAGGCCATGCGCGAGATCCGGCCCACGGTCTTTGTGGGTGTGCCACGCGTCTACGAGAAGATTCGCCAGGAGGTGGAACGCCGTGCCGGGCTTTCTCCGGTCAAGAAACGCCTCCTGTCCTGGGCTCTGGGCGTCGGCTCGGGCCATATGGACAAGGTATATGCAGGCTGCCAACCGGCCTCGATCTTATGGAAGCTGGCCTCGAAGCTGGTTTTTGGAAAGGTTCGCGAGGCCTTCGGAGGCCGAGTCAGGATCTTCGTATGTGGCGGAGCGCCGCTGGGCATCGACACCGCAAAATGGTTTGCCTCGGTCGGGATTGCGCTCTGGGAGGGATACGGCCTTACGGAGACATCGCCGGTGATCGCTCTGAACACACCACTCAGCCAGCGCATGGGCGCGGCGGGCTTCCCGCTGCCGAATGTCGAACTGAAGATTGCCGAAGATGGCGAGTTGCTGGTGCGTGGACCCGCGGTCTTTTCAGGCTATTGGCACAAACCATCGGCCAATGCCGAATGCTTTGATGCCGAGGGGTGGTTCCGGACGGGCGATATCGGCCACCTAGACGTAGACGGTTTCCTTTACATCACTGACCGCAAGAAGGAACTGCTTAAGACCTCGGGCGGCAAACTGGTAGCGCCTCAGCCCATTGAAAACAAGCTGAAGAACAGCGTCCTCGTGGCGCAGGCCGCGCTGGTCGGCGACAAGCACAAGTTCGTCTCCGCGCTCATCTCGCCAAACTTCGTTGCACTGGAAGATTGGGCACGGCATCATGGCATCGAAACCGAAGATCGCGCCGCGCTGGTGTCTGATAGCCGCGTGGTTGCCCTTTATGGCGAAGTCGTCCGCGAAACCAACGGCAGCCTGGCTAACTTTGAGACCATCAAGCGCTTCCGCGTGGTAGCCGACGAGTGGTCGCAGGACTCCGGCGAACTGACGCCGTCAATGAAGCTAAAGAGGCGCGTGATTACGGCACGATACGGGGAGGTAATCGACGCGCTCTACGTGGACGAAGCAACCTCACGCGGCGAATAGGGGAGAGCCGGCCCAACTCGCTTCGAAACAAGCCGCGCTTGCTCCACATCAACTGCAGTCCGCGGAAGAAGGGCGCGCCCCACGCGCCCACGCACAGGATTGCGCCGAACAGAATGATCGCATCGATGCTGACGCGTCCAGACTTCGACCAGTAGGCGTCCGGCTCCAGGTTGAGCCACAGGGAGAATTCGTCGAGCGTGAGAGCCGCACCCGCCCCATAACTCACTGACATGAGGCGGCTGAAAAAGATGGAGAGCGGCGAGTGCGACCGGCCCAGGTCAAGCAGCCAGCCATAACCCACCAGCAGAAGGATGAGAATGCCCCATACCAGATGGTGAATATGCAAGCCGCGCACCATGACCCACTCGAACGGGCCGTGATTGTGAATCACCAGGCTGACTAGCAGCCGTACCCCTAGAAACGTAATCAGGAACGATACCGAGGCGATAAACATACGCCGGCGCGGCCTGTCCGGGATGGTAGAACGCACCAAGAATCCCAGGCGGGTGAGCTGAAGTAATACCAGCAGCACCACCACGACCATGCTGGCGAAGGCCAACAACAAAAGCGCTCCGGTTCCGGGCATACCTTATTGAATCATTGCCGAGCGCGATTCCTAAAACGGAAATGCACCGGGACATAGATGCTTACCTCCGTGAGCCCGGTCACGATTTCACTTTACAGCCCCGGAGTACACTAATTAAGGCGTTGAGACCGGCGATTCACCAGGTCCCATTCCTCAGTTCAGGGAGTTGTTCCCTGGCCCGGCCCGAGCGGCCGCGCGACTTCGATCAGGAGAATTTTGCGATGCGAGTTGCTTTGTTGACCGGCGGCGGCGACTGCCCCGGTTTGAACGCGGTGATCTATGCCGCCGTCAGGAAGGGAATTCAAACCTACGGCGATGAATTCATCGGATTTCTTAACGGATGGCGTGGTGTCCTGGACAACAACTGGATCCCACTCACCTTGGAAAGTACCGACGGCATCCAGCTAAAGGGTGGCACAATCCTCCACTCATCGCGCACCAACGTGAAGAAGATTCCCGGCGGCATCGAGAAAGTGCAAGAGGTGCTGACGATCAACAAGATCGATGCCCTTATTGCCCTGGGCGGCGACGACACCCAGTCGGTCACTCTCTTCCTTAGCGAGCACGGCGTACCCAGCGTGGGCGTTCCCAAAACTATCGACAACGACATCAGCGGCACCGACGCCACTTTTGGGTTCGACACCGCCGTCATGATCGCCACCGAGGCCATCGACCGCATCCACACGACCGCCGACTCGCACAATCGCGTGGTGGTGGTTGAAGTCATGGGCCGCGACGCAGGCTGGATTGCCTATGCCTCCGGAGTGGCAGGCGGCGCTCATGTCGTCCTGGTTCCCGAAAAAGAGATTGACATCGACCATGTCTGCGCCCTGCTCAAGTACAACTACGACCACGGCAAGCATTACGGTGTGGTGGTGGTTGCCGAGGGCTGCCATCTGCCCGAGGAAGGCCAGGTCATAGGCTCCTCGCAGGTGGATTCATTCGGCCATGCGCGACTCTCCGGCATCGGCGAAGCTCTGGCCGAACTGATCGAGAAGAAGACCGGTTTTGAGACGCGCTCAGTCAACCTGGGCCACACCCAGCGCGGCGGCGTGCCCACGGCCTATGACCGGCTGCTTGGACAGCGCTATGGCCTGCATGCCATTGACATGGTGCATGAGAAGAAGTGGGGCCGGATCGCCGTACTGAGAGGCCTCGACATCACCGACATCACCATCAAGGAAGCCATCGCCACCAACCGCCGTCTCGATGAGCGCTTCTTTGCCGTCATCAAGGACCTGGAAGCCAAGGTCTAAGCCCCCCAGTCTACGCTCCGCAAAGAGCCATCCTCCCTGTGAGGGTGGCTTTTTGCTGCATGCCTGCGTAAATTTGGGATGTGCTTTATCGCCCCTACACTGCGAATGACTTTGCGGCGCTCTACGCTGTCGAGGAGATTTGCTTCCAACCGCCATCCCGCTTTGGACGTGGATACATGCGGCACCTGGTGAGCGCTGCGAATTCCGCCACCTGGATTGCTGAAGAAGATGGCGCGCTGGCCGGCTTCGCCATTGTCGAGTGGAGCCGGAGGCGGGGCGGAATCAGCGCCTACATCCAGACCATCGAGGTGGCCCCGGAGCAGCGCGGCCATGGCGTGGGCAGCGAACTGCTATGCCGTGTCGAGGGCTCGGCGCGCACAGCACAGGCAGTAACGATCTGGCTCCATGTGGATGCGCAGAACTTGCAAGCGATCCGGTTGTATGAGGCGCACGGTTACGGCTGCGCTGGCAGGGAAGAGGATTACTATGCCTCAGGCCGGGCTGGACTCCTCTATGCAAAGCGATTGAATACAGAGTCACCGGCGAACTAAACTCACCGCAACGACGGCGCACGATCTCGCTGCGTTGAGTGACTGCAGCACGATATTTTCCCAACTACTTATTGAAGGGCTGTTTCTCCGTAATCCGCGGCCGGCTTTCCGCCTGCAGCTCTTTGCTTACCTGCGCCACTTCACGAAAAACACGTAGCAGGTTGCCGCCCAGAATCTTGCGGCAATCTGCTGCGGAGTAGCCGCGGGCCATCAGCGCCGCGGTAATCTTGGGCAGGTCTGCGGGCGAGTCGAGGCCCTCGGGAAGCTGCCCGCTCACGCCGTCAAAGTCTGAACCCAGCCCCACGTGATCTACGCCGGCTACCTTGGCGATATGGTCGATGTGATCGATCAGCACTGAGAGCGGCGGCCGGGGAATGCGGTCGGCATACGCGCGCTGTACCTTCGAAATCTCATCGTAGGTCAGCTCTTTGCCCTCCGCCTTGGCCTTGTCCTTCAGTGCCTGCACGGCCTTATCCGCCTCGGTTTCCATGGCCATCTGCGCGTTGCGATAGGACTGCGACAAAAAGCCCGAGTAGAAGTTCACCTGCACCACGCCGCCCTTGGAGTTTGGGCCGCCGGAGTTGGCCACCGCGCGCAGCATATCGTCAGTCATATTGCGCGGCGCATCGCACAAGGCCCGCGCCGCGGAGTGAGACGCAATCACCGGCGCCCGGGTGATGACAAGCGTACGGAAAAAGGTGCGGTCCGAGACGTGTGAAATGTCCACCATCATGCCCAGGCGATTCATCTCATACACCACGTCCTTGCCAAACTCGTTCAGGCCCTCCTTGGTGTGCGGCACTGCCTTGTCGTTGATGTCTCCAGAGCTGTCGGCCCAGCCATTCGAGTTGGACCAGGTCAGGGTCATGTAGCGCACGCCCAGGGCGTAGTACTGGCGCAGCAGGGCCAGGGAATCTTCGATGGAGTGACCGCCCTCGATTCCCATCAGTACTGCCAGCTTGTGCTCGCGGTGGGCCAACTCAATCCCTTCCGGCGAGGTTACAAACATCACCTGGTCCGGGTGCCTGGCTACCTGCTGTTTTACGGAGTCAATCAGCACCAGCGTGCGGCGCGCGTATTGTCCCTTGTAAAGGGTTGGCTCTACCCAGATGGAAAAGAACTCCGCGCCCAGGTTGCCTTTGCGCACGGATTCCAGGTTGAAGTTGCCCCCGCGCAGTGGGTCGCCAAGATCGAAGTTTTCATCTACAAAGCGCTGCGGCGTGTCGGCGTGGGTGTCAAGGACGATAGCGGAGCGCTGAACCGCTTCAGGAGTTATTTTGTTAGTCATTTTTGGGGATGGCTGGGAGGGTGTCTGGGCACACAATATGGCTGGGAGGGCGAAGAGAAGGGGCGCAAGCAAAGCACGTATCCGCATAGGCTTGGCGTCAGTATAGACCGGCGGAGTGCACACTCCCGCGAAAAGGTTTCGTGGTATCACGCGCCCGCGGTCGCAGGTGGTGCAGGTACCCGGCACCGGGATTAGCGCTTATCGAGTAGAGCGACTATTTTGTAGGTCTCGGATTCGATTTTGGCGGCGGGGCCGACGGGCCACTTGAGCTTCGCGGTGTTGCCTTTGAATTCGGCCTGCACGTGCTCGACGAGAGGCATGCCGCAACTGCGCCGGCTTAAGGAGTTGCCGTAGGCCGAATGCTTGTTCACGCAGTTGACCACGGCAACTTTTCCATCAGGCAGCAAGAGGGAGACGGTGGTGCCGACGACCGTGTAAGAGACTTCGCCTGGGTTGGACCGGGTTGTGGCGAAACACTCCGGATTCGTCGTATCACCGGCGCAATCCACGTAACCCTCTGGAGACGCCTTGGAATATCCGGGGACAACGGCCCTGTAATCGTTGTCGCTGTTTTGGCGGTAGAGGACGGTTGCTTCAAGCTTTTGTGCGGAAAGCGTGCTGACGCAAGACAACGAACAAACAAATGCGACTACCAGTCCCAGCCAATGGGCCTTGCTCATCCACGCCTCCACTGTATGTGATTCTTCGAGTCTACGTGTGGTTTCGGGAATCGCGGCGTCAGGAATTGTAGGCGGTCTCTCGGAGGTAACGTGCAATCTGGAAGTGCACCCGCCCCGGGGACCAAGGATGCGCGGTTGCAGGGGGGTACCCCCCACCCCCTATTCTGTAAGAAAATTCTTTATATTCATTGCTTTGGCGAGCGGGGTCGACGGTAGAATATTGGGAGCATTGGACTTAGCCGCAGGATCTTCTAAACAAAGGACTTACGGCGACTATTTGGGGGTGCCGTCCGTCCGGCCTACTTTGCCATCACTTCCATCGTGCGCGAGCCGGGGAAATAATCTGCAAAGTTCTCTTCGGGAGCTAGGGACGCATTGGCCGATGGTCTCCCAGGTCTCAGAAACGAGACCTGGGGCACCCGTTCGGGCGTAGGGTCGAGGTTTGCGGCCTCCCACCCTTGTGGCTTGATTGGAGTGGGGCATCCGGTTGGACAGGATATATCTAAATGGGCATAATTGGAGTGTGAAGCAAGAACTCAGGCCCATAAAGTGGATTGGATCGGCGAAAAAAGATCTGCAAGCCATGCCCGATCCAGTCCAGCAGGTTTTTGGATTCGCGCTTTACAACGCGCAGATTGCGTTGCTGCACCCGGCGGTGAAGCCGCTGAAAGGTTTCGGATCGGCTGGGATTCTCGAGGTAGTTGAGGATTGGCGTGGCAACGCCTACCGCGCCGTGTATACAGTGCGATTTGCACATGCGGTTTACGTGCTGCATTGCTTCCAGAAGAAGTCGAAGCAGGGAATTCAAACCCCGAAGCGCGAGATCGAATTGATTCGCGAGCGATTAAAGGAAGCTGAAATGCGGGCGAGAGGAGAAAAGCCATGAGCAAGGGCGTCGAAGGCAAGAGCATATATTCGGAACTCGGTTTCAAGGATGCCGGCGAGATGCTGGTGAAGGCGAAGCTCGTGGTGAAGATCGCGGAGATTCTGCGCGAGCGCGGATGGAGCCAGCAGGAAGCGGCGAAGGTGTTGGGGCTGACTCAGCCCAAGCTGTCGAAGATGCTGCGGGGGCAGTTTCGCGGCATCAGCGAGATCAAGATGATGGATTGCCTTGTGCGGCTTGGGCGCGAGGTGAAGATTGTGGTGGGGCCAGAGAGCAAACGGGCGGGCGGACGGTTGGAAGTGGTGGCTGCGTAGGGAGTCGCTGGTTTCGAACGGCGCCAGGTTGGGTTCGTGCTTTCCCAGGTCCCAGAATCGGGACCTGGGGCACCCGGCCACCCGCCCTGATAACACGAATACCTGTAAAAGGAGAGACGATGTTGACGCATCTCGGATTCTTCCTCTCGGCGCTTTTTGTGACCGCGTTCTCGATCGTTTTGGGCGGGGCAACACTCATAATGTCTTGGACATCTGTGACGTTTGAAAGACGCAGAGCTGGGGAATGGAAGATACCCCGTGGCCTTCTGACTCTCTCAGGTTCGATTGGTATGGCTCTCCTAAGTAGCGTTACTCCCTTCATCCCTATGTTAGGCGGTTCAGATGCAGGAGCAATCCATGCCTACGCAGGGGTAGCGCGCATCACATATGAGTTCTTGCTGATTGTGGGTTTTGCGCTTATAGCGATAGGCGTGTTTTTGGCGCGTAACGATGCGATGCCCGGAAGTCGTGCAGTGTGCATCGGCTCTCGATTGCTTCTTGCGATCAACATTCTTGGTTTGGCCGGCATCTTGGCGTCCTTACCCAAGCTTAGGTGAGCCGCTGATTTGCTTGCCGGCCTCCAGCACGCGCCACTTGCAGGTGTCCCTCGCCAAAATTCCATCTGGCGGTAGGGAGGGTCCGGTTGGTGAGCTTGAAGGAAGGTTCAAGATGGATTCTCGGGTCGGACAAGTGGGCTTGGTGAACTCAAATCGTCACGACGACGCTGCTGAGCCGTTTGCAAAGAAGTGGAGGGCACGGCTCTCCCGCAGTTATTCATCGATGCCCGGAGAAGACTTCGCCGAAGCCGTTCAGGCGGCAAGGTCGTAGCGATGATGCAAACCGCCGAGCCTTGGCATCGATACAACTTTGCTATGAGTACTGGACTTGTTCGCGGCTTCGCGATCGCCGGGAGTTCCCTTCGCAAGCGCGAGATGGGTCCGGTCCCCGTGGTAGTAGCCAATGTAATCAATCACCAGGCGTTTCAGATGTTGCTGGTTCAGAACAATCACATGATCGAGCAGGTCGCGGCGGCAGTTGCCGACCCAGCGCTCGGCAACGCCGTTCTGCCATGGGCTCAGAAAACTGGTCCGCTTTGGCTTGATGCCGAAACTCTTTATCGTCTCAATCACTTCTTCGTTGAACTGAGCACCGCGATCAAAGATCAAGTATCCGGGTACCGAGTCAAACGGGAATGCCTCGCGCAATTGCTGAACGACCCACGCGCTGGTCGGATGTTTGGTCACGTTGAAGTGCAGGATGCGGCGCCGGTCATGCGCGATGACGAAGAAGCAGTAGAGAACTCCGAACGTGAGCGTGGGCACGGTGAAAAAGTCCATCGCGGCGATGGCTTCACGATGGTTGCTGAGAAAGGTCGCCCACCGCTTTGCAGGCTCAAGATTTCGAGGACATCTTTGCATCCAGCGCAGCACAGTTCGTTCCGAAATATCAAAACCAAGCATTTTCAGCTCACCGTGAATGCGCGGCGCACCCCAGGTTCATGATTAGCCAGATATAGGCCACCCGGCCAAGTCTTTTGCTTTGCTCAGGAAGACAAGCTGATTAGGTTCATACTTTCCCAGGTCCCAGAATCGGGACCTGGGGCACCCATTTCTTGAGCAGGGATGCTTGTGGAGACCTTGGCCACTTGTCTTGCGATACCGGCAGTTCTGTACTCTTTTTCCTCAGCTTGCCGGGATGTCAGCCGCCGATTGTGCGGATCGCGAGTCCAGCCAAACGACTAGAATCAAGACAAGCCATGGCTGAATTCACTCATCTGCATTTGCACACGGAATACTCCCTGCTGGACGGGGCTTGCGACGTTCATAAACTCGTGGACCGGGTAGCGGAGCTGGGCCAGACCTCGGTGGCCATGACCGACCACGGAAATATTTATGGCGCGGTGCACTTTTTCAATGCCGCCAAAGAGAAGGGAATCAAGCCCATCCTGGGCTGTGAACTTTACGTGTGCAAGGCCGAGGACCATCGCGCCGAGACGCCCAAGGACCACTACAACCACCTGCTGGTGCTGGCGGAAAACGAAGAGGGCTACCGCAACCTGATCCGCATCACTTCGGAGGCGTCGCTGCACGGCTTCTATCGCAAGCCGCGCATCAGCAAGCGCTTCCTGGCCGAGAATGCGACGGGGCTGATCGGCTTCTCAGGGTGCCTGAGCGGCGAGCTGTGCGAAGCGCTGGACCAGGGCGAGTACACGCAGGCCGTAGCCGTGGCGCAGCAGTATCAGGACATCTTCGGCAAGGGAAACTTCTACCTGGAGATTCAGGACCAGGGCCTGGAAGCGGAAAAGAAGATTCAGGCCGACCTCTTCCGCATGGAACGGGAATTGGGGATTCCGCTGGTGGCCACCAATGATTCCCACTACCTGTGCGGCGAGGATTCGCACGCCCACGACGTGATGCTTTGCGTGCAGACGGGCTCCAAGGTGCACGACGCACAGCGCTTCCGCTTTGACAGCGACCAGTTTTTTGTGAAGAGCGGCGACGAAATGGCGCGGCTGTTTCCGGATTCGCCCGCCGTGCTGCAGCGCACCATGGAGATTGCCGAGCGCTGCCAGTTCAAACTGCACCCGGTAGAGAATCCGTTCCCCGAGTTTGCGGTGCCCGAGGGGCACACGATCGACAGCTACTTTGAGCAGGTGTGCCGCGCGGGATACAAGAAGCGGCTGGAGACAGGCATCGAACACCTGAAATCGAGCGGCCTGCTGCGCATGCCGATTCACGAGTATGACGCGCGGCTGGAACGCGAAATCGGCATCATCAAGCAGATGAAATATGCGGGCTACTTCCTGATCGTGTGGGACTTCATTAAATACGCGCGCGACAACGGAATTCCGGTGGGCCCGGGACGCGGTTCGGCGGCCGGTTCGCTGGTGGCCTACGTCATGGAGATCACCAACATCGATCCCCTGCAGAACGTGCTGCTGTTCGAGCGCTTCTTGAATCCGGAGCGCGTGTCCATGCCGGATATCGACGTGGACTTCTGCATGAACCGGCGCGGCGAGGTGATTGACTACGTTACGCGCAAGTACGGCCGTGAGCAGGTGGCGCAGATTATCACCTTCAATACGATGGCGGCCAAGGCGTCGATCAAGGATTGCGGACGCGCGCTCGACATGCCGTATGGAGACGTGGACCGCATTGCCAAGCTGGTTCCGGCGACCATCGGAATGACTCTGGAAAAAGCGCTGGAAGAGTCGCCGGACCTGCGCAAGGCCTACGACAACGACAAGCAGGTTCGTGAGCTGATCGACACCGCGCGCAAACTGGAAGGCCTGGTGCGCGGACAAGGCGTACACGCGGCGGGCGTGGTGATTGCGCCCCGCGCACTGACCGAACTGGTGCCCCTGGCCAAGACCAAGAATGACGAAGTGGTGACCGCCTACGACATGAAGGCGGTGGAAAAAATGGGCCTGCTGAAGATGGACTTCCTGGGGCTCACGACACTCACGGTGATCGACGACTGCCTCAAGCTCATCGAGCTAAGCCGCGGACAGAAACTGGATATCGACACTATCCCGCTGAACGACGAAGAGACGTATAAGAAGGTGTTTCACTCCGCGCTTACATCGGGTGTGTTTCAGTTTGAATCGGGCGGGATGCGGGACGTTTTACGCCGCTACAAGCCGGACCGGGTGGAGGATCTTACTGCCCTGAACGCGCTCTACCGGCCAGGGCCCATGAGCATGATCGACGACTTCATCGAGCGCAAGTGGGGCCGGCGCAAGGTGGAGTACATGCTGCCCCAGCTCGAAAAGATATTGAAAGAGACGCTGGGCGTGATCGTCTACCAGGAACAGGTGATGCAGATCGCCAACGAGGTGGCCAGCTACTCGCTGGGAGAGGCCGACCTGCTGCGCCGCGCCATGGGGAAAAAGAATGCCGAGGAGATGGCCAAGCAGCGCGAACGCTTTATGAGCGGGGCCGCGGCGCTGGGGCATCCCAAGGCGATTGCGGGCGAGATTTTCGACCACATGGAGAAGTTTGCGGGCTACGGGTTCAACAAATCGCACTCCGCGGCCTACGCGCTGCTGGCCTACCAGACCGCCTTTCTGAAGACGCATTATCCGGTGGAGTTCATGGCTGCATTGCTGACTTCAGAAACCTCGAAGCCTGAAAACGTGGTGAAGTATATCGGGGAATGCAAGGAGATGGGCATCGCCGTGGAACCGCCCGACGTGCAGGTTTCGGGCGCGCAATTCACGCCTCACGGCGACGCCATCCGATTCGGCCTGGCGGCAGTGAAGAATGTGGGCGGCAACGCCATCGAGTCCATTCTGAAAGCGCGCGAGGATGTTGGCGGGCGCTTCACCAGCTTCTGGCAGTTCTGCGAAAAGGTCGATCTGCGGGTCATGAATTCGCGCGTGATCCAGTCGCTGATCAAAGCCGGCGCACTGGACTCGATGGGCACGCGCGCGCAGCTATTCAACGCCGTCGACAAGGCGATGGAGCGGGCGCAGAAAGCGCAGCGCGATGCACTGCAAGGACAGGCAGGCCTTTTCGGACTCTTCAACGAAGCGCCCGCGCCGGGCCGCAGTAACGACGATCTGCCGCGCGTGCCGGACTGGGAGGAGAGCCAGAGGCTCAACAACGAAAAAGAGGTGCTCGGCTTCTTTGTCTCCGGTCATCCGCTGGATAAGTACGCCGAAAAGCTAAAGAACCTGACCGGAGTGATTTCGATTGCCGAGGCGCTGGAACGCAAGCCACCTGAGAAGCGATGGGGTCAGCAGGCGGATCCCTCCGACGATATTCTTGTGGCCGGAATCATCCAAGGACTTCGGGTGCAGAAGAGCAGGCGCGATCAAAAGCTTTATGCGCAGGCCGCGCTCGAAGATGCTACGGGCAAAATCGAACTGATCTGTTTTTCACGCGACTACGAGCGTTTATCCGGCCATCTGAAGATCGAGGCGCCTGTACTCATACGCGGCGTGCTGATGGGGGATGAAGATGCGGCGCCGAAGATCGCTGTCAATTCCATCCAGCCTCTTGAAGAGGTGCAGATCAAGCTGCCCACAGGCGTGCGCATCCGGATCAACCTTGACCGCGCCACCGATGAGGTGTTTGCTGCTCTCAAGAGTGCCGTCGATGCCGCGCCGGGTCCTGGCAAGGTGATGCTGCATCTGGAAAAGAAGGGCGAATACGCAGTAGTCCTCGAGCCAGAGAAGCTGAGTGTCGCCGCTGACCGGGGCTGGGTGGAGCGTGTTGAAGAACTATTGGGGAAGGGAACTGTGCAGGCGCTGAGTTAAGGATGGATACAGGCATTACTCCTGATCAAGTACATATCTAAGCCAGGAAAACTCCATATTTCGATGTGCAGCCGTTGCTGCATGAGGATTTCTCTGCATTTCATACCAAAATGGGATGAACGACTTACAAAGACCTAAGTAGGAACGTAGCGAGAGAAATAATTCCAAGACGTACCATATATATAACTCCCGTCCAAAACCCAATCTTAAAGAGATGCCATTCTAGCTATGAACTCAGCGCGAGTAAATGTGATAAGAGGAAACTTTGCGTAACAAACCCCGGCCGTGGTGTGAAACTACGGCAACAACCCATCGAAGCACTAGAAAGCATAAATAGACTAACTCGAATTCCCATAAAAGTGTCAAGTGACCTAGGTCACAAATAGACAGGAGATACAACTATGGTGGGATGAGAAGAGTGAGTCATGACCTAAGAGTAATAGAATCAGCACAAATTCATTTGCATGTGTTAGCGGTTGTACATACTATGAAGACGCTTTTCTTTGGAGGCTTGTGTGAATTGGAAAAGGTCTTTGGTCACTTGTGTTGCTCTTGTTGCTTCTCTTTACATGGCTGGCTGCGGAGGCAGTTCGTCGACACCGCCGAGCGTATCGGTACAGGCGTCGGCGACCACAGTCGATGCAACGGATACTGTGACCTTGTCGGCGACAGTGACGGGCGATAAGAACGCCGCTGGAGTTTCATGGTCGGTGACAGGCGGTGGAACCCTGTCGGGCCAGACCACCAGTGCGGCTACTTACACGGCCCCTGCGGCTTCCAGTTCTGCGCTGTCGGTTACCGTGACCGCAACTTCAGTTGCCGACACTAGCAAGAGCGCGACCGCTACGATCACCGTGCCCGCGGCGCCGGCGATTACGACCGCGGCGCTGGCGACGGCCACGGTGGGCGCCACGTACGCGCAACCGTTGACGGCCACAGGCGGTATCGCGCCCTATGCGTGGACCCTTGTCAGCGGCACACTGCCGAGCTGCCTGACCATCACGCAATCGGCTTCCGGCGCTTCGTTGGGCGGGACGCTCACGGCATCCTGCGCCGGGACGTTCAATGACCTAGTGTTTAAAGTGACCGATTCGGGTACGCCCAATGCGCTGACCGCGACCACGGCGGCGATGGGGCTGACCATCGATGCAGCCCCGGCGATCACCTTTAGCGGTGTAGTACCCGCCACGGCCACCGCACACGTTGCTTATGCGGGCGGCAGTGCAGCAGCCAGCGGCGGCGTGGGAACATTGACGTACTCAGTATTCAGCGGAACCTTGCCGAACGGGCTGAGCCTGAACGCCAGCAGCGGTGCGATCACCGGAACGCCGACAACTGCAAACACATTCAATTTTGTTATTAAAGCGGCGGACACTTTCGGCGACTCGAATACGCAGGCCTACACAGATCGTCGTGAGCGCTCCTCCGGCCATCACATTCAGCGGCGTAGTACCGGCTACGGCCACCGCGCACGTTGCTTATGCAGGCGGCAGTGCAGCCGCCAGCGGCGGCGCGGGAGCATTGGCGTACACCGTATTCAGCGGAGCCTTGCCGGATGGGCTGAGCCTGAACGCCAGCACGGCAGCGATCACCGGAACGCCGACAACTGCAAACACATTCAATTTTGTTATTAAAGCGGCGGACACTTTCGGCGACTCGAATACACATTCTTACCAGATCGTGGTCAGCGCGCCTCCGGCGATCACATTCAGCGGTGTAGTACCGGCCAATGCGACTTACAACGTTGCATACCCAGGCGGCAGCGCGGCAGCCACAGGCGGCGCAGGAGCCCTGACTTACACCGTGTTCAGCGGGGCGTTGCCTAACGGACTGGGTCTGAATGCCACGACCGCGGCGATCACCGGAACGCCGACAACTGCAAACACATTCAATTTTTTCATCAAGGCGGCCGATGCCTTTGGCGACTCGAATACACAGGCCTACTCGATCATTGTGAGCTATCCGCCGGTGGTCCTCATGCGTGCCTCCCTTCCGACGGGTTATGTGGGCTCGACCTACACGCAGACATCTCTAACGGGGACGGGCGGAACGGGAGTGGCTGCAAACTACATCTTTGCGCTGACCAATGGCACTCTGCCAGCGGGTTTGAACCTCTCCACAGCAGGTGTAATTTCTGGTCAACCCACGGGCACGCCGGGAGACACCAATTTCTCAGTTACAGTGACCGACAGTGTTGCGGACCTGGCTTCGGCTGCAACGCAGTTTTCAATCACTGTCGACGCAGGCTTGAGCATTACCACACCCACCACACTTCCGTCAGGCTATGGCGGAACAACGTATTCGCAGACGCTGGCGGCTACGGGCGGATCGGGGGGATATGCCTGGACGGTCACCGCGGGCGCCAGCAGTCTTAGAGCAGTCGGCCTCAGCCTGTCCGGCAGCGGCGTTCTCTCAGGCACTACGCCCAGTGCGGGCGGCACCGCCAACTTCACAGCGAAGGTGACGGATTCGGCCTCGAACACGACCAGCCTGGCGTTTTCGGTCACTATCAACGCCGGGTTGACTATTACTACTCCAACCACGCTTCCGTCAGGCTACGGCGGTTCGCCCTACTCGCAGCAACTCGCGGCCTCTGGCGGCGCGGGTGGCCCGTTTGTGTGGGCGGTTACGGCGGGAGGGAGCGACCTGACGAACCTCGGCCTAGCGCTGTCAAGCGGCGGCCTGCTCACGAGCGGCGGACCGAACCAAGGCAACGTGAGCTTTACGGTTCAGGTGACCGACTCAGGATCGAACACAACCAGTGCCACGTTCTCGCTCGCCATTCTGCAGGCACTGACCATTAACAGCGCAAGCTCATTTACAGGCTATGTAGGGGCGCCGTTTTCACAGACACTTACGTCGGCGGGCGGCACGGGAACAGGACTGGTGTGGGGGGTTGCAACCAACGGCGCCGGCCTCCAGGCTATCGGTCTCAGCTTGGGAACCAACGATGGCATTATCACTGGCACGCCAACGGCTTCGGGCGTCGTGACCATCGATGCGAGGGTGGTGGACTCTGCCTTGAACACGGCCCACCAGAGCATCACAATCACCATCAACATCGCCTCCCAGGTGACCGGCAATATATCGCTCAACAACAACTGCGGGTCAATCTCGCCCCTGCCGACTTACTCGGTTACGATCTCCGACGGTGGTGGCTTTGCCCAGACTGTGCCGACCGACAGCGGCGGAAACTACACGTTCACGGGCATTCCAGACGGGACCTACACGATCACCCCGTCGATCACGGGACCAAATTCACTGTTCTATCCAGCGACTTACAGCAATGTCGTCTTGAGTGCAAGCACCGTGACTGGGGAGAACTTCGGCGTCTCGCTGGGCTACACGGTTTCCGGCACGGTAGGTTACAGGGGCGCGCAGACAGGCCAGGTATATCTGAACCTGGTAAACAACAACTGCGGCGGGAGCGGTGAAGGCACCAGCATCACGGCTCCGGGGTCGTTCACCATTCAGGGTGTGCCACCCGGCTCCTACACTCTGCAGTCATGGATGGATCCCACCGCGCTCAGTCAAGGTGCGCAGAATGTGACCGACCCGACGGGGAGCGTAGCCGTATCGGTTTCGAATGCCAACGTGTCTGGCACCTCAGTCACTCTGGCCGATCCAACATTGTCTGCGCCGACCGAGACTCCAAATCTGGAAGCAATCGAACCCACCGATTCCGGGGTGGCGATCACCTTTGGAGGCGGCTCGATATCGAATGGCAACGGCGTGGAAGTGTTTACTTCGTACCAAGTTCAGGCGGACCTCACTTCCGGGTTCACCACTCCCATCACTGCCACCTTTAGGGCAATCGGCAGGAATCCAAACCTCTGGATTATGAACAATCAGCTCTCGAGTCTCACCGGTGGCACTTTCAGCAACCAACCGTATTACTTCAGAGTTATGGGATTGAGTGCAGCAGGTAATAGCGGCTGGGCGAATTGGGGTGGCCCCGGAGTCAACTGCGCCCTCCCAACTTGCGCCGTGGCGGTGCCCGTTGGCGCGCCGCCGTCGACGTCTGGGAACCAGGTGACCGGCACGGTGGTTATCCCATCAACCATCACACCGACCGGGCCGCTGTATATGGGTCTGTTCGATATGGCCAATAACATTGCGTACGCGACGTATATCACAAACCCAACCAACGATCCGGCGGGCAATTCATTCACGGTGAATGCTCCAAACGGCAACAACTACTTCGCGTTTGGAATTCTCGACCAGAATAAGGATGGCCTGGTCGACGTGGGAGACGTGACCAACACGAATAGCAATAGCAGCTCGATGGTCAGCGTGGCAGGCACTACGTCTGTTCCATCCTTCACACTGCCGAGTGCCAACAGCACGGCACTTGTGCAAACACAATTCAACCAGGAACTGGTCTGGAACGGCACTTCGTCCCAAACCAATACCGGCTACAATCTCAACTTCCAGGTGCGGGAAGGAAACCAACTGCCCGTCTCCGTCGAGTTGACGTCAGCCTCCAACCCGAACGTGATTACACCGGTGGATCTGTCCAACTACTGCCAAGGTTGCGGCAGCGTGCAATTCCTGTTAGGCACGAGTATCGGCAGCACTGCACCGGCTGTGAACGACTCCTACACGTTCACTGTCAACTACAGTGAAGGCCCTCCTGATACTGTAGTCGGCAAGGTGAGCGGAGTGCTGGACACCAGCGCTCTGGCTACAAACCTCGAGCCGGAACAAACCGACAGTACCAACACAACGCCGACGTTTACCTGGACCTACCCAGCCGCGCCTGGCAATTACGTCTACCAGTTCTACGTGTGCTGCGGAGGCTCTGGGAACATCTGGCAGATACCGGGCAACAACTCCAACTCGAATGGGTTCACCAATACCCAGATTCCTGGCTCATTGACTTGGGGTAGCGATCCGACGAACGGTAGCAACAAGCCAACGTCCCCTCTGAACAGCACCGGGACGACTTACAACTGGTCGATTCAGTCGCAGGACAGCAACGGCAACTCCGCACAGAACTCGGTGTGGTACGAGCCGCTGCCGTAAGGCCTGACACTTGAATCAATACCGTCGGCGGTCAACCATCCGGTTGGCCGCCGACGTTTTGTAAGATGAAGCTTCGAGGGAATTCAAGTGCAACAGCGCAGTCTGGGCAACGGTCCGCTGCAACTGAGCGCATTGAGCTTTGGGACCTGGCTTACGGTGGCCGGAGGGATCGGGCGCGCGCAGGCGATCCGCTGCATTCATGCGGCTCTGGACTGCGGGATCACTCTGTTTGACACCGCCAACCAATATGGTGCGGGTGAGGCGGAACGGGTTCTCGGCGAGGCGCTCAAGGCCTTTCCGCGCGACCGCTATTTGATCGCGACCAAGCTCTTTTTTCCCGTTGGTGACGAGCCGGACAGGGGACTCTCCGCGGCTCAAATCGAAAAGCAGCTCGATCGTTCGCTCGATCGTCTCGGCGTTGAGTGCATCGACCTATATCAGTGTCATCGATACGACCGGGAGACTCCGCTTGAGGAGACTATGGGCGCGCTGGACCGCGCCGTGAAGGCGGGTAAAGCACGCGCCATTGGATTCAGCGAATGGACCGCTGAGCAGATCGAAGCCGCGGCCAAGATTGCGGACGACTGCGGTTATTGCGCGTTCACGTCGAGCCAGCCGCAGTACTCCATGCTGTGGCGCAAGCCGGAGGCTGCGGTGTTTCCGGCCTGCTCGCGTCTCGGCATAGGGAACCTGGCTTTCTCGCCCCTGGCCCATGGGGTACTCACGGGGAAGTATGCGCCGGGTTTGCCGCCTCCGCCGGGCAGCCGCGCCGCCAGCGAAGAAATGAATCTTTTTATGGAAACAGCCGGGCGGCATTACCGGTCAGACTACCTGCTTGAAGCGGTCGCGCAACTCAAGCCCATTGCCAACGACCTGGGCTTGACCATGGCGCAGATGGCCCTGGCCTGGGTGTTGCGCCGTCCTGAGGTGGCTTCGGCCATCATCGGTGCTTCTCGGCCGGAACAGATCGCCGACAATGTGCGCGCAGTAGGCGTTGCGCTGCCTGCGGAAGCGCTTGAGCGCATCGACAAAGCCATTGGCGCAGTTGTGGTTTCAGCGTGACGGCCGTCGTTTCAGGTGTCGTACGCAAGCGCATTGGGAGTTAAGCAACCGCATGGGAGAGACGATCTACGGCTGGAAGAGATCCTTCAGCACAAACTGATTCTCGCGCGCAGTGGGGTTGATCAAAGGCACTGGATCACTAACAAGCGACTCAGCCAGAGCGTCCACGTCAGCTCCTATCCGGTCCCTCCAGACCAGATCGTATTGAAATTCCATCACTCCATTGCTATTGGCCACATAGTTGGTGAACCATGTGTTGTTGAACACCATGGAGAAGAGGCGGTTTGTTTGTTCGGGTGCGGCTGTGAGCCGGGCCCAGACGTTTGGGGCGCCCAGGGAGAGAACGGGAGCGTCGCGGCTGACCCACAGCCAATGACCTTCCGGGGTCACGTAATGCGCCCAACCGTCGGTGGCAAAGTAGTCACGGCAGGTGCCCGGTATCTGCTCCATATAAGGCACGAAGGGCATTCCGCCTTCGCTGAGTTGCGGCAGCAGGTCCTCGGCGACGGGCACTTGAAATGAAAGATAGAAGATCTCAGGATCGTCGGACGATAACCTGTCGAAACGAACATCGAGGCGCGCTCGCGGCTCCTGCTTCCAGACCTCAAGACGCCGGACAAGCCATTTCAGGCCGGGATGTGCGAGGTCCTGCGTATACACGACGGTGTGTGCTGTCTCCTCGACCTTGACAGGCCCGGCGGCAACCGCGGGAATCTGATCGAGCAAACGCCGTTGCAAGTCACTTCGCTCGGCCGCATCCCTGGCAGAGCCCAACCTGTAGAAGTCCTGGTAGGTTCTGGGGCCTTTCACGCGGACAGAAAGGAAGTCGCCCATGGCTCCTTGAAACAGGGGCCGGGGCATTCCGGGCCAAAGCAGAGAAGACGGCCAACCGTGCTCATCGAACTGCGCCGTGAATCCTGCGGGGGCTGCCGTTGGAGTGGTCTGGCTGGACAGGTCAGGCTGGAAGGCGCGTACGGAGTTGGCATCCAAGTGGTCGACCCAGAAGCGGGCCATAGGGCGGGGAAAGTCGTCGATATAGGGAAGAGGATCGACGCCGGGAGGCGCCCCGACGCGCTCGGGGCGACCGGCTGCGTCGGTGGGGCCGACAAACTGCAAGGGTATGCGCTCTCCTGAATTCTTGTCGCGGACGGACTGAAACTCGCCGCGCAAGGTCATGGCGGGCAGCGTCACCCAGCCGCTCATGGGAGCGCTGGTGGCGTTAATGACATACAGTCCCGCCGGCTGGGGGTAGAGTTTCGTTCTGGCGCGCTGCGAAAACAGCCAGGCAGCCCTGGAGTTGGAACGAAACGCCAACAGACCCTTCTCGTCGAATTGCCCGGCTGAGTCCAGGCTGTCGGGCAAGGCTTCTCCGTAGGCTCCTCCCCAGGTGTGCTCCTCGAAAAGCGCTAAATCGCCGAGTATGTCGTTCTCCGTTGTTTTGGCACCGGCGTCCATGGGGCCAAACAGCGGCGAGGCGGAGGCGTGAAGGAATCGCTTGGCGAAGCGGCTGGCCGCGACCTCACGAGGCGCGGAAGGGACACCGTTCGACCACCAGTCGGGCCACACGCCCTGATACTCCGGGATGCGGTCGCCGATCTCCTTTTCAAGAGTCTCCATCGCCTCCGGCACCGTGACCAGGCGCAACTCCGGTTGTAACTTGAGGCGGTTCCAGGTGGCGACGAAGTCGACGATGGGCACAAACGGAACCTCGTTGTCGCCGCGCCACATATTTTGAAAGACAGCAATGAGGCGATCGCCTACATAGCCTTGCTTCTGCAACTGAGCGAGACTCTTCAGGCAGCGGTCGTGAGCCGCCCGCACGGAAGCGTCATCGGCACTGAGCATCTCGCCGGATCGCGGGGGACGGAATGCCAGATCGGAGGCCGACGGAGAGTCGCCGACCCGCCATTCTCCCGGCAGGAACAGCCCGTCGGCCTGCCAATAGCCGTCGGCGAGATACACAAACGTGCGACGGCCATCGGGGAGTTTCCACCAGAACGCAGTAGGGGCAGGGAACGGAGGCCCCCCGTTGGCGCCGTTCATGCCCATGAAAAGACGGTGAACCCCACGGTCGGCAAGAGCGCTCACTCCGGCGCGCGACATCCCATTCACGTCGTCTTGAATCGCAACGGTGGGGTGCAGACCCTTCCAAAGCTCAGGGGGCACCCACTCGGTCACTCGCTTCCATTCGTCGGCATTCTCAAACGGCAGGGAGTTGAACGGCATGGCGCCCGCCGCCATTTGCCCGTTCTGAACCGCCTGCAGCAACTGCTGGCGACGCTCGGGAGAGGCTTTGCGCCACCAGGCCAGAACCGGTATGAGCGACTCCGCGGTCCAGTAGAAGCGTTGTGCGGGCGGCTCGTTGGCCGTGGCAATGGAGGCGTCGAGAGCGACGTCGAGGAATCGACGCTGCAGTTCATTCACCACCAGGTATGGCTGATCGGTAAAGCCGACATCCAGGTGGCTCAACATGACCACGTCGATATGTTTGATCTGGGTGGGCTGCTCTTGCGGAGCAACCAGCATTGGGCTCAGCATCGCGCTGAACGCGATCAAAACAGCCGCTTTCATTGGTGTCGACTTTCTTCAGGCATCCATGCAAAGAACTGGTGAAGACGTTATGGGTCGGATGACGCGGCCTATGGAAGTGACAGATTGCTTCGATAGGCCGCGCCTCATCTTCAGCGCGGAGGGCGAAGCTACTTTTGACTCAGCAATCTCGCCCATTTGCGGAGCGCCTCGATGCTGAGCTGCTTGCCATTGCCTTCTCCTGCGGCCAACTGCACGGCAAAGTTGCCCAGGAGGGAGCTTTCCGCTTCGCCCGCCTCGACGGGCAGGCCGGTTCGTTGCGCGGTCAGGTCAAGCAGCAGCTTGTTGCGGCTTCCCCCGCCAAGAACATAGATCCCACCGAGCTTGCGCCCTAGCATCTGCTCCAGGTTGACAAGCGCTGTGGAATACCGGTGGGCCAGGCTCTCAAAGATCACCCGTGCAAAAACCGGCTCATTCCCTGCCACATCCGGGATGACGGCAAGGCCCTTCCGCGCCAGTTCGTGGTTGATGCGCTCCGGCATGTTGTCGTCCAGGAGGAGCGGTTCGGCATCCACGTCGATGAGGCCCGGAGAACTGGTGCACGCAGCAGCTTTTGCGACCAGGTCCTCGATTCCCCAGGTTCGTCCCTGGCCGGCCCAGGCGTCCATGCACTGCTTCACGATCCACATGCCGTTGACATTGGTATGGAAACAGAACCCGCCGGCTGCGGCGCCCTGGTTGGTATAGCGCGCCAGCATGGCTTCCGGCTTGGTTACCGGCGCCTGCACCAGTGTGCCTACCAGCGACCATGTACCTGAACAGATGTAGGCGGTGGAGTCAAGGCTGCTGGAAATGCCGGCGATTGCGGAGGCCGTGTCGTGGCAGGCTGGCACAATCAGGTCCGTCTCGCGGAAAGCGTCCAATTCAGCCAGTGGACCACGCACGCGGCCTACGACACTTCCGGCGGGCACAATGGGAGGCGCTGCATCGAGCGGAATTCCCATTAACTCGAAAACATCTTTCGCCCAGTCACCGGTTTCAATATCTACGAGACCGGTGTGGGTGGCGGTGGTGTACTCCGCCACACGGCGGCCGCCCAGCCAGTAGAGAACATGCTCAGGAAAACCGACCCAGGGAGCGTGCGGGTCGATACCTGCAGCGGGGTCGGCCATCAATTGATAGATCGTGTTGAGGCGCAGAGGCTGCGCACCGGTGCGCCGGAAGAGGAAATCGGCTGAAGCAATTGCATCCGCAGCTTCTTTGGACGCAACCGTGCGCTCGTCGCGATAGCAGAACGGATCACGGAGCGGCTTGCCGTTCGCGCCCAAGCGGATGTAATCCACCGCCCAGCCGTCCACGGCGATGGAGGCGATGCCTTCCGGCGCCGCCTGCGCCGCCTTGCGCAGTCCTTCTTCCAGACCGCCCAGGATAGAGTCCAGAGGCCAGAGCAAGGATGCGCCACGGTGAACCGGGCCGTTGGGAAAGCGATGGACAAGATCAATTTCAGGACGGCCGTCACGCCAGCGAAGTAAAGAGACCCGGCAGCTTTCCGCACCTAAATCAATGGCGACCCGGGCGCGCGTTTCATTCAACCGATCCCGGTCTTCTTTCGCGTTCATCTTAGGAAACCCTCCGTGAGGCCACCGTCAACAGGAATCAGGTGGCCGGTTGTGCAATGTGATTTGGGACCGGCCAGGAAAAGAATCGCCTCCGCGCAATTGGCGGGATCGACGGACTGGCCGGTAAGGGTGCGAGTGGCATAGAAATCGGCGAGCAGGCTGCGCAACTGTTCGTCACTCAGCGACTCGTCAAAAGGAATCTTGTGCTTGGTGAGTGAGGCACGTGCGCGATCGCGCGGAAACATGGAGGAGCCCTTGACCACCATGGCAAGGCTGATGCCATTGACGCGCACGTTAGGCGCCAGACCCACGGAAAGTTCGCGAATCAGGTGTGAGAGCGCGGCGTTGCTTACGTCGTAGGCCTCTCTGCCACGCCTGGGCACAACCGCGTTGGCTGAACTGGTGAAGACGATGGAGGCGTCCAACCCTTGCTCGTCAAAAATCCTGGATACTTCATCCGCGAGCAGGTAGTTGGCGGTGACGTTGATGTCGAGAGTGGCGGCCCACATGGCGTCGGATATCGAGCCATCGGGCGAGGATGGAAACAACGCCGCCGTGTTGACGAGAATATCGATGCCGCCAAAACCTGCCACTGCTACACGCAAGGCTCTTCGGATGTCCTCACGGTTGCGAATATCCACTCCCGAAGACGCGATGAACTCCGGTGAGGTAAGGTCGCTCAGCTCGCCGGCGACCTGCATCAGGGCAGCTTCGTCACGATCGGAAACCAGCACGTGCGCGCCGCGCTGCGCAGCCTCGCGAGCTACATGACGGCCAATGCCGCCGCCGCCGACCACCACTACGATGCGCCTGCTGAGCTCCTTTTCGCGCGGCTGGCGACGGATCTTTGCCTCTTCCATTGCCCAGTACTCGATGCGGAAGGCTTCCATCGCGGGCAGGGCCACGTAATTGGTGAGGACTTTGAAGCTGGCCGGGTCAAAGCCTTCGCCGCACTGCGGCAGAGTCCCGGTTACTTCGCCCTCCGCCAGCAAGCTGGCGCCTTCCATCACGTGAATGGCGTTGGTGTAGAACTCGCCGGTGATGCGAGCCTCAGTCTTGGTCTTGCCGAAGCTGAACATGCCCAGGCCCTGGATCAGCACCACGGTGGGACTGGCGTCACGCAGCGCAGGCGACTCCGGCGTGGCAAAGGAGTGGTAGTAGGCACGGTATTGCTCGCGATACTCGGCCAGCGAAGCTTCAATCTGCGCCTTCAGCCGATCAAGTCCGGCGTCCGCGGCCCAAGGCACAAAGAGCGGACGAATCTTGGTCCGGATGAAGTGATCGGGGCAACTGGTCCCGAGGAAGGCCAAGTCTTTGGCGTGCGCGGAGTCTACGAATTGCAACACGTCAGCGTTGTCCTTGAAGGTGGCGATCCAGCGATTCTCGGCACTCACACGCCCGCGCAGGAACGGAGCGATCTCGATTGCCAACTCCTTGCGGTCGGGGCGGCCCGGGACGATCTCGCCGCCGAAACGGACGGGACCTTTGGCGTTGCCGTGACGCTCAATGAATTGGCCTAGCTGGTCGATCACGGTGAGCGTGTTCATGTAGCACTCGCGTTGCGTGTCGCCCCAAGTGAAGAGGCCATGGCCGCCCAGTACGATGCCGTCGCAGCCGAAGTTCTTCCCGATGGCCTGCTTCATCATCATGGCCAACTCAAAGCCGGGACGCTGCCAGGGCAGCCAGACCAGCGTGTGGCCGAACTCGCGATTGAACTCCTCCATTTTCGCTTTGCCGTTGGCCGAGGCGGCGAGCGCGATTCCCCAGTCGGGATGGAGGTGATCGACGTGGGCAAAGGGAAGAAAACCGTGCAGGGGCGTATCGATGGAAGCGGCGACAGGATTGTTGCGGAAGGTGCACAGGGGATACATCTCCGCCATGTCGTCTTCGTTGTCAACGCCCTTGTAAAGGTGTTCGAGAGTCAATAGCTTGTGCTGGAAGAGGGTGGCGAAACCGGTACGCTTGATGCTGCCCAGGTCGCCGCCCGAACCTTTTACCCACAGCACCTCGGCGGACTCTCCGGTAAGCGGATCGATCTCGGCAATTTTCGAACTGGTGTTTCCACCGGCAAAATTTGTGATGCGAAGGTCGGAGCCGAGCAGATTGGATCGGTAACGCAACAGTTCCGCTTGGTCGAGGGCGGCAGCCACACTGGGGTCCCATCGGTCTTCAAGGAACTGGAGCGATGGGGAAGCGAGAGTTGCCTGTGTCATGTGTACCGCCGTGCTGGGGGATTCATCGAACCTCAAGAAAGATACCACAGGCTATTGAATAGAAAACGCGTCCCAGATCTGAAATTTCAGCACAACTCTCAACATCCATTCCCCGGTTGTTACCTCTACTCTTCTTCAGTTCCGTTGGCGATTCCGGCCAGAGTTTCCGGGGTCACCACGCGGTAGCGCACATAGTTATATGGAGGGACCGAGTAGCCGCGGAGCAGAGCAATTCCCAGCTGAATGAGCCGGGGGCCGTAGCTATTGGCTTCGTGCGAGACCGAGCCGATGATCGCACTCTTGCCTGTCTCCATCTCCTCCAGGACTTCGGGAATGCAATCCTGGCCGGCAATGGCAAAGTCCGCTTCCCGCTCTGTTTCGCGTACCACATCCAGCACGCCCAGGGCGCTGGAATCCGTAGCAGTCGCCACCAGAATGTGCTGACCTTTGCGTTGGTTGCTTAGAAACTCAGCCACCGCCGCGCGGCTGGGCTCGCGCATGCCCCGGCCCTCCAGCCGGATGAAACGGTCAACCGGCAAATCTTTCAGCCGTTCGCGGATTCCTCCGAACGCGCCACTAATACGGCTCTGGACGAAGCTCCCCGCCTCAGAGAAGCCCACACCGAGGACCCAATCCACCTTGCCCTTCCACTTGCGCAGGGCGTGCTGTGCGAGCAGGGAGCCAGCCTCAAAGCCCACCTCGAAGTTGTCCACCCCGAAGTAGGTGGCATTGGGGTGAGGCACATCGATAGCTACGAGGGGAATATCCGCTTTCTTGAAGATGCTGGCCACGTGCGGAGCGACGATCTCTTCAACCTGGAACTCCAGGACGAGGTCCACATGCTTGCTTACCAACTCCATGGCATTCTGGATTGCGATGTCGGGATCCTGGCGGTTATCGAGCGTGATCAGCTCTACACCCGCCGCCGCAGCAGCAGCCGTAACGCTTTGGGCGACGGCAACTGAGAATGGCATTTCACCGCTTTGCACGGCAAACCCGAACCGCAGACGCCGCGGCCGCGAGACCAGACGGTATTGTCCGCTCTGCGACTGGGCCACGTATCCCCGGTGGACCAGCGTCTTCAGGATTCGATAGACGCTGGTCTTGGAGATTTGCGTTTTCTGGAAGACGTCTTCCAGTGTGACAGGAGCGTTATTCTGCTCCAACAGCTCTAACACGTCGAGCGCTTTTGACAGAATGGGAATCAGGTACAGCCGCTTGATCTTAGCCTTGGGCAACTGTTCATCCCTTTCGCTGCCGTTTTATTGCCGAAACACCGTCAACAGGCATTGCTCTTCTTAGGCGTAGCTGCTTACGGCCGAGGAACGGCTGCCACGTTCGCTGCCAATGCGCTCTACGTATCCGCTTTCGCGCAGCGCCGCCAGCGGATCCGCGGGCAGGCCACGCGCTTCGCGCCAGGCGCGAGTCATGGGGCGAACGTCGGTCCAGAAGGCGCCACGGAATAGCTCCTCGGCTTCGATCAGGTCGCAAGATTGCTGCAGTCGCGCCAGTTCCTCACGGTCCATCAGTGCAGCCTTCACGTACAACTCCTGCGCCGTGAGCACGGTCTGCACTGTTTCCTCGATCTTGCCCTTGAGGTTATGGCTTTGGTCGACCATGTAGGCGATATCCATCTTCAGGCCATCGTCGGCCGCGGAGTGAATCTCATGGAAGATGCGGAAGACCTGGTAAGGATCAATGGAGCCCAGGGTCAGGTCGTCGTCGGCGTAGCGGCGATCGTTGAGGTGGAATCCACCCAGCATCCCGGTCTGCAGCAGCCAAGCCACAATCTGCTCGATGTTCTGCGCAGAATAATGGTGCCCTGTATCGACCAGGACGCGCGCTTGCGGGCCGGCGGTACGAGCGAGCTGGGACGACATGCCCCAGTCGGCGATGTCGGTGTGATAAAACGCCGGCTCGAACGGCTTGTACTCGATCAACAGCCGCTGATTCGGCGCCAGGTGCGCATGGGATTCACACAGGGCTTCCTCAAGCCAGCCGATGCGCTTGCGGATACTCTGCGTGCCAGGGTAGTTCGATCCGTCGGCCATCCACAAGGAGATGTCGCGCGAACCCAAACCCTTGGCAATCTCGATGGAGTCAAGCATGTGCTGCATGGCATGCTTCCGGATCTCTGCGGAGGGATTGCACAGGGAGCCGAACTTGTACTCCTGATCCTGAAACAGGTTGGGGTTGATGGCGCCGGAGCGTACACCGTATTTCCGTTCCAGGTCGTGCACCGCCGGGATGTCAGCCACGCCATTGGGGAGATCCCAGAGCACGTGCAAGGCCATCGTGGGCGTGGAGCCGGTGAGATGGTGCACCTCAGAGGCATCGCTGAACTTTTCTTCGATGGTGGATGCTGCGGCTGCCTGCACGAACTTGCCAAAGCGGGTGCCGGTGTTGGCGAATCCCCAGGAGGGAATCTCGATCTGGAACGTATCCAGAGCCTTTGCTGCCTTTTCGAATGCTGCGGATTCGGAATGTGCCATGTTTACCTACCTACCCTTTTCCGAGCCGACTCGCGCCGGTCTCAAATCAACTGTCATCACGCACCACGATCACGTTAAGAAATCGCGGCCCGTGTACGCCCTTAATGCGTGTCATCTCAATGTCCGCTGTAGCGCTGGGCCCTGAGATATATGTAGCCAGATCCGGCGCCTGCTTGCATAGATCGAAGTACTCCGGGAGCGTCTCCACCACCTGGCTGGCACGCAAAATGCAAAGATGCCAGTCCGGCAGAAGCGAAATCACCCGCCTGCCTTCGCTGCTGGAGTGGTGCAGAACGATCGTACCCGAGTCCGCCACACCCGCAAATGCCGCGGTTACAACGCCCTCGGTCAGCTCCACTTCAGCGTTTTCCATTCCGTGATCGATCTTCCAGTCATAGCCGGCCGCCATCCACTCGGCGGGCAGCCCTTCCGGAGCTACAAAGGTGTGCCGGCCACTCGAAGCCAGTTGAGCGGCGATGGTGGCCGGCAAATCTTGCGCCTTACATTCAATCACATCGGCATCATACTCGCGCAACCGCTCGATCATCAGTTCCACTTGAGCCAAGTGGCTCTGTGCGCCTTTTCGGACGTAACTCCGGGGCAGATCAGCGTAAGCACAAGCGCTTTGCGGAAGAATTTTAGTCGCGGACCGAATGCGGTCCAATATCTGTGTACGGGATGTGCTGGCTGCGGTCATTTGGCCTCCTTCGCGCGCGCTGCCCACCATTGACGGAAGGTCTGGCTGGGCAAGCCTCGCAGGTCACGGCTCACGGTCCACCGTGCGCCCAAACTGGGCATCCAGTGAATCCAGCCATCTTTGCCGGTAAAGAAGCGCAGCCCGATGCGCCCCGCCCACTGCGCCGTGCGGAACCGCCAGGCGCTGACAAAAATCTGGTTAGCTATCCTCAAGCCCCAATACATCAGGTCCAGGAACCGGTCCGCTTGCTTGCGTTCCTGGTCTACCACTTGTGCGCGCAGTTCGAGCAGCACTTCAGGAATGTTGATCTTGACCGGGCACACCTCGTAGCAGGCCGCGCAAAGCGAAGACGCAAAGGGCAGCGTTTGTGCGTGCTCCAGGTGCATCAATTGCGGGGTAAGAATGGCGCCGATAGGTCCTGCATATACCGAGCCGTATGCGTGGCCTCCGGTCTGACGGTACACGGGGCAGGTATTCAGACATGCAGCGCAGCGGATGCAGCGCAGTGTCTGCCTCTCTTTGGGCTTGGCCAAAATCGAGGTCCGGCCATTGTCCAGCAGGACCACGTGGAAGCGCTGCGGTCCATCGCCCGGGGTGACGCCTGTCCACAGCGACGTGTAGGGGTTCATGCGCTCGCCAGTGGCAGAACGCGCCAGCACCTGCAACATCACTTCCAGGTCTTTGAAGCGCGGAATCACTTTGTCGATCCCGGCCAGAGTAATCATGGTGCGGGGAAGGGTGAGGCACATGCGGCCGTTGCCCTCCGACTCCACCACTGCCACCGCGCCGGTTTCAGCCACCAGAAAGTTGGCTCCGCTGATGGCCGTCGGCACCTTGAGAAACTTTTGCCGCAGGTAGTTGCGGGCCGCGCCGGTCAGGACTTGCGGGTCGTCTGAAAGGTCCTTGATTCCCATCCGCCGGGCAAAAATCTCGCGTACCTGGCTGCGGTTCACGTGCAGCGCCGGCACCACGATATGCGAGGGCTCGTCTTCCCCGAGCTGCAGAATGATTTCGGCGAGGTCAGTCTCGTAGGCATGGATTCCGGCCGCTTCGATGGCCGGATTCAACTGAATCTCAGCCGAAGTCATGGTCTTGATCTTGATGACTTCGCTGGCCTTCTCCTCGCGCAACAGATCGACAATGATTTGTCGCGCTTCAGCGGCGTCCGAGGCCCAATGAACCGTGCCCCCAGCGGCCGTGCAGCGTGCTTCAAACTGCTCAAGATATTCGCCCAGATTCTCCAGCGCATGGGCGCGAATTTCTGCCGCAGCCGACCGCAACTCCTGCCAGTCGGTCTTTTCTGCCACCAGCTTCGCGCGCTTGGCCTGGATCACGTCCGTGGCGTGGGTTACGTTTTTGCGCAATTGCGCATTGCGCAGGATGGGCAGCGCTGCCTTGGGAAAGGTAGGCGCCAGGACTGGGTCGAGAATCGGATGCCCTGCGACAGCCTGACTCATGCCGCCTCCTCTGCCGCCGCGCCTTCTGTAGCGGCCAGAATCTGTGCAATGTGAATGGTGCGCATGCCTGCGTATTGCCGATGCAGGGCTCCGCCTATGTGCATCAGGCAGCTATTGTCGACCGCTGTGCAATAATCGGCCTTCGTACTGAGAAGGTCGTGCACCTTGGCCCCGAGCATCGCCGAAGAGACTTCGAAATTCTTAACCGAGAATGTGCCGCCAAATCCGCAGCAGCGGTCCACATTCTCAATGGGCGCCAGCTCCAGCCCACGCACCTTTTTGAGCAGCCGCACGGGGCGGTCGCCGATATGCAGGCCGCGCAAGGCGTGGCAACTAGGGTGATAGGCGACGCGGTGCGGGAAGTAAGCGCCCACGTCCTCCACCTTCAACTGGTCGATCAGAAACTCGGTCAGCTCGTAAACTCTGGGTAGGAGGGCGGCGAAATCCCGGCGTAGCGACTCGTTGCCCAGCTCTTCGAACAGTCCAGGATACTGGTCGCGCATCATGCATACACAGGAGGATGAGGGGATAACTACTGCCTCTGCATCACTGTACAGCCTGACCAGTCTCTTGGCCTGGGAAAAGGCTTCGGCGCGGAAACCTGTGTTGGCGTGCATCTGCCCACAGCAGGTTTGAGCGGCGCGAAATTCCAATTCCACGCCCAGCCGCTCAAGTAATCTGACGACCGCCCGGCCCGTTTCCGGATAGAGCGTGTCGTTATAACAGGTAATAAAAAGTGAAGCACGCATGACTGGCTACCATAGCCGCAAAGTACATTGCGGAAGGGGAATGATATTCGATAGAAACACGATTTGTCTATTGCAATCGGCTTATTCTGTGACAATAGGGATTGAGAGCTACGAATTCCAAGCTACGGCGCCCACAGGCCACCCTCTCATGCAATAGAATTGCTGGTTCCGATTCTGGAGGCATCATGCATCATGCAAGCAAAGGGAGAGGCCTGCGCATGTTCAGCGCCGCCGCATCCCTCTTACTGTCTTTTGTTGTTCTTAGCGGCGGAATGGCTGCCCACGCCCAAAGTGCGGACGACGAAAAGAAGATCGACAGCCTCATCTCCAAGATGACGCTGCAAGAGAAGATCCAGATGATTTCTGGATCCAACGTCATGGCCTCAACGGGGTTGCCTCGGCTGGGAATTCCTACCTTCCGCATGAGCGATGGTCCTGTGGGTGCGCACATTCCACCGCCATCGACAGCCTACGCCGCCGGTATCGGGCTCGCCGCCAGTTGGGATCGCGACCTGGCAGTGCAGGTGGGTTCCCAAATCGGCCGCGATGCGCGCTCCCGCGGCGTCAGCTTCCTGCTCGGCCCCGGCGTCAATATTTACAGGGCCCCGCTGAACGGCCGCAACTTCGAGTATTTCGGCGAAGACCCGTTCCTGGCCGGCGAAACGGCAGTGGGCTACATCAACGGCGTCCAGTCCCAGGGTGTCAGCGCCACCATCAAGCACTATGCCGGCAACAATTCCGAGTATTTCCGCAACACTTCAGATAGTGTGATCAGCGAACGGGCACTGCGTGAGATTTACCTGCCCGTCTTCGAGGCGGCCGTCCGCAAAGCCCACGTGGGCGCCATCATGGACTCCTACAACCTGCTCAACGGCGAACACGCTACGCAGAACTACCACCTCAATGTGGAGATTCCCAAGCAGCAATGGGGCTTCGACGGCGTGATCATGTCCGACTGGGGAGCCACCCATGACGGCATTGCCGCAGCCAACGCCGGACTCGACTTGGAAATGCCGTTCGGTACTTACATGAATGAGAAGACACTGCTTCCGGCAGTAAAGGATGGCAAGGTCAAGGAATCTGTGATTGACGACAAGGTCCGCAGGATCCTGCGCGACGGCTACCGTTTCGGTTGGATGGACCACGATCCGCTGGACACATCGATCTCGCGCTATAACCAGCAGGGTCGCCAAGCGGCGCTCCAAAGTGCGCGCGAGGGTATTGTGCTGCTCAAGAACCAGGGCAACCTGCTGCCCCTCGATCCGGCCAAAGTCAAGACCATTGCGGTCATCGGACCGGATGCGTTCCCCGGCACCCCCACTGCCGGCGGCAGCGGCCAGGTTCCCACGTTTTACGATGTGAGCGCCCTCAAAGGCATCAGCGACCGTTTGGCCGGAAATGTCAACGTACTGTACGACCGGGGCGTTCCCAAAACCTCGATACTGGCCATGCGTTCCGGCTTCAGCCTGACCGCGGACAAGTTCAAAGCCGGCCTCACCGTGGAAACCTTCGACAACCCCAACTTCACCGGAAAGCCTCTTGCCACAAGGACTGAGACGACCGCCAACACGGGACAGAACTTTCTTGACAGCCCGGATATGTCCGAGATGATGCTGTCAATCACCCCCGAGCAGATGGAAGACTTCATGAATGGGGGCGGCGGCTCTCCGAGTTACCCCCGTTGGACGGGCTATTACTTCGCCCGCGCCTCGGCTGACTTCCTGATTTTTGTCGAGAACGGCGGCCAGTACCGCCTGACCATCGACGGCAAGACCGTGATCGATCACGCCGAGGTTCCGAAGTTCGACCTGACCCAGACTACGGTGCCGCTCACCCCCGGCCCGCATAAGGTCGTGCTTGAAATCCTGAGCCCGGCGCAGCTCGGTCAAGAGTCTCTTAAGATCGGCATTGCGCAGGTAGGCACGCTGGTCAACCAGTCGGCGATCGACTTAGCGAAGAAGGCGGACGCGGTGATTCTGGCTGTCGGCTTCGACCAGGACATCGAGTCAGAAGGCTCGGATCGCGAATTCACGCTGCCCCCGGGCCAGGACGAGTTGATTGAAAAGATCGCAGCCGTCAACCCCAACACCATTGTCACGGTCACGGCGGGCGGCAGTGTGGATGCCTCGCGCTGGATCGACCATGTTGCGGCACTGCTGCAGAACTGGTATCCCGGCCAGGAAGGCGGCACAGCGCTGGCCGAGGTTCTTGTCGGGGACGTGAATCCCTCCGGCCGTCTGCCCATCAGCTGGGAGCACAGCCTCAAGGACAATCCGTCCATTGCCTGGTACTACCCCACGCCCGGCACGCTCAAGATTCCCTACAAGGACGACATCTTTGTGGGCTATCGCGGGTATGAGCACAACGGCGTCAAGCCGCTTTTCCCGTTTGGATTCGGGCTCTCCTACACCAGCTTCAAGTACGCGAATCTTAAGATCGAACCTTCCGGCACCGCTGGAGCGTACCAGGTCAGCTTCGATGTAACCAACACTGGAACTCGCGGCGGGGCCGATGTGGCCGAGGTTTACGTCAGTGAAGATCATCCGCGCGTTGCACGGCCTCCGCAGGAACTCAAGGGATTTGCCCGCGTGGCGCTCGACCCCGGTCAGACCCGCCACGTCTCCGTACCGCTCGATGCGCGCTCTTTCACCTGGTACGACGGGAAGGCTGCCGCATGGCACGCTGACGCAGGGTCCTTCACAATCTACGTGAGCCGCTCCTCGGCTGACCGTCAGCTTGAGGGCAAGATCATGCTCGACAAGGCAATCGTGCTTCCGGTGAAATAGCTGTCGCTATAAGAGCGGAGCAAAAAAGAAGGGGAAGCACTTCGCAGATCTATTTCCCAACTTTATCCAGGGCCAGATTCAGGTCGAGTACATTGACGCGAGGCTCGCCCAGGATGCCGAGTTGCCGCCCGGCGATGTGCTGCTCGATGAGCTGCCGTACCAACTGCTCACTGAGACCCCGGGTCTTCGCGATTCGAGGAGCCTGAAAGAATGCGGCATCCGGTGTGATGTCCGGATCCAGCCCGGAGCCGGACGTGGTGACCATGTCGATGGGCACTGGCCTGCCCGGATTCTCGGCGCTGAGCTTGTCGATGTCGCCTTGAATTCGCTGCACCAGTTTGGCGCTGGATTGGGCCAGATTCGAGCCGCCGGAAGAAGTGGCGTCATAGCCGTTGCCTGCCGCCGAAGGCCGGGGATGAAAGTAGCGATCCGAAACAAAGCTCTGTGCCAGAAGTTCCGAGCCAATCACCTGGCCGTCTTTCAGGATCAGGCTGCCCGCGGCCTGGTGTGGAAATACCACACCGGCGATCCCGGTCACCAGAAGCGGATAACCGAGGCCCACCAGAACCGTGGCGATCAGCGTGAAGCGGACCGATGTGCCCCAGATAGAATGCGTGGTTGCTACGGCTTGCACCTTTGAAACAGAGGCCAATGTAGTTGTGGCGTGCACGGTGGATCTCCTTTTCTATGACAAGTGCAGGGCTACGAGACACATGTCGATGGCCTTGATGCCTATGAACGGCACCAGGACTCCGCCCACACCGTAGATCAGCAAGTTTTGGCGCAGCAGGGCCTCGGCCGCTTTGGGCTCGTACTTGACGCCCTTTAGCGCCAGCGGAATCAGCGCCACGATGATCAGCGCATTGAAAATGACCGCGGAGAGGATGGCCGACTCGGGCGTAGCAAGGTGCATGACGTTGAGAGCATTGAGCACCGGGAAGGCGACAGAGAACATGGCCGGAATGATGGCGAAGTACTTGGCCACGTCGTTGGCAATCGAGAACGTGGTCAGCGCGCCGCGCGTCATCAGCAACTGTTTGCCGATCTCCACGATCTCAATCAGCTTGGTGGGGTTGGAATCCAGATCCACCATGTTGCCGGCTTCNNGCTTCCTTGGCCGCCTGCGTGCCGGAGTTCATGGCCACGCCCACGTCTGCCTGGGCCAGCGCGGGGGCGTCGTTGGTGCCATCGCCGGTCATGGCCACCAGCTTGCCTTTACCCTGCTCCCGCTTGATCAGGTCCATNNTCTTGTCCTTGGGCTTGGCCTCGGCAAGGAAGTCGTCTACCCCCGCCTCGCGCGCGATTACGGCTGCGGTTAGCGGGTTGTCGCCGGTGATCATGATGGTGCGAATACCCATGGCGCGCAATCTGGCGAGACGGTCTTTCAACCCGCCCTTCACAATGTCCTTGAGATAAATCACGCCCAGCGCCGAGGAGTTCTCCGCCACGACCAGCGGCGTACCGCCATCGCGCGCAATGTCTTCCACATGGTCGCGCACCCGCTTGGGCAGGGACGATCCCTGGTCCTCAAGGAAGCGCGCAATGGCATCCACCGACCCCTTGCGGATGCGCGTGCCGGGCAGGTTTACGCCGCTCATGCGGGTTTGTGCCGTAAAGGGAACGAACTCCGCGTGAATGCCGCCGAGGTCCCGCCCTCGCAGGTTGTACTTCTCCTTGGCCAGCACCACGATCGACCGGCCTTCAGGTGTTTCATCGGAGAGCGAAGCGAGTTGTGCCGCATCGGCCAGCCGCTCCGGGCTTACATCGGGCGCGGGGCGAAACTCCGTGGCCTGGCGGTTGCCCAGGGTGATGGTGCCGGTCTTGTCCAGCAGCAGGGTATTCACATCGCCCGCGGCCTCCACAGCGCGCCCGCTCATGGCCAACACGTTGTATTGCACCAGCCGGTCCATGCCCGCAATGCCAATGGCTGAAAGGAGCCCGCCGATGGTGGTTGGAATCAGGCATACGAGCAGCGAAACCAGCACGAACACCGTCTGCGGCGCCTTGGAGTACATGGCGAAGGGTTGCAGCGTAACCACCGCCAGCAGAAACACGATGGTGAGTCCCGACAACAAAATGCTCAGGGCGATCTCGTTGGGTGTCTTTTGCCGCGTTGCCCCTTCCACCAGCGCAATCATGCGGTCAAGAAACGTTTCGCCGGGATTCGAAGTGATGCGGACCTTGATCCAGTCCGACAGCACCTTCGTCCCTCCGGTCACGGCAGAACGGTCGCCGCCCGCCTCGCGGATCACCGGCGCCGACTCGCCTGTGATTGCAGACTCGTCCACCGAAGCCACGCCTTCGATCACTTCTCCGTCGCCTGCGATATAAGCGCCGGCGACCACGTAGATGATGTCGTCGGCACGCAGCAGACCGCTGGCTATATCCTCCAAGCCGCCGTCGGCCATATATCGCCTGGCGATGGTCTCACCCTTGGCCTTGCGCAGCGTGTCGGCCTGTGCTTTGCCGCGCCCCTCGGCCATGGCCTCGGCAAAGTTGGCAAACAGCACTGTGAACCACAGCCACAGCGTGATCTGCAGATTGAAGCCGAATCCGGCGCGGTGGTGCACGGTGTTGTCGACCAGCAGCGCCGTGGTCAGCACGCTGCCCACCTCGACGACAAACATCACCGGATTCTTGACCATCCAGCGCGGGTCCAGCTTGCGGAACGCGTCAAGCAGCGCCTGGCCTATGATCTGCGTGTTCCAAAGACTCTTCTTTTCAACCATGACAGTTTGTCTTTTCCTTCTGCGATTGGGTTAGAAAAGCTGGCCAGCTTTTAACACAAGGTGTTCCAGGATTGGTCCCAGGCTCAGCACTGGGAAAAAGGTAAGCGCGCCCATAATCAACACCACGCCTATCAGCAATGTCGTGAACAGGGGCGTGTTCACTGGAAACGTTCCCGGCGACGGGGGAATGCTTTTCTTCTGCGCCAGGTTTCCGGCCAGGGCCAGGACGGGAAGCATCATGAAGAAGCGCCCGATCAGCATGTCCCAACCCAGCACCACGTTGTACCACCAGGTGTTTGCGTTCAACCCTGCGAAGGCCGAGCCGTTGTTGCC
>PLSM01000194.1:23548-135527 GCA_003165075.1 Acidobacteriaceae bacterium | reverse complement strand
CCATCAGCCCGGCGATGAACACCGCGAGGACCACGAAGATCAGCATCCCGTAGAGTCCCGATCCAACTCCGCCGAAGATCACCTCGCCCAGCATGATGTTGGTGAGCGGGACCAAGCCGCCGAGAGGCGTAAAGCTGTCGTGCATTCCATTGACCGCGCCGCAACTGGCGTCAGTGGTGATGACGCCGAAGAGTGCGCTCTCTGCGATGCCGTTGCGCACCTCTTTGCCTTCCATGTTGCCCGCCGGAGCAGTCAGGCTGCCGGTCTGCGCCACACCGTGCAGCAGCGGATGCGGCTGCGACTCCGCCCAATAGAGAGCGGTGAATCCAGCGGCAAACAGCACAAACATCGCCGCCAGCACCGCCCAACCGTGCCCCGGGGAGCCGGTGATGCGTCCCAGTGTGTACGTGAGCCCTGCCGGGATGATGAAGATGGAGAGGATTTGCAGGAAGTTTGAAAAGGGTGTGGGGTTTTCGTAGGGGTGGGCGCTGTTGGCGTTAAAGAATCCGCCCCCGTTGGTGCCCAGCATCTTGATCGCTTCCTGTGAAGCCACTGGGCCTTGACCAATGGTTTGCGTCTGATTCTCCAGGGTGTGCGCCACAGTGTAGGCGTGCAGATTCTGCGGGACACCCTGTGCGACGAGAAGAAGCGCATAGATCAGCGATGCGGGGAGCAGGATGTAGAGCAGGGTACGGGTTGTATCCACCCAGAAGTTGCCGATGGTGGCGGAACTTGTTCGCTTGATGCCGCGGACCAGCGCTACGGCCACCACGATGCCCACTGCCGCCGAGAAGAAGTTATGTGTGGCCAGAGCCGCCATCTCCGTGAGGTAGCTCATCGTCGATTCGGGCGTATAGGACTGCCAGTTGGTGTTGGTGGTAAAGCTGGCAGCGGTGTTCCAGGCCAGATCGGGGCCGACCGCGGCCAAGCCCTGTGGATTCCACACCGGCAGCAGCGCCTGCAAGCGCTCAATGGCGTACGTCAGTACCATGCTTGCGGCCGAAAAACCCAGCATGGCAAAGGCATACTCGCGCCAGTTCATCTCCTGGTCTGCGTGTACGCCGCAGAGTTTGTAAATGAGTCGCTCACATGGCCGCAGCAACGGATCGAGCCAGGTGCGTCCTCCTTCAAGCACGCGGGCCAGATACAGGCCCACCGGGCGGACAGTCAAAAGAAGCACCAGGGAATAAATTACAAACTGCAACCAGCCATTGGCAGTCATGTCAGAATTTCTCCGGGAAGAGCAGGGAAATGGTCAGGTAACCCAGCAGCAGAATCGACAGAATAAGCGCAACTACCGTGATCAGATCCATGGCCTACCTCAACTTCTGGCATGCCTTGACGTAGAGAAACGCCAGGCCGAAGAAAACCGCCGTGAAAAACAGCATCGTTACATCCTGCATGCAGATCCCTCAGTTCCGAGGCACGCTATCGCCCGATCAGGACGCAGGCGCGGTACCCCTTGCTCCAGAATGATTCTGGCCTGCCACGCGTTTTGTTACCGGAAGGGATTTCTAAAGAAAAGATAAAGATTGGAGGGGGCGCGGCGGTGTCTGTCGGACGCAATTTATACGGCTGGAGATTTTTTGCGAGGTGAACTTCTCGGACAATTCGTTATTCTTCGCTGCCGCTCCAGCCCTCGGGGATGAAGCGATAGCCCACCCACGGCTCGGTTTGAATGTACTGCCTGCCGGTTTCGCTTTCCAGTTTCTTGCGCAATTGGCCCACAAAGACGCGCAGGTACTCCGGCTGATGGGCAGATTGCGCTCCCCACACCGCGGTCAGCAGGGCACGGTGGGTCATCACTTTTCCCGCGTGGCGGGCCAGGTGAGCTAGCAGGTCGAACTCTTTGGGCGTAAGGTGGATCGGTTTTCCTTGCACAGTGATGGTGTGGGCAGTCACATCCACCACAAAGTCTCCGGCTTCCAAGGCCGAGGCGGTCCGCTCCGGTGCGCGGCGCAGGTGGGCGCGTACGCGGGCCAGTAGCTCCTGAATGCTGAAGGGTTTGGTCACATAGTCGTCCGCCCCGGCATCCAGCGCCTCCACTTTTGACCGCTCGTGATCGCGCACTGAAAGCACCAGCACGGGCGTTGAAGAGGTGGAGCGAATGGCCCGGCACACTTCCACGCCGCTGATCCCGGGCATCATCAGGTCGGTCACCACCAGGTCTGGAAGCCACTCGCGAAACAGCCGCAGCCCCTCTTCGGGATCGTTCGCTGTTCGCACATCAAAGCTTTGTGCGGTCAGTGCGGCGCGCAGCACGCGCGTAATCTGCGGTTCGTCGTCGATAACCAGAATTCTCCCCGACATCTTGCCCCTCTTCCACCGGAAGATTACATCATCCGGGCGGACCGGTATGATTCCGGAGGGCGAGAAAAATGAAGGTGCTCTCCGATTCACGGCGGCTTTTTCATTGGTTCATGGCGACGGGCAGCGCGGTGGGTACCACGATTTTGCTGGTGTGGTCGGGAGCCAACGCAACCACGGCGGGGATGGTGTTTCTGGTCCTGGTGGTGTGGTCGGCGGCGCAGGCGGGAATATGGCACTCGCTGTATGTCGCGATTCTGTGCGCGGTTTCGTTCGACTACTTCTTTCTGGTTCCCCTTCACACCTTCAGGATTGCGGGGATTCAGCAGTGGGTGGCAATGATCCTGTTTGTGGCCAGTTGCGTGGTGGCGGGCCGGCTGGCAGAGCGCGCACGGCGCCAGGCCCTTAGTGCGGAGCGCCGCCGCGAAGATGTGGAACGCCTCTACACGCTGAGCCAGGAAATGATGGCCTACGAAGACGCGGCGGGGCTGGTGCGCGAGTTGCCCCGGATGATCCACCGCATCTTTGCGCTGGAGGGCGTGGTGCTCTATGTTCGCGACCAGGAGGAGTTCTACTCCTCCACCTCCGATCTGCCGATGAGCATTCAAGCCAGTCTGAGCGCCATGACCGAGGCGCAGAACCCCACGCTCACGGTGCCTGGCGAAATCACGGCCATGACCCTGATGCTGGGACTGAGGCCGGTTGGAGCATTGGGTTGGCGACCCGCTATTCTCTCCCACAAGGTAGCGACCGCCGTGAGCGCCCAGGTGGCCATCGCGCTGACCCGCGCCCTGGCCATTGAGGCGACGGCCCGCCTCGAGGCTTCCCGCGAAGGCGAGCGCCTGCGAAGCGCGCTCATCGACTCGCTGACCCATGAGTTGCGCACTCCGCTTACCTCGATCCGCGCTGCCGCCACCACGCTGATGCAAGGCGAAGGACTGGACGATGCAGTCCGGCTGGACCTGGCCTCAATTGTGGATGAAGAAGCCTCGCGGCTTGACGCCCTGATTGGCGAGGCAGTCGAGATGGCTGAGATTGACGCGAACGTTGTACAGGTGCGCGCGGAGCCACACCATATCCGCACACTTCTGGACCAAGCGGTGGAGAATTCGCAGGCTGCACTGGCCAATCATCGCGTTGTCATTGCCATCGAGGAGCCGGACGATCCAGCCTGGTTCGATCCTCACCTGCTGGGCCGCGTCTTCCGTCATCTGCTGGAGAATGCAGCCCGCTATTCTTCGCCGGGCAGCCGCATCGCGCTCCGCAGCCGGCGGGTTGGAGACCGGTTGGAGTTCAGCGTGGAAGACGACGGCTCCGGTATCGACGCCGTCGATCTGCCCTTGATTTTTGAGAAGTTCTATCGCGGCAAAAAGGGAACTGCCAGCCGCAAGGGAACCGGCATGGGCCTGGCCATAGCCCGCGCAATTCTCCACGCCCACGGAGGCGGAATCGAAGTCTCCAGCACCCTGGGGTACGGAACCACGTTTCGCTTCTGGGTACCGCGAGTGGAAAAGGAACCTACAGGCGCGAAGTAAGGGACGATCAGCTTGGCTCGCTGCCCCAGTCACACTCAATATCGCGGTGCTGTGCGGCGCTCTCCACGGCCCACTCCAGCAGCCGCGCCGTGCGCCAAGCCGCCACTGTTTCCACCGGCGCAGGAGCGGCGCCCAGCACGGCGTCCCGAACACCCGCATAGTAGAGCCGGTAGTCGCCGGGGATCGGCGTAACAGGCTGAGAGACCATCCCTCCGTTCACGTCGACGCACAGGGTGCCCCACTTGGCGGGCGGCTCTTCGCCCCAATGCGGGTCGTCAATGCGGGTGATCTTGCCCAGCGCTTCCTCCTGCGAGTCCAGTCCCCACTTCCAGTAGTTTCCTCTTGTCCCGCGCAAGTGGCAGCGGGGCCGCGCCAGGGACGACAGGCAATTGGCACCCAGTGTGACCGTTAAGCCCGTGAAGTAGTGCATGCGCACTGTGAAGGAATCGTTGGCGCTGTCGACACCGCGTTCCCGCAGTACCTCAGCTCCTACTGACTCGGGCGGGCCGAACAAGGCCAGCGCCTCATCAACCAGGTGAGTGCCCAGATCGAGCAATATGCCGCCCTGTTCCGGTTCATCCTTCCAGGGGCGCGTGGAAACTCCGGGCCGCCAGCGGTCAAAGTAGGATTCGAAGTGGACAAGCTGGCCCAGCGAATGCTCATCTATTAGTTTATGAATTGTTCTGAAATCACTGTCCCAGCGGCGGTTATGAAATGGGACGCACTGCAGGCCTAGTCCCCCGGCCAGCTCCATCATCTCGGCAATTTCAGCCGAGGTCAAGGCCACCGGCTTGTCGACCACCACGTTCTTGGCTGCCTCCAAGGCCTTCATTGCCACCTCATAATGAGTGGCGTTCGGGGTGGCTACGACCACCAGCTTGATGGACGAATCCGCCAGCAGTTCCTCAACGGAACGATAGGTGGTGATGCCGGGATAGCGCTCCGCAGCCTTGTTGGTGGTGCGCTCCACGACCGCAGCCAGTTCAAGCCCTTCGACGGAGGAAATCAACGGGGCATGAAAGACCCGTCCCGCCAACCCAAAACCCACCAAGCCCACTCGAATCATCGAATGCCTCCGAAAGCCAACACATATGACCAGTTAGCCCCGAGTGTATACCGGGTTTCGGCCCGCTGGAAGAGTCTTTACGACACAAATCGGGCCATGGGTACCGCCATCAGCAAAATAAGGTGGATGGCCAGCGAGAAGGCCGGGATTCGCCGCCTGGGGCCGTATCGACATTTAGCTTGTTAATTGGCGAGCAAGAGGTTGGATTCTAGCAAGGATTTGAGGTACCCCAGGCAAACCGCAGGTCCCCTTCGACTCCGCTCAGGGCAGGCTTTCGACTGCGTTACGAGCAAAGAACGCTCCCGACTTTGCTCAGGATGACATATCAAGAGTTTATTTATCAAGAACTTGGAGAAGAGCCATGTATTGATACGGCCTAGGGCGACTAGGCCGTATCAACGCTGACTTGCTGTGTCGGCACTCATTTCACTTCAATCAGGCAAAGAGACCGGGGCTGCATGTCGATATCGATCACGCAGGGGAGTTGCACGCTCCGCTGGCTTTGCTTGCCATCGATGTCGAGAGCGAGCGTCCTGGTTCCTTTTCCTCTCAGCTCCACCTGCGGAGACTCGCCCTGGTCGGCGCAGTTGGCCAGCACAATACCGATGCGCCCGTCGGCTGCTTGCCAGGTTGCGGACTGCACCAGCGGCTCCTTTCCCAGGCCGAAGTCGCGTGTGGCCACATTGCTCACCTTCCATGGGCGCTGCATGCGTCCATAGACCAGAAAGTCCTTTGCGATTCCAGCACGAAAACTGTTTGATCTCTTTGCCCAGTCGATGATTGCGCCCTGATCCGGGACGGCCCTTGTCCATGCCTCATCCCAGTCGTACTCGATCAATCCCTTATCGCGCAGAGTGAAATTCAGCATGTATCCGAAGACGATGGCACGGCCCACGGAAAGCCGCAGAGCCTCATCATTGACCCGGTTTCCAAAGAACCCATAATGGCCGTTGCAATACTCGTGGTACAGAAATGAGTACAGGGGACAGGTCCTGACCCGGCCGTCCCAGATCTGAAAGTCCTGAAGATAGATCTCCGGCGGAGCTCCCTCGCAGGACATTGCAACGCCGGGATTCACCGAGCGCGCAGTCTCCGCATCCGCTTTCAGGAGGCTCTTGAAGCCCTCAGCCATCCACGGCCCAGGTACGGGAGGATGGCCATGATTGGTGGCATAGCAGGCTATCGGCCCTGGACCCTGGTCAAACTGCTGCACCACACTGGGACCAAGTTCGGCCATCTTCCGCGTCATCTCCAGAATCATCTGGCGTCCTTTTTCGGTTCCTACGCACACCCAATAATTCTTTCTCCAAGGCCAGACATCTTCAACAAGTGTTCCGTCCCACCTGTGAGCCACAGCGGACTCGCCCCCGTGGGCTCGGAAGTAAGGCATCCCGTCGTAGCCCGTATTCCCTTGCCAGGTGACCCAGCAAAGACTGTCTCCATAAAGGAACGGAGACCAACCTTTCTCTTTTGACCTGGTCATGAACTCGCGCATAGCTGCTTCTCCACCAAGCGGCGGGAAGGCATCGGGCTGCACCCAGGGACCGGGACGTTCCCAGTTGTAGACGAACGGCATCAGCGGACTTTCGAGCGCAGCAGCGAGTTTTTCCAAAATCGGCAGCGCATTGGTCGGGGGGGTATATTCAGGGTTCACCACGGAAGGGCCGTCCCAGTCTCCCTGACCACGCATGGGAAACGCGAACCCCACAGCCGAATCGGTAATCCACTTTGGGCAGTCCGCCCGATCCGCCAGCTTGCGGCCGCAGAATGCTTGCTTCGTTGCCCAGTCGCGGTAGATCTCTGCCGCGCGATACCAATCGCCGTGGAAAGTGCCAAGCACTACGTTGTATGGGAGCCTGGTCACGCCCGGTCCACAGGTGCCGGGATAGTGGGCCAGCCCCAGCGTGACACCGTCCTCTTCCATCACCTGATCGATAAACTTGGGCAACCCCGTGGCGTCGTCACAGGCCAGGTAGAGGCCGCCGACGGAGTTGTAATAGGCCATCAACTGTGTCGTCACCATCTGGCCGGGATAGTTGGGGCTGCGCCAGATTTCGGGAACGTTGTGCTGTCTTCCCGACCAAACGTCTTCCAGCCACAAATCGGGAGTGGCAGCCCCGTTATCTCCCCATCCGAGCTCCATCGAAGTGTGGCGCGTCCAGGCGGGCCGCGCGTAGGCGGCAGGCTGAACGGGCCCCGCCAACGATCCATCCAAAGAGGACGAGAGGATAAAGCTATGGTCGCCGTCCGCGGGGTCGTCGAACGGCACTTCGATCACGGGGAACCGCACGTGCCCAATCCAGGACTTGGTTCCGTTCTTCAACTCCAGGTTCCAGTAGGTTAGCGTTTCGTTCGCCGGACACTTGATGGTCACCAGCGCATCGATGGGCAGCTCGCCAATGTCTTTGTATTCGATCTTGACGGTTTGCCCATTGTCGTTCTCGTCTTTGGATACGGTTACCTTCTTCGCATCGGAAGAGGTGATCTGCTTGAACTCGGCGTGATCATTCATGAGTTCAAGGATGAAGAGCGGCAGGCGCACGTGGTCACGAATCAGCAGTTCGCGGTCGATGCCATAGGTGGACTGAAACGACGCGATGGTCCCCTTTGCTGCATCAATCAGCAATCGATATCCGGAGTTGAGGATGATTACGGGCGCGGCGAAGAGGGATTCCTGGGATATCTTGACGTGGGTGTTCTGGGCAGCCAGCGCGGATCGCGGGTCAGTGGCGAGAAGCGCTGCTCCTCCCAGAGGCAAGCAAGAGGTGGCTGCGGTGGTAGCGACACCGGAAAGGAACTTCCGACGTGAGAGTGCTTTAGGGCGGGATGGGGTACGTCTCTTTCGTGTAAACATGACCGCCCATCCTAAGGGCCGATGCACCACTGTGTCAAAAACAGAGCGAGAGTGGAGCAGAGGATGGCTGGAGTCGTGATTAGCCTTCGAGTTTGTAGCGCGTCTCCGCCAGCCGGTAAAGCCGCCGCCACACCAGGCGGTTCATGGTGACAACCATGAGCGAGATGAAGATGGTGGCCAGTAGGAGGATGGGGAATCGTCCGCTATCGGTGGCCGCGTCGATCTGTGCGCCCAGGCCGATGGTCTCCAGGGTTCGGTCGGCGACGTGGGAATACTCCGCAAACACCGACGCGTTCCATGCGCCGCCGCTGGCCGTGACCATGCCGGTAATCAGATAAGGGAAGATTCCAGGGAGAATGAGCCGGGTCCAACGCTGCCAGCGTGTGAAGTGGTAAAGCGAGGAAACCTCGCGCAGGTCAGAGGGGATGGACATGGCCCCGGCGATGACATTGAAAAGGATGTACCACTGGGTGCCGAGAAGCATCAGGGCGATGGAGCCGATGCCCAGTCCTCCGCCGATCCGCACCAGGCCGATGAGCAGGATGGGAAAGAAAGCGGTGGCAGGAACCGAGGCCAGCACTTGAGCCACGGGCTGCACGATTCGGGCCAGGCGGGGATTGAAGCCGATGGCTACGCCTACGGGAACGGTCCATGCGGCGGAAATGAGCAGCGCGGAGTTGACGCGGAGAAAAGTGGCTCCGGCACCTTCAAGCAGCAGGCGCAGGTCAGGCCAGGTGACGCTGCGCAGCATGAAGATGGCTTGCACCGCACCATAGGTGATGACCAGAATCACCGCGCCGGCAAGCGCCCACAATTTTGCAGAGGGCTTGCAGCGGGTCGCGTCTTCGTCGATGGGATGAACGATGCGGCACTCCTGGGTGTGCGCCATGCGGCGGTAGATGGGTTCTTCAATGCGGGCAAAGATGCGGCCGGGAAGGGAACTGAAGAGGCTGGATTTGCGCAGCAGTTCGAGAATGGGAGAAGTGACGCGGTCCGCGGACTCGACTTGCTCGAATTTGAACTTGTCGCTCCATGCAATGAGGGGACGCCAGACCAGCTGATCGGTGGCCACGACAATCAAAATTACCATCGCGAAGCCAGCCAGCAGGGCGCGCATATCGCCGGAGGCAGTGGCCGTCTGGAGGTAGCTGCCGAGGCCAGGCAACTGGAAGTTGCGATCGCCCATGGTGAACATCTCGCAGGCGATCAGGGCAAACCATCCGCCGGCCACGGAGACGATGGAGTTCCACACCAGGCCGATGGCGGCGTATGGCATTTCCAGTTGCCAGAAGCGCTGCCAGGCCGAATAGCGGTAGATGCGCGATGCCTCGATCATCTCCCGGGGAATGCTTTTGAGCGAGGAGTAGAAACTAAAGGCCAGGTTCCATACCTGTCCGGTGAAGATGAGCAGAATGACGCCCATCTCGATGCCCATCTGATGGCCGGGCACGAGGGCCACCATGGCCAGCACGACGGGCGGCAGAAAGCTGAGCACGGGAATGGACTGGAGAATGTCGAGTACCGCGATCATCCAGGCCTCGACCCGCGGATTGTAGGCCGCGGTGTAGCCGTAGGAGACGGCGAAGCACAGGCTGAGCAGATAGGCGATGAAGATACGCACGATGGAGTAAAAGGCGTATACCGGCAGAGCGCCGATGGAGTGCGAGATGGGGACCACCGGAACAGGCTTGCCGAGCCAGTAGGCGCCGGTGCTCACGATGGAGAAGAAGATGGCCAGACCACACGCAGCCACCCCCGCATCGATGACGATGGGCCAGGTTCGGGCGGTGACCAGCGTTCGTGCCAGGGGGTGCAGCTTCACTGGACCTCCTCGTTGGCAGCGATCTCCTCTTCCTGGGCGTCGGGCAGAATAAAACGCCGCCGGCCGGCGTCAAAGTCGAACAACTCGGCGTAGCGGCCCCAGGTTACAGCGGTCTCCATCTGGCGCAGGCATTCCTCCTCGCTGAATTGCTCGTCGAGCATGTCGAGGAAGAATTCCTCGGGCACGGTGTGATCGCTCTTGGCCTCGAGGGCGCGGCGAATCTGGCGCAGCAGCAGTACATTCTGAAGGGCTGCGCCGCGAAACAGTTCCTTCTGGCGAAGAATCTCGGAGTTGGCAAATTCCGTGCCGCTTTCAGTGATGGCCGCATCGCCTTCTTCTATCTTCAGAAAGCCCAGCAGTTGAGCAGCATCGACGATGGGCAGCAGGTCGTCGATTTCAAATGTCAGATCGTCTGCCAGGCGGTAAATGTCGTCGCGGCCGCCCTTGTCGAGCAGCAGTTCGAGCAGCCCGGCCATGCCCCCCGGCCGTGCATGAGGCAGCATCTGATAGCGCATCTGCCTCTGATCCCGCACCTTCGGACCGGTTTGCTGTTCCGGCGCTTCAGCGGGCGCCACATCGGGCTTGGTCAGCACTTTGTAGATGTAATCGACCAGTTGCGTGAAAGACTCGGACTTGCGATCGCGTGGATGCGCAATCTGCACCTTGAAGTCCGTACGGATGTGTCCCGGGTTTCGCCCCAAAACGATGATGCGGTCGGCCAGCAACACCGCCTCTTCGATGTTGTGCGTTACCAGGAACACGGCCTTGGTCGGCATGGTTTTGTTGGCCCACAACTCCAGCAGCTCACTGCGCAGGTTCTCCGCCGTCAGCACATCCAGCGCGGAGAAGGGCTCATCCATGAAGAGCACCTCCGGCTCCACTACCAGCGCGCGGGCAAATCCCACCCGCTGCTTCATGCCCCCGGAAAGCTCCTTGGGGTAGGCCGCCTCAAAGCCGTCCAGCCCCACTGTGTCGAGCATCTTCATGCTGCGGTCGCGGCGCGCACCGGGCTCTACGCCCCGGGCTTGCAGCGGAGCCTCCACATTCTCGAGCACAGTGAGCCATGGAAAGAGCGCGAAGCTCTGAAAGACGATGGAAACATTGATCTCAGCCCCTGCAATCGGCTGCTCGTGCCAGTAAACCTGCCCTGCCGAGGGCCGCGAGAGCCCGGTCAACATGCGCAGCATGGTCGATTTGCCCGAACCCGACGGGCCCAGCAGGGCCACAATCTCCCCCGGAACGATACTCAGGTCGGTGGCGGAAATCACCTGGATACGATTGGCGCTGGGCTGGGCGTAGTACTTCTCGATCTTTTCGGCGCGAATAATCGCCTCGGTGTTGGCGCTCACTTTAACGCTCTCGATTCCCGCTTCCTGCATGGCATAGTTCTCCGGTTGGGGGTCCGCCTGCTCGCGCTGCGGCCGGTTATCTTTGCAAGTTTATGATTGCCGGGCTGCTCCCGGATGAATCTACCGCTTTGGTGACAAACCTACTCTGTTCCCCCACCCTGCTGGAGGCTCTGCGTTCCGTCTTTTGCTGCATTTTCAGGCCGATGAGTGGAAATTTCATGCCGGACGACCGAATATGCTGGATCGGCGGCGCGAGTTCCAGCTATAAGAATTGACGGAATTTGCCCTAGCAGAGCGTATCATTCTAAGAAAGGCATTCGTGAGACAAGGTCCCAAAAAAGAAGCTACCTAAATCTCACATTGCGAAGCTGCTCTGAAAGACTTCCCGAGGTCGTGCCCGTTTCAACCTTCAGGAGAGTATGCCCGAAACACAGCTCAAACCCAAAGTGCTTGTCGTGGACGATGAACGGGTCATAGCCGATACGCTGGCCGTGATTCTTAACCAGAGCGGCTTTCAAGCTAAGGCCGCCTATTCAGGTGAAGAGGCCCTCGATATTGCCTCCACCTTTGAGCCGGATATGCTCATCACCGACGTCATCATGGCCGATCTGAACGGCATTGACGCGGCCATCCGCATCCGCGCCTTGCTGCCTCGTATCAAAATCCTGCTCTTTTCAGGGCAGGCCGCCACCGCTGACCTGCTTGAAAAAGCGCGTGGCAGGGGCTATGAATTCGAGATTCTGGCCAAGCCAGTCCATCCCCAGGATTTGTTGAACAAGTTGCGAGGCTGAGCACTTCAACCCCATCCAATCGAGACATTAGGACTTCAGTTCACGGCGCCCTTCCAGCGCCCGCGCCATCGTCACCTCGTCGGCGTATTCGATGTCGCTGCCAGCCGGCACCCCGGTGGCGATGCGCGTGATCCGTACCGGAAAGCCGCGTAGCGATTCGGCCAACCAACTGGCGGTCGCCTCGCCTTCCAGAGTCGGGCTGGTGGCCATGATCACCTCGTCAATTTCGCCGCGTTCCACACGTCCGACGAGAGAACTGGCCCGCAACTGGTCCGGCCCCACTCCGTGCAGGGGCGAAAGCGTTCCGTGCAGCACGTGGTAGACGCCGTTATAACCCCGGCTCCGTTCCACGGCGTCGATATTGGTGGGCTCTTCCACCACGCATACCAGGCGCCGATTGCGCGTAGGACTGGCGCAGTAGGCGCAGGGGTCCACGTCTGTCACGTTGTTGCAGATGGAGCACAGGCGCAGACTGGCCTTGAGCCCACGTACAGCCTCCGCGAGCGCCGCTGCGTCTTCATCACTGGAGCGCAAAATGTGGAAGGCATACCGCTGGGCCGTCTTTGCCCCTACCCCCGGCAGTTTTTTCATTTCCTCGATGAGCCGCGCCATCGGCTCGGCATAACGTGACACCGCGCGTGCCTCCCTTTGCAGTTCTTTCAGCAGACGTAAAGCAAAACCAATGCGCCCAGGAAACCGAGGACGAAATCAGCCCAATCCGGGCAGCTTCAGTCCGCCCAGTATTCCCTGCACGCTGGATTGAATGGCCTCATCGGCCTTGCGTCCCGCTTCGTTCACCGCCGCCACCACCAAGTCTTCCAGCATTTCCACATCCGGCTGTCCGCCGCTCAGGCCGATCACCGCTGCGGGTTCAATTCGAATCTTCAGCAACTGCTTCTTGCCGTTCATGGTGGCCGTCACCGCGCCCCCGCCGCTGGTCCCTTCCACCACCGTCTGACCGAGCTTGCGCTGGACCTCCTCCTGCATCTGGTTGGCTTGCGAAAGCATCTCCGAAATCTTTAGCGGGTTGATCATGGTGTCTCTCCCTGCGGTCACCGGCTATTTGTCGTGAAGGTCGACTACGCTGCGGACCTCCGCATGGAAGATCTCCCTGGCCCGTTGAACCATTGGATGCCCCAGCGCGGCTTCTTGCACGCTGCCCGCCAAAGGCGCTGCCATGGCCGTGCCGGCTGCGCCATTTGCCTGCCCTGGAACCAGCACAAAGCGCGGATTCACTCCGTGCTTTTGCAGCTCCTGGCGAATGATCTTCTCTGCCGCGGAATTCACCGTCAAGGCCAGCATCTTCTTGCCGATGCCCGGTACTTCAATGCGCAACATACCGCCGTCCAGTGTCCATGCGCCCGTGCCCAGCAGTTGAGAGGCCGACTGGTGTCCGGCCTGCACCAGGGCCGCGGCTGCCGCATGACGCAGGACATCCACGCTGGGTAGCGCGGTCTCAGCATGCGGCGCTTTCGCCAATGCGCCCTCGGTCAGCGGCTCGGCAAACCCGGCCTTGGTGCTGGCCGCCGCAGGGAAGGGTGTCGCCGTCCCGAGCGGCTGCACATCGTGCGCAGACTGAGGTGCAGCCTGCGCTGGGTGGTGCATCTGGGCCACTGCGTTCCCCGCGGTGCTCTGCCTGGGGTGCGAGCCGGTCTTTGACTCCGCGTTCCAATTACTGCTCGCAGGTCCAAATGGCGAAGGCGCGGTGTTTGCCTGTACCGGCGGAGGAGGCACAGACGACGCGGACGCCGAGGACCTGGGTCGAGCCGTGCCGGCCGTTGCGCGTGCTCCAGGAGCGGCGCCCCGCCCTCCCGCGCCGCCGGCCACTCCGCTGAGCAACTGCTCAAGCGGCAAGAGCCGCTGCGCGTGGATCAGCTTGAGCAGGCCCAGTTCCAGGTGAAAGCGCTGCTCCTGGCGGTAGTTCAGGTCGTCAAAGGTGCGCAGCACAATTTGCAGATTGCGGGTCAACTCCTCTTCAGTAAACAGCATCGCCGTGCGCATAGCCCGGACCCGTTCGTCGCCGGAGATCTGCAGCAGCTGAGTGTGCTCGCCGCCCAGCTTGGCCATCAGCGCATTGCGCAGGTAGCGCACCATTTGCCGCGCCAGGGAGGAAGGGCTGTGCCCGGCGTTCACCAGCACATTCAACTGCTCCATCAACTCCGCGCTCTGACCCGCGGCGACCGCCTCGAGCAGCCGCTCAAAGACGGCGTTGGGCACTGCGCCCATCAGCTCGCGAATCTGCGCCGCCGAAAGCACCGGGCGGCCGTTCTGCTCAGGCGCCGAAGCCATGGCCTGGTCCATGATGGAGAGCGNNTCGCCGGCCTCGGCCAGCAGCGCCAGCGCGCCTTCTTCCGCCTCGACCTGCTCCTGGCCCGCAATCATCGTCAACTGCGCCAGGATGTCGTCGAACTTGACCGCGTGAAAGCTGAAGTGCTGGCAGCGGGAGCGGATGGTCTGGGGAATGTCCTCCGGCTGCGTGGTGGCCATCATGAAGATGACGTGCGACGGCGGCTCTTCCAGCGTCTTCAGCAGCGCGTTGAACGCCGCCTCGGTGATCTGGTGCGCCTCGTCGAGAATGTAGATTTTATAGCGGTCGCGTGCAGGCGAATAGCGTGCCGCATCGCGCAATTCGCGAATCTCATCAATGCCGCGATTGGTTGCCGCATCGATCTCGATTACATCGACCGCGTTGCCCTGGCGCACCTCGGTGCAGGAGTCGCACACCCCGCAGGGCTCGGGCGTTGGCCGCTCCGGGCTACCCACTTCCGTGCGGCAATTGAGCGCCATGGCTACGATGCGCGCAATGGTCGTCTTGCCGATGCCGCGGTGCCCGGAAAAAATATATCCGTGCGCTACGCGGTTCTGGCTCAGCGCATTCAATAGAGTACGAGTCACGTGATCCTGGCCGGCCACGTCGGCAAAGCGCTGCGGACGGTATTTCCTGGCCAGAACCTGATAACCCATGCGTGCCACGCTCCCTTGGCTACCCGATGACAAGCAGCCTAGGTGGGATTGTATCGTTCCGGGGCGCCGAGGGAATTGGTGGAAAACCGCCTCGACCTGGCAGCGGCATCGGCGAGGGTCGCGTTACGAGGCGTCAAGATTCAAGCTTATGTCGTTCAACCAATCTGCGATGAGATCTTCATCGGCAGGATCCCACACATAGGCATCGTTGAGCAGCAGCACGGTTGCCCACACCACCAAGTCCCGCTCAGCGATCAATCCGAACCGTTTTCGCTCCAGCGCGTTTGCAATGTGTTCACGGGTAATCACAATGCCCGGCTCAGGTATTCGAAAGTGAGAAGTTGCAGTTCTCCACTGAGACAGGCCTGTCGCAGTCTGTTGCTCGGGCTCAAAATTGATGTCAAAGCTCCCCGCCAGCGAGCTGCGAACTTCTTCAATGCCCGCTTCCAACAATGCAAACCGCCGCAGCACTTCCATTTGCTGTGGTGTGAGGGCCGGAAGCTCGCCTTCGACAGTCAATTTGATCTCGCACCCGGGGTCTTTGCGCTTCTTCCTGCTTTACGCTTGCCGCGCTTCTTCCCGACAACTTTTTTCAGCGCCTTCTTCGCCAAGGCCTTGCGCCGCTTGACCTCTTCCCGCGAATACATGGTTCCCCGGCATTTTCTGGCGCCGCAGTTGCATACTGCCTCATCGTCGCCGCCATCGTAAAGGCAATAATCGTAGGTAATTTCTTCGTCCGCGGCGATGTTCCTAATGGCCGTGATCCACACCCGACCGTCCACTTCGCTTGTCTCGCAATTTGGGTTGCAGCTGTGGTTGATAAACATCGCCATGCAGTGTCCGTCGATGACTATCGAGCCGTCGCCGAGTCCAAAAAGATAGGTGATGGGCAACTGCTCGTAGCAAGAGTCTGCCTCCTGCTTGCTGAGGCGCGGGCCGGTGTATTCGGCCACCCGGGTGCCCTTGCGAATCGCGGTGGTGGTGTAGCAGCCGGCTGCGTGAATGGCGGATGAGCGGATGATGAGTCCCATGAGTATGTGCGATGCTTTCCTAGGAAGACTTGAGTGCGGTATGCATCGCATCCTACCATTGAAGGGGTCGAAGGGGCAGGACGAGAAGCAATGAAGCAGGGCTTTCCAGTTGTGTTGGCGTTGACATGCTGCCTGGTGGCGGCTCCGCGGGCTCGTGCGCAGGCTGTGCCGCCTGCCAACGGCCAGAACCAGCCTGCCGGCCAGGCCCCCAAGCCGAGCGCTCCTCCGTCCTCTGCCAATCCTTTTCCTGAGGACACGGATTCGGTTCCGGTCATCCCCACTTCATTGTCGCCAGCCGTGGCCGATCCGGCCGCCTACGACACCAGCGCCGCCCATCTGCCCGGAAACGACAGCGACCCCGTCCGCAGCCCCGACGATCCCGTCTCTGACGATGCCAGCGGCGCCGACAGCGGCTCCAGTTCCAGCCTTGAGGGTATGGACAAGTTCCAGCCTCCGCCCGACACGGGCAAGCCGGACAAGCACGCCAAAGAAGTAGCCCCGCCCCTGGAGGGACCGAAGGAAGACATCAACGTGGGCGGCTATTATCTGCAAATCAAGAACTGGAAGGCGGCCCTCTCGCGCTTTGACTCCGCCCTCGTGCTCGATCCCGAAAACCCTGAAGTCTACTGGGGACTGGCCGAGGCAGAGCGCCACCTGGGTGACTTTGCCAGCGCCAAAGCTCACTATCTGAAACTGCTGGACTACGATCCCGACGGCAAACACGGCAAGGAAGCGCGCAGAATCCTCAAGGAGCCGGAACTGGCCAATGCGCACGCAGTCTCCTCGAATTCCTCTGCGGCCCAACCCAGGCAGTAGCGCTCTTCAGGCTCCATCGACTGCATTGCGCGGGAAACCACGATGGATGGCAGCATGCGGGTTCAGCTCCAACCGGCCAATCTCAAATAGGCCGACAAGATCCGCTCGCCCCACAGCCCGCTGACCACTCCGCCAATGGACAGGAATGTGCCCAGGGGCAGCTTGATCATCGCCCAACTGCCATCGTCGGACCGCCCCCTCATCCGAGGCAGCGCCAACAGCACCAGAGCCGCTACCGATCCCAGCATTACGCCCACGAACATGGCCAGCATCGCTCCGGGCAGCCCCAGCCAGGCACCGAGCATCGCCATCAGCTTGGCGTCGCCCAGGCCGATGCCTTCCTGTTTGCGTACCAGCCAGAAGATCCAGCGAATGAGCAGAATCAGGCCGCCGCATGCCACCATGCCGAGCAGAGAACCAATTGCAGCCCTGGCCACCGCAACTCGCACCGGCTCCAGAGCGTCATTCCCAAGCGAGTGGCTGCGGAGAATTGCGCTCAAGACTGCGCATACAAATCCCAACCCGGCCCCCGGCAAGGTAAGCCAATTCGGCAGCCACAAATTCTCGGCATCGAGGAATGCCAAAGCGACCAGTAGCCAATAGAAAATCATCTGGCCAACGCAGAGCATCACGCTTCCGTAGAGCGTCGCCAACGACGCATCGGGGATGAGAGCCCCACTCACGGAGCGCCACGCCGCAACTGCCCAGAGCACCCCCACGGCCAGTTCGACCAGCGGATACCGCCATCCAATCCATGCTTTGCAACTGCGGCACCGCCCGCGCAGCGCCAGCCAACTCAGCAGCGGCACATTTTCCCACCAAGGCAAGGTTCGTCCGCAACTGCGGCAGTGCGAGCGCGGAGCCGCCACGCTCTCGTCCTGTGGCCAGCGGCTCAGGCACACGTTCAGAAAACTGCCGAAGGCCAGCCCCAGCAGCGCCGCAAACACCGTTCCCAGTACACGAATCATGCGAGAAATTGAGTATACGGTCCAGTTGATGGTGATTGCATCATTGCTTTCGCTCAGTCCGCCGGCAGACCTCGTTCCGGTGCAGGAGTTACACTAGAGTCAATGGACGTTGCACGAAGCGCAGACAGTCCACAACTCTCTCCAGCCACACCGCGTATCGCTACAGCATCCGATCCGGCGCGGGCCGCGGCTCTCTTTGAGCAGTCGGTGGCCATCATGGCTCGGCTGCGTGCTCCCGATGGCTGCCCCTGGGATCGCGAGCAATCGTTCGACACTGTCCGCAAATACACTCTCGAAGAGACCTACGAAGTCTTCGACGCCATTGAGCGCCGAGACTTTCCCCACTTGGCCGAAGAACTCGGCGATCTGCTTCTGCAGGCGCTCTTCTATGCCGAGATGGCGGCCAACGAGGGCCACTTCACCATCAGCGACGTGCTCGATCATCTGAACCGCAAGCTGGTTCGCCGCCACCCGCACGTCTTTGGCGACGAGGCCTCACGCGCCGCCGGCAACGAGGCCGATGTCGACGCTGCTGTCGAGGGCTCCTCTGCGGCCGTCCTGCGCAACTGGGAAGAGATCAAGTCTGCCGAAAGGAAGCCGCAAACTGCCGCAGCCACAGCTTCGACGTTCGCCGCTCTCCATCCCTCGCGCCTGGACTCCGTGCAACGCGCGATGCCCGCCCTGGCCGAGGCTGCCAAGCTCGGCTCGAAAGCCGCAAAGTCGGGATTCGATTGGCCCAATTGGCGCTACCTGTTGCCCAAGCTAGCCGAAGAGACCGAGGAGCTGGAGGTCGAAGCCTCGTCCGCCGACCCCGCCCACAACCCCGGCGTCGAAGCTGAACTTGGCGATCTGCTGTTTACTGTCGTGAACCTGGGGCGCCACCTCGGCGTCGATGCCGAAATGGCCCTCCGGGGCTGCAATCTGCGCTTTCGAGAGCGTTTTCGCTTCATGGAGATGACTTCCGCGCGGCCCCTGGAAGAGCTTGAGCCGAACGAGTTGGAAGCGCTGTGGGCGCAGGCCAAGCGCACCCTGGCCGCCGAGTGCGGTGCTCCCGGCCCGGAGCCGCATCCATGATTGTGATCCGAGCCTGCAAGGGTTTCGACGAGTTGGAGGCGTGCGTTAAGCTCCAAGTGGAGACCTGGGGCTACGATGCCAGCGACGTCATTCCGCGCAAAGCGTTCCTGGTCATGCAGAAAGTGGGTGGCCAGGTCATCGGCGCCTTCGATACGGAGCTTCCCGGCGCATCGCCCCAGGGCGATCCGGAATCCCTTGTTGGTTTCGCCATGTCTTTGCCAGGCGTTAAATCCGGCAACGGGGAAGCGCGACCGTATCTGCATTCGCATATGCTGGCCGTGCGCGAGGCCTACCGCAATCGCGGTGTTGGCGCGCAACTCAAGTGGGAGCAACGCCGTGAGGCGCTATCCCGTGGCATCCGGCTCATCGAGTGGACTTTTGACCCGCTCGAAATCAAGAACGCTTTTCTCAATATCCACAAGCTGGGTGCTATCGCATGCCGGTATTTTGTGAATTTCTATGGTGTATCCTCATCTCGTCTGCAAGGTGGGCTCCCCACGGACCGCCTGCTGGCTGAGTGGCACCTGCGCTCGTCCAGAGTGACCGCAGTTCTCGACGGTCGTCCGGGAGCCGCAAAGATTGTTGAGGAGCGCATCCTGGTTCCGGCTTCCATCTATCAGTGGAAGGCCTCAGAAGCGGGCCGGGAGCGAGCCCTCGCCGTTCAGTTGGAGAACCGCCGCAAGTTTCAACAGGCATTTTCCCAGGGGCTGGCCGTACTTAGCTTTGCCCGCGATGCGGAAGGGAACGGAGTCTTCGAGCTGGGGGTCCCCTCCCCAGAAGAAGGCAACTCAGTTTGTATTTATCCGGCTACCGGCGCTGCACATGAATGAAACACGATTTCATCACATGCTGAACATCCAAGGAACGCACAACCTATGAAAATCGACGGAATGGTCCTGCGCGAGCTTCAAATCCCCCTGATACGCCCATTTGAAACCAGCTTTGGCGTGACGCGCGACCGCAGAATCCTGCTCGCCGAAATCCGCTCGGAGGGGTTGACGGGATGGGGCGAATGCACCGCCGGCGAACGCCCCTTCTTCTCTGGAGAATCCACCGATTCGGCCTGGCAGGTGATCCTGAACGAACTCGGGCCCATGCTGGCCGCTGAGTCGCCTGAGCATGGCGGCCAGTGTCCGCGCATCTTTCACAAAGTGCGCGGCAACAGCATGGCCAAGGCCACCCTTGAGAACGCCATCTGGGACCTTGAGGCGCAACGCGAAGGCATCCCACTGGCCCAGCTCCTGGGCGGCGTCCGCGAAACCGTTGCCTGCGGCGTCTCCCTCGGTATTCAGTCCTCCATTCCCGAGCTGATGTCCATGGTCGAAAGGGAACTGGCGGCCGGTTATCAGCGCATCAAGCTCAAGTGCAAGCCGGGCTGGGACGTGGAGGTCTTTGAGCAGGTTCGCAGCCGCTATCCGGAGATCATGCTCAGTTGCGACGCCAACTCCGCCTACCGCCTGCGCGATTCCGACCACATCACCACCTTTGATGAATTCGACTTGCTGATGATCGAGCAGCCGCTGTGGCACGACGATTTCTACTACCACTCCATGCTGCAGAAGCGGCTCAATACCCCCATCTGTCTCGACGAATCCATTCACAACCGCCGCGACGCCCTGGCCGCCATTGAGATGGAGTCCTGCAAGATCATCAACATCAAGCTAGGCCGCGTGGGCGGATTCTCTGAGGCTATTGCCGTTCACAACGCGGCGCAGGAGCGCGGCATCCCGGTCTGGTGCGGCGGCATGCTGGAGTCCGGCATCGGCCGCGCCCACAATATCGCTCTCTCCTCGTTGGAGAATTTCACTCTTCCCGGGGATGTGTCCGCGTCTGCGCGCTACTGGGCCGAAGACATTGTCGAGCCCGAAATCACGGTGACTTCAGCGGGTGAGATTGAGATTCCCGACACTCCCGGCCGCGGCTACGAAGTTCGTGCCGACCTCATCGAGCGGCTGACAGTGCGCAGGGAAGACATCCGCGCCTTCGAGCTGGTGGGATAAGGGAAATCGGGCCACTATCAGCAATCGCAGCATCACGGGAGCTTGGGGTCTGAAGGTTCTCGCTCCCGCGGAGCGATTCCAGCGACGATGCCAGATCCGTTCTACGCCACATGTGCCGCGTTCGACCGCCGGATTGCGTCAATGAATAATCACTACTTCCGTGGTCCCCAGTCGAAACGCCGTCCAATAATTCCCTTCACAATCCAGTGATCCGTTGCCGCCGTTGGCCCTATGCCCACGCCGAAGTTGATCTCCCACTTCGGTGACACATTCAGATCTACCGCAGGGAAGATTTGCTGTTGCTGATCGTGGAGGCTGGCGATGTTCGTGATGCTGCCATAATCGGCGTAGTATTCGACTCCTCCGGTAATCACTTTCGTAAAGTCGTAGCTGATTTTCACCGCTGGAGAAAAGTCCAGGCCCAGGTTCACATCCGGTCCGTGCCAGGTGCGCTCCAGCGCCGGGTTCACGGCCCAATACCATCGCCCTGCCTGCTTGTCCACGATGGGGCGTATCTCCCATGTCCATGTGTCCCGCGAAAAGAAGGCCCGCTGGTAGCCTACCTCGGTTGACAGGCTCACCCCTACCGGCCAGTGCCAACTGTCCGGCACACGCACCCTGGGCCGGATGTGGTCGCCCACCCACTGCACTCCCGTTCCGCTCTGTTCGCTGGTGAAGATGTAAAAGCCAACCTCCGACCAGGCATTCACACCCTGGGTGATCTCGATGGTTTCGTGTTCGGCACGATAGGTGGGATCAACGCCAGCGATGAACCTGCGCTGCCCGTCGGCGGTAAAGTTCGAATGCAGTTCAACCATCGTGGTCCGCGGGGCCACGGTGTCTGCGCCGTACACCTGGATCTCGTAGTTTCCCTGGGCATGGGCTGCGCCAAGCGCAACGCCCAGAAGCATGGAGATTCCAAGAAAAGACTTCAAGCAGGCTCCTCAGCAGTTCAGGATTTGTGGAAAAATGCTACAGCGTAGGTTACTGTAGATGCTACCCATGCACCCTTCATTATTGGATGCATCCATGACTTGATCGGAAATGGAGTCCAAACCAAGCATGGTGAGTATGCCATAGACATTCTCTTTCGCATCAAAGTGGTGCCATGGAACAGCCTCCCGAGGCACGAAAATCCCGTGTTCGAAAGGCCAAGGCTCAGTCCCTGCCCGATGACCAGGAGAAGTTCCGCGTTGCCTTTGAGATGGCCGGCGTCGGCATTGGTTTGGTCGATCAGCAGCGCAGGTTCCTTGAGGTCAACAAGAAGCTCTCTGAAATCTTTGCTATCGCCAAGGAAGAACTGCTGGGAATGACGATCGACGCCCTGCCAGTTCCGGCGGGGGATACGCCGGCTCTGCATCCGGGTGAGCTTGTCGTTACGAGAGATTGGCCATTGATCTCTTTTGAAAAGCGCTTTGTTACCCGGCAGGGGAAAATTGTGTGGGTCGAGGTGTCCTATTCGCCGCTCACCCGCCAAAAAGGCAGGCCGGATGTCTACATCGTCAGTTTCCATGACATTACCGCACGCAAGACCCTGGAGCTTGCGCTCGCCAGGCAGGCCTCTGTCGATCCCATGACGCAGGCCTTGAATCGGCCCATCTTTGCGGAGAGGGCCGATATCGAACTACTCCGTTCAGGACGTCATCGCTACAAGCTGGCGCTGGTGATGGTCGATCTTGACCACTTCAAGGCTATCAACGACACCTACGGCCACGCTGCCGGCGACCAGGTGCTGAGCATTTTCGGCGACATGACGCGCAGTTGCCTCCGCACGATGGACCTTTTTGGCCGCTGGGGAGGCGAGGAGTTTCTGCTTTTGCTGCCCGACACCGGGCCGTCCGGAGCCAAGCGTGTTTCTGAAAGGATCCGCGCTTCGCTTGACAGTTACAGGTTTCCTTGCGGGGCGCAGGTGACCGCCAGCTTCGGTGTGGCCGCGCGCCGGGCCAGCGAAAGGCTCAGTGCCCTGGTTGATCGCGCCGATGCAGCCATGTACAAGGCCAAGCAGAGTGGCCGAAACCGGGTGGTCGCCGATGCCGAGGACGTGCGTCGAGAATCCACGCGGAAGCTGGATGCCCTTGGAGTATTCGAGCTGCATTGGAGGAAACTCTACTCCTGCGGCATCGACAAGATCGATACCGAACATCAACAGCTTTTTTCGATCGCCAATCGCATTCTGGCTTTCTTAAGCTCGGACGGGGGCACGGTTGGAATGGAACCGCTGGTCGACGAATTGCTAACCCACGTCGCCATCCATTTCAAGCACGAGGAACAACTGCTTGAAGTTCGCGGATTCCCGGAACTCGAGGCACACCGGTTGAGCCACCGCAAACTTCTTGCACAGGCCCTCGGCTTGGCGGAACAGTTCCGGCAACAGCGAGTTACGGCGGGGGCACTTCTTGGCTTTGTGATTCACGATGTCGTGGCTAGACACATGATTCGCGAAGACAGAAAATACTACTCATGGATGCGAAAGTCCAAGTCGGCAGACAAGGGGAAGGAGCGACGCCCCAAAGGCCGCCGGCCCGCTTGATAGATATCCGGCAAGGACTCGCCCGAATAGCCGGACCCTCCGCCTGGCTGCGCTCCTCGAAACCCAACAGGGGCGTACCCGCCCGGTGATATACTCACTTGGTCAGGTGCGACTCCGCACCGGCATTCTTCACTACCGTTGAGGTTTTCTCATGTCCGGCCATTCGAAATGGGCCACGATCAAGCACAAGAAGGGCGCGCTCGATGCCAAGCGCGGCAAGACGTTTACCCGCCTCATCAGGGAAATCACTATCGCCGCCAGGGCCGGTGGTGGAGACCCTGATGGCAACCCCCGCCTGCGCACTGCGGTTCTGGCCGCCAAGGCGGAGAACATGCCGGCCGAAAACATCAAACGCGCCATCCAGCGGGGTACCGGGGAACTGGAGGGCGTGAACTACGAGGAGATCACCTTCGAAGGCTACGGCCCCGGGGGCGTCGCCATCATTGTCGAAGTCCTCACCGACAACCGCAACCGCACCGTGAGTGAAATTCGCCATACCTTCTCAAAGAACGGCGGCAACCTGGGCGAATCAGGCTCGGTCCGCTTCATGTTCTCAAAGAAGGGGCTCATCGCGATCGAAAAGTCTGCAGCCAGCGAAGAGCAGTTAATGGACATCGTGCTGGAACACGGCGGCGAGGACCTGAGCGACGAAGGCGATACCTGGGAGATCTTTACCGATCCGGCTTCATTTGAGGGCGTTCTCGCCGCAGTCAAAGCCGCGGGTATTCCCACTGTCATGAGCTCGATCACCATGCTCGCCTCCACCTACACCAAGCTTGAGGGCCAGCCAGCCAACCAGATGATTCGGCTGCTTGAAGCCCTGGAAGACTTCGACGATACCCAAAACGTTTATTCGAACTTCGACATGGACGCCGAGCAAATGGAAAACGTTGCCGGCTGATCCTATTCCGGGCAAACACCCCAAAAGGCCGCCCGGATGTGGCGGCCTTTTTGTGGAGCTCTGCATTTTATTGCTAGAAAGGGAAGCGAGTTGACCCCAGCGGCAAAGCTATTCTTAGTGATTCTCGGTGCGAGCGCAGTGGCTGCAGCGCAAAGACCTGCATCCCCCTCCACTGACTACGTGGCCCAGGTGAGAGAGGCCCGGAGCTGGGAATATGGCCCCTTCGCGAACTTCGGGTTCGGGGTGGGCGACCGTTCATCTTTTAAATTTCTTTCCCTTGGCTTTCAGGCGGCCAAGCCCCTCAGTCCGGTCGTTCATGCCGGCATCCTCAGCGGCCAGTTTGAATTGGGCGCCAACATCATGCCGTTTTGGCAGGCCTATACCCCGGCGCCGCACTATCAGGCCTACACCTGTTTCGACCCCACCACAGAACAACCCTACCCTTGCAACTTGCCGGTCGGAGGCGGAACCTATACCGGCACCAGCCTCACGCCGATCATCCTGCGTTGGAACTTCCTCACTCAATCGAGGCGCTTTCAGCCGTGGTTCCAAGGCGCGGGCGGGCTCATTTACACTACTCATAAGTTCCCTCCCGATGTGCTCCTATCACACGGCCTCCCCGGTGGCACATCGGTCTTCAACTTTTCGCCCCAGGGGGGGATCGGGTTTCACTACTTCGTCCGTCCCAGGCGGTCCATTGATTTGGGTGTGAATGCCGTGCACATCTCTTCGGCCTCACTAGGAGACCGCAATCCCGGCGTTAACGCCAGCATCCAGATACAGGGTGGGTACACCTTCTGGAAATAGCAATGGCGATCTGCGAACAAGCCGGCGGTGTGCAAGGATGCGGCTCAAACCATCATGCTATCGAGTACCCAGATTGGACTGCAGATTGCCCGTCATTGCGCCGTTCTTCAGTTTGCCGCGAACTGGAACCCCGAGTGATCCGTCAGTGGAATGGAAATGAAAGCTTCAGTCGTCGAGTGCGTTCCTAACTTTTCCGAGGGCAAAGATGTCCGGAGGGTCGAGGCCATTGTGGCTGCGATGCGCGTGGAGGGAGTGTTCCTCCTCGACTTGTCGATGGATGCCGATCACAATCGCTCGGTCGTGACCATCGCCGGCGAACCGGCCGCGGTGGTCGAGTCGGCGGTACGCGGAGCAGGCAAGGCGGCCGAGTTGATCGATCTGACCCGCCAGCAAGGAGCGCACCCCCGCATCGGCGCGGCCGACGTCATCCCATTTGTGCCCATCTCCGGCGTCAAACTGGAACAGTGTGTGCTGCTGGCTCGCCAGGCCGGCCTTGAAATCTGGCGTAGATTCGGAATACCCGTATATTTTTACGAAGCGGCCGCAGCGCGCCCTGACCGCGCCAACCTTGAAGACTTGCGCAGCGGCCAGTTCGAAGGCCTCCGCGACGCGGTGCGCAAGGAAGCTGCCCGCCGCCCCGATCTGGGCGGTCCGGGCTTGCATCCCACCGCCGGGGCCTGCGCCGTGGGCGCACGCAAATTCCTGGTGGCTTATAACATCTACTTCGATTCTGCGGATGTCTCCATTGTTCGTGCGATTGCCCGCGAGATTCGCGCAGCCTCCGGCGGTCTCAAAGGCGTCAAGGCCTTGGGCGTCCTGGCCCATGGGCGCGCACAGCTCTCAATGAACATCACCGACTTTGAGGTTACCCCGATCTCTCAGGTCTACGGCGCCGTTTCCAAGCTCGCCTTGCGTCATAAGACGGCTCCGGTCGAGGGAGAGGTCATCGGCCTGCTCCCTGAGGCTGCCTGTGAGCGCGAAAGCGAGTGGATGCGTCAATTAACCGGGTTCGATTCCGAAACCAAGGTCCTGGAGCGGCGGCTTGCTGCGCCATTGGCGTGGCCGGAACCGTCGTAACCGGCTTAGCGGCAATTGGACGCGCCGGCAAAATCGCGCGGGGTACAATAAATGCAGGACTGTGCGCGTGTTTTCACCAGCCCAGCCGGCGGAAGCCTCTGAATCACGGGCCTTTGCGCAGCATCGTAAGGTTCCCCGTGCTTTTGTGCTGAGAGTCCCGCGGCTTGGTTTTTGGGAATGCCCGCATGCAGCCGCGGCAGGCCCGGGATCGAACTCCCGCGGGGCGCAGGCAAGGCGCCGCAATCTGGAGGAAGAATCGGTTGAAGAATTTAGCAAGAATTTCGTTTCCCGCTTTATTTCTGGCGTTGTCCCTTTCGGCACCGGCCGCGCAACTGACGAGTGACGCACGCGGGGCGATTCCCCATGACGTGCAGCAACTGGTGGTCATCGACTACAGGGCCATGCAGAACTCGAGCACGGCCATGGAACTTCGCGATCGCGTCATGCCCCCCGAACTGAGGCAGTTCGACGAGGCGCTGCGCAAGTCAGGGTTGAATGAGAACCACGACGTCGATGAGTTGGCCTTTGCCCTCTTTCGGACCGCGGGTTCCGCTGATCAGCTTGAGACAGTCGGCATCGCTCAGGGCCAGTTCGCCGTCCAGGACATTCTGGCCAACTTCCGCAAACTGAAGGTGAAGGTCACCGTCGTCCGCGCCAACCGGATCTACCCCATGGGAAAGACCGGCATGGTGCTGTGCTTTGTCGATCCCTCCACCATGGTTTTTGGAACCGCCGGCGCTGTGAAGCAGACCCTTGACGTGCGCGATGGAAACGCTCCCAGCATGCTGACCAACGGGCCCATCATGGAAGCCATGAAAGCGGTAGACTACGAGTCTCTGTGGAGCATTCTCGACCAGAAGGGCACACAGACCATGATGCGCCAGATACTGGGCGAGGCCGGCTCGGTCACCGATTTCGAATCAATACGCAAGCGCCTGCTCACCTCCTGGTACGGCATGGACTTTCAGCACGGCGTGAAGTTTGACCTGACAATTTCTACCGGCGATACGTTCGCCGCCGCCACTGTTTCCTCATTGCTGAGCGCGGCCATCGTCTATCGCAAAATGACCGGCTCGGATACGGAAAAGGCCGCTCTTTCCTCCACCGACATCAGCTCCAATTCGGGCCTCCTCACCATTCACTTCGCGGCCTCGGATTCCGACTTCGACAACCTCCTCAAGTCTTCGCTCTTCCAGAGCATGGTCCGCTGAGAAGGTCTCTGCCAACGAGAATCATTCAGCATCACAGCACTCTGCAGCGGCCCGCCACGGCGGGCCGTTCGAGTTTCATGATCAAGTTCGGATTTTGAAAGGGCGCGGTTTAACAGCCTGGGCCAGGCAGAGTTCTCTCGTACCTGCGAGGGCCCGTCCACTTCTAGTTCTGCATTCAGCCGCGTGTGCAGCTGCTCACTGAAACGGGCGGAAAGCTCGAAGATGCGGGGTTAGGCGCCGTCCTTGCTTTCGGGGCGAAAACGTGGGGTGAATCCGGCCGCCGCCCGTCCGCGTCCCCTCCGAAACTATAGCGTGGCGGGCAACGGTCCAGGAGAGGGAAAAACGGGATTCCTGGACGCTGTGCATAACTTTTTCAATCTAAATAGATTCCTTATGCGCAAAAACCCGAATGGCTGTACAATCTCCACGAGGAGACCCATGGCCGGAGATATTCAACTTACATGCAGCGATTGCGGGCAGGACTTTACCTTCACCGCTGCCGATCAGGCGTTCTTTCAGGAACGTGGTTATTCGACCCCCAAACGTTGCAAGCCTTGCCGACAGGCAAAGAAGAATGACCAAGGGGGGGGCGGCTCCGGTTACCGTGCGGCTCCAGCACATGGGACACCTGTAATTTGTTCAGGTTGTGGCCAGCCTACGACTGTTCCTTTTGAGCCTCGCGGCGATCGTCCGGTGTTTTGCCGGGATTGCTATCAGGCGCGCAAGGGCAGCGGTGGCGGTGGCTCACGCGGCGGCCGGTACTAGCGTTCCACGTGTCCGGTGTTGAGGTTGAACCCCGGAACTTAACCCTACGCAGGCAAGGTACGGCAAGTATCCAAAGCGAAGGCCAGATTGGCTCGATTAGCCGCTGGCGTTTCTTGGCCGAAGAGATTGTGCCTTAATTTGTTTCTCGCCTCGCGAGTCTTTTTTGACAGCCGAAGGGCAGCCGTGTGAGCGGCTGTCCTTCGGCTGTTTTGATGGCTCTTCGCGCTTGGCCCACTCCGATTGCCGCGGGTGAGCGGCAGGTCACAGCAGTCTCGCTGGATCTGCCTCCCGGTGATTATGGGGGGGGATCGTGATTCAACGACGAGAACAAGAATCAAGAAGCTCGACAGGAATATCTTTGGCTGGCCCAAGGAGGGTTTCGGCTTTGCCAACTATCCCCGTGTCCGGCTGGCCGTGCCCAGCTTCAAAGAAGCCCTGATCCACGTCGCCTGCCCGATGACCGAAACCACCATCCACATCCAATACAGTTAAGCTGGCCGGACTATTTCTTTTCACCGGCGCTGAATGCGGTCCATGGTCCCGATTTCATGTCCTTGAGCACCGGCTTCAGGTAGTTGTATTCGGGGTGTGCGGCCAGGAACGGCGCGGCAAGGAAGTCTTCGCCGCAGGGATGCCCGGCGTGGGCAATCAGCGAGAGCCCGGCCGCCATGTCAGAGTCTGCAACTTTGCCGGTGACCGCGCCACCGGGATAATAGGGACCCCAATCCCACTCTGGAACGCCCTTCTTTGCCTTGTCGACATGGCCGCAGAGGGAGCGTTCATCGGCATCGACCTTGCCGGTGAAGCTATCGTCGTGGTCGGCCATGAACTGCTCGGCCATTTCAATGTCGATGCTCCCCTTGGCATGCTCCATCTTCTTTTCCCAGGTAACGCGCCGCGCGTTGGGAGAGCTGGAGAGATTGCCCAGGTCGAAGCCATCGGTCTCGGTCTTGATCAGCTGCGGGTCGCGGGCGTAGTTCGAACTCACAAAGTAGCCGTCCCTGCTGCGCCACAGCGGAGTATTTTTCAGCCCCAGTTCCAGGTAGGCAATCTCGCCGGTCTTGCGGTCGCCAATCAGCCAGTCGTTGGCGTAACCGCCGTTGTTGCCGTCCTTGATCAGGGCCACGTACTCGTCAATGGAGCTGCCATACTGCAGCGCCTTGCGCGAGCGCACAAACTCCGGCTTGCCGTCGGGATTCCAGCCCACAAATTGCGTGATGGTGGTCTCGGTAATCATCAGGCCAGCGTCGTTGACGCCGAAGTCGTCCTGGCTGGTGATCACGCCCGGCTCTCCATCCATCAGGACGCGGTGCCCATGCGCAGGCTGGATATCAAAGATGATGGTCCAGCGCTCGCCCTCGTCGTACCCGGACCAGTTATTGTGTGCGATCACGATCTTGCCGCCTTTGGTGTAACTGCCGGTGGCAATGAAAGCCGAGCAGCGGCCTTCGGGACGGATTTGCGGCGCGTTGGCGGCGTGTTCCTGCTTGTTCAGCCAAGGGACATAGTACTGAGGCAGTTCGATGGCGCCGTTCAGCGCCACAATGTCCCACAGGTCCAGCCTGCTTCCTTTGGATTGCACGCCCTTGGCGATGCCTTCGAGTTCCTGCTGGTACTCTGCGTCGATGTGCGGCCAAAGCATCTTGCGGCCCGCTTCGCGGAAGAACGCCCAGTCGCGCCGCGTGCCGTGGGTGCTCTCAATCCTGGCCACCCGCACCATGTCTTCAATCTCGGCGGAGAGCAGCCGCCCATGCTGGAAACCGATCTGCGCCGGAGTTCCTTCGAGGTGGACATAGCTCCAACCGCCACGTTCGAAGCGATAGCCGGGCAGCACGGTCGCGTCGCGATCTGGCGGCTGGCCTGACCCGTGCACCCGGGCGGCGGCAAACAAAGCTAGCGCGGAAAGCAGACAACAGATGAGGGCGCGGGGACGCGGAAAGGGCATCGGGAATCCTCCTGAAGCAGATGGGCAATGAATCGGAACGCGAGCCGGGGTATGACCGGCTCGCGGGGATGCATTCAAGACTTTAGCGCTTCTTGCCGGCCTTTGTAGCCGGCTTTTTGGCCGCCGGTTTGGGCGGCTGCGGTTTCTTTGCGGGGCTTGCAGCGGGTGCGGACTTTTTGATTGTTGTGGATTGCTTTTGGGCCGCTACCTTCGCGGGGGCCTTGGCCGCAGCCTTTGCCGGAGCCTTTGCCAAGACCTTTGGCGCGACCTTCGCCGCTGCCTTCACCGGTGTCTTTGCCGGAGTTTTTGCTGCCGGGGTAGACAGTGTCTTTTGGGGCGCGGATCCTGTTGCGGGCTTCGCCTTTCCATTTCCCCCTGCAGATTTAGCTGCCGCCGGTTGCGACGCTGGCTTTGCTTCAGCCTTTGCTTTCGATTGGGGCTGCTCCGCCTTTGCGGGCTTGGCCGCTGCGGGCTTTTCTTTGGGTGCAACCGGTGCGGCACCCTTGGCTGACTTGGCCGCGGCAGGGTGTTTCTTCGCTGCCTTCGCGGGAACCGGTTCCAGTTCCTCGCTTTCAGCCTCTTTTTCGTCGAGGCCGCCCTCTTCGTCCAGATCCGGCTCGAGGTCGATCTTGGGAATCGTCAGGCCCAGATCGATCTCCTCATCTTCTCCGCCGATATCATCCAGATCCTCTTCCTCGTCCAGACCGTCCTCGGCCTCATCTTCGTCGTCGAACGACCGCTCCTTCGCCTTGGCCTCTGCGCCACGCTTGGCGCGCGACCGCTTAATGACCGCCTGCGGGGGCGGCGCCGGCGGCGAATGCGGGTCGAGAAATGCGCGCATCTCCTCGGGTGTATTCAAACGGGCGTCGATCAGTTCCAGAAAGACCTTGTGAATGATCTCCCTGTAAGTGGCCAGTTCCGGAGTGATCCGCATCTCCTGCATCAGAGCGTGGGGGATACGCTGGCGCATCTCCGGCCAAGTCTTCAGGAAAAGCTGAAAACGCTCTTTGACGGTTGCGTCCTTGCTGGTAAAGCCGAGCCAGAGAACCGCTTCAGGATCGTAGCTGGTGATGAGCTTGTAGCACGCGGACGGGGCAGCGTTTTCCTTGGACAGCAGCACCTTCGCAAATCCGCTGGCCAAAGCGTCCAGGCCGTTCCACTCCTGCACGAATCCGGGACGCAGCATCAGCTTCTTGAGGGTGGCCAGATCCTTGGCGGCAACTTTGGCAGTAAGCAACTGCATCTGGGCCGCGGACATGTCAGCGTGCACACCCTGCACCAGCAACTCAATCGCCAGGGAGTGCAGCGCCTTCAGTTTCTCCTCGTCTGCCTTGGCCGCGGTCCAGGCAGGGAACAGAAACTTCATCCAGCCCTCCGCTTCCAGCGCCCGCAGCACCTTTAGTCCGTCGTCCTCGTGGCCAATTTGCTCCAGTTCCTGGCTGCGCGCGTGTGCGGAAAGGAATTCAATCACGCCTTCCTCCCGGGCATTCCCGTAGCGCGTCCGGGTCCTTTCATCCATCTCCCACCCCAGCCGGGCCATGTACCGGGTGGCGCGAATCAGCAGAGACGGCTCTTCAAGGAACCCGTAGTTCGAAACCAGGCGCAAGTGGCGGGTCTCGATGTCCGCAGCCCCGTTCAGGGGGTCCATCAACAGGCCGAACGAGCCCTCATTGAGCGAGATCGCCATGGCGTTGACGGTGAAGTCGCGGCGGCGAAGGTCTTCCTGGATAGAGGCGGGATGATATACCGGCTTGCCGGGTTTGGGGTACTCCGTTCGGTGGGTGCTTACCAAGTCCACCCGCACGGTGCCGGGAAAACACAGGTAAAGGGAGCGCGAGGGTTCATCCTCGCCCCACACCACGCCTCCCATTTTCTCGATTGGTTTCTTTAGTTTGAGGGCATTTCCATGAACTGTTACTTCAAGGTCGCGGACCGCGTGGCCGCTGGTCAGGTCACGAACCGCGTCACCGGTCAGGAACAGAATCATGCCGCTTTCGCGGGCTACCTCGCGCAATAGGCGCAATGCGTTTTGCTGGTCCGGCGAAAGCCGGTTTTCGAGCAGATAGATGTAATCGGGCATTCCGTCCCTGCTTCCGCCGTTCCCTACCCGAGCCAAGTGCCTGATGTTGTTGCTGTTACGGCACATTCAGGCAAAGGTTGCAAAGCAGTACATTAACACAACCAGCTCCGGTTGGCTAGGATATGTTGCACTGTATTTACAGCTTTTCCGCTCGCGGCGCCGGCCGTCGCATGCGACAATCCAGAGCGATGGCATCGCTTCGCAAGCCGGTGATTGTACGCAAGTTCTCCAGGGACTGGGTAGCGGGCTACGCGGGCACTGGATTTCCACAGGATGCGGAGGTCCTGGAGATGCTGGACCTGACAGGAAAGCTGCTCACCATCGAATGGAACGTGGTCAAGTGGGTCTGCTATGTGCGCGACTTTCCCGCGGGCGAGCAGGCCAACCCGGAGCGGCTTCTGCACAAACGATTTGCCGTAAGGCCGCGCACCGCCGGCCTGTGGTTGCGCATGACCCTTGCCGACTGCGAAGAATTGGAGGGGCTGGCAGCCAACGACCGTTCCCTGATTGAAGGTGCGGGACTGCTGCTGATTCCGCCCGACACACGCTCCAATACCCAGCGGATATATGTTCCTCGACAAGCCATCCAGAAGCTTGAGGTGGTGAGCCTGATTGGGGCTCTGGGACGCCGGCGGAGTGGAACTCATGGAGCCCCTGTGGGCCAGCCCGATTTGTTCCCGAATGACGCGGAAAACGGCTAGAATCGGCCACGAAATGAGCGCGACTCATCCGCGATTCGTGCCGCCTGCGCCACCCCATGATATTCAAGATTTGCGAGTTTTCGCCCACTTCGGGGCTGTGGTTGGAGGCGGGGAAAAATCCCGCTTAGGGCGGATTCCATTACAATCTCATCGATGAATCTAGGCGAGCTGGCAAACCGGTTAGGCGCGGAGCTGCGCGGTGACGCAACCCTTGAAATTACAGGTGTGAAAGGGATTGAGGAGGCGGGTCCCACAGAAATCACCTTTGTGGCCAACCCCCGTTACTCAGGTCTGGCGCGCAAAACCCATGCCGCCGCCGTGCTTGTGGATCCGGGGTTTCCTGAGATTTCCGCAGCAACTCTTCGAATCAAAAACCCCTACCACGCGTTTTCAAGGGCGCTGGGAATGTTTTACCAGCCCCCTGTTTATCCTCCCGGAATCCATCCGACGGCAGTCATCGACCCCACCGCAATCATTGGAGAGAGCGCGCACATTGGCGCCTATGTGGTTGTGGGGCAGGGAGTTCGTCTTGGACCGCACGCTACGCTGCTGCCCCATGTGGTGCTTTATCCCGGTGTCCAGGCCGGGAGCCACCTGTTTGCGCATGCCCACGCGGTTGTGCGCGAGGGGTGTGTTTTGGGCAGCCACATCACGCTCGAAAATGGTGCGATTGTCGGCGCAGACGGTTTCGGTTTCTCGAAGAACGAGGCTGGCGAGTGGGAGAAGATTCCCCAATCGGGGCCGGTGAGGCTGGGGGACAGGGTAGACGTCCAGGCCAACGCATGCATCGACCGGGCCACCGTGGGCGCGACCGAAATAGGGGAGGGAACCAAAGTAGATAACCTGGTTCAGGTTGGACACGGTTCGCACGTTGGCTGCAACACCCTGCTCTGCGCCCAAACCGGTCTGGCGGGATCGTCGGTGATCGGAAACAACGTGATTCTGGCCGGGCAAACGGGAATCGCAGGGCACTGCAGCGTGGGCGACGGGGTGATTCTGACGGCGCAGTCCGCCGTCTCCCACGATGTGCCCCCAGGCAAGATGATCTCTGGCTCGCCGGGCTTCGACAATCGCGTGTGGTTGCGCGCCGTCGCCATCTTTCAACGCCTCCCCGAGCTGCTGAAACGGCTGGACCGGGTGGAAAGAAAACTGGCAGCCCAAGAGCCACCGGCCAGTGTGGAGAATGGGAAAGAGGAGCAAGAATGAGGCTGCGTGCAGGGGGATTCGCTGCGGTTTTGCTGCCTCTGATTGGTTTACTTGCCGGTTGCCACTCCTACCAGATTGATGCCACGGTCGAGAATCATACCGGCCAGGCCATCGACCTGGTGGAGGTGGATTATCCCAGCGCCAGCTTCGGCGCCGACAGCCTGGCCGCAGGCGCGGAGATTCACTACCGCTTCAAGGTGCGCGGCAGCGGCCCGCTCACCGTGCAATACTCCGACCGCGCCAGCCACCAAGTACGGCAGATCAGCGGCCCCGGACTTTCAGAGCACCAGGAGGGCCGGCTGGAGATTGTGCTCCTGCCCGGCGGCAAAGCCGAGTTTCACCCCGCCTTGAGTCCTCAATCCTGATTCACGGGCTGCGCCACAAATCACGGAAGATAGAAAAAACAAACTGCGAAGTGTGCCTGTTCTCCGTGCCAATCCTTCCGATAAGCAAGGTGGGGAGACAAACGTGGATGGGGACACTGCATTCGCGAATCGCCGGCGTCCTGCTCTATTCAGGCGAGAGTACAGGTTTGCCCTCAGTTTGTCGTCCTGCTTCGCCTTAATTGCATTGACAGCGGGATTTGTCTCCTGGCTGGACCAATCGGAGTCGAGCTTTCTGCTGCTCTGGCTTTCCAACGGTGTCCTGCTGGCATATCTGCTGGTGGTTCCCCGGTGGCGTTGGTCCGCCTATCTGACGGTTGGGTTTCTGGCGAACCTGACTGCCTCCTCAGTGTTTAGCGGAACATGGAAATTGAACCTGTTGATGGCGGCACTCAATGTGTTTGAGGTCGCGTTCAGCGCTTCACTGCTTCGCCGGCGGTCCACTTGCCTGCCCAACTTTACCCACGGCGCGTATCTGAGGCGCTACACATGGATCGCCCTGTTGGTTGCGCCGGCAGCGGCGGGAGCAATCTTTACGCCCTTTGCGGTCTTCTGGCTGCATGGCAAAGCCGGCGCCTGCTTTCTCTCCTGGACGTTGGGCGATGGCTTGGGAACGGCCGTGACTACGCCGGCCTGCGTAGCCATCTTTCGTACCGGCCTGCGCAGCGTTCGCAAAGGAGGATTGGTATGGATCTACCCGGCTTTGCTGGTCATCGTTACGGTGTGCGGTTTCGGCCAGTCGCGTGTCCCCATGCTCTTTCTAGCCTATCCCCTGATGGTGCTGGTCTTACTGCGCCTCGATCTGGCATGGGCTGCTCTGTGCGCGCTCTTCTTTTCGGCCACCGGGAGCTATTTCACCATTCATGGGCAGGGTCCGTTGCTGATTGCAAAGTCCTTCGCACCCGAGGCGCCCATCGTTCTGCTTCAGTTCTACACGGTTTCAGGCATGTTCCTGCTGTACTGCATCTCTATTGTTCTAGTCCGCCAGAAGGAAACCGAGCGGCGCCTAGTGAAGACCGTCACGCTGCATAAGCTGGTGACAGAAAACTCACGCGATGCAATCCTGATCGTCGACGTGCACGGTCATGCCAGCTATGCTTCCCCCGCCATTGAGAGGATGACGGGATGGAAGGCGGAGGAGGCGGGGTCGTTGGGATTCGACAAGATGGTTCATCCCAACGACCGGCCCGGCCTGGAATCGGTGATCGCCGGCCTGCAGCCCGGAGGCGAAGGCGCAACAATCGAACATCGCGTGCGGACAAAAAGTGGAGAATACATCTGGGTTGAAGGCAGCCTCCGCCCCTTTGTGAGCCCGGCGACGGGTGTTGCCTCTGGAACCCTGGCCATCCTCCGCGATATCACCGAACGGAAGCGGACCGAGCAGGAGCGTGAATTCCAATCCTCCTTAATCAGCGCAATACACAATGTGTCGCTCGACGCAATTCTCGTCGTCAATGGCGATGGCAAGGTGGTGTCGTACAACCGGAGATTTGCCGAAGTCTGGAAGATTCCCATGTCAGAGATTCCGGCGCGCCTGCTCGGCAAGAGATTCAACTTCTCCGATAACCAACTCTTGTCTCAATGCATCGGTCAGACCAAGCATCCTGAGGCCTTCCTTAAACGGGTTGAGGAACTCTACGCCGATCGCAACGCCAACGATCATTCTCACATTGAATTGAGAGATGGCAGGACCCTCGAGCGCTATTCGACCACACTGCGGAGTGAAGGGGGAGAGTATTTAGGTCGCGTGTGGTTCTTTCGTGACATCACCGAGCGCCAACGTGCCGAGGAGGAATTGCATAATGCGTATCACGCCCTGGAGACGCTGGCTGTCACCGATCCCCTTACGCGCCTGGCCAACCGCCGCCGGCTCGACCAATCCCTGGCTTCTGAGTGGCGGCGTTGCATGCGCGAGCGCCAGGGTCTGTCTCTCCTGCTGATCGATGTGGACCTCTTCAAGACCTTCAACGATACATATGGGCACCTCAGCGGAGACAGTTGTCTCAAGCAGATTGCCGAGGCCATCCAGGAAGTGGTCACCCGGCCGGCAGACCTGGTGGCGCGCTTTGGCGGTGAGGAATTTGCAATTGTGCTTCCCAATACATCCAACCAGGGTTCCGTGCGGGTGGCCGAACTGATCTGCGCAGCACTGCGGCGCCGCAAACTGCCGCACATTTCCAATCCAACTGGATATGTGACCATTTCGGTGGGATGCGCCACCTTAGTACCCCGTTCAGGGCAGCATGCGCACTCTCTTATTCAGATGGCCGATGACGCACTCTATGCAGCCAAGAGAAGCGGCCGCGACCGGGTCTGCAATGCCTCGGCGCCGGGTGAGGCGGGCGTCATGGCGCGCGTGAGCTAGCATTGCGCATCATGCGGACTTGCAGGCCACCGCGAGCAAGTGCGCGCTGGCGGCCAGCATTGTGCATCCCGTCTAACTTCGCTGGGTCTTTTCCTCAACATGATCATGGCCTACCTGAGCGTGCCCGATGACCGCACCAACTTCGCCCATATTCTCTTCAATCCCAGCGACTTCTACGGAGTAACGCCCTACACTTATTGGTTTGCCGCCCTGCTGATCCTGGTCCTGGGCCCCGGCCTCTTCGCCGCCGACACTCTGGCAAAGCGCCGGCTCGTTTCCGAACCCGATCGTTAGTCCATCGAGCGCTCCACAGCAGCCAGCCGTCACAGGCCTCCCGATTTTCCGCGTGATAACCTTGTCAGCGGATTTCTTAAATCCTTGGCGCGGCTCAGTTGGGCGGTGCGAAGGCATGGGAGGAAACAGGATGCGGGGAGTTATTGCGGGGAGATTCATTTGCTGCGCCTTGGTCGCGGCTATAGTCGGCATCGGAAGCGACATGGCACGCGCGCAGTCGAAGCCGGCTCAGAATGCGGTTCTCACTCTCGATCACGGCTGGCAGTTTCGCCAGATTCTGCCCGGCGCGCAAGAGGCGGAGAATGGCTGGCTACCGGCTACCGTGCCCGGTGATGTGCATCTTGACCTGCTTGCCAACAAGAAGATTCCCGATCCTTTCGTTCGCGATAACGAAGCCAAGCTGCAATGGATCGAGAAGGAGAGTTGGGAGTACCGGCTCAACTTCGAAGTGACTCCGTCCCTGCTTTCCCGCTCCAACGTGGACCTCGTCTTCGACGGCCTCGACGGCCCGGCCACGGTTTATCTGAACAATGCGCCGCCCTTCTCCGCCGGTAACAGCTTCCGTACCTGGCGCATCCCGGCCAAGGGCGTCCTCCACGCTGGGAAGAACCAACTCCGCGTCGTGTTTGCCTCGCCCCTCAAAGCCGCCGAGGAGCTAGCCGCCGCCGACCCATGGCAGCCGAAGACCAAGGTGGAGGCCAAAACGTACCTTCGCAAGCCCGCTTATGAATACGGCTGGGACTGGGGTCCGCGCTTCGTCACCAGCGGCATCTGGCGTCCGGCGCGCATTGAGGCCTGGGACAAGGCCCGCATCGCCGACTTCGCTGTTCGCGAGCGCGATGTGAGCAGGGAAGTGGCCCACCTGGATGCGGAGGTTGAAGTCGAGGCGTCAGGCGCCGGGCCGGCCAATGTCGCCGTAAAATACTCCGATGACGGTAAGCCAGTAACCCTTTCCACCAAGGTCAGCCTCCACGCCGGCCGCAATGTCATCGACATCCCCGCAGAGATTCGTCAACCCAAGCTCTGGTATCCCGCTGGCTACGGCGAGCAGCCGCTCTACCAGTTCACCGCCCAGGTGAGCACCGGCGCGGCGGTCAGCGATGAACGAACCACCAAGGCGGGCCTGCGCTCCATCGTTCTTCGCCGCCAGCTTGACAAGTGGGGCCGCTCGTTCGAACTCGACGTCAACGGCATCCCCATCTTCGCCAAGGGCGCAGACGTGATTCCTTTCGACAGCTTTCCCAACCGCGTGACCAGCGCCGATTATCGCCGTATTCTGCAGTCCGCGCGCGACGCCAATATGAACATGGTCCGCCACTGGGGCGGCGGCTACTACGAAACCGATGAGTTCTACTCCATCTGCGACGAACTGGGCATCATGGTCTGGCAGGACTTCCAGTTTGGCAACGACTGGCAGCCGGGAACCTACGCCTTCAAGTTGAATATCGAAGCCGAGGCCGATGACCAGGTGCGCCGTCTGCGCAATCACCCCAGCATCGTCTTGTGGTCAGGGAACAACGAAACGGAAGAGGCTCTCGACTGGAGCCCCAGGGACAAGCTGCCTCTCGAAGTGAAATACCAGATGTGGCAGGATTACCTTACCGAGTTCAGCGGCATCCTCAATCGCGTCGTCGCGCGCCTGGCGCCGGAAACTCCCTACTGGCCCAGTTCTCCCAGCGCCGATTACGAGGAACTCAGCGATCACTACCAGAGCGGAGATGCGCACATCTGGGACGTGTGGCACGGACGCGTGCCGTTTTCAACCTACGAAACCCACCATCCACGTTTCGTCACGGAATATGGATTCCAGTCCTTTCCCGAGATGAAGACCATCGAGGCCTTCACCGAACCTGAAGATCGCATAAATATCTTTACCCCGGTGATGCTCGCGCATCAGAAGAACGATGAAGGCAACGCGATCATCCACGACTATCTGCTCAAGGACTATCCCGAACCCAAGGACTTCGCCAGCTTTCTTTACGTCAGCCAGGTGCTTCAGGCCGAGGGCATCAAGATCGGCGCCGAACACTTCCGCCGCGCGCGTCCTGAGACCATGGGCTCCATCTTCTGGCAACTGAACGACTGCTGGCCGGTAGCCTCGTGGTCCTCCATCGACTACTATGGCCGCTGGAAGGCCCTGCAATACTATGCGCGGCGCTTCTATGCGCCTATCCTTGTTTCACCGCACGTGGAAGATGGCTCGGTCAAGGTCTACATAGTCTCAGACAAGACCGAGGGGCGTGCGGCCTCGCTCCGTGTACGCCTGATGGATTTCGACGGCAAGGTGCTGCTGGAAGAGAAGCACGATTTAACCGTGGAGCCGCTTACCAGCAAGGTTTATCTTGACTGGCCGCTCAAGAAACTTGCGGATGCGGGAGCGGCAAACACTTCGCGCGTCTTCGTTGTTGCCGATCTCACCGCGGCCGGTGAACAGATCTCGCGCAATCTTACTTACCTCGCGCCGGTGAAAGAGGTTCACCTCAAGCCGGCCCATCTCGCCGTGGATACTACGGGTGCAGGCGGTGCTTACAAGATTCGCATCACATCGTCCGTGTTGGCGCGCAGCATCTATCTATCCTTCGGCGATCTCGATGTGCAACTCTCCGATAACTACTTCGACCTGCTTCCCGGAGAAACAGTGGAGATCACAGCCAAGACATCGGCTTCCCTGGACGCCCTGAAGGCACAGTTAAGCGCTATCTCGCTGACTGACGCGTTTGCAAGCGCGCCCGTTCCTGCAGTGGTAACGGCTGCCAAATAGCGTGGACACGATCTGATCAAAGCCAGAGGGCTGGGGCACAGTGCGTGCCCCAGCCCTCCTTATTGGTCTAAATGTGAGTGCTTCATCCTTGCAACGTTTCTTGTCGCAAGGATGGGAAGCTTGGAATCTCAACCACTCTCAGAACGAAAATATCGCCTGCATAAACACCCGCCGCGCCGCCGAACCGGTGCTGAAGATGCCGCCCGCAAGGGTTGTGGAATGGTCAAACTGACTGCCCGGACCATAAAGGCCAGTGGTCTTGTCGGGCGTTGGAATCACGGTTCCATTGGGTTGTCCATAGTCGATGTCGTTGAACAGGTTGAGCGCCTGGACGCTGAAGTTCAGTGAGTACTTATGGCCTGTACCGGTTGACCCGAACATGCCGCCCGGGCCGCCCCTGCCACCGCCCGGGCCGCCGCCAAGACCTCCCGGTCCAAGTCCGCCTCCCGGAGGTCCACCGCCTCTGCCACCACCACCGCCGCCACCACCGCCCGGAGGTGGTCCGCCCCCGCCCGGAGGCGGTCCCCCGGCGTTTTGATTGTTGTTGGCCGATGCCAGTTTGGGTCCGATTCCGACCGCCCGGCTGATGCGCAGGTTGACGGCTACCGCCGCCGGTCCGTGGCCGATGTTGACGGGAATGAGCGCATCGCTGGAACCCGATTGAGTGTTGAAACACCCAAATGAGGTTTGCACATACTGCGCGGAGCCGGACGCACATTCCGCTGAGGCCGCTAAGGCTGGCCGCTGGTTGTAGAAGTTGTTCTCGGAATCCGTGGGCAGGGTAATATTGAACGGCCGGCCGGACTGGGCAATCATGAACGGATTGACGCGGATGCCCCATGGCGCACTGTAATTAGCCATGAAGAACAGCATGTTGCGGGATACAAAGCCGGCGCGCCCGTAGTCCTGATCCAAATTGTATGCATTGGACGCGTTGCTACCCGCCCCGCCGTTGCTGTTGGCCCAGCCCGCCGTGTAAAAGCCCATCAAGTTAAGATTCTTGCCCACCTTGGCGTTCACGCTGGTGATCAATTGATTCTGCTTGAACACTGCTTCGGGAAAAAACTCATACAAGTATCCGCCGCTGCTGTCCTGCGGAGTCCCGCCAATCGCCTGGTCGGCATTGCGCGTCACCAACTGGTGCACACCAAACGAGTGCAGATAGGTCAGGGTCGCGCTGATGCCGCTGGAGATTTGCCGCTCGACGCTGGCGCCTGCTTGGCCCGTGTACGGTGAATGATAACTGGGCGCGACCTCGTATCGCACCGGCGTTGAAGCGTTGGACGAACCGCCGTTGCTCGTGCAGGTGCCAAGGTCGATCGTGCTCAGCGAAGTTGCCGTCGAGGTGCAGGTGGGGTCGTTCAGCACAATCTGATGCTGCAGAGTCGCGCGGTTGACGGTCAACAGGTTCATCGATCCAAAGCGGTCGTAAAAGAATCCGTAGCCGGCGCGTACTACAGTTTTCGCTTTCTTGTTCTTTCCGCCATCCAGCGCGTAGGCCAGCGCCACGCGCGGCGCCCAGTCGTCATGATCGGAAATGTGATTCTGCGCTTCCCATCGAATGCCGCCGGAGAGGGTCAGCCGCGGATTGAACTTCCAGTCGTCCTGCGCAAACAGTGCCATGTCGAACACATTGGCCAATGCCGATTCGGTCCCCGTCGTATAGCTGGCTGAAGTGGGGCCATATTGGCTTACCAGGTCGTCGAACGGAGTACCCGCCGCCAGCCCATTCGCCATGTTCAGATACTTGTCGGACGAGTCGAAGGTAAACGAGCCGTTGAAGTTTGCATTGGTCAGGTTGGCGTCCCGCGAATCGCGCAAGCGGGTGCCGAACTTGATGGCGTGCGTTCCATGGCTCAGGGTGGTCAGATTCTGCAACTCCAACCGCGTGGTGTGATCGTGGCTCTGCTGGCCGGAGAATCCGCCACCCGTGAATTCTCCTTGCACGCTGATGGTGCGGTCGGTCGAGTCGGGATAGTGATTCTCATTTTGCCGCTCAAATTGAAAGCGCGTTTCATTTACGGCGTGATCGTTGATCACGATCGCGTCGCTCATTTGCACCGTATGGTCAGTGTTCGACTCATGTGTAGAAGCGCTGGGCAGCGATCCGGAGTTCAGATCGCCGTGCTCCGACTCCGACCAAAAACCATAACGCACTGTGAAAGTGTTCTTCGTGCCTAGTTGCCAGTCGATGCGCGCGGAAGCGTTGTCACGAATGCGCCGGTTCAACAGGTTCACGCCGTAGTTCAAGTCATTTACAAATATGCCCGGAGTGTTCTCCAGCACCGCATCGGAAATCCGCCAGGCGTTCACGTTCTCAGTGTTGCGCTGCTCCGCGCTCGCAAAAAACGAGGCTGTCTTCGAAATGGCGCCGCTGACGGTACCGTTGAATTGATAGCTGTAATACGAGGGGATCGTGTTCGTGAAGGGGTTGCCCGTATTGAAAGGCTTGTCGTTTCCCTGGATGAAGAACTGGCCGTGCAGCTTGTCCGTCCCGGGCTTGGTCAGGATCTCGATACGTCCATATCCCAGCCTGTCGAACTCCGCCGAAAACGGATTCTGATTGATGCGGATCTCGCGGATGGCAGACTTCGGTGGCAGTTGTCCGCCGCTGAATCCGTCAATGTAGATCTGCCCGCCATTTGGCCCGGCAGAGGGTCCGGCCAGGGCCGTTAGCTCGTTCGACAGCTCATCCGGATCGTCTGACAGCGCATCCAGGTCCTTGCCCTTCAGCACCACTGCGCTGGCGTTCCCACCTGCCTCCACGTTCACCATCGGCGACTCGTCGGTGACCACTACGCTCTGCTGCTCCGCCTCGATGGCCATCGCCACGTCCACGCGCTTCAACTGACCTGCCGCGATTGTGATGGCCTTTGATTGAAACGGCGCGAACCCTTCGCAGTCGACCGCGAGGATGTAGTCGCCCGCTGCCAGCCCTTGTACCTCGTAGGCTCCGGCCGTGTCCGCGGTAGCCGTCGCTACCTGCGCTCCCGCCGCGGTACTCACGGTGATCTTCGCGCCGGGAATCAACGCGCCTGTCTGATCGGAAATATGCCCATGCAAGGATGCCGTTGCAACAGCTGCTGGTGCGGGCGCGGCGGTCTGTCCCCGCGCTGCGGCCAGTCCGGCCAGCGCAATTGTCAACGCAATCAGAAAATGAATAAGCCATTGAAGTCTTGAATACACGTATCCCTCGCTTCTCTTCGATGAACTCTTGTGTTCGCCTATTGGGCTGCTGCCTCTGCCGCGCCGCCGGACCCCATGCTCCAACTTGAAAGCAGGTCCTGGCTGGCCGCGGGTGCTTCAAGCAACGGCTCGACACCCGCCAGTAGCGTGATGGCCGTGACTTCGGATGCTCCCTCGGTAGCCACCAGCATCACAGCCTCACCTTTTTTCAGGTCGGCCAATTGAATTGCGGGTGCGCGGTTCAGAACCTGCTGCATATCGCCGCCTCCGCCGCCATTTGCGCCGCCTCTCTGGGCCGCCCAGCCGCCGCCTTGCGGACCGCCTACGTTACGTTGCGCGCCACCTTGCCGGGCCGGCGCCTGTGCGCCTGTGGTTGCTGCGCCATTGCCTGAAGTCCCTTTCAGCCGCGCCGCCAGCATTCGCGCCATCATCTCTGGCAACTCGCGCATCTGCGCGTCGCCGGTGATGTGAATCGTCACCGGCTTCTTCGCGATCAGGTCTTTCACTACCAGGGTCTGAGCTGCTGCATCCAGCGATGTGATGGTCCCCGAAATATTACGGAAGCTACCTGAAACAATCTCTTCCGCGTCCATTTGCGTGCCGTCCGCATTCTTCTGGCCTCGTGCGCGCAACTGGTCGCCCGCATGGATCGCATCGATGGGCGCTGCCTGAGCCAGATCGAAGCGGACCGACGCCGGAGCATATCGTTTGAGAACTGTCGCCTTGGTGACCTTCACCGTGACCGTCTTTGCAGTCGGGCCTGCGCCGCTGGTGAGCACAATAACTCCCGACGCCGCATCGACGCTCTTCACCAGTCCCCCGACACCGCGCTGCTGCCAATCCTCGCGATCCTTCTGCTGCCTCTCGGCCACGTCAGTTTGCTTGATGGCCACAATCTGGACTGCTTGCGGCGTCGGTCCCGTCGCATTTGCGTCCAGCCGCACCAGCACACGATCCCCAGTGGCCAGATCGACGAATTGCATATCCACGGCAGCCGACAAATCCTTTTGCCCCGGCGCAACACGCTTCAGTGCCGCCGTCGATGGAACCTCCACCTGGCGCACATCCCCCGCATCGGTCTTCACCGTGAGCGTATCGCCGCTGATGGCTGTGACCGTGCCCAGGTAGCGGTTAGTCGGCGCCTGCGCGTGCAGATGTGTTGCCGCCAGCGCAATGCCGATCAAAAAAACAGTCTGCGCAAAACCCGCCGCGCCGCGTTTCAGTGCCTTGCTGCTCATGCGTCAAATCTCCAGATGCCCATTCCGCGGATGTCCATGGTGTGTAAAGTATCCGTTTTGGTAGACGAGCAAGGCGGGCAAAAGGTTGAAGCAGTGATGCCAATCTGCGACAGGAGTGCGAAGAATAATGAAGATCGATGCAAAACTATCTATTTCTATTGCTTCCGAAGAGTCAATCCTTAAGAAAAGCTTAAGGTCAAGCACCCCTTAAGGAGCCAATTCCGCCGTCTCCAGAAACGTATAACTTCCCGACGGCGTGGGGACCACATGCGTCAGTCGCCGGTTGTGCACCACGATCGTATCCTGATACCAAAGGTTGATGGCCGGCAGATCGCGCGCCAGAATTTGCTGCGCTTCCGCATAGTCTACGCGGCGCTTCTCTGTGTCGCTGTTAGCCGCCGCATCGTCCAGCACCGCATCCAGCCGCGCATTGGAGTAATGTCCGCGATTCCCACCCTTGGGGGGAAACCTCGCTGTCGAAAACGCATAGTTGAAAATATCCGGCTGCTCATTGCCGCCGATCCAGCGCAGCGAATACATCTGAAAAGCTCCGTGCGTGACATCCGAGTAAAACGTCGCATACTCGTAACTGCGCAAGTCCAGCGCAATGCCCACTCTCGCCAGTTGCTGCTGCAATACCGCCGCCAGCAGGCGCGTTCCCTCGTCGTTGCTGGTCTTCATCGTCAAGTGGAAGCGCACCCCATTCGGCCCTGCGCGGCGTCCTGCCTCATCGAGCAACTGCTCCGCCCGTGCGGGATCGTAGTCGTAGCGCGCCACGTCGCCGCTCCATGCCCAGTGGCTTGGCGGCAGCAGGCTCAGCGCCGGCCGTGCGTGTCCGCGCAGCAACGCCTCGATAATCAGCTTCCGGTCGATGGCGCAGGCAATCGCCTGCCGCACCCGCACATCGCTCAGCAGCGGGTCGCGCACATTGAAGGCCAGGTACTGGATCTCCGTGCCCCCCGTGTCTTCCAACTTCAGATGCGGTCTTTGGGCCAGCACTTCAAACGCATCCATGGGCAGGGAATTGATGGCCACGTCGCCCGAGCCCTTTTCCAATTCCAGCGATTCGGTAATTGCATCGGGAACCACGGCAAATCGCACTCGTTCGATCTTCGGCGCCGCGGCCCAACTCGCTGGATTGCGTTCCACGATCACGTCCTGATCGATCTGCTGGCTCACAAATCGAAACGGCCCCGTGCCCACGGGATGCCTCCAGAATTCGCGCCCGCTGCCCTCGGGAACAATTCCGATCGCGCCTGTCGACAAGTTAGTCAGCAGAAAATTGTCCGCATGCTTCAGGTGAAAAATCACGGTGTGCGGATCGGCCGCTTCCACGCTGTCGACCGACGCATACGCCGCCGCCTTGGGCGAGATCACCGCGCCCGTCCGCATCGAGTCGATCGTCCACACTACATCGCGAGCCGTCATCGCGCGTCCATCGTGAAAGCGCACCCCCTGGCGGAGATGAAATATCAGCGTCCGCGAATCGGGTTGATCCCAGCTCTTCGCCAATGCCGGCGTGAAATGAAAGCTCGCATCGCGTGCCACCAGCCCGTCAAATAACAGCTCGTCAATGTGCTCCGACTGCCCGTCGGTTCCCACTCGCGGATCGAGATTCGCCGGGCTGCTCTCGATGAGAAATACCACGGTCCGCGGATCGCGCGGTGTGGAGCGGCAACCCGCGAGCAGCAAGATCGCCGCCAGCGCCAGCGCTTTATACATACGTCACCTGGCCCAGAATCGCAGCGCGCGCTGCGCCTGTAGCCGCCCGTACATTGCCCGGCAGCCGATGCCACGTCTGCCAGGCAAGCAGGGCAAAGGCCGCAGCTTCCTTGGCCTGCGCGGGCAGGCCGAACTCTTCGCTCGCCGCCAGCTCGCAGCCCATCGGCTCCAGCCGCTGCGCCAGCATCGCCATCAGCGTCGCGTTGCGCGCTCCTCCGCCGGAAACAATGTAGTCCGCGCCGCGCTTCTTCATGCGGGGGTGAACGAATTTCCGATAGCTCGCCGCGATGCTTTCCGCCGTCAGCGCTGTCGCCGTGGCCAGCGCGTCCTCTGGGTTCCTGCTGTGCCTCTGACACGCGACCAAGAACTGCGCTGCATAGGTGCGCCCAAACTGTTCGCGTCCCGCGGTGCGCGGCGGCTTCAGGCTGAAGTACGCATGGCACAGCATTCGCGCCAGCACCGGCTGAATCACAATGCCTCGCGCCGCAGACGCGCCGTTGCGGTCGAAGGGCTTGCCCAGAAGTTCCTGTGTGAGCGCATCCATCACCATGTTTCCGGGACCGGTGTCGAAGGCTATTACTTGATCCGGCGTTGCACCGGCAGGGATCGCAGTCAGGTTTGCGATGCCGCCAATGTTCTGCAGCACGCGACCGCGCAGAGTGTCGGCAAACAGCACATAGTCCAGCAGCGCAACCAGCGGCGCGCCCTGTCCACCCACCAGCATATCCGCCGGGCGAAAGTTCGAAACCACGGGAACCCCCAACACAGCCGCAATCGCTGTGGCTTCACCTGCCTGCCATGTGCAGGCAAACTTCCTCCCTGCGTACTTCTCTGCGCGCGCCTGGTGATAGAGCGTTTGGCCGTGGCATCCCACCAGGTCCAGTTTGAATCGATGCCGCTGGAGCGTCGCGCTCACGGCTTCGGCGTAGGCAATTCCCAATCGCCAATTCAGGCGCGCCAACTCCGCGGTGGATGTTGCCGCCGCGTTCATCGCTGCCAGCACTGCGCGCCGCAACGGGGCGGGGTAGGGAAATCCCTCATGCGCCAACAGGGTTAGTTGCGGTCGCGCTTTACCCGGAGAAATGCGCACCACGGCCACATCCACGCCATCGGCCGACGTTCCGCTCATCACCCCGGCAACTGTCATCGTCTTCGTTCTCATGCCGGCTTCGTCTCCACTGTAGCCTCTGCCGGCTGCGCGTTCATCACGGCCTCGCTGAAGCGCAGAATCTTTCCGCGTAGAGCCTCGAACTGATGGCCTGATAGCGCCGCTGGAACTGCGCCCGCAAACAGCCGTGCACGCTTGGGCGCTGTCTCCCGTGAACGCGTCAATAGCATTCTGCGAAATGCCGCCGACCGCTCACCCTCGGCAATCAGCGCTTCAAATGCACGCAGAATCAGGTCCGGGCTGTGGCAAATCTCCATGAGGTCCATCCCCGCTCGAATCGCGGCCAAGGCCGCTTCTTCCATCGACATGAACTTGAGAATGCCGCCCATCTCCATATCGTCTGAGAAGATGATCCCGCGATAGCCAATCCGCTTGCGCAGCACTGTCGCAATCCAGAACCGCGACACGCTCGCAGGCCGATCCTTGCCCTGTGTATCGGGATAGGCCGCGTGATTCACCATCACCATCGGCAATTCATTACGCAGCGCGCGATAAGGCTCGAGGTCTTCTCGCCATACCTCGCGCCAGCCGCGCCGGATCGCCGGCGTCTCAAGGTGCGAATCCCGGGTCCCTGCGCCCAGCCCTGGAAAATGCTTCCCGGCGCCAGTCACTCCATGCACCTTGAGCCCAGCCAGAAAACTCCGCGCGTATTCCACGACTCCGTCAGCCATCGCCGCCACGACACGCGTGCCCATCACTTCGGCGGAGGCAGGAAGCGCTAAATCCAGAACCGGTGCGAGCGTCGTGTTGAAGCCGAAGGCCTTCACTCCCCGCGCAATCAACTCGCCGTGTTCGCGTGCCAGCCCCGCGTTGCCCCTTTGACGCGCTCCCATCGCCACAGCCTGCGCGGAAGGCATGGGCGCCAACGCGTCGCGCAACCGGTCGACCGTTCCGCCTTCCACATCCACGCAGCGCAAGGCGTGGGTTGCACACAAATCAGTCGCAGCGCTTAGCAGCGCCCGCGTCTGCTTTGCATCCTCGATGTTGCGCCGAAACAGAATCACTCCCGCCGGCTGCACCAGCTTCAGCCACGCGCGTTCGAGACCGGTCAACTGCGTGCCCTCCAGTCCCACTACCAGCAGGCTGCCCGCGGCCTGGCGCAAACTTGCGCTCATCCCTTCTCCTTCAACTCCTGCTGCAACTCTTCCAGCAGGTTCAACGCCTGCAGCGGTGTTAGCGCGTTCACATCCACAGCTTCGATGCGGTCCACAATGCGCTGGGACAGGGGCGTGAAGATGGTCAACTGCAACGGTTCATCCGTCGTTTCCACCTGTACGCTCTGCCGCTCCTGCTTCTCGTGCTGGCGCAACACATGCTTGGCCCGATCAATCACGGCCACGGGCAGCCCCGCCAGCCGCGCTACCTCGATGCCATAACTCTTGCTTGCCGCACCCGGCTCAATGTTATGCAGAAACACAATCCCACTCGCCGCCTCCTTCACGCCCACGCGCAGGTTCCGCATCCTCGGCAGTTTCTCCGCCAGCATGGTCAACTCGTGATAATGCGTGGCAAACAGCGTTCGCGCCCCCGTCTCCTTTTGCAGATACTCCACCGTCGCCCACGCCAGGCTCAGCCCGTCAAACGTCGCAGTCCCGCGACCCATTTCGTCCAGCAGAATCAGCGACCGCCGCGTGGCCGTATTCAGAATCGTCGCCGTCTCCGTCATCTCAACCATGAAGGTTGACCGGCCCCGGGCCACGTTGTCGCTGGCCCCGATACGCGTATAGATGCGGTCCACCAGCCCCAGCCGCAGGCTCTCCGCCGGCACAAAGCTGCCCATCTGCGCCATCAGCACCAGCATTGCCGCCTGTCGCAGATAGGTGCTCTTGCCGCCCATGTTCGGCCCCGTAATCAGCAGCAGACTCGGCCCCTCGTCTGCCGCACTCAAATACACGTCGTTGGCAATGAACCGCCCTTCACGCGTCTCCTCCATCCATTGCTCGATCACCGGATGCCGTGCCGCCACTGCCTCCAGTACCGGCTCTTCAGTGAGCGTTGGCCGCGCATAGCGCCGCAGCGCTGCCAGGTGCGCGAAATTCGCAAGCAGGTCCGCTTCTGCCACCGCCGCCGAACTCTTCCTGATCCGGCCCGCTGCCTGCAATACCTCGCTTCGCAACTGGGCAAAGATCCTTTTCTCAATCTCTATCGAGCGGTCGTGCGCGGTGAGAATCTTGCGCTCATATTCCTTCAGCTCCGGGGTAGTAAACCGCTCCGCATTGACCAATGTCTGCTTGCGTTCGTAATCCGCCGGAGCCAGCGCCATGTTGGCTTTCGTAATCTCGATGTAATAGCCGAACACGGAGTTGTAGCGCACCTTCAGCGATCCGATCCCTGTTCGCGCGCGCTCACGCTCCTCGATGGCCGCAATCTGCTCCCGGCCCGTGGTCGAGATCGTGCGCAACGCATCCAACTCCGCGTCAACGCCCGCAGCAATCGCGCCCCCATCCACCAGCGTGAGAGGAGGCTCTGCAACCAGGTTCGTCGCAATCTGCGCCGTCACATCCACCAGCGTGTCCAGCCGCTCGACCAGAGCGCGCCAAAGCCCCGACCTCATCGCCTCCAGCGCCGCTTTCAACGCCGGAAGCCGCGCCAGGCTCGCGGCGAGCGCACGAACGTCCCGCGGTCCCGCTGAATCCAGCGAGAGCCGGGCCAGCAGCCGCTCCAAATCCAGGAGGCCAGAGAATGCGCGCCGCACCTCTTCCCGCTTGACCACGTTCCCGTGCGCCTCNNATCGTTGCCCGCAGCAGCCGCTTGCCCATCGGCGTCTGGCAGGCGTCCAAGGTATGAAACAGCGTCGCCCGGCTGTCCTGGCCCACAAACAGCGGTTCCACCAGTTCCAGATTTCGCACCGTCACCTGGTCCAACTCCAGCGCTGTTGAATGTTCCTGGAACTTCAGGCTGTCAATGTGCAGCGCCTCGTTCTTCTGCGTCGTCCGCACATAATGCACCAGCGCCCCGGCCGCAATCGCCGCGGCTGGGTGCCCCGTCAGCCCGAACCCCTCCAGCGACCGCACGTTCAGTTGCCGCTCCACAAGAGGCACCGCAAAATCCCGCGTCCACACCCAGTCCTCGACGCGCGTTCGTGCCGGAATCCGTTCCAGCGCCAAGGGCAGCTCCGCACTGGTCTTCAGCAGCACCTCGCTGGGCGCAGCGATCGACAACAGCTCCAGCGCCTGCTGCCGCGCTCCCGGTCCGGCAAACTCCGCCGTCCGGAACTCTCCCGTCGAGACATCCAGCAGCGCCACCGCGCACACCGCCGCGCCGGTCGCAGGACGGTCGATTGTTTTAGCCCCAGGGCGAGCTTTATCCGGGGCCTTTTGCCCAGCCTCGGGCCCAGCCTCAAAATACGCTGCCAGAAAATTGTTCTTCTCCGGCCCCACCATCGCATCCAGCGCTGTCCCCGGCGACAGCACCCGGGTCACTTCGCGACGCACAATCTTCTTGGTTAGCTTGGGGTCTTCCATCTGGTCGCAGATGGCGATGCGATAGCCCTTCCGCAGCAGTCGCGCCAGGTAGCTTTCCACCGCGTGATACGGCACGCCACACATCGGCACCTGCCGCTCCCGGTCCCGCGCTGTCAGCGTCAGTTCCAACTCCCGGCTTGCCACTGCCGCGTCGTCGTAGAACAGTTCGTAGAAATCGCCCATCCTGAAGAACAGCAGCGCGTCGGGATTCTCTCTCTTCGCAGCCGTCCATTGCCGCATGAAAGGAGTTAGTTCGGCAGAACCGTTCTTCAAAGAGGGAGATGGCGAAGCCGCGGCAGAATCGCTATCCGGGGGGTTCATCGGTGTCGACCCGTCCGGAGCGTCTTCCAAAGGTAGGGAGTGCGGAGCACCCGCGGGCTGAGATTCGCCTCTGATCACGTTGGTTCTTAGACTATCGCGCCCGCAAGGCGAAGGGGTAGCTCCTCCGGTGGAATGAGCGGCCAGCCCCCTTGGCGTTTCTGTCCACCAGCAGGCGAGCGTAAAAGAAGATCGCCCAGACGTAAGTAGCACCATGTACAATCGCTGCGGTCAATCAGGCCGGGCAAAGTCCGCCAGCCGGACCCCCGGCCGGAGCGCCAAAATCCAATTCCCCTTGGAGGAAATCTCACATGAACAAAATGGAGCGGTACTTTGCCTGCGCCCTGTTTTTGATGTTGGCGTTGTGGGCTCCCGCGCAATCACGGGCTCAAAGCCCATTCGATGGCACTTGGCGCACCAACATGGCTCAGGCCAAGCTGTCCCCCAAGCCCAACGTCTTTTTCCTGAGCCAGGGGTGGTATCACTGCGTCAGTTGCAACCCGACCTTCGACGCCAAGGCGGACGGTCAGGATCAGGCCGTTACCGGTCAGACGTATGACACCATCAGCGTCACCGAAACCAATCCCAAATCGATCGCGATCACCACCAAGAAAGCCGGCAAGGTCGATTTTGAGCAGACCCGCACCGTATCGGCAGACGGAAAGACTCTGACCGTGAAGACCACCTCGCATCCCATGAACAGCGATCAAGCGGTAACGGCTGAAGTGACGGCCACGCGCGCCGGCGTAGCACCTTCCGGCGTGCATGCCACCTCGGGCTCGTGGAAGATCAGCAAGTTGCAGGAGAGTGAAAACGGGCTCACCACGACCTACAAGAGCACTGCCGACGACTTGACCATGTCTACGCCCACCGGAGAGAGCTACACCGCCAAGTTCGACGGCGCCGATTACCCCGTCAAGGGCGCATACACCTACAACGCAGTCTCTCTCAAGCGCATCGACCCTCACACCATCGAGGAAACCGACAAGCGCGATGGAACCGTAGTCGAAGTCTCCAAAATGAGCGTTTCGCCCGATGGGAAGAAGATGACCGTGGTCGCCACCAACAAGCTCAGCGACCGCACATCCACCTACATTGCGGAAAAGAAGTAGGCAGCTTGCCGGTCACCGCGCCTTCATGCACCCCTGCCGGGCGGCTTTATCGCAGTCTGGGCCCCCGCACAGGCGTTTTCCCGCGCCTCAACTCATTCTGCAAGGCTTATCTCGGCCATGGTCCATTTCAAAGGTTCCGATTGGTGATTTGCGTCACAGTATACTGGTCGTTAAGGCTTTAGATTGAACTTCGAGATGTATCTCCTTTGGCTACGAGTCGCGGCTATCCTTTACGCGGCGGCAAGTGTCGCGGTCTTTCCCGCCGTGCTCTATGGCCTCGTCCGCTGGCGGAAAACCTGCGTCCATCTGGGTGGCGTGGCTTTCTTCTTTCACTTCGTTTCCGTGGTCGAAATGCTTATCCAGGCCCATCGTTGGATGCCCGTAGGAGTTCGCGAAGTCGAGTCGCTTATGGGCCTTGCCGTGGCGGGGTTGTTTTTCCTTGTCTGGTGGCTTTACGATGCCATCTCCCTCGGAATCTTCGCTTTTCCGGCCACATTTTTTCTAGTATTTGTTCCCGCGCTGGGACCGGACCGCTACACCTTCCCCTCTGAAGGTGTGCGTGTGAGTTGGCTGGTGGCCCATATCGCAGCGCTCCTCATTTCTTACGCGGCGCTGGCCTTCAGCATGTTGGCCTCGGTGCTTTATCTGCTTCAGGAACGCCGCATCAAAAGCAAACCCCGCCCCGGCCAGCATTTCCAGTGGGTACCGCTGGACTGGCTACCGCCCCTCGACACGCTGGAGCGCATCGCCCACTCCACCCTCGAGTTCGGCTTTCCCTGCATGACCGTCGGCCTGGTCATCGGCTCCGTCCTGGCCCAGGAGACGCCCCTCGGCGCTGCCTATTTCCTCGATCCCAAAATCATGGCCTCCTTTGTGAGCTGGGCCGTCTATGTAGTGCTTCTGCTGGTCCGCCGCAATGCCGGCCTGCGGGGCCGCAAAGCCGCATATCTTTCCGGCGCAGTTTTTGTCGTCATGATCGCCGTCTGGGCTGCGAACCTTTTCAGCCACGTCCACAGGTACGGTCCCCAATGACCCTGGCGCTCATTGGAGTCAACCACAAGACCGCGCCCATCGAGGTGCGCGAACGCATCGCCATCTCCCGCGAGGAGTTGCCTGAAACGACGCGCGCGCTGGCCGCCGAGCCCGGTGTTACCGAATGCATGATCGTTTCCACCTGCAATCGCGTGGAGATTCTTGCTTCGCTTGACTCACCTGGCGTAGATCTCGCCGCATTCCTCTATCGCCACTTCGGCCTGGAGCCAGCCATGCTCGCCCCGCATCTCTACCAGCATCGGGATCAGGAGGCAGTGCGCCATCTCTTTCGCGTCGCCGCGAGCCTGGACTCCATGGTGGTAGGCGAGCCGCAGATTCTCGGTCAGGTTAAGGAAGCCTTCGCCGTGGCCCGCGCCAGCGGCACAGTGGGTGGTGAGCTTGAACACCTGTTGCAAAGCGCGTTTGCCGCTGCAAAGAGAGTTCGCTCTGAAACTGAAATCGGCTCCAACTCCGTCTCTATCGCCTCAGTGGCCGTAGAACTGGCGCGCAAGATCTTCGGCTCGCTTAGCGGCCGCACCGTCTTCCTGGTGGGCGCGGGCAAAATGAGCGAATTGGCCGCCCGCCATCTGGTGCAACAGGGCGCAGGCGCGATTCTGGTGACCAACCGAACCCTGGAAAGGGCGCGGCAGCTGGCTGAACCTTTCAATGGCCGCGTCATTCCGTTCGAAGAGCTTTACGAAACCGCCACCCAGGCCGACATCGTCATTAGTTCCACCGGCGCGCCGCATCCCATTTTTCGCCGCGAACACGGCCAGGCGTTCATGCACAAGCGGCGCAATCGCCCGATGTTCTTTATCGACATTGCCGTACCACGCGACGTGGACCCCGCGGTCAACCAGATCGAAGGCATCTTTGTTTACGACATCGACGACCTGCAGCAGTTGGCCGCGGCCCACATGGCCGAGCGCAGCCGAGAGGCCGGCGATGCCGAGGCCCTGATTGGCGCAGAGGTCGAGCGCTTCCACCAGCGCCGCCGCACTGTCAACGTGGCTCCGGCCATCGTCACTCTGCAACAGCAGGGGGAGGAGATTCGCCAGGGCGAACTGCGCCGCATCCATGCCCGCCTCGGCTCCTTAACCCCGGAGCAGCTTGCCGCGGTGGAGGCTCTTACTCGCGGCATGGTCAACAAGTTCCTTCATCCGCCGATGCAAGCTCTGAAACAGGCTGCGCGCGAGAACGACGAAACACGCCTTGAAGCGCTCTGCGATGCATGGTCGCTGCCCAGCGCCAATCATTGTGAAGAGGAACCCAAACCGCCGCAGGCTGCTTCCGCTGCCGAAGCCGGAAAGCCTGAAAAGGCGCATGTGAGTGAGACCAGCATTGCAGGTCGCCAATGAACCTGCGCATCGGCAGCCGCGGCTCGCAATTGGCCCTGTGGCAGGCCAACCACATTGCTGCGCTACTTCGCGCGCAGGGTCACACGGTTGAGATTGAAATCATCAAGACCACCGGAGACAAGCTGCAGGAAGTCACCTTCGCCCAGGTCGGCTCCAAGGGCATGTTCACCAAGGAAATTGAAGAGGCTCTGGCTGCGGGCCGGATCGATCTTGCGGTGCATTCGCTCAAGGACCTGCCCACGGAGTTGCCCGCGCCATTTGCCCTGGCCGCTACACCTGTCCGCGTCGATCCTCGCGATGTGCTGGTCTCAGTCAAATACTCGAATCTCGCCTCGCTGCCCCAGAGCGCAAAAATTGGCACCAGCAGCCAGCGCCGGCGTGCGCAATTGAAGGCTCTACGGCCCGACATTGAAGCACTGGAGTTTCGGGGTAATGTCGACACGCGCCTGCGCAAACTCGCCGAGGGGCAGGTTGACGCAATTCTGCTTGCCGCCGCAGGCCTGGATCGTCTTGCCAAAACCGAATGGGTGCGCGAGCGCCTTGAACCCAGTAATTTCTGTCCTGCTGCAGGGCAGGGCTCGCTTGGTATCGAGACCCGGAAGAACGATGCCGCCACCATCAGCGCGGTTGCCTTCCTCGACCATGCCGCTACGCGCTTTGCCGTTACCGCGGAGCGCGCCGCTCTCGCCGCACTTGGCGGTGGCTGTCAAGTTCCCATCGGAATCCATTGCCGGCTACAACACGAACGGGCATTGAACCACGACGAAGACGAGTGGATCGAGGTCTTCGCAGTTGTTGCTGACCCTGAGACGGGTGCTGTAGTACGTATCTATCATTGTGCGTCGCAACGCGATTCCGATCCTGTGACGCTGGGCCGTTTGACCGCGCACATGCTGCTCGAAGCCGGAGCCGGACCGCTGCTTCAATCCGCAAGCGGAGAAAGCCAGTGACTGCGTCGCCGCTTTCTGGCCGTCGTATCCTCGTCACCCGCGCCGCGCACCAAGCCGGCAAACTCAGCGAAGGCCTTCGTGCACTGGGCGCCGATCCGGTTGAGGTTCCGGTCCTCGAGATTCAGCCCCCCGAGAATCTCGGTCCACTCGACGAGACGCTTCACAATCTCCATCTCTATGGCTGGCTCATCCTCACCAGCGTCAACACCGTGCTTCACCTCGCACTTCGCGCCGCGCAACTGGGAATTTCGCTCGCGGCAGATGCTCCGTCGCAGGTGGCCGTGATTGGCGAAGCCACTGCCGCGGCTGCGCGCAAAGCGGGGCTCCGGGTCACGCTCATTCCTGAATCGTATGTTGCGGAACGCCTCGTGGAAGAACTCGCAGGGCGCATCCAAGGCCAGCGGATTCTGCTGGCTCGCGCTGCTGTCGCCCGCGACGTGATCCCCGATGCGCTGCGGCAGGCCGGCGCAACCGTCGATGTCGTGGATGCCTATTGCAACGCGGTGCCCGCCGCAGCGCCTGAGCAATTGCGCACGGCGTTGGCCAGTGGTGTCGACGCGGCGACGTTTACCAGTTCCTCCAGCGTGACGCATTTGAAGGATGTAGCCAGGCTGGCGGGAATCGCGTTTCCATTTGCGGGCGTACCGGCCATTTCTATCGGACCCATTACCAGCCAGACGCTGCGCGAATTGGGGTGGGCGCCGGCGGCGGAAGCTAACCCCTCGGACATTCCGGGATTGGTTGTGGCTGTGCTTCGCGCGCTGCGCGGCTGATTCGATTGAAGCAGCCTACGCGGCGAAGAGCCTCTCAACACCGGCGAACCGCTTGATCACAAAGACGTAATCTTTCCGGCGGTCCAGATTACGCCCAAAACTGCATCATAGGAATACGAATCAAGGAGTTGCGTAAAGCTCTGGGGCGACGGTTGAACTTCAAGCGCCTCGGTGGTTTCAGTTTCCCTTGGGCACTCGCATCGTCTGAGAAAAGCCTCTATTCGACTATGCGTAGCAACCGATGTGTCTTTCACCCTCTGGCCATTTACAAATATGTAGACAGAATGCTGCCCGTACCGCCGGTCCCGGCAAAGGATACAGGCCACATCAGACCGTATTGGAAAGCCTTCAATATTCTCGGTAAAGCGGCCGTAAAATTCCCTCGCCGTCTTCTCGCACGCTTTGGTCTCCATGAACGGCCAAACATAGAACTTCGACCAGAGGTATACCGTCAGAGGTTCCGCAATAAGTGCATTCGTCAGCTCGGTTCTCACGAGTTGGTCTTCAATCGATTCCGTAGCCGCCCAGCGCGTCGCCCAGGACGGACCTGTCTTTGCCACGCTCGCGAGGGCGCTCTGATCCGTTAGTTTTGCAATGGCAGCCTGGCGAACGTCTTCGTCACGGTCGGTGCTCGCTATCTCCGCCAGAACTATCTTATCGAGTAAATTCTTGACCGCAGCCTTTCGGGAAAATTCGTCTTTATCTGTGCGGGCTATATCCCCCAGAACAGCTTGGCTGGTCAACTTCTCGATAGCACTCCGGCGCACGCTCGTCTCCTCATCGGTCTTTGCGACTTCTGCCAGCACTGCCTGATCGGTCACTCTTTCGACTGCTGCAACACGGACAAACCAGTCCCGGTCATTCGTGGCAAAGTTCACCAGGAGCATAGGATCGGACAACTTTTTTATGGCTTCCGCCCGCACGTGGACCGAGCGGTCCGTCTCCGCGATTGCTGAGAGCAGCACCTGATCGGTCAATCCCTGTGTGGCCGCTCGCCGCACATTTTCATGGAGATCGCTCTTGGCTATTTGGCTCAGTAGCTCTTGATCTGCCAGTTTCCTGACGGCAGCAGCGCGAACACTCTCATGGAGATCACTCTTGGCGAACTGGCTCAGCAGCCTTTGATCGGTCAGCTTTTCTACGGCTTCCTTGCGAACCCACCATTCCTTGGCACCTTTTGCCGTCTCCTCCAGCGTCCGCTGATTCGTTGCCTCCTCTCCATTGACGACCTGGATACCGTTAGGCCGCGATGCTTGTAGCCGCGATCCGAAGATGCGATTGAGAAATCTCATAGTGCAATTCTCCGTCAATCCCAATGGTGCTTGGTCGTTCGGCGAGAATCAAAGAACCGGTGCTCAGTGGCAGAGCACAGGGTGGTTTTCCACCTGAACGCGCGTTGGATAACACTATCAAATAATGGAATCCATTCGCACGGGGGTGGGAACATCTGAAGGCCAGGGAACGCGCGCCGAGCACGGTTGTTAGCTCCGCCAGGTCTTGTCCTTCGAGGTGCAGATCTGCTCGAGGTTGCACCGGGCGCATTTTGGTTTGCGCGCGTCGCACACCTGGCGGCCGTGGTGGATGATCTGGTGGGAGAAGGTGATCCAGCGATCCCGCGGCAAGGTCTTCATCAACTCCTGCTCGACCTTTTGCGGCGTGTCACCTTTGGCCAGTCCCAGGCGGCGCGCGATGCGGAGGACGTGGGTGTCTACCACCACGCCTTCAGCCTTGCCGAAACAGACACCGAGCACTACATTGGCGGTCTTGCGCGCTGCGCCGGGAATGGTGATCAACTGCTCCAGCGTGTCCGGCACGTTGCCGCCAAACTCCTCGGTGATTTTCTTTCCCGCGCTTTGGATCGATTTGGCCTTGTTGCGGAAGAAGCCGGTGGTGCGAATCAGATTTTCAAGTTCCGGGATGGGAGCCTTGGCCATCGCCGCCGGGGTAGGGAAGCGGCGGAATAGCTCGGGCGTGACCATGTTGACGCGCACATCGGTGCATTGCGCGGAGAGGATCGTCGCCACCAGCAGTTCCCACGGAGAGCGATGCGTCAGTGCGCAAAGGGCATCGGGGTAGGCCTCGTCGAGGCTTTTCAGAATGGCGGCGACGCGGTCGGGGGCTAGGTCGCCGCGCGTCGCGGGATCTGCCTTTTTGGCCAGGGACTTTTTGGCAGTGGGCTTGCAAGTGGAGTTCAGGGTTGCGGGCATGCATTTTCTCTGTTGAGATTCATGCTATCCCAACTATGCCTCAGTCGGTGGAACAAGGATGTGCGCTCGAAGTCAAAGGGTTTGCTACGGAGGTTTGCTGCGGTAATCAAAAATGTGTACTATTGAATCGTGAAGAGTTCGGAATTCAGGCGATGGCTGGCAAGGCAGGGCGTGACGTTCGGAGGCCAGAAGGGATCGCATCTCAAGCTCTTCTACAACGGTCGGCAGTCGATCCTGCCGATCCACTGCAAGGAACTTGGCAAAGGACTGGTTGAAGCCATCAAGAAACAACTCGGTCTCAAGGATCAGGAGTAATCCTATGCGCGGCTATCCAGTGAACCTTCGTAAAGACGGAAAATACATCCTCGTTACTTTTCCGGACATTCCCGAAGCAATTACCCAAGGCAACAATCGCGCTCACGCGCTCGAAATGGCAAGGGAAGCGCTCGAAGTGGCCATGGATTTCTATTTTGAGGATCAGCGCCCGGTTCCAGTGCCCTCTCGACCCAAGCGCGGTCAGGCGGTCGTAGAATTGCCCGTGAGCGTCGAAGCGAAGGTTCTGCTGCTCAATGAGATGTTGCGGCAGAAGGTGCGGCCTATCGAGTTGGCGCGGCGGATTGGGACCACAAAACAGGAAGTGAATCGGCTTACGGACCTCAAGCACGCGACCAAGATCGATCGTATCGACGCGGCTTTGCGGGCGCTGGGAAAGCGGCTAATCGTGGACGTCGCGTGAGGGTTGGGAGATAGGTGCACGGCGTGTACACTCCAGCGCTCAAGTTATCGAATCATAATTCAATTCAGTTTCGGGGACTCAAATGAACGATGTGTACTCTCCCTGACTGGGCTGGAATTCGAAAAACCGAATGTGCCCAACGGGAGAGGTGCCGAAGCTTGAATCAAAGAGTGATGTCGCAAATCAAGGGTTTTGGACACGAAGAATAGCCAAATATTTTTCTCGCAAATCAATAGTTGAGTTGCCCACTAGAGCTTCCCGCCCAGCCAATCACTGAGATTATCCATTTGCAGCCTCACCCCAATAAAGAACTGCCCAAATAGCGCATACACCGCGCTGACTTCGTCGAAGCGCATCTCGTAGATCAGCTTCTTGAAGACCACCGGGTCTTCGGCGAAAAGATCGACGCCCCACTCCCAGTCGTCCATCCCGATGGAGCCGGAGATGATCTGCTTTACGACGTCGCCATAGCGGCGGCCGATGAGGCCGTGCTCGTGCATCATGCGCTGGCGGTCGGCAAAGGGGACGCTGTACCAGTTCACCGCTTCGCCGCGCTTGCGGTCCATGGGATAAAAGCAGAGGTACTTCGCCTCCGGCACGGCAGGGAAGAGGCGCGACGCCATGGCCTCCGCACCACGCTTGAGCGATGCGGCCACCTCTGCGTTCCACTCCGGCGAGTGGGTCTCGAATCCCTTTGCCGAAGCGGCTTCATAGGTCTTTCTGCTCGACTCGTACAGACCCAGTTCGACGATCGAGACGTAGGAGTGCCGCAGTTCGAGGTAGTCGTAGAGTTCGGTCTGCGCCAAGTCAAGCTCGACCTGATTGAGCGCTTCGAGGGATTCCCGGAAGTGGATCAGGATCAGGTCGCCTTTGTGGCCGAGTTGCGAATAGAGGGCTGAACGGACCGGCGCACCGGCGTCGGCGCGTTCCAGGCCCTGTAGAGCCGCTACTGCTTCCACTGTGATGCGCGCACGCTCGACTGCGGAGACCGCTCGCCATGCCTTCCAGTCGAAGCGGAAAAACTGGTGGAGCAGGCTGGAGCCTTCAAGTGTCAATGGAACGGGGGGAAATGCGGCCAAGCGAACCACCTCGATCTTTCGTGCAACACCCCTCATCGTAGCAAAGCGCGGCGCGGTTGCCAGCCTGCTGCCTCCTGCGGCGAGGGTCGTTGGTCAGTTTGAACATACCTACCCTCGGGGGCTAAAGCCTAGTTGCATTTGAGGCACTTGATGTACGGGCTGAAGCCCGTACCCTTCATGCTGAAGCCCGTGGCCTTCACGTTAATGCCTGTGCCCTTTCAAGGGCTCGGGGTGGATTGGCTGAGAGCACAGGGGGGCATTGGGCCTATATACTGAATGGGCCCATGAGCGAAAGAATCCTTGCGTTCGTCGTCCAATTTGTCACGCATGTCATCGATTTGGGCGGCTATGCCGGCATTGTTGCGCTGATGGGAATCGAATCGGCCTGCGTTCCGCTGCCGTCTGAAGTCATCATGCCGTTTGCGGGCTATCTCATTTACCTCGGACACTTTAATCTCTTCTGGGTGGCCACGATGGGCGCGCTAGGCTGCAACCTGGGCTCGGTCGTTGCCTATTCCGTCGGCGCGTGGGGCGGTCGTCCGCTGGTGGAGCGCTACGGCAAGTGGGTGATGATGAGCCACCACGATCTGGACCGCATGACGTGGTTCTTTCAGCGCTACGGCTCGATCACGGTGCTGCTGGCGCGCCTGCTGCCCGTGGTGCGCACGTTTATCGCGTTCCCCGCGGGAATTGCGAAGATGCCCCAGCTTCGCTTCCACCTCTATACCTTTGCGGGTTCATGGCCGTGGTGTTTCGGCCTGGCCTACGTGGGCATGAAGCTCGGTGAGAAGTGGCATACCGATCCCCGCTTCTACCAGGCTTTCCACCGTTTCCACCTGAGCGTTGAAATTGCGCTGCTGGTGGGGATCGTGTGGTTTGTCTGGTCCCACCTCAACCGCGGCAAGCGCCACCAGGCCGCCTTAGACGCCCAGCAGGATTAAGGTCTCGCCTTGGGCGTACACTGTTTCGTCTCACAGAACGCGATTTTGAATGGGTTGGAACGTTCTGCAATCAAACGAAGGTTAGGAGAAGCAATGGGTAATGAACAGAAGGGCGGTCCGCAGTCTGCCGCCGCATCGAAGATTGCGCCCGCCACGGGCAAGTTGGGTGTGATGGTGGTCGGCCTGGGCGCCGTAGCCACCACTTTTATCGCCGGAGTGGAAGCCGTCCGCCGCGGACTGGCCAAGCCGATCGGCTCGCTTACCCAGATGGGCACGATACGGCTGGGCAAACGCACGGACAATCAATCGCCCCTGATCAAGGATTTCGTACCCCTCGCCAAACTCGATGACATGGTGTTTACCGGCTGGGACATCTTCGAGGACAACGTGTACGAGTCGGCGGCCCACGCCGAAGTGCTGGACAAGGAAACGCTCGCGAAGCTCAAGCCGTACCTTGAGACCATCAAGCCCATGACCGCGGTCTTTGACCAGTACTATGTGAAGCGCCTGCACGGCACCCACGTAAAGAAGGGCAAGAACAAGCGCGATCTGGCCGAGCAGGTCCAGGCCGATATTCAGGCTTTCAAAAAGACGGTGGACCGTGTGGTCGTGATCTGGTGCGGCTCGACTGAAATCTTCCTGGAACCGACGGCCGTTCATCAGTCCATTGAAGCTTTCGAGAAGGGCCTGGAGGCGAACGATATCGGCATCGCGCCCTCGCAGATTTATGCGTATGCGGCGCTGAGCGAGGGCGTTCCCTTTGCCAACGGCGCGCCGAATCTCACGGTGGACATCCCGGCGCTGATCGAACTCTCGAAGAAGAATTCGGCGCCCATCTGCGGCAAGGACTTCAANNACCAATATCCTGGGCAACCGCGACGGCGAAGTGCTGGACGATCCGCAATCATTCAAGACCAAGGAAGAGTCGAAGCTGGGCTCGCTGGATTACATCTTCCAACCTGAGCTTTACCCCGACCTGTACAAGGACATCTACCACAAAATCCGCATCAACTATTACCCGCCGCGGGGCGACGACAAGGAAGCCTGGGACAACATCGACATCTTCGGCTGGCTTGGCTATCCGATGCAGATCAAGGTGAACTTCCTTTGCCGCGACTCGATTCTGGCCGCGCCCATCGCGCTCGACCTGGTGCTGTTCCTCGACCTGGCCAAGCGCACTCCCGAACTGCGCAGCATCGGCATTCAGGAGTGGCTGAGCTTTTATCTCAAGTCGCCGCAGACGGCCGCGGGGCTTTATCCCGAGCACGATCTGTTTATCCAGTCGATGAAGCTGAAGAACACGCTGCGTCATATCGCAGGCGCAGACCTGATCACCCACCTGGGGCTGGAGTACTACGATTGACCTGCTGAGGCGAGGCCAACTGCCTCGCGGTAGCAGAGAAGAACGAAGGCAGAGCTCAGAGCCCCATCCGCAAGGGTGGGGCTTTTGAGTGTAGACAAACACTCGAGGCGTTCCTTCGGGAGCTAAAGCCGTGCCCTTTTAAAGCTTAGAATTCATGAACGATCTTGGGACGGGTGAAGATCACTGTGGCTGATTCAGCCTCCGGAGTAGACTGCGAGTAAAGCCTTACGGTGGTCGGCCGCGAGTGAACACGGGAGATGAATTGTGAGTCAAATCACAGTAAATGCGGATTTGTGCAAGAAAGACGGCGTATGTGTGGCGGTTTGCCCATCCAGAACTCTCGCTCTGAATGCGAAAGGATTTCCTGAGGAAGTCGCGGGAAGCAGTTGCATTTTTTGCGGGCACTGTGTTGCCGCGTGCGCCTGCGGCGCTCTCACTCATACAGGACTGCCGCAAGAGCCGTTCCTGCCCGCGCTGAAGAGGCTGCCGGCTGCGTCGGTGATCGACGGATTCCTCATGAGCCGCCGCTCGGTGCGCGAGTTCAAGCAAGAGCCCGTGGCCAAAGAGACTTTAGAGACGCTGCTGGACGTGGCGCGGCGCGCCCCCACGGCGTCCAACTCGCAAAAGCTGCACTGGATTGTGGTGGGCGATGCGGCAAAGGTGCATGCCTTGTCTGCGGAAACAGTAAGCTGGGCGCGCGGTGCGGGCTTCGGTTCGGCCATGCTGCAGCAATGGCAAAAGGGGAATGACCCAGTGTTGCGCGGGGCACCCGCGGTTGTGGTGGCCTGCACACCGAAGGATTACGCGTGGGGAAAAGCAGATTGCGCCATCGCGCTGACTTTTCTTGAGCTGGCGGCAGAGGCACGCGGTCTGGGCGTGTGCTGGGCCGGTTATCTTACCCATGTGGCCGGTGTTCATGCTCCGATCCGCGAGATGCTGTCGGTCCCGGAGGGCTATGCGGTGCAGGGGGGCCTGATGCTGGGCGAGCGCAAGTACGCATATCGCTTAATCCCGCCAAGAAAGCCCCTCAGCGTGCAGTGGGTCTGAGACAGTTGCAGAGGGATGCGGTGGCTCACGCAGCCATGGCCGCGGCCAGCCGCTTGACCGTCAGCACCGTGATGTCATCTTCCTGTCCGAATTCCCTGGCCGCATCGGCGATATAAAACGCGGTCTGGTTGCTGAGGTTATGTACGCGGTCAAAGCCAAACAGCTCGCCTGAAGGCTGGCGCGCTTCCACCACTCCGTCGGAGAGCAAGAGCAGGCGGTCGCCGGGGTGCAGGTAGAGGCGCACTTCTTCGTAGTTGACTTCTGCAATCGCTCCGAGGGGCAGGCTGCCGGGCAGCGCGACCTCCTGGCTGTTGAGATAAGGCGGCAGGTGGCCGGCATTGGCCATCACCAGCTCGCCATTGGGGCCGAAGCGGAGTGCCTGGCAGGTGGTGAGGCTGTCGCTGCCCACCAGGACGCGGTTGAGCGATTCCAGAATCTTTGCCGGGCTCTTTTCCGGGGTTCCGCGGAGCGCGCCCATCAGCATGGACACATTCATCGCCGCTTTCAGTCCCTTGCCCGCCACGTCGCCGACGACGACCAGCAGTCCGCCATCAGTCTCCGGTTGAACGTGGAAAAAGTCGCCTCCTACTTCGTTGGCCGGGTTGTAAACCGACTCCACGTCGTAGCCAGGAGTCTCCAGCTTCTCATGCGGGATCATCAGCTCCTGCACGCTGCGCGCCGCGGCCAGTTCGCTGCTGGCCCGCTCCTGGTCGCGCTGGATGTGCAGAAAGCGGACGAAGATGATCATCACAATCACCAGCAGCCCTGTAAAATCGGCGATGGCGGCAAAGTGGATGGGGATCAAGCCGGCTTGGATGGTCAGCGGCGAGTGGTAGGGCCTCCCGCCCCAGTCGCTCATTTCGCCGCTGAGAATTGGCTCCCCGATGCCCACCAGATTCAAGACCACGGGAATCAAGAGCAGCCCCGCTTCAAAGTTGCCCGCCCGGATGGCCCTAATCAAGGTCACGAAGATGAACAACAGCCATCCAATGGCCCACAGCAGGCTGCCCAGCAGAACGATGGCCATCAACACCAATATGGCCATGCTGTTGTGGCCAAGCAAAAGCAGTACAGGGCCCACTCCGGCAAGGATTGGAGCCGTGAACCGGAGCAGCGTCACATACCAGCGCCTTCGAGTGGAGAGGAAGGCGATCAGGAACTCAAAGTAGAGGTACATCGAGATCGCCAGCAGTTGCGTCATCTCGGCGGCATACCAGAAGTGGTCGATGCGTGCCGTGCTCCCCGCCAGTTCAATAAAGCCGATCGGCGCTTGCAGCAGTTCGAACATCGCCAGCCACAAGTACTCGATATGCCCTTTCTGGGTGAAGTAGAGGATCAGCAGGAACAGCGAGAGGATGGTCAGCAGTATTTCGTTCACCAGCCGTGGGAGCCGTTCGAAGAGGCTGTGCACGGCCCAAAGTTCGAGCGTGTGTCTGAGGTCATCGGGGTTGCCCAGCCAAAACGTGCGCGACGAGAAGAATCCGGTAGTGGCGGCCAGACCGAAGGGAATATAAAGTGAGCGGACCACAAGCGTTGCGGAGGTGTCTGCAGGAGCGAGGTTCAGGTCATAGATTCGCGATATCTCCTGAAAATGGCCTGTTGCGTACCCGTTTGGTCCCTCCGGCTGGATGAGCCGTCCGTTGAGGTACACATCCGGCGCCGGTCCCTCGGTGCCCAGGGGGATGGCAGTATTCAGTGACACCGGCAGTTCGGTCAGCAGGGCGACCGGCCCATGACCTGGTTGCAATTGAATGTGCAGCCTGAACCAGACGGATGGCCGGGAATGGCCGGGTGGGCTTCCGGGCGTTCCCTCTGCAGGGGAAGCATCGCTCGGCCGGTCCTCGTCGCTCAGGTCGTCAAGCGAATCGCCGACATTGCGGACCACCCAGGCGGAGTCGTCAAAATCGGGGGTCGCCGCAGCCGGGTTGGAAGTCACGCCCACCCGCCAGCCGGTCTTCAACTTGACCGGGGAACCAAGGTGCGTGGCGTCAAAGATGACGGCGGGAGTGGATGGCGCGTTGGGGGGTGCCGGCGGCAGGTATTTGTGCGGCCCAAACGCGCCGGACAGCGGCGACAAGAGATGGGGCGCCTGGGCCGAAGACTGTGCGGATGCCGACAACGCCAGTGCGAATGTTGCCAAGACCGTTGGAATCAGAGCCGAACGTCGCAAGAATCCTCCTGCCGATGCGTGTTCACCACTGTAATTCAGAAGACCGACTCCTCCAAGAACTACGCGTTCGGGGGTACTCCGAAGCAAAACCGGGCAGATTGCTCGACTTCTCGCAGCGTCCCGCGCGTGCGCGTCCAAATTTTTATGCCCTAGCGCTGCCCCGCGGGGGGATACTAGCGTCTAATGACTAGAGCGAAGCGGCATGAGCCTGGCGCTGGTTCGTCCAGGCTGGAGGTAGGGGTCATGAGGACAATCTTCCCGGGATCCAGAGCAGGACTGCTGGCAGCATGCGCGCTGGCCATGGCAGGCGCGGCAGTGTGGGCCCAATCCGGCTCCCAGCCAGGTTCGTCCGCCCCGCAACCGAGTGCACCGAGCGCCCAGACAAGCACGACTGACGGCGGGCAGACTCCATCCACTACCACTACCACTGTGCCGACGACGCCCAGCGCGCAGCCGGCGCCCGGCACCGCCCCGGTAGCCGGTGACACTGCAGCGCCGCCGGCGAAGGACAAGTCCACGCCGCAATCGAAGAAGGATCCCGCCCCGGGCACCACCCCGGTGGCAGGCGATGTGCCGGCCGCCGACGTCAATCCCGACAAGGTGGTTGAGCCCGGCAGCAAGGCAGTGAAAGTGAAACCCGGCAGCATCGAGGATGTGAATGCGGTGGGCAACCGCGATATCGGCGCGCGGGGGATAGGGAACTGGTACTCCACCGACTCCGAGATCAAAATGGGCAAGACCTATGCCGATGAGATCGAGAAGAGCACACACTTCATCACCGACCCGGTGGTTACCGAATATGTGAACCGCATCGGCCAGAACATCGTAAAGAACTCCGACTGCAAGGTGCCGTTCACGATCAAGGTCATCGACTCCGACGAGATTAACGCCATGGCTCTGCCCGGCGGCTTCTTTTATGTCAATTCGGGGCTGATCCTGAACGCAGACGAGGAAGCCGAACTGGCCGGGGTGATGGCTCATGAGACGGCGCACGTCTGCGCCCATCACGCCGCGCGCGAAATGACGCGGATGAACTACGCCCAACTGAGCACTATTCCGCTAATCATGATGACCGGGTACAGTTGGACCGGCTATGGCATCTACGAGGCGGCCCAATTTGCGGTGCCCATCACCTTCCTGAAGTTCTCCCGCGATTTCGAGGCGCAGGCCGACTACCTCGGGGTGCAATACATGTACCGCGCCGGGTACGATCCACAGGCCTTTATCAGCTTCTTTGAGAAGGTTCAGGCCCTCGAAAAGCGCAAGCCGGGCATGGTGGCCAAAGCCTTCGCTGACCACCCGCAGACCCCGGATCGCATCCAGCACACCCAGGAAGAGATCGCGCGCATTCTGCCGGCCAAAGACGAGTACACGGTCACGACTTCGGAGTTTGACGACGTGAAGGCGAGGCTGGCGCGCATCGAGAACAAGCGCCGTCTTACGGATACCAAGGGCGGGGCCAAGCCGTCATTGCGCCGCGCCAGCACCGGCAAGGATGACCCGAATGGGCAGGCCGGCGACAGCACTTCCAGTTCCAACGGCGACGACAGGCCCACGCTGCACCGGCGCGACGACCAGAATTGACCTGAAACCGCGAAGAGCAAGAGCTGAGATTTCACTTCAAATATGATTGGGCTATGTGCATCAGCCGGCACGCTGGTTGTGTGCTTTTTTCCGCTTTTTTTTGCCTCTGCGCCTGGCCCGCGCTGTGCCAGAGCAATAGCGGGGAACTGCGCCTGGCGGTGACGGATCCGTCCGGGCTCGGCGTTCGGACCAGCGTATCCATTCTCTGCGAGGCCAATCAGTACCATGCCACCCTGGTCACCAACCGGCAGGGATCGCTCGACCTGCGGCGACTGCCCTTTGGCATCTACCAGATCAGCATCGAACCGCCGGGGTTTGCCGCGCTGTCTGAGACGGTGGATGTTCGGTCCTCCATCCCCGCTGAACTCAAACTGCACCTGGCGGTTTCAACGGCGCGGCAATCCGTGCGGGTGAGCGCCGACAATACACTGATCGACCCCGACCGAGCCGGCTCCGTTAGTCAAATCGGGATCGAGCCCATCCAAACGCGGCTTACGGCGCTGCCTGGCCGGTCGGTGCAGGACCTGCTCAACTCTCAGCCCGGCTGGCTTTACGAGGGCAATGCCGTGCCTCATCCGCGCGGCTCGGAGTACCAGACCCAGTTCGTGGTCGATGGCATTCCGCTGACCGACAATCGCTCGCCCAGCTTCGGCCCGGAGATCGGGGCAGACGATGTGCAGTCCATGAGCATCTACACCGCGGGCATTCCGGCTGAATATGGGCGCAAGATGGGCGGAGTGGTCGAAGTGAATACCCGCCAGGATGCGCAGGCGGGATTCCACGGCCAGGCAGCCGCCTCGGGAGGCAGTTTCGACACCGCCGGAATCTTCGCCGAAGGCCAGTACAGCCAGGGCCGGAACACCGCCGGCGGCAGCGGCAGCGGCAACCGGACCGACCATTATTTGAACCCCGTGGTTCCGCAGAACTACTCCAATACCGGGACTATCGGCGATTTTTCACTGCGCGATGACGCGGACCTGACGGCGCGGGATCGCGTGAGCCTGATCGTGCGCCACGAACTCTCGCGCTACGATCTGCCCAATGAACTGGTGCAGCAAATGGCGGGGCAGCGGCAAACCGCGGACAACCTTGAAACCATGGGGGTTGCCTCGTATCAGCACATTTTTTCACCGCACCTATTTGCCGATTTGCGCGGTATGGTGCGCGACAACGCCAACGATTTCACCTCCAATCCGCAATCGATCCCCATTCAGGTGTTCCAGCACAACGGGTTTCGCGAGGGATATTTCAAGGCCTCGATCACCATTGACCACGGTCGCCAGGAAGCGACTGCCGGGGCCGAATCGGACAATACATTTCTGAACGAGAACTTCCGCTATCTCATTACCGATCCAACGCAGTTCGATGGCGGCACGCCGCCGGCCTTCACATTTGCGGAGAACCGTCCCGACCTGGAGCAGTCAGTATATGTGCAGGATCAGTTGCGGCTACGCGATTGGACCCTCAGCGCAGGGATTCGCTGGGACCACTATCAACTGCTGCTCAATCGCCAAGCTGTGTCGCCGCGGTTGTCCGTGGCGCGCTATTTCCAGACCGCGAACCTGGTGATGCATTTCTCGTACGACCGGGTGTTTCAGACACCTTCGTTTGAGAACATCCTGCTCTCGAACTCCAGCGCCATTCAGTCGCTTGCCCCGAATAACTTTCTCCGCCTGCCAGTTGAGCCCTCGCAAGGCGACTACTTTGAAGCGGGGCTGACCAAAGTGCTGCCGGGAAAGGTGAGGCTGGACGCCAACTACTTTCGCCGCGTGGTGGACAATTACGCCGACGACGACCAGATCGAGAACACCACAATCAGCTTTCCCATCGCCTTCCGCAAGTCGATCATCTACGGCGCAGACGCCAAGCTCGACCTGGCGGATTGGAGGCGCTTCTCGGGCTTCCTGAGCTACTCCTACACCGTGGGCAACGCGTGGTTTCCGGTGGCCGGCGGGCTGTTTCTGGGCGCGAACGCCAGTGCTGCGGCAACGCAGATCACGGGGCACTTTCCGGACTCGCAGGATCAGCGAAACACGATGCGGGGACGCCTTCGCTACCAGGTTGCGCCGCGCCTGTGGCTCGCCGGCGGCGCGCAATATGACTCCGGGTTGCCGTTTGAGTTCGACGGCGACCCGTCGACGGTGCTGGACGAATATGGGCAGGCGGTCTTGAATCGGATCAACTTCAGCCGCGGCCGCATTCGTCCGTCGTTGCTGGTGAATGCCTCCGCGGGCGTGAGTCTCTACCGGGCGGACCGGACGGAGATTCATCTCCAGGCCGATGGACAAAACATGACGGATGTTCTGGACGTTCTGGATTTCGGAGGCCTGTTCTCTGGGAACGCGATTGGACCGTCGCGGAGCTTTGCGCTACGGCTGGTGGGGAGTTTCTAGCGCGGTGTCCCATAACGTCGAAGATCTAAATGCTGCGAGGATGGCCGGATGTAGAATCGATGCCATCCAGAAAGGCAAAATATAAATTCTGATTAAAGGAAGAGGAAGCAGATGAATCTCGGGTTGAAGGACAAGATCGCCGTTGTCACTGGCGGCAGCACTGGTATTGGACTCGCGATCGCAGAGGGGTTGGCAGCGGAAGGCGTGCACCTGGTGCTGGCCGCCCGCAACGGCGAGCGTCTCCGTGCCGAGGCTGCGCGCATAGCAGAGAACTTCGGCACCAATACAATTCCCGTCGTATGTGACGTGGCAACAATATCAGGCGTTAATTCCGTGATCGAAGCTGCCAGGGAGGTGGGTGGAGCAGACATCCTGATCAACAATGCGGGCACGGGATCCAACGAGACGGTGATGGACGCCGATGACGCGAAGTGGCAGTACTATTGGGAACTGCACGTGATGGCTGCGGTGCGCCTGGCTCGTGGGCTGGCGCCACAGATGATTGCAAAGAGTGGGGGTGTGATTCTCCACAACGCATCAATCTGCGCTGTCCAACCACTGTGGTATGAGCCGATTTACAACACTACCAAAGCTGCGTTGATGATGTTTTCAAAATGCCTGTCGACAGAACTTATCAAGCAGAACATTCGTGTAAACTGCGTAAACCCCGGACTGATTCTGACACCGGACTGGATCAAGACCGCAAAACAACTCACCGCCGAAGGGGATGGTGATTGGGAGGCCTACCTTCAGTCGGTAGCTGATGAACATGCCCCGATCAAGCGCTTCGGAAAAGTGACCGAATTAGCTGACTTCTTCGTCTTTCTTTGCTCCGAGAGAGCAGCTTATAGCGTGGGGTCAACCTATTTTGTCGATGGCGGAATGCTGAAGACTCTGTGATCGACTGTGCAAGCAAGAAGGAGCTTTCGGCGGGATTCTCATCTTGACGCAAGGTGATGTCGCAGTGGGAGCACTCGTGAGATGCCCAGCATTCGTCGGTGGTTTGCGAATCAGTTGGTGGATTCGTGTTGGCTCTTCGTTGCTCTGAATCGCCGCAGTCTTCGCCATGCCGCAATCCGAGCAGAATCAGCCAACTGCCGCGTCGCTGCACCATTTGCTCTAACTGCCCTAGGGATTGGGGGTGGCCGGAACAGTGCCCCTAGGGAATGTGTACGGGGCTCCGCCGCCGGGTTTTGGACTGCTGGGCGGCTAAGCGGAAAGCCTATGAATTTCCTGTAACTTCCTGAAAATCCTTGAACTAATGGGTGAAACCGCGATATATACAAGACTACCGGCAGCTCTGCCGGAATCTTGCCTGGGGGCGGCACGCCTTTCAGGAGGGGAATCATGCGCAACGCTGCGGTCCGCTCTAATTTGCTGGTCCCCGAGATTCGCGAGGTCATGGATATCCGCCAGGCCTCCGACTACCTCGGCATCTCGCCTGACACACTGTACAAGTACGCCTCGGAAGGCTTTGTGCCCGCATTCAAGCTGGGCAACCGGTGGCGCTTTAAACGCTCGCGGCTGGACGAGTGGATGGACCGCCAGTCTGACCTGCAGGCCGCCGACGCCGAACTTGACCCGCACCAGAAGAAGCCCGTTCGGCCCGCGATGTAGGAATAGTGGACAGTGGTCAGTGGACAGTGGTCAGTTGTGGGTGGGCGGTTGAGACTTTGGTGGGGTTTCACGAGGTTGCTGGGCCTGGATACGGCTCATCTTCTACCGGTGGCGCTTTAAACGCTCCCGGCTGGACTCGGAGCTTGACCCGCATCAGAAGAAGCCCGTCCGCCCGGCAATGTAAAGGTAGGAAGCCAGATTGCTTTACAAGTTTGCTCGCGCTCGTCATGACATTGCCACCTCCACTAGGAGAATGACCAAACTACCGGCTAAGTCCCGGCGGCCCGTGGTCGGACCGAGCAAGACTGCGGATTCTATCAACTCCTTGCTGGACATTGTTGCGAAGCAGACAAAAAACTGGGGCTTTAAAGATAGCGAGCAGAACCGACCATGGTATCGTGGCCACGCTTCTCTAAGCTGGAAACTATGTCCTTCGAGCCTCCGTGGCAGAAAATGGGACAAGAATACGTGCGACGACGAAAACGAAAGTATTGAAGAGTTCCTAACCAAATCGCCCGCGCTCGGTGTTCCGGGGACTTCGTCGTTGAGCTTGTGGAACGGCTATTTCCTGATGCAGCACCACTACATCCCCACGAGGTTGCTTGACTGGACGGAAAGCGTCTTGGTTGCCGCCTACTTCGCTGTTGCCGCGGACCCAATTGACAACAACGCGGCAATTTGGATGCTTGATCCCTATGAAATGAATGAGCGAAATCCAGATTTCCACGGGGACAGCGTTGTCTCTCCCGGATTCGTTGGAAATAGGGATGCCGAGAAGAGAAAAATTGACAAATGGCTTCCTCTGTCTCGCGGGGAGAAATTCGATAGCGTTCCGGGGCTTCCCTTGGCTGTATATCCGGCCTATTTTTCAAGGAGGATTGAAAACCAAAGGGCGGCATTCACAGTTCACGGCAGTGATTCAGATGGCCTCACAAAACAATGGCGCGATGGGGGCCCGCTTCTACGGATCGTGATCCCAGGGCAGAAGGCGCGAGGATTTAGAGCGATGCTGCGTGATATGGGTATCAACAGGGCTACGGTTTTTCCGGATACGGAGGGGCTTGGGCGGTACCTAGCCGAAAGATGGGGGCCCGCCAACTCACAGAAGCCACACAGCGGTGTTTTTGTACGTCTGAGGCCGTCAAAAGCCCAGAAGGGAGGCGTTGGTGTGTTCGCAATCCGCCCAATCCCGAAGGGCGCAAACGTCTTTGCCGGTGAGAGCGAGAAGATCGTCTGGACGGATGCCAGGAGTTTACCTAAGCAACCGAACCTAAGAAAGCTCTATACCGATTTCGGCGTGCTGCGAGACGGGCGATATGCAACTCCGGCGAGTTTCAATTCGATTGGACCCGGTTGGTATCTAAACTGTTCTTCGAAGCCAAATGTCAAGTGTAACGAGAACCTCGATTTCATTGCGATTCGTGATATCCGGACAGGCGAGGAGTTGATGGCAAACTATGATGCGTACAGCGATTCTCCGGCTTGAACTGAACATTCCGTGCCCCCCAATCCCTGCCTGAACGTGATAAAACTGGGCGGTGGACCATTTACGCCGCATTGGCCAACTGCGCCGCCGCTTGACCCGTACCGGGTTGTCCGGACTGCTGGTCAACTATCTGCCCGATCTCCGCTACCTCTCAGGCTTCACCGGCTCCAGCGCCGCGCTGGCCATCACTCGCCGCTCGGCGCGGCTGTTTACTGACGGCCGGTACATTGCGCAAGCTGCCGAAGAAGTGACCGCCGCGCAGGTAAAGATTGTGGCCAGTTCTCCCACGGTGGCCGCCATTGAGTGGCTGGCAGCGCAGCCCGGTGTGGAGTGCGCGGGCTTCGATCCGGCGCGGACCACGGTGGCGGAACTGACCCGCTGGAGAGCCGCGCTGCCTTCGCACCTGCGCCGCACCTTTCTTGCCGCTCTCGCTGCTCCCTTGGTGGAACCGCTGCGCATGGTGAAGGACGAAGACGAGCTGACCATCATGATTGAGGCGGCGCAACTGGGCTGCCAGCTCTTCGACTACATCCTGGGAGAGATGCGGCCCGGGCTGGCGGAGTTTGAGGTGGCCGCGGCCCTGGAGCACGAGGCTCGCATGCGCGGCGCCGAGGGCATGTCGTTTGAGACCATCGTCGCTTCGGGGGTGCGTTCGGCGCTTCCCCATGGGCGGGCGACGCGGGCGCGGCTGCCCCGGCGCGGTTTCGTAACACTCGACTTCGGTATAATCCTCGAGGGCTACTGCTCGGATATGACCCGTACTGTCTACCTTGGAAAGCCCAAGGCGGAAGAGCGGAAAGCGTACGAAGCGGTGCTCGAAGCCCAGGAGGCAGCAGTGGCCGCTGTAAGCGCCGGCGTCAGTTGCGGAGAGGTGGATGAGGCGGCGCGCGCCGTGCTGCGGCGGGTAGGCCTGGCCGAGGCTTTCACCCACTCCACCGGCCACGGCGTGGGGCTGGAGATTCACGAGCCTCCGCGGGTTGGGGCTGGGGCTGCAAACCGCCTGCTGCCCGGCATGATTATTACCATCGAACCCGGAGTGTACCTGCAGGGGCGATTCGGAATTCGCATTGAAGACATGGTGGCCGTCACCCGAACCGGAGGGCAGGTGCTTACCCCCGCGCCCAAGGCCTTGATTGAGCTTTGATCCATCCCATCTCACCCAAGTGAGAGAGCGATAAGGAAAGAATGAAACCACAGGATATCGAGGATCTGAAAGAACTGATTGAGTTCCTGAAACACTACCAGGTTGCGGAATTCGATCTGGACCGGGGCGACATAAAGATCCGGCTCAAATTCAGCCCGCCGGAGACTCCGGCGGCAGGGCTGTCAGACCTGGCCCGGCTGCTGGCCAGTGCTCCGGCAGTGGCTGCTGCTCCTGCGGCCCCCGCACCCCCGGCAGACGCGACACCGCCCGCTTCGGCCCCGGCCGTGGACCCCGACGAAGGATTGCACCTGGTGAAGTCGCCGATCGTCGGCACTTACTATGGCTCGCCTTCTCCGGGCTCGGGGCCCTTCGTTTCTCCGGGCGAACACGTGGAGAAAGGGCAGGTGATCTGCATTATTGAGGCGATGAAGCTGATGAACGAAATTGAGGCCGACGCCAGCGGAGAAGTGGTGAAGTGCTTCGTCGCCAACGGTCAGCCTATTGAATTTGGGCAGCCTCTCTTTTCCATCCGGCTCAGCTAGCCGTGCGAGCGATGATTTCCAACCCCGCTCTCAAAGGGTCTTGAATGTTTCGTAAGGTATTGGTTGCCAACCGCGGCGAGATTGCGCTGCGCGTTCTGAACGCCTGCCGGGAACTCGGCATTCGCACGGTCGCCGTCTACAGCGAGGCTGACCGCGACTCGCTCCATGTTCGCTTTGCCGACGAAGCCATCTGCATTGGTCCGCCGCGCGCCGCCGACAGCTATCTGAATGTGCCGGCAGTGATCTCGGCCGCCGAGATCGCCAATGTGGATGCGATTCACCCGGGCTATGGACTGCTGAGCGAGAACGCCAATTTTGCCGAGGTTTGCCGCGCCTCCAACATCAAGTTCATTGGGCCGCCGCCCGAGGTTACGCGCCTGATGGGCGAGAAAGAAAAAGCTCGCCAGGCGATGAAGAAGGCAAAGGTGCCGATACTGCCCGGCTCGGATGGGGTGATCGCCACCGTGGAAGAAGCCGGGGAATGGGCGAAAAGGGTCGGCTTCCCGGTGATTCTGAAAGCGAAGGCCGGGGGCGGGGGACGCGGCATGAGAATTGTGCGTGCCAAGGAGGAGCTGCCCAACCTGTTCCACGCCGCCTTTACCGAAGCGGCGAACGCCTTTGGCAACGGCGAATTGTATATGGAGAAATTCATCGAGCAGCCGCGCCACATCGAGTTCCAAATGCTGGCCGACGAGCACGGGAATGTCGCCTCACTGTTTGAGCGGGAGTGCTCAATCCAACGCCGTCACCAAAAGCTGATCGAGGAGGCGCCGTCGTTGCAGGTGACGCCGAAGATGCGGGAAGAACTGGGCCGCACCCTGTGCCGCTGCCTGAAAGACATCGGCTACCAGAACGCAGGCACAGTCGAATTCCTGATGGACGAAGACCGGCAGCTGCACTTTATCGAAATGAATACCCGCATCCAGGTGGAGCACCCGATCACCGAAGCCGTGACCGGAGTGGACATGGTGAAGGCACAATTGCGGATTGCAGACGGCGAGCGGCTGGATGCCATTTTGCCTGCGAAGCTGGAGATGCGCGGCCACGCCATCGAGTGCCGCATCAATGCCGAGCACCCGCAGAAGTTTACCCCCTCGGCAGGAAAGATTACGGCGTTCAATGTGCCGGGAGGCAACGGCGTGCGCGTGGACACCGCGCAGTACGCCGAGGGAGTGGTGCCGCCGTATTATGACTCGCTGATTGCGAAGCTCATTAGCTACGGCCACGACCGTCCCGAGGCTATCGCACGGATGGAACGCGCGTTGAGCCAGTTTGTGGTGCAGGGAATCGACACTTCGATCTCGCTGCACCAGGCAATCTTTGCCGATGAAGGCTTTCGCGCTGGGGAATTCGATACCAAGTTCATGGAGCGGTTTCTAGCCACAAGAGGCGAGTAGACCTCAATTGATTTCATTGGTCCAGAGGATGCGGAAGCACTTTTCTGCGCTTGCGGCGTCGTGTGACAATCGTCGTCTGCAGCAATGACTCAATGCAGGGCAAGGGGATGCACCTGGTGCAAGGAGGGACCGGCGTGAAGGCTGATCGGCGGCCTGTTGCGGTTGCATTGCTGTTGATCGCCCTGTGCGGCGGGATGTGCGCGGGACAGAGCAGCAGCGACTGGCCCGTGTACAACGGCGGGCTGGATGGCGACCACTACTCCAGGCTGACGCAGATCAACCGGGCCAATGTGCATCGCCTCAAGGTTGCCTGGAGTTTTGACACCGGCGAAAAAGGCGGGATGCAAACCAACCCGCTGATCGTGGGTGGGACTCTCTACGGCTACACTCCATCGCAGAAGGTGGTTGCGCTGGACGCAGCAACGGGCAAACTCAAATGGAAATTCGACTCCGGCATCGCCGGCACACAGCCCGCTCGCGGAGTTAGTTTCTGGCAAGACGGCGCGCAGGGACGGATCTTTGCCGGGGTGATGAATTTTCTCTATTGCCTGGATGCCGATACGGGCCGGCCCATTGAATCCTTTGGCGAATTGGGTCGCGTGGACCTGCGCAAGGAATTGCGGGGAGACTATGCAACGCAGTCTATCGCGCTGACCACGCCGGGCGTTCTCTACAAGGACCTGATTATCGTTGGCGGCCGCAATCCTGAAAGCCATCCGGCGCCGCCGGGCTTTATCCGCGCCTTCGATGTGCGCACCGGAAAGCTGCGCTGGAGTTTCCACACCATTCCGCAGCCGGGCGAACCCGGCTACGAAACCTGGCCCCAGAATGCATGGAAGAACGCGGGCGCAGCCAACAACTGGGCAGGCATGGCATTGGATGTGGAGCGTGGCATTGTCTATGTGCCTACCGGTTCGGCAGTCATGGACTTCTATGGCGGAGATCGCGTGGGCGACGACCTCTATGCAGATACTCTGCTGGCATTGGATGCCAACACGGGCAAACGGATTTGGCATTTCCAGGGTGTGCATCACGACATTTGGGACCGTGATTTTCCGTCGCCGCCTGCGCTGTTTACCGTAACGCGCAATGGCAAGCGGGTTGAGGCGCTGGCGCAGACCACCAAGCAGGGGTATCTGTACCTTTTTGACCGGCTGACGGGAGAGCCACTCTTCGCGGTACATGAGCATGCGTATCCACCGAGCACCGTACCCGGCGAAGTGCCCGCTGCGACCCAGCCGCTGCCGGATTGGCCTGAGCCCTTTGCGCGCCAACGGCTGACAGAAGACATGCTGACCACGCGCACGCCCGACGCGCATGCATGGGCGGCGAAGACATTTCACGAGTTTCACAGCGATGGGCAGTTCATTCCGTTTGCAATCGACAAGCAGACGGTGATTTTTCCCGGCTTCGACGGCGGCGCGGAGTGGGGCGGACCGGCAATCGACCCGGCCGCGGGTGTCTTGTATGTGAACGCAAGCGAGATGGCGTGGACTGGCGGTCTGGCCGCTGCTGGACAGGAAGGAAGCCCCGGAGAACGGGTCTATCGAGAACAGTGCGCGATGTGCCATGGGCTGGATCGCAAGGGCTCGCCACCGGCGTTTCCGTCGCTGGTCGACGTGGGGAAACGGTTCACACCGGCGAAAATATCGAACACCATCCGGCAAGGCACGGGCAGAATGCCTTCGTTTGCCAACATCGATGCGCCGCGACTAGACGCACTGATCAACTACCTTCGCGCGGGCGGACCAGTTGGGACCGATGCAGGCAAGGAGATGGCGGCTGCTGCTGTGAAGGGAAAGGCCGCCGAAGGAACCGACGATGGAGCGGGCGCGGCCGTCTATGAGAAGCGCTGTGCCATTTGCCACGGCGACAACCGCGAGGGAATTCCTCCGGCCTTCCCAATGCTCATCGGTTTGAGCGCTCGTATGACTGCGGCGCAGACTATCGATCGCATTCACCATGGCAAGGGGCGCATGCCGCCAATGCCCGAGCTTCAAGGGCACGATCTCGAAGCACTTTTGCGCTACCTGGGAATGACTGCGGCGCAGCAGACCCAGGCACCGGAGGCGGAGCCGTATACCTTCACCGGCTATCGCAAGTTCCTCGATCCGGACGGATACCCGGCGATTGCGCCGCCGTGGGGCACACTGAACGCAATTGACCTGAAAACCGGCAAGTACCTGTGGAAAATTCCACTGGGCGAGTACCCCGACCTTGCCCGCAAAGGGATGAAGAATACGGGAACCGAGAACTATGGCGGGCCGATTGTGACGGCAGGCGGGGTGCTGTTCATTGGGGCCACGGTGTATGACCGCAAGTTTCGCGCATTTGACAGCCGGACTGGCAAGTTGCTCTGGGAGAATGAGTTGCCGTTTGCGGGGGTGGCTACTCCTTCAACCTACATGGTGCGCGGACGACAGTACGTGGTGATTGCGGCAAGCGGCGGGCGGGATCGCAATGGGCCAGTGGGCGGAGCGTATATTGCGTTTGCCCTGGCGCGATGAGCGCAGGATTAAGGAGTGTAAATTTATCGCTTTTTCTTCGCCTTTTGTGGGCGAAATCGGATATCCTTTCTTGGCAACAAGGGAGGTTGCGAAGATGGATTTTCAAAAGGAACTCATCGCCGAATACGACCGTGAAACCACTTCGACACGCAAGGTGCTGGATGCTATTCCGGCCGATGTCGATTTCAACTACAAACCCCATCCCAAATCCATGAGCCTTGGCCGGCTGGCTGGACACGTGTCAGACTGCGCCGGCGATTGGGCTTCGCATACCTTGACCACCGACAAGCTGGAATTTCCGGCGGACCACAAATTCGAGCCGTACGTTCCCGCGTCGAAGGCGGCGCTGTTGGAGCAATATGACCGGCAGGTTGCCAAGGCCAAGGAGGAACTGGCCAACTTTGCGCCCAAGAAGTGGGATGAGAATTGGAAGTTCGTTGCCGGGGGCCAGACGTGGATCGATGAGTCGAAGTACCAAGTCTTCCGGAATTGGGTTCTGGACCACATGATTCATCACCGGGCCCAGTTGGGCGTGTATCTGCGCATGCTCGACAAGAAGATACCGGGATGTTACGGGCCTTCCGCAGACGAGATGTAAGAGAGACAGGGAACAGGGAACAAGAGGGTGCGTGTTCGATTGCGGATGCGGGCACGGGATACGCGGTCACTCTGAATGAATCGTTCTCTGTTCCCCGGTTCTCTATCACAGACAGGCACAGGTGCTTCAGTCTAACTTGAATGCATGGCCTTCAAGATTCCGCGTGTATATCCCATTCTTGATTCCTCGATCATTCCATCGGCTGGACGCGACGAGTTTCTACGCCGGCTGGGCGGCTCGCTGACTGAGGCGGGCATAACGCTGCTGGAATACCGGAATAAATCAGGCTCCGATGCGGAAATGCTGGCGGATGGCGCCGCTCTGCGCGCTGCGATGCCAGCGGGACAGGTGAAGCTGATTCTGGATGACCGCGCCGACCTGGTGGCCGCGATGAAATTTGACGGCGTGCACGTGGATGCCGGAGACGCAACGCCCGCGGAAGCACGGCGCCTGCTTGGTCCCGAACGCATCATAGGCACGTTCGGGGGTAGCGACGCACTTTTGCCGGGCATTCTCGCCGCGCCGGTGGATTACCTGGCTGTCGGCCCCGTGTACGCCACCACAACCAAGCAGACTTCGAAGCCGCCGATCGGGCCGGAAGGCGTGCGCAAATTGCGCGAGCAGGCCGGACCAGACGTGGTGCTGACGGCTGCCGCGGGCATCACGCTGGCCACTGCACCCATGGTGCTGGCAGCGGGCGCAAGTGCCGTGGCTGTTTCTGCGGCCATCTTTCGCGCCACAGACCCCGCGGCTGAATTTCGCCGCTGGATGCAGGAACTCAGTCGCGATTGATTTAGCCAAGCGCAGGCCCGAGCCCACCTTAAAAAACAGAAGACAATCTTTGCCAATTCAAGTAAAACCGAGCAAGGTGACGACCCCAAACGCTACTCCAATCGAAGGAACCGCCGCAGCGCCCAGTACGCCTGGGCTGGTGCAGACTCTCGGACTGTTCAGTTCCACCGCCATTGTTGCCGGGTCCATGATTGGGTCCGGTATTTTTCTTGTGGATGCGGACATTGCGCGCGTTGCCAATTCGCCAGCGCTTCTGCTGGGTGCGTGGGTGGTCACGGGCGTGCTGACCATGATCGGCGCGCTGAGCTACGGCGAACTAGCGGCGATGATGCCTAAGGCCGGCGGGCAATACGTGTATCTGCGCGAGTCGCTGGGGCCGCTGTGGGGCTTTCTGTATGGCTGGACGCTGTTTCTGGTAATTCAAACCGGCACCATCGCCGCGGTGTGCGTGGCTTTCGGCAAGTTCCTGGGCGTGTTTTTCCCCACCATCTCTACCACTCACTGGCTGTGGCACATTGCGCACGTGCCCGCGCTCAAGTTGGGGCCCATGGTGCTGGGCAACATGGAGATCGGCGTCAATACGGCCAATCTTACGGGCATTGTCATCGTGATTCTGCTGGCGATTGTGAATGTCTTCGGCGTGAAGCTTGGCGCGCTGATCCAGAACATTTTCACTACCGCGAAGGCACTGTCCCTGGCGGCGCTGGTGCTGTTCGCGTTCACGGTGGGGCGCAACGTGACGGCGTGGAACGCAAACTTTGGCGCGGGCTGGAGCCAGTTCTGGAAGAACGCGGGATGGAGTTCGCTGCACCCGGTGCAGGTGGGCGTTGGCGGTCCTACGATGCTGGTGAACCTGATCGTGATTCTGGCGGTGGTCCAGGTGGGCTCGCTGTTCTCGGCCGATGCATGGAACAACATTACGTTCACCGCAGGCGAGGTAAAGAATCCGCGGCGCAACATTCCACTGTCGCTGATTCTGGGCGTGGGATTTGTGCTGACCGTGTATTTTCTGGTGTCGTTGGGCTACCTGCTGGTGCTGCCCATGCACGGCGATCCCAACGGTAGCACGGCACTGGCGCGCGGGCTGCAATATGCATCGGAGGATCGCGTGGCTACGGCGGCGCTGGAGGTGATCTTCCACTCCGGCGGAGCGTACCTGATGGCCGCGGCCATTCTCGTCTCAACGTTTGGCTGCGCCAACGGCATGTCGCTGGCCGGAGCGCGCGTGTACTACGCCATGAGCCAGGACGGCTTGTTTTTCAAGTCCGTCGGCAAACTGCATCCGCGCTACCGCACTCCGGCAGCGGGCTTGCTGGTGCAGGCATGCTGGACTGCGCTGTTGTGCGTCTCGGGCTCCTATAGCCAGTTGCTGGACTACATCATTTTTGCGGTGCTGGTGTTTTACATCCTGACCATCGTGGGTTTATTTGTGCTGCGCAGGAAGCGGCCGGACACGCCGCGGCCCTATAAAGCACTGGGTTATCCCGTTCTTCCAGCGCTGTATGTAGTGATGGCGACGTGGATCTGTATCGTATTATTGCGTTATAAGCCCCAGTACACCTGGCCGGGTCTTGTGCTTGTTTTGCTTGGCATTCCGGTCTATCTCTTTTGGTCGCGGCGCGCCGCGAGCCAATTGCAATCAGGCTCCGATTTTAACTGTTGAGGAGGAACTCCCTCGTTCATGCCCAGGCTGCTGCGTATTAAACCAATGTCGATGCTGACGAAAGAAGCTGGTGAGCAAGGGGAACACACGCTCAAACGTTCGCTGGGCGCGCTGAACCTGATCACCCTCGGCATCGGCGCAATCATCGGTGCAGGCATCTTTGTGCTCACCGGGCAAGCCGCGGCAAAGCACGCCGGTCCGGCAGTCGCCTTAAGTTTTGTGCTGGCCGGGATTACCTGCGCCTTCGCAGGATTGTGCTATGCCGAATTTGCCTCCATCATCCCCATCGCCGGGTCAGCCTACACCTACGGGTATGCGACGCTGGGCGAGTTTGTGGCTTGGATTATCGGCTGGGACCTGGGGCTGGAGTACGGCTTTGGCGCGGCCGGTGTGGCTGCCGGATGGGCGGGCTACTTCAACAGCCTGTTGCAGCAATTGCACATTTATTTTCCGCCGCGGCTGACGGCAACGCCGGGAACCGTGCTGGTGTTCTTTCACGAACGATGGCTGCCGCTGGCTTCGCTGCCGCCGGGAACGGATTCGGCAGGGCTGCCGCACGTAACGGCGCTCTTCAACTTGCTGGCCATTCTGGCGATCCTGGTGGTTACAACCGTTCTGGTGATCGGCATCAAAGAGTCGGCCAACCTGAACACCGTGATCGTGTTTGTGAAGCTAGGCGTGGTGGGCATTTTCCTGGTTCTGGGAACCTACTTCCTCATCCGCCATCCGGAAGTTGCGCGAATGAATTGGCACCCGTTCATTCCGCCTTCCGATGGGCACGGAAACTTCGGCTGGCACGGGATTGCCGCCGGTGCGGCGTCGATTTTTTTTGCATATATCGGCTTTGACGCTGTCTCCACTGCAGCCCAGGAGGCCAAGAATCCGCAAAAAGATATGCCGCTCGGTATCCTCGGCTCGCTGGTGATCTGCACCATCCTGTATATCGTGGTTTCCACGGTGCTGACCGGGCTGGTGAACTACAGAAGCCTGAACGTTGCCGACCCGGTGGCGATGGGCATCGATGCGACAGGGGTGAGCTGGGGATCGCTGCTGGTGAAGATTGGCGCAGTGTTTGGCTTGGGGACCGTGATGCTGGTGATGCTGCTGGGACAGTCGCGCGTCTTCTTCTCGATGTCCCGCGACGGACTCTTGCCCAAGTGGGCGTCCGCCATTCATCCCAAGTTTCGCACGCCGTGGATTTCCACAATTGCGGTGGGAACTGTCGTGGCCATTCTTCCAGCTTTTCTGCCGGTGGACCGGCTCGCCGAGCTGGTGAATATCGGCACGCTGCTGGCTTTCACGATTGTGTGCGCCGGAGTGTGGGTGCTGCGGGTGCGGCATCCGAATATGGCGCGGCCATTCAAAACGCCCTTCGTTCCGTTGGTGCCGATCCTGGGGATCATTACGGCACTCTATCTGATGATCAATCTGCCACTGATTACCTGGGTGGTGATGATCAGCTGGCTGTTGTTCGGGCTGGTTATTTACTTTGGCTACTCGATACGCCACAGCAAGGTGCAGGCACTGCCGGTCGCAACCGAGGGCGACTGAGGGGAGCAGGCAAACTGTCAACACGCAAAACGGCCTCCCATGCGGGAGGCCGTTTTGCGTTGCTCAAAGATTGTCTTACGCGGTTGTCTTGGCGCAGAATTCGTCGAAGGCGCGGATCAGTTCGCCGGCAATCTGCTGGGCTGTGGCTTGCTCGATGAGGGAACGCTGCATCAGGTAAACCAGCTTGCCATCGCGCAGGATGGCTATGGATGGGGAACTGGGAGGGTTGCCCTCGAAGTATCCACGGGCGCGCTCAGTGGCTTCGCGGTCCTGCCCGGCAAAGACGGTGATCTTGTGGTCGGGGAGATTGCTGGAATTGGCCAGCGCCAGCCGCACACCGGGGCGCATCTTGCCCGCCGCGCAACCGCAGATCGAGTTGACCACCACCATGGATGTGCCCGGCTGAGCCAGCGCAGTATCCACCTCTTCGGCGGTTCGAGTTTCCTTGATTCCAGCGCGCACCAATTCCTCGCGCATGGGAATGACCATTAGTTCTGGATACATTTTTGCCTCCGGCAGGGAAGTTGCCTGTATTCATTCTACCGGAAATTCAATTCAGCGGTTTTTCAATTACAGCGGTGAAGCGAGAACCGGCGGAGCAGGGCTTATGAATCGGGAGCCGCTCTGGTGTAGCCTTGACGCAATGCTCCTCAAAGAGAATAAGCCGCTTGCCCCGTTTACCACCTTTGGCATTGGCGGTCCCGCGCGCTGGTTTGCAGAGGCGGCAAGCGAGGAAGATATTGCAGAGGCGGAGACGTGGGCGCGGGAACACGGCGCTCCGCTTTTTGTGCTCGGCGGCGGAAGCAACCTGCTGGTCTCCGATGCGGGATTCAGCGGCCTGGCTCTGCGCGTGGCACTGCGCGGCATTGCTGCGGCGAATGACGCGGAGCAGAAGATTTATTCAGTGGCGGCAGGCGAGGACTGGGACGGATTTGTAGAGCGTGCGGTGCGGGACAACTGTGCGGGCGTCGAATGCCTGGCGGGAATTCCGGGGACGGTGGGCGGAACGCCGGTGCAGAATGTGGGCGCGTATGGGCAGGAAGTGGCGTCGTCCATCGAGCGAGTGCGGGCCTATGATCTGCAGGGGCACGCCTTCGTAGAACTTAATGCCGCCGAGTGCGGTTTCGCCTATCGCCGCAGCCGCTTCAACTCTACGGATCGTGGGCGTTTTATCGTGACGCGGGTGGACTACCGCCTGACCCACGGCGGCGCGCCCACGCTGCGCTATGCAGACCTGCAACGGGCATTTGCAGATGGTTCGAAGACCGCAAGTCTCGCCGATGTGGCTGGCGCCGTGCGCCGCATTCGCCAATCGAAGGGAATGCTGCTGGTCGAAGGCGACCCGAATTGCCGCAGCGCCGGAAGCTTCTTCAAGAACCCCGTGGTGACAAATGAGCTCTTGCAGCAGATTGCGGCCGGAATCGGAGTCCAGCCTCCGCGCTTTCCTGCCGGGCCGGACCCGGAGAATGTGGGCCGGTCCAAGATCCCGGCTGCGTGGCTCATCGAACAGTCTGGGTTTGCCAAGGGCTACGCGCTGGGCGCTGCCGGCGTGTCGTCGCGCCACACGCTGGCTCTGATCAATCGTGGCGGCGCAACGGCCGCAGAGATCATGGCCCTGGCCGCGCAGATTACGGGGGCCGTTGAAGCGAAGTTCGGTATTCAATTAGAGATGGAACCCGTGCTGGTGGGATTTGAATGAATCGATGGGGGGCTACCGGCCGAAGATCACGCCTCAGGAGTTCATTGCATAAGTTGAGGTCCCGAACCGCAGGTTCTTCGACTCCGATTGGCGCAAAATACGCGCCAATCTTCGCTCAGGAAGACAGCTCATTTTCGATGCGAACTTTAAAGGCGGGATACTAGGGGGTTCCAATGCGGCCCAATAGGCGGGCGCGCTCTGAGGCGAGGGCTTCATCGGCTGGTCCCAGTGCGGCAAGGCATCCTTCGCGCAGCAGGGCGACCTCTGCACCGGTGGCAAAGGCATCGGTAGCGTCGTGAGTAGCCAGAACCGTTTGAACGCGGTGCTCGCTGATCCAATTCTGCAACCGCCCCAGCAGCGCGTCGCTGGCGGTGCCGTCCAAGGCAGCGAAGGGCTCATCGAGCAATAAGAGCCGAGGCAGAGGTGCGAGGGCCCGCGCCAGGGCAACGCGCTGCGCTTCGCCGCCGGAAAGGCTTTGCGGCCGGCGCGTGGCCAGGTCCCGAGCGTCGACCAGTTCCAGCATCTCGTCAACTCGTACCGCGCGGCTTTGTTTGTCAAGGGCGGCCAGGCCATACGCCACATTGGCGGTGACGCTGAGGTGAGGAAAAAGTGCGGGCTGCTGTGCAACCAGCGCGGTGTGTCGTCGACCAGGTTTGAGGTAAATGCCACGGTCCGTGTCGGTCAACAAATGCTCATCGAGCGCGATGCGCCCGCGAATCGGCCGGTCGAGGCCCGCAAGCTGGCGGAGCAGCGTGCTCTTGCCCGAGCCGGAGGGACCGAAGATTACCGTCCACTCCGACGTGAAGCGGCAATTGACGCGGAGGTGAAAGCTGCCGCGACGCGCATCGAGCGCCAGTTCAAGCACGGCGGCCTCCGCGCGGGCGACTGCCAGTGTAGATTGCCGCCAAGGCCGTTACGCTGAGCACCAGAAGAATGGCCGCGGTGCGATTGGCCGCGGCGTAATCGAAGTTCTCCACCTGGTTGTAGAGGACGATGGAGAGAGTCCGCGTGGCTCCGGGGATGTCGCCGCCCAGCATGAGCACTACACCGAACTCCCCCACCGTATGCAGGAAACACAGGACGGCCGCGGCCAGGATGGAGCGGCGGGCAAGCGGGACCAGGAGGCTGAGGACCAGCCGCGCAGAACTTGCACCGAGCAGGCGCGCCGCGTCCACCAACGATGTTTCTACGGCGGCGAAACCGGCGACGATAGGCTGCACCGCGAAGGGAAGGCTATAGATGACGGAGCCAACCACGAGACCGGAGAACGAAAAAGCCAGCGGATGACCGAGGAGGGCAATGATTCCGCGCCCGAAGGAGGTGCGAGGTCCTAACAGGACGAGCAGGAAGAATCCGAGCACGGTGGGCGGCAGCACCAAGGGCAGAGCAGCCAACGCTTCAAGGGCCGAGAGCCAGCGCCCGCGCCCCAGTACCAAAAGCGCGGCCAAGGGCACGGCCACGGCGAGCAGGATCACCGTGGTGACCGAGGCCAGTTTGAGAGTGAGGGCGAGCGCTTGCCAGTCCATTTTCCTCAGTGAACCGGGGTGAGGCCGCTCTTGGCGAGCTGAGCCTGTACGGGAGCGGAGAGCAGAAAGTCGAGCAGCTTGTGTGCGGCTGCACGCTGCGTGGTGCGGCTCACAATGACCGCACCTTGTTCGATGGGCGGATAGAGGTCGCGCGGAATCACGAAGTAGTTTCCGCTGGCCGCAAGGCGAGGCGTGAGCGCAGAGGTGAGCGAAATCAATCCAGCGTCGGCGTTCCCCGAATCGACAAACTGTGCGGTCTGGGAGATATTCTCGGCTGTGACCAGGCGCGGCTTGAGGGAGTCGTAGAGTTTGAGGCTGGTGAGCGCGGCCACCGCGGCCCTGCCGTAGGGAGCACGATCGGGGTTGGCGATGGCCAGACGTTTGAGATCGGGGCTGCGCAACAGGTCGAGCGATGGCGGGGGCAGTTTCGAGTCCTTATGCGCCCAGAGAACCAGAGTGCCCCTGGCGTAGGTGATCGGCGTGGAGGAATCAGCAGAACCCGCCGCATCGGCCAGACCGGCGTCGATGAGGCGCTTGGGGTAACTGAGATCCGCCGACAAGAAAACGTCGAATGGCGCGCCGTTCTGGATTTGTGCAGTGAGGGCGGCCGAGGCCTCGAAAGTGGCTTCAGCGCGAATACCGGTGGATTGGCGAAACTGCTCCAGAATCGGCGGGAGCACGGGCCCCAGGTCGGCAGCCGCAGCTACGCGCAGCGGGGCCTGGGCCATGACCGCGGAGAAGCACACCAATCCGAGCAATGCAACGGCAATTCGGTTCGGCATCATACGATTCGGACCTCCGAGGCGAGCAAAAACCTCCCTACGCTGGTAGGCTAACACCAGCGATGAACGACAATCTGCACCAGTTACGCTGTTTCGGATGCGGAGAGCGCATCTCAGGCGCCGAGGCCCGGCCAGATTTTCGCTGCGCCCAATGCGGGGATCTTTTTGAGGTGGAATATCCGGGCTGGAGCCAGCGCCGCGGACCTGACCGGCCCAATCCCGGAGCACTGAAGTGGCTGTGGCGAGAACGCCGCTGCTCCTCAGAGATGCTTGACCAGTCCGGCGTGTGGCGCTTCCGCGAGTTGCTGCCCATTCTGGACAGCTTTGGGAACGTAGTCACCCTCCGTGAGGGCAATACGCCGCTGTATTTGCTGACCCGCTCGGCCAAAGCTCTGGGCATTGACCAGCTCTTCGCCAAACACCAGGGAATGAATCCCAGCGGATCGTTCAAAGATACAGGCATGACGGCCGCGATCAGCGTGGCTAAGGAACGCGGGTTCGAGTGGGTGGCGTGCGCCTCCACGGGGAACACTTCGGCCGCCGTATCGGCGTATGCCGCGCGCGCGGGGATGCGCAGCCTGGTTCTGATTCCCGAGGGCAAGATTGCCTGGGGCAAGCTGTCGCAGGCCATGGACTATGGCGCTGTAACGTGCCAGCTCAAGACCGATTTTGACGGGTGCGTCAGGGTGTTGACCGAGATTGTGCGCGAGGCGCCGATCTACCTGCTCAACTCAGTGAACCCCTACCGGCTGGAAGGACAAAAGACACCGGCATTCGAGATTGCCGAGGCTTTCGACTGGATTGTGCCGGACCACCTGATTGTTCCCGGAGGCAACCTGGCCAACAGTTCGGCGCTGGGCAAAGGGTTTCGTGAGCTGCATGAGCTGGGCCTGGTTGCGCGCCAGCCGCGCATCTCGGTCATCCAGGCGGAAGGGGCCAACCCGCTGGTTCGCAGCATCGCCCGCAACCGAGGAGAGGCGCTGGAGCCGGTGGAGGCGCACACCCGCGCCACCGCGATTCGCATTGGCAACCCTGCCTCGTGGCGGAAGGCGGCGCGGGTTATCAAGGACACTGGAGGCTGGTGCCTCGACGTGACCGAGACAGAGATTGCCATTGCCAAAGCGGAATTGGGCGCCGAGGGACTGGGCTGCGAGCCGGCGTCGGCGGTGACCCTTGCGGGGTTGAAGAAACTGCGTGCGCAGGGCAAGGTGGCATCGGGCGAAACCGTCGTTCTGGTGCTCACGGGCCACACCCTCAAAGATGCCGACTACACCATAGACTTTCATCGGGGAACCCTGCTGAATGAGCAGGAGCTGGCCGGACACGAAGCGGAGATCGAAGGGTTGCGGCGTGACGCGGTGGCTGTGGACGCCACTCCGGCCGCAGTTCTAGCTGCCATGAAGGAACGCGCGGGATGAGCGCGTCGTTCAGGCTTCGCCTGCCGGCAACCTCGGCCAATCTCGGCGCGGGCTTTGATGCCGCGGCAGTGGCTCTGAGCTTCTTTCTGGAGATTGAAGCCGACACTGCCGAAGAGTTCTCAATTGCCGCGAGCGGGCGCGACCGCGAGCGCTGCGGGCGGACCGAAGACAACCTGATCCTGGAGATTTACAAACGCCTGCTTACAGAAAACGGCAGACGGGTCGTGCCGTTGGCCATTCGGATGGTGAACGGAATTCCGCTGGGGATGGGATGCGGGTCATCGGCGGCTGGCCGGCTGGCGGCCATCGCCCTGGGCGTGCACTTTGGCGAGTTGGGCTGGAGCAGCGACGAGATTCTCGAAGAGGCAAGTGCGCTGGAGGGGCATCCTGACAACGCTGCGGCCTGCTGGCTGGGCGGTTTCGTGATTGCAGCATGCGAGGGAAGAAAGGTGTACGCGGCCCGCGTGGCGCCGCCAGCCGAATGGCGGGCGATTGTCGTTTCTCCGGCCCATCCACTGGCCACCACGGAGGCACGCGGCATCCTGCCGGAGAGCTATTCGCGCGCCGATGCGGTGGCGAATATCCAAGCCGCATCGCTGCTGGGGCTGGCGTTTGCGCAGGGCCGCGGCGACCTGCTGCGCGCGGCCATGAGCGACCGCCTGCACCAACCCTATCGCGCGGCGATCTGCCCGTTGTTGCCAAGACTGCTGCCCCTGGCGGGCAGCCATGGCATTCTTGGCGCGGCGTTGAGCGGCGCGGGGCCTTCAGTTCTGGTGATTGTGGAGGAAAAAGATCTGGGGATGGCCACGGAGGCAATCCGGCAAGCGCTGGTGGATTTTCCGGAATCGGAGATTCGAGACTGCCGGTTTGAAAATGCCGGGGCAAGCCAGATGTTCGGCCAAAGCCAGAAGTGAGGCGCTGGCGGGTCTCTCCCGTGCCCCTTTTGGTTCCATTTCGCCCTGGAGACTGTTTCCCGCATCGCCAACCCGGTTTTTTCACAGGGGTTATCCCGGCCAAATTGCGAATTGTGGTTACTGTAACGATTACCTAAGTTTGCTTGCTATTCGGCCGAGGAAACCATAAATTCGCTCCGTGGGCAGTTCTGGGGGAGGGCTGCTCTAGCGCCCGTGGTCCTGTATGGGATCCGGGCGCTTGTCTTTGTGCGAGACGATTTGCGCGACTTTTCGCGACAGGGAAGCTGAGTAAATAGCCCACTGCGCGGCGGGGATTTCGTAGCGCCCGAGAGGTGACCAGCCATGACCGTTTGCGACTTTCTTCCACACTGCCGCATCTCATACAAGCGCCCTTGCCACTACACTGGGTAGAGGCGAATGCCACAAGGAGAGTCATGGCTGGATTGGGAGTAGTGGAAGTAAGCGATGCGACGTTTGACCAGGAAGTACTGCGCAGTGAGCAACCGGTCCTGGTGGATTTCTGGGCTGTGTGGTGCGGCCCATGCAAAGCCATTGCACCCATTGTGGACGGAGTCGCCGCTGCGTACGCGGGCAAGCTGAAGGTGGCCAAGGTGAACGTGGATGAAAATGGCGCGACACCCTCGCGCTACGGAGTCCGCGGGATACCAACGCTATTGTTCTTCAAGGGCGGGAAGGTCGCAGACCAAGTGGTGGGGTATGTGCCCCAGAACGTGATTGAGGAAAAAATCCAGCGCATGCTGGCTTAGGGAAGGCCCACGCCATTTAAGGCGGCCCTGGTAACGGGCAGAGTGCGAAGGCGCGAGACTCGGCGAACATGCCGGGTGTCGCGCCTTCTTCAGTTAAAGGGACTGGCGATGGATCACCGGTACTTGCGCAGCACACCCAGCACACGGCCCTGAATGGCGACCTGGGCGGCGGGCACGTAGATGGGATCCATCTCCACATTGGATGGCTGCAGGCGCACCATTTGTCCTTCAGGAAAGAAGCGCTTCAAAGTGGTTTCGGCGCCGTGGACCAGAGCCACCACGATCTCTCCCTGGCGGGCCGTCCGCGTGCGTTCTACCAGCACATAATCGCCGTTGATGATGTGTTCGTCGCGCATGGAGTCACCGCGCACCTCGAGAGCGAATACGTCGCGGTTCCCGACCACGTCGTGGAGCGAGATGCTCTCAGGGATTTCGGAGGTCTCCACCGGCAAGCCGGCGGCGATTCTGCCCGCGAGCGGAAGCCGGTCGCTGGACCGGGTGCGGGCGCCTGGCGGCAGCACGTCGATCGAGCGGCTGCGGTTGTGGACGCGGTCCAGCAGCCCCTTCTTTTCGAGGTTCGTAATGTGCTTGTGCACGGTGGCCAGGCTTTTGAGCCCCATGCCGCGGGCAATTTCTTCAAAAGAAGGGGAATAGCTATTGCGAGCGACGAATGACTCCAGGAAATCGAGAACCTCTTTTTGCCTTCGAGTGACTGCCATGGGCGCATTATAGCGAATAAAAAGCGAATCGTGCCAATCTTTTTTTCTTTTCATCGCCCGATGGGGCTCAAAGGCGGCATCGGGCAAGCCGGAGAAGCGGATAAGGAGAAACTTCTGGTACGTAGAGGGCTATCGGGATGGGCACGACCGGCCGATAAACCTGCTTTAGCTTGCCCATCCTGAACGTGGGCGGGGGACAGTGCGGCGGCGAGCGAATGATTTCCCTGAAGAAGTATCTGGACAGTGCGGAAAGCGGAATCGGAGATCGCGGCGACGAGGAGGATCGAGGCACCGTCCAGGTGGTGATCGACGCCTATCGGTCGGCCTTGATCGAGATGGGAAATTGCAGCGTGGATGCCTGTCCGGCACTGGGACCGGATTTGAAGCGGAGTCTGGCCGGTCTGGTGGAAAGGCTCTATGCGGAGGTGAGCCCGGAGCTGGTCGCGTCTACACGGAGCTGCACCCGGGAGCGACTGCAGGACTGGGGTAGACGCACGGCCCGCCACTACGAGCAAAAGGCTGCAGAGGTGAAGGAACTGCTGCTGGTGGTGGCCCGCACCGCCGAGTCCGTCGGCGACCGGGATCTGCGCTGCGCACAACAGATGGACGAGGTGACCACGCGCCTGAAATCGATCGCCAATCTCGAGGACGTGACCGAGATTCGCGCCTCGATCGAGAGAAGCGCATCGGATCTGAAGACCTCGATTGACAGGATGACCGCCGAAGGCAAGGCTGTGGTTCAGCAGCTTCAAGGGCAGGTCTCTGCCTATCAATCGAGATTGGAGGAAGCTGAATACATCGCGTCCTGCGATCCGCTGACGGGCCTGGGCAGCCGGCCGTGGGTGGAGGGCCAACTGCAGCAGCGCATCAATGCCGCTCAAGCCTTTTGCGCCGTCATGATCGACATCGATGAATTCAAACGGGTGAACGACGATCATGGGCACCTGGTGGGCGACGAACTGTTGAAACAGTTTGCCGGGGAACTGCGCTCGGCCTGCCGCTCCGGCGACATGATCGGCCGCTGGGGCGGTGACGAGTTTCTGGTGTTGTTCGATGGCGGCATCGAGGCGGCACATACGCATGCCGAGCAGCTGCGGGCCTGGGTTTGTGGGAACTACACAGTGCAGGGAAGGCACGGCCCGCAGAAGATCCGCGTGGAGGCCTCGTTCGGCTTGGCCGAGCACACCGTGGGCAAGACGTTGAAAGAGCTTCTCGACCAGGCGGATGCGCAGATGTATTTGCACAAGGGCGTCTCGAGGGCAAATCGAAAAGGGATGAAGCGCCAGGGTCTGAGAGAGATGGAATAAAGCTCGAGGCTGCTCCCCGGCCTGGCTTTCAAGCAGAATCGAGCCCCCGGAACCAGCGGACGCACGCTGGTCACGCCGTTTTGGGACTTCGCATTTCGCCACATCCATTTTAGGAATCGCACCAGTGCATTTCCTGGTTCCAGCCTTGAGTTCCTTTCTATTGCGCAAGACAGTAGAGAGGAGCCACGGTTAGGGCACATTAAGCCAACCGGCTCAGAAATGGAAGCTGCCGGGCTTGACAGGCCGCCGTCGGCGCAGGGAAGGACCGCAATGAGGTTATTGATTGCCGAAGACGACAAGGCGCTGGGGCTATTTCTAAAGCGAGGTTTGGAGACCGAAGGGCATCGTGTTCGCGTGGCCTGCGACGGAGCAGCCGCAGTGGAAGCGTTTCGCGAGGAACTGCCCGACCTGACAATTTTGGATTTGAATATGCCCATCAAGGACGGAGAGCAGGTCCTGGATGAGGTTCGGATGATGGACGGCGAGCTTCCTGTGCTGGTGCTGACGGCGCGCCAGGAAGTGGAAACGCGGGTACGCTGCCTGGACCACGGGGCCGACGACCTGATGCTGAAACCCTTCAGCCTTTATGAACTGCGCGCGCGATGCCGCGCCTTGTTGCGCCGCAAGCGCGAGGCCAGACTGATGCTGCGTGCAGGCGACCTTGAGGTCAGCCGGCTGGATCGCACGGCGTGCCGCGCCGGGCAGCCGGTCGAGCTGACCAACAAGGAGTTTGCCCTGCTTGAGCACTTGATGCTCAATCGCGGCCACTCGGTCTCGCGGGTGGAACTGCTGGATTCAGTGTGGAAGATGGAGCCGGCGCAGACCACCAACATCGTGGATGTGTATGTGAATTATCTGCGCCGCAAGCTGCACGATCCGGCTCCGGGGAAACTGATTCGCACGGTGCGAGGCCAGGGCTACACCGTTCCCCTGGAAGGCGAAATCGCACTCGGTATCGATCCGGTACACGCTGCGGCCGCAGTTGCGGCATCCCCGGCCGGCGCCTTCGCCGAAGCACGATAAACTTCCCCAGCACAACTGTCCCAATTGAAGGAGAAAGCAGATGCAACCCTTTACCGTCCCTGTCGTTCCTGTCGCCCCTCGGCTTCGTCCGCGCACCGCGCTGGTGGCCAGCGCCGACCGCAGCTTCCGCCAGCGGCTCAGCCAAATTCTTACCGGCCTGCGCTGGCAGGTGCGCGAAGCCGAAGGCGGCGCCCAGGCCTGGGCTGAAGCCGCGGCCGGCGTTCCCGAGGCCGTGATCGTCGATTCCTGGCTCCCCGATCTCGATCGCGACGAGTTTCTGAAGGAGTTTCGTTCCATCTTTCCCGATGTGGACCTGGTGACCACGGGGAGTTCATCGACACATGAGAGCCCGCGCGGGCCCCATCGCCAGGAGCTTCTGTATGCCCTGCGCCGCAGCCAGGACTCGGATACCGCGACCTGGAATGCCGCTCCCGTGTTGAGGGAGACAGATGGCGGAGCCGACAGTACCCCGGCAACGAAGCGCGCGATTCCTGCCGTGTCGCATCCGGTTCCGAGGTTGAAATCGGCGACCCCGGGCGGGACTGCGGAACAGATGATTCCCATCCCGCTTCTGGCGCGTTCCACGGCCGCAGACCTTCCCGGAAAAGCCAGCCAGGCCGCGACGTGCGAGCGGATTCCCGAACTGGTGGGCAATGCGCCCTGCATGTTCGAAGTCAGCCGCCGTATCCGCCTGGTGGCCGCGCGCGCCACGCCGGTACTGATCGAGGGGCCGACAGGCTCGGGCAAAGAAATTGTGGCCGAAGCGCTGCACCGGCTTTCAACCCGCAGCCGCAAGCCGTTTGTCGCCATCAACTGTGCGGCTATTCCCGAAGCGCTGTTGGAGGCCGAGTTGTTTGGCCACACCCGCGGAGCGTTCACCGGCGCGGTGCAGGGCCGCACCGGCCGCATTGAGGCCGCCGACGGAGGCACGCTGCTGCTGGACGAAATCGGCGAGATGCCGCTGGGGTTGCAGTCCAAGCTACTTCGCTTTGTAGAGAGCGGCGAATTGCAAAGGGTGGGCGACAACGAGACGGTGAAAGTGGATGTGCGCATAGTGGCGGCCACGCACTGCCCGCTGGCGCAGCGCACACAGAGCGGCGAGTTCCGGCCCGATCTCTACTATCGGCTCGCGGTCTTTCTGATCCGCACGCCGGCCCTGGCCGATCACTGCGAGGATCTGCCCGTGCTGGTGGAGCACTTTCTGGAGAAGATGGGCCGCGACGCGCCGGTCAAGCGGATCGACGCCACGGCGCTGGCGAGGCTAGCGGCTCATCCCTGGCCGGGCAATGTGCGCGAGCTGGAGCACGTGCTGGAAAGGGCGGCGATCCTGGCCGGCGATGCACCGCTGCTTACCGCCGCGGAGATTGACTTCGGGTTGTCGGTCAATTGAAGGGCTTTTTGAAGGGCTGACGGAAGCCGGCGAGAACACGCGAGGGGAGGCAGGAGGGATGGAGATCGAGACGCGGCTGAGCGAGCAGATTGCGCGCTACATGGACCTGGCCACCAGCGAAGCCAAGCTGACCGCAGCCAACATGGCCAATATCGATACGCCCGGCTACCAGGCTGTGGGCATGGATTTCGGAGCGGAGATGCGCGGCGCTCTCAATGCGGTCGACCAGGGGAGCGGACCGCGGCCGGTGCGCGTGAAGGCCGTGGAGGGGCTGATTGCGCGCCCGGACGGCAACGACGTGTCAATGGACCGCGAGAGCCTGAACCTTGCCGAGGCGCAGTTGCAGTTCAAGACCGGCGTGGCCCTGCTACGCCAGGAGTACCAGCGCGAGCTAGACGCGATTCATGCCGACTCGAAGTAAGGGTAGGTGGAGAAGCGGCGAGAGAGGGGAACGGCAATGAATCTATTTGCAATGATGGAAACTTCCGGATCGGCGATGCAAGCCGAACGCATGCGCGCCGAAGTGGTGGCGGCCAACATGGCGAATGCGGAGACGACGCGCACCTCGACCGGCGGGCCGTACCACCGCCAGCACGTGGTTTTTGCCGCAGATGGAGGCGATCCAGGATTTCTCGATTCGCTGAGCGAGGCCTCGGGGACCCCTTCTTCAAATGGCGCGACCGCGTTGCCGGGACTGAACTCAAACGCGGGGAACGTGGCGGCACCGGGCGTACGGATTGCGCAGGTGGTCGAGGATACTGCTCCTCCGTTGAAGCGCTACGATCCGGGACATCCCGACGCGGGACCGGATGGATACGTGGCCTATCCGGACATTAATCCCCTCACAGAGATGGTGGACCTGATGGGGGCGACGCGTGCATACGGTCTGAACGGCTCTGCCGTGCAGGCGGAGAAGGGCATGATCTCGTCGGCGCTGGAGATTGCCAAGTCGTAGCGTAGCGGGCCGGCGGCGAGACGAGGCCGCAGGTGCGGCAAGTCAAAGACGCGGCAAGTCAAAAAAATGAGACGTCGGGGAAAACAAATGCAAACCGGAATCAACGCAATGGGTGCCGCAACTTCAGCCACAGGCGGTCTCGGGGTTATCCCGGAAGGACTGAGACCAGGTGGAGGGCCGAGCCAGCCCGCGACGCCCTTCGGCAGCCTGCTGACAGATGCCGTGGGCCAGGTAAATGCTCTGGAGAGCCAGGCGCGTTCCGCCGTGGACGGGCTGATGACCGGCTCCGGGATCGATGTGCACCAGGCGATGATTGCCACCCAGAAGGCGGACATGGCCTTCGAACTCGCGCTCGCGGTGCGGAACAAGGCGGTGCAGGCTTACCAGAGTGTGATGAGCATGCAGTTCTAGGGAACTTCCGATTAAGTTCGAGTGCGGTGCGGACATTCCCTCGGGGCTAAAGCCCACTTGATTTTGCGGGATTTATGTACGGGCTGAAGCCCGTACCTTTCAACGAAGGACGCTTTTCGACAGCCTTTGAAGCGGCGCCCTTTCAAGGTCGGCAGGACGCGGAAATTATGGCCACGGCGGGGGCACAGTTGGAGAGGAACAGACAGGTCGCTACGGGCGAGCGTCCGCTGACTGCGGGCCTGTCGACACTGTGGACGCGGAGCCGGGTGCTGTGGGCGTCGATGCCGCAGGCGCAGCGCAACTGGACCTTGGTCGTGGTGGCACTGCTCGGGGCACTGGCGGGGGGATTGATGTGGTACGGCCTGCGCACCGACTGGCGCACCCTCTACGCGGGCCTCGACCCGGACGATGCGCGCCAGACCGGCCTGACCCTGACCCAGGCGCAGATTCCATTTGAAGTGACGGCCAACGGGACGGGCATTGAGGTTCCAGCAGCACAGTTGGATAAGGCACGCCTGGCAACGGCCGCCAAGGGTGGGGTCAAGAGCGGGCGGATGGGGTTTGAGCTGTTCGACAAGCCGAACTGGGTGGGTTCGGAGTTTGACGAGCAGGTCAACTACCAGCGCGCCCTGGAGGGCGAACTGGAGCACACGGTGGGCTCGCTGGCGGACGTCGAATCAGCGCGCGTGCACCTGGTATTGCCGCACGACTCGCTCTTTCGCGACGAGGAGCGGCCAGCCAAGGCCTCGGTAGTGCTGAAACTGCGACACGCATCGCTTGCCGATGGCGAGCCGGAGGCGATTCGCAACCTGGTGGCTTCGGCCGTGGATGGGTTGACTGCGGACCGCGTGGTGCTGGTGGATGCGGCCGGTCATTTGCCCCTGGGACCGAAGACTCCCGAGGCGCTGCGCCTGAGCGCCGAGCAGGCTTTGGAAGAGAAACTGATCTCGACTTTGGAGCCGGTGACGGGCGCGGGCAACGTGCGCGCCTCGGTCACCCTGGACTACGATCCCGCCGCATCGGAGGAGACCGAAGAAACCTACGATCCCGACCAGACGGCGACCTTGTCGATGCAGCGCACCGAGCAGTCGAGCGGCCCGCAGGCGGTGGCTGCGGGAGTTCCCGGCACGGCTTCGAACGCGCCCAACTCGCAGGCCCTGCCTGTATACCCCCGCCAGACAACTCCTCCGCAAACCTCCAAGTCGGAATCGGGAACTTACGGCGTCTCGAAGACCGTGCGCCATGTGGTTGAGAACCCGGGGCGGGTGCGGAGGTTGACGGCGGCGATTGTGGTCAATGACCGGGTGGTGCGGGCAGATGCGAAAGGTCTTCCCGCCCAGTGGCAGCCGCGCTCACTGGACGAATTGCACAACCTGACCACCCTGGCGCAGGCTGCGGTGGGCTTCGATGGAACGCGTGGGGATGTGGTGACGGTGCAGGACCTGGCTTTCGATGAGAATCGTGGCGCGCCGCCAGCCTCCCTGTTGAGCCAATTGCTGAGCAAAACGGAAAACTCGCCGGTGCTGGTCAAATATGCAACTCTGCTGCTGGGGCTGCTGGTGGTGCTGACGTTTGGAGTGCGCCCGGCGCTGCGCAAGGTTTCGATGGCGGCTGCAGAGGGGGCCAAGCCGGGCAAGGGGAGCCGTCAACTGCCGGCACAAAGCGCCGCGCCGCCTGCATTGAACCCGCCAGAGCCACCGTCTCCTGACCCAGAACGGATACGGGCGCAGGAGATCTTCGAACAGGTCTCCGACCATCTGCAGCGCGAGCCGACGCAGAGCTCACGGCTGCTGCAGAGTTGGATTCACTCCGAATAGCGGCCGGGGGCAGGGACAAGAGAAGCGGGGGACAGACGAAGGGGTTGGCATCTTGGCGGAGCAGGGAATCGAGACCGGGGCAGCGAAACGCCAGAACGGGGCGGGCATCAGCGGCCTGCGTAAGGCTGCGGTCCTGCTGGTGGCCGTGGGCGAGAAGCTGGCCAAGGAGATTCTGCGCGCGCTGCCCGAGGCGGACGTGCAGCGGCTCACCGAGGAACTGGCCGATCTGCGCGGCGTGACGCCGGAACTCACGGCCGAGATACTGGAAGAGTTCTGGCAGATGCTCGAGACCCAGAACTTCATGATCCACGGTGGACTGGACTATGCCAGCCGCCTGCTGGTGGACACCTTTGGGAAGGAGCGCGCCGACGACCTGCTGATGCTGGTGCGCCGCTCCCAAGAGGCGGCCCAAGGGAACCTGGCCAAGCTGCAGCGCACCGATCCGCAACAACTGGGCAAGCTGCTGGACTCAGAACATCCGCAGACGATTGCGCTGGTGCTGGCGCACCTCGATCCCAAGCGGGCGTCGATGGTGCTGGACAACCTGAGCGAGGAGCACAAGGTTGTCTCCATCCAGCGGCTGGCCGAGATGCGGCAGTTTTCGCCGGAGATGGCGCAAAAGGTGGCCCACATTCTGCACCGCCGCCTGGAAAGTATGGGCGACACGGCACGCAAGAGTTACTCCGGCTTCAGGGCGGTGGCGGACCTGATGAACCGGCTTCCCGCCGACGAATCGAAGAAGATTCTGGAAACGATCGAGGTGGGTCAGCCGGAACTGGCCCTGAATATTCGCAACCTCATGTTCACGTTTGAGGACCTGGTGACGGTGCCTCCGGCGACCATTCGGGAGATCGTCTCCGGGGTGGACAAGCGCCAGCTGGCCATGGCCTTGCGCGGCGCCAACGAGGAGCTGCGCGCGCAGATCTTCAAGGCGATGAGCGCCCGCGCCGTGGAGATGCTGAAGGAAGATATGGAAGTGTTGGGCCCAGTGCGATCGCGCGAGGTGGCGCAGGCGCAGCAGGAGATTTTGAACCTGGCCCGGCGGCTGGAGTCGGAGGGCAAGGTGGTTCTGAAACTCGAGTCCGGCGACGAGATGTTGGCTTGAGCGACAGGATGAGGCGGTAATTCAATCACCGTCGGCGTGACGCAGATTGATTGGGAGATAGGCTTCGCGGGTTGACGGCGTGATCGCGTGTGCGAGAGGGGACCGGGAATGGAAGGGGCGAAGCCAGCGGTGGTCGAAATCTTTCAGTATCCTGCCGCCGGCCCGGAGCCGCCGTCCTGGATCGGTCTGGGGGAAGAACTGCCTGAGGCTAAGGACGCTGCGAGAGCTGGAGGAACGTCCTCCACTTCCTCTCAAGGAAGTCTCGAGGACAGCGCGCACAGCCGATTCGAGCGAAAGATGGCGGAAGAGTCACGGCGGAGTTTTGCAGCGGGCCGGGAGCGGGGTCTGCAGGAAGGCCGCCAGGCGGAGCGCGAGGCGCAGGCAGCGGCTCGCGCGGCAGGGGAGAAGCAGCGCGTGGAACAGGTTGCCGGCCTGGTGGAGAGTTTCGCCGAGGAGCGCGACCGATTCATGGAAAAGGTAGAGCACGAAGTGGTGAAACTGGCGCTGGCAGTGGCGGCGCGTATCCTGCGCCGCGAAGCGCAGATGGATCCGCTGCTGCTGACCGGAGCGGTGCGGGTGGCGCTGGGTCAGTTGTCGAAGACCACGAAGGTGCGGCTGCGCGTGCCTCAGGCCGAGTTGGACTTGTGGACCGAAGCCATTGCCTCGCTGCCCAACCTGGCCCTGAAACCCACGGTGGTGCCGGGCGAGGAGATGAGAGTGGGCGACTGCGTGATCGAGACCGAACTGGGCTCGGTAGACCTGGGAATTCGCTCCCAGTTGGGCGAGATCGAGCGGGGATTCTTCGATCGGGCAGGGAGCACTGCAACTGCGCGGGGCCAGGGTGGGCCAAATCAGACTGAGCTAGAGGGACGGAATTGACAGCGCTCTTGGGGCGCTACGTTGCCCGCCTGTACCGCGGCCAGCCGTGGCAGTGGCGCGGGCAGGTGGTCGAGTCGCTGGGCCAGACGGTGGAATCGGCAGGACCCATGGCGTCCGTGGGGGAGTGCTGCGAGATCCTGGACCAATTCGGCCGCCCGCATGCGGCCGAGGTGATCGGGTTTCGCGGCTCCAACGTGCTGTCAATGCCGGTGGAGAGCACCGATGGCATCCGCTATGGCGATACGGTGGTGGCGCTGGGGATAAGTCCCGAGGTAGAGGTGGGCCCGGCACTGATGGGCAGGGTCTTGAACGCCGCGGGAGAGCCGATCGATCGGGGAAGGCCGATGGCCACCGCGCAGGCATTGACTCTGGAGGGGGCGGTGCGTTCGCCGCTGGACCGGGCCCCTATTCGTGTTCCGCTGGGCACCGGCATCCGCACATTGGATGGATTGCTGACGGTGGGGAGGGGCCAGCGGATCGGCATCTTTGGTGGCTCGGGAGTAGGCAAGAGCACGTTGATGGGCATGATGACCCGCAACACCGAGGCGGACGTGACGGTGGTGGGGTTGGTGGGCGAACGCGGCCGAGAGGTGGGCGAGTTTCTGGAGAACTCGCTGGGGGAGGAGGGCCGGGCGCGCTCCGTGGTGCTGGTTTCGACCTCCGATCAATCGCCCCTGATGCGGATGCGTGCAGCGCTTGCGGCCACCACGGTGGCGGAATTCTTTGCCGCGGAGGGAAAACATGTGTTGCTGGTGCTGGATTCGCTGACCCGCTTTGCCATGGCGGCGCGCGAGATTGGTCTTGCCGCCGGGGAGCCAGCCACGGCGAAAGGGTACACTCCCTCGGTCTTTGCGCGGTTGGCGCGGCTGGTGGAAAGAACCGGCCAGTTCCGGGTGGGTTCGATCACCGCGTTTTACACCGTGCTGATGGAAGGCGACGACCAGCAGGATCCACTGGTGGACGCGGTTCGTTCGCTGCTCGACGGGCACATCGTTCTCTCCCGCGCGCTGGCCGCCGAGGGCTGGTATCCGCCCATCGAGGTGCTGGACTCGATCAGCCGGTTGATGCCCGCGGTAACCGCACCGGAGCACCGCGAACAGGCCGCGCTGCTGCGGCGGTTGATGGCGGTGTATGCCCGCTCGGAAGACCTGGTGCGCATAGGCGCCTACAAACCGGGTTCCGATCCGGACCTGGACCGGGCGCTGCGGGCTCGCGGGGCGATGCACTCGTTCATGACCCAGGGAGTGGACGAACGGCCGAGCCTGGCCGATTGCCTGCGCCGGCTTGCGGCCCTGGCGGCGGAGGTGTAGCCGGTGGCCGTCTCGCGCGCATTGCGACGCTTGCTCCACATTCGGGCGCTGCAGGAAGAACAAAGCCGGCTGAGGCTGGAATCAGCCCTGGGAGAGTTGCATCTGCTGGAAAAGCGCCTGGCGACTGCCGTCGATCGGGATCGCCGGGGACGGCAACTGGTGGTGACCAGCGCGCACACGGGCGAGTTGGCAGACCGGCTGGCGGGACTTGAAGAGACGCGTATCGGCATCCGTTCCGCCGCGCAACTGCGGTGCAGGATTGAAGCAGCGGAAGAAGATGCGCTCGAACTGCGGGAAGAGTTCCTCGAGCAGCGCGTAGAACGCCGGCAGGCCGAGACTCTGATTGAAGAAACCGAAGCGCGGGATGAAGTCGTGACTGCCCGGCGCAGTCAGCAGGCGCTGGACGACTGGCATCGTGCGCACCTGCACAGCGCGGGATCCGGGAAAAGAATGGGCGGTCAACCGTCGTCGATCTCCGCCGCAAAGATGGATCGTAATCTCCCGGCTCAGGATTCCGGGGACGAGATTGCAGCCGAGAAAACGTTAGAGAATATCGAGATTCGTCCTCGGCCCACCCGCTGAGAAGCGAAAACATCCCCCTCCATTGTGACAATGCTCTAACCCGCCAACGTGACCGTTTGGCACGCCGTCTGCTCTGACCTCCGGCATGATCGCCACGCATGGAGTCGACATCCCGGCTGTACCGTCCCTTCCCGGGCAAGGCTCGAAGTCCGGAGCGATGCACGGCGCGAGTTGGAGCGCGGCCACCTCCGGAGTCTCATTGCTATCTGTGCCGGCCGAGACCGGGAGTCCTGCTTCAAGATGGCAGACGTTGCTGGCTTCGCTGGGAATGGTTGGAGATGCGGCGCAGGATGGGACAACGACGGATTCGACCTCGGCATTCGGCGGTGCGGCGCAAGCACTCTCAGGAGACAGGTTCTCGAGGAAGAGCGCTAGTCGATCAGGAAACGCAACGGCCACAGTCCTGGCGGGGACTCAGGGCACGTCAGCAGCAGAGGCGAATGAAGCCACGGTGCTGACTTCGATTGCCCAGCCGGCTGTCGCATTGGCAATCGTTCCAGTGCAGGCGGTCGGAACGGACGCGGACAGCACGAAGACGGGCAGCCAGGCCAAGACACAGACGGCAGAGGGTACACACGAAACGCGCGTCGCCGACTCGCGCAAGGAAGCAAAGAAAGACAGTGCCCAAGCCGGGACTTCGCAGGTAGAAGCGGCTGTGCAGGCGGCGCCGGTGCCGCAAGCCGCGGTTCTGCCTGTACCTGCACGCACTGGGTCAGCGCTGGATTCAACGCCTGATCAGTTCGCGCTTGCGTCCCAAGCCGCGGAGATGAATGGGGCAGCAGCCGCGTCCTCTGCCGCGGTTCTGGAGAAGACGGCAGCGACTTGGCAGGCAGGGGAAAAGCGAACGGATCAACCTGCGGCCGCATCCTCGATTTCGCACTTGGGGAATTCGCCCGGGGCTCAGTACGCCGCGGATGCAGAAGTGGACGATAGCACAGTCGATGCATCCGCAACACAGACCGGCCAGGGTGTTGGTCTACCGCAGACTCAGGCCACAAAGAAGGAAACCGAGGCTCTATCCTTCACTGCCCAGCAGGGACCAACGGCTTCATCGCCCGAATCGAACCCACACTCCTCTTTGTATCCGATGCAGACTGCGGAACCTGTACAACCCGATGCCGCGGCGTTCGTCTCAGGGTCCGCCAGCGTCATCGGCAAAGCCTCTTCGGCGGCAGTTGCGCGACCTGATATGAGTGGCAGCGGTCGCGTGACGGCATCACAAACCGCGCATTCAACGGCGGCTCAGACCGCCTCTGCCGCGAATGAGACGTTCAACTTGAATGGGGCGCAGAATCTATCCGAAGTCCACGCAGGAGCGACGAATGACGGCAGCGGCGCTTCGTCTCCTATTTCGACGCGGGCAGCGAGCGCGGGGAGTGCTTCGAAGGAGCCTTTTGCCGTGATGGATAGTGGAAGCGGCGGGGCTGCTCCGACCTGGATTCATGCCGGTGCACGCCAGGCCGAGGCAGGCTTTCAGGATTCTTCACTGGGATGGGTAGGGGTACGCGCACAGGTGGACGGAAGCGCGATTCATGCCACCGTGGTTCCCGGCTCAGCGGAAGCGGCGCAGTCTCTTGCCGGCCATCTTGCAGGATTGAATACCTATCTCGCCGACCACCACACGCCGGTGGAAACGCTGACGCTGGACTCGCCGGAGAGCCGGTGGGCCGGGCAGGGAATGGAGCAAGGGACCGGGCAACAAGCAGGGCAGGGCGCGGGCCAGGGAGATTCCCGGGGACAGGAGCCGGGCTACAATTCCGTCGCAACCGGCTCGGGAGGGAGTTCGCTCAACTCGGTGCCGGACACGGGCGGCGCGGACCTGACCGCGCTGGCAGCACCGCCGGGTGGCGTGTACATCTCGGTGATGGCCTGACTGCGAAGCAGGGAACTGCACCAAGGGCCGGCGCAACAACAACTGCTGCACAAAACAGGGAAGCGCAAAGAAGACAGGGAGGGGAAATGGGAACTGCAACAGGAATCTGGAGTCATGCGGCGGCGCCGGGGCAGGCGCTACCCGCCGCAAATCCTATGGATAACTCGACGGGCAGCACAGACAGCAGCTCCAGCAGCGACTCGGCAACCATTTCGGCCAACGACTTTCTGACCTTGCTGGTGACCGAGATGCAGAATCAGGACCCCACGGCGGACACCGATCCCAATGAGTACATCAACCAACTGGTGAACGTAAACAGCCTGGAGCAGCTGATCTCAATCAACCAGAACCTGTCGACGGCACTGGGGAGTTCGGCCAGCAGTTCAGCCGTAAAGACGACCGCAGGCCCCTTGAGCGGCGCGGCAGGCAGTGCGGCGTCCACGGGCACGGCCGGAGCCGGTGCACCGGTTCCTACGGCCGTGGCGCAGAAGGGAAGCAGCCCGGCTGCAGCACAGCAAGAGGGAGCGGGAGCAACCGCGGCAAGCATGCGGGCGGCACGCACTGCCGCGGCTCAATATGCTCCCGGGAATCTCGGCGTTCCCAAGGGCAACCCGGCGGCGCAACGCGTGGCTCAATCGCTTGGCGGGAAGCCGTACGGTACATAGATCGCGGGCGTCCGGCAAATGGCCCCGTCCCATGCGCTCAACAGCTGGCCGCGCAGGCCCGCTCAAACCAACGATGGATTCAGGAGGAAGACCAAGATGGCTAGCTTTTCTATTCCGCTCAGCGGCCTCAACGCAGACTCTACGGCTTTAAATACTATCGCCAACAATCTGGCCAACATGAGCACGACGGCATATAAATCCCAGACAACCAACTTCTCCGATCTTTTCTATCAGCAGATCGGCACGTCCGGGTCGGGCAACGAAATCCAGGTAGGGGCGGGCGTTCAAGTGGCCTCGAACCAGACCGATTTTACGCAAGGGTCGTACAACACGAGCGGCATGACCTCCAACGACGTGGCGCTGGACGGCAACGGCTTTTTTGTGGTGAGCGACGGGAGCTCCAACCTTTACACACGCGACGGCAGTTTTACACAGGATGCCAGCGGCAACCTGGTCACGTCGAGCGGGCTGAAAGTGATGGGCTACCCGGCCGTAAACGGCGTAGTGAACACCAATGCTCCCTTGACGGCGATCAACATTCCGGTGATTGGGCAGGTGCAGCAGCCGCAGGCGACCACCAGTTTCAACATGACGGCGAACCTGGATTGCACTTCGGATATGAACACCGGCTTCCCAGCGTCGGTGGGGATATTTGATTCGCTGGGTGTTTCTCATGCGGCCACGATCACCTATACCCAGATGGGCAACAACACATGGAGCTATTCGGCTGCGCTGCCGGCGACAGACTTTACCTCAGGTGTCTCGACGCCGGTGACCGGCACGATGACCTTCGACTCCGGCGGCAATTTAATCTCCGTGACTCCAACGGGAGGAACCGCGACCACGGTGGGAACCGGCACCGGCGATATCTCCTCCATTCCGCTTAGCTTCACCGGATTGTCCGATGGCGCCGCCGACCTGAACATAAGTTGGAATCTGCTCGGTTCCACCGGCGCGCCCACAATCACCCAGGAGGACTCAGAATCCGTTGCGCCCGCAGCTCCTGCGAACGGTTATGCCGCAGGCGTCTACCAGAGTTTCACCATCGGCTCCGACGGCACCGTGACAGCGACCTACTCGAATGGACAAACGCAGGCCGTTGGCAGGCTGGCGCTGGCCAATGTGACCAATCCGCAGGGATTGTCGCTGCAAGGCAATGGAGACTATGCGACAACGCTGGCCAGCGGTGCAGCATCAATCGGTCCGTCGGGATCCGGCGGCCTGGGCACGATTCAGGATTCGGCGCTCGAGGAGTCGAACGTCAACATCTCGGCCGAGTTTTCAAACCTGATCATCGCCCAGCGCGCCTTCGAGGCCAATTCCAAGGCGGTGACCACGTTTGATACCGTGACCCAGGAAACCATCAACATGATTCATTAAAGCGCTTTTCAATCGGATCAAACGGCAATGCGTTGCCGCCGCGGATGCTCTAACCGGGGCCTGTGGCGGCAACATAACAGCTCCGATTGAGATATGGGCGAAGCTGCGGGATTGGATCTTATGGATGCGCAGCCGGCTTGTGGACACGAACTTCGATGAACAGACCCTTGCCATGTGCCAGGGCCGTTCCTTCGGCGTCGAGAATGGAGGCCTCTGTCCAGTGCTTGCGGCCTTCGCTGCGCACCAAGCGGGCTTCCATGCGGATGGGCGCACCGGAGGGGACCGGGCGCTGGTAGTCGATGCCCAAGTGCCGCGTCATGGCGGTGAAGCCCTGGGCTCGAACTGCCTTGCTCATAACCTCGTCGAGCAGGGTAGCGATGATTCCCCCGTGCAGGTAGCCGGGCGGTCCTTCAAAGGCGTCGGGAATTGTGACGGGGCAGACGACGGTGCCGTCTGCGGCGCGCAGGAACTCAAGGTGCAAGCCGCCGGGATTGGCGGGACCGCAGCCGAAACAGCGATTCTGGGCCGCGTGGGGAAGAGGAACCAGGTTCTCGTGGTCAGATTTCTGCATTCAGATTGCTCCGGTCAGTACATTGGCATACATCTGGCTGTCCACGTTTCCGCCGCTGAGGACAATGCCAACTATATTGCGGCGTGGGCGGCATGTGGTGGTAAACGATCTTTTGCGCGTTCTGGATCTGGGCCAGCGTGGGCAGCAGCATGGATTCAGCATAGCGGAGGTAATGAGTCGAGGCTTGATTCCCAGATCTTGCTTTTAGGGTGAAACGGGAGAGATCTGCCTCTTCAGAAACTGGGTCTTGACGGTCATGCACAATTCCTCGCAGACTTTCTTCACCAGCCGCATCCAACTGGAAGGAGACTCTGGAACAACATGATGAATCGGCGAACTGCACTGAAGCACCTTGGTGGCGCGGCAAGTGTCCTGCTCTTGACTGAAACGCTGCATGCCGAGGGATTTCCCATCGGCCAGGCTCCGGCGACCGCGCCCGCGGCCCCAGCCGGACCTTTTACGCTTCCCGCACTGCCTTACGCCTACGACGCGCTCGAACCGAGCTTCGACGCGGAGACGATGCACCTGCATCATGACAAGCACCACCAGGCCTACGTGAATAACCTGAACGCCGCCGTGGCCGCCCATCCCGAGTTGGCAGGGAAGACGGTGGAGGAGTTGATTTCGAGCTTGAACACCTTGCCCGAAGCCGCACGTACCGCCGTCCGCAATCAGGGCGGAGGCCATGCCAATCACTCATTCTGGTGGCCCACGCTGGGCAAGGGCGGCGCTGCCCCTGTGGGGGAACTAGCCAAGGCCATCGACGCCAAATTTGGCTCGCAAGCCGCATTCCAAGACAAGCTGACGGCGGCCGCCATGAGTGTCTTTGGCAGCGGTTGGGCGTGGCTGACGCAGTTGCCCGACGGCACCTTGACCATTGAGACCACGCCCAACCAAGATAGCCCGCTCAGCGCAGGCCACAAGCCGGTGCTGGCCGTGGACGTGTGGGAGCACGCCTATTACCTGAAGTACCAAAACCGACGCGCGGACTACGTGAAAGCGTTCTTCCAGGTGCTCAACTGGGATTATGTAAGCGGGCAGTTCGCGCAGAAGAAAGCGAATGCCTGAGGCACGCCGGAAAGCCTGGCGACGAGCGGCGTGGGCACTTTCGATGGTTGAACTCGCTGCGGGCTTTGGCTGGCTTGCCGCCTGCCACTCGACGCCACCGCTGACCGACCATGAGGCGGAAGGGAAGCACCTCTACACCGTTCGCTGTGCTCATTGCCACGAGGAGAACGACCTGGCGCTGAAGAAGGTTCCACCCGACTTGCACAACATCTTCAAACGGGGTACGTTGCCGAGCGGCTCCGCTGCATCGGACGCCCAGGTGCAGAGCGTGGTTCGCGCAGGCAAGGGAATGATGCCGGGCTTCTCCGGCCGTTTTACCCAGGAACAGATGGCCGCGCTGCTGGCCTACCTGCATACCGGGCTGCGCTAGGGTCGATCGCAGCCCGGTACGGTTCCGGCCGAATTGAGAACACGGTATACTTGGGATTGCTATGGCAACCGAAAAAACCTTCTACCTTGAGACCTTCGGCTGCCAGATGAATGCGCATGACTCGGAAAAGGTGATTGGCACACTCGTGCACGAGGGCTACCGGCAGGTGGAGTTAGAACAAGATGCCGGCCTGATCCTCTACAACACCTGTTCCATTCGCGACAAAGCCGAGCAGAAGGTCTTCAACCGCCTCAACGACCACAAGAAACTCTACAAAGCCGGCAAACGATTCGGCGTACTGGGGTGCGTGGCGCAGCAGGAAGGCGAGAAAATCTTTGAGCGGGCGCCCTACGTTTCGCTCGTTTCCGGCTCCGCCTCCTATCGCAAGCTGCCTGAAATGCTGGCGCGGCTTGAGGACGGGGAGACGCGCATCACGGGTCTCGATGACCGGCAGACCGAAGAGACCTTCGAGACCGAATTCACCTCGCGCCAGAACCCCTATCGCGGCTACATCACCATCATTGAAGGCTGCGACAAGTTCTGCGCGTACTGCGTAGTGCCCTATACGCGCGGCAAGGAGCGCAGCCGCAGCTCATCTTCAGTGCTCGCGGAGGCGCGGCGCATCGCCGACCAGGGCTACACCGAGATTCAACTGCTGGGACAGAACGTGAACAGCTATCGGGATCCGGAAGGGAAGTTGAACTTCGCCGAGTTGCTGGCGGCCGTGGGGCAGGTCTCAGGTATAAGGCGCGTGCGCTTTACCACCAGCCACCCCCGTGACTTTACCCGGGATATTGTGGCCGCTATCGATGCCGTTCCCACCCTTTGCGACCACGTACACCTTCCCGTGCAGTCGGGTTCATCGCGGGTGCTGAAGATGATGGCCAGGGAATACACGCGCGAGTGGTACCTGGAGCGGATCGGGTGGCTCAAGGCGGCTAAGCGGCCTATCTCGTTGTCGACTGACATCATCGTGGGCTTTCCCGGGGAAACCGCAGACGACTTTATACAGACCATGGACCTTCTTCAAGAGGTCGAGTACGATTGCGTGTTCGGTTTCAAATACTCGGCACGGCCTAATACGCCGGCACTGACCATGATCGACACCATACCCGAGGCGGAAAAGGCACAACGGCTACAGGTGCTGCTCGACCGCCAGCGCGAGATCCAGAGAATCAATTATTCCAGACAGATAGGTAATATTGTAGAAGTCATGGTTGAGGGAATGAATCCAGGGCGCGGGCAGATTATTGGCCGCAGCAGCCAGAACAAGCCGGTGAACTTTACCAGTTCGGCGCTGATTGCACCTGCGCCTGGCGCCTACCGGCAGGTCAGGATTACAGGGGCGTTTCCAAACAGCTTGCTGGGCGAGGCCGTCCAATAGATGCAGCGCGGGAGAGAGAGCATGGATATCGAAGTGCGCATTCGCGGTTTGATGATGGACCCTGCCACCAGTATGCCGATTGTGATTCTCAAGGATGTGGCTTCGGAGACGGTAATGCCGATTTGGGTGGGGATATTTGAGGCCAATGCCATCGCTATCGAGATCGAAAAGGTGGCGGCACCGCGGCCCATGACGCACGATCTGACCCGGAATCTCATTCATCACTTGAAAGGGCAACTAGAACGTGTTGTGATTACGGAACTTAGGGATGATACGTTCTTTGCCGTGTTGTGGCTGCGCCAGGAGGACGAGGCGGTGGCCATCGACGCGCGGCCTTCTGATGCCATCGCGCTTGCACTGCGCTCGGATTGCCCGATCTTTGTTTCAGAGCAGGTGATGCAGACGGCAAAGCTGAACACTTCAGGTCCACCGGAAGGGCCCACAGCGGAACAGCTTCGTGGCTGGCTCGAAGGCTTGAATGATGAAGACCTGGGCCGCTACAAGATGTAGGGAAGCAGATGGCTGGGGTCCAGAACAGGTGGCAGGATGAGCTCTCAATGTCTAACTATACAGAATATACGTTATCGGACATTGCAAATATAGATATGACTCTTAAAGACTTCGCCTGCCTGGGGGTTCCTGTGCTGTGCCGGGCGCCAACTCTGCAAGGATCACAAACAGAACCCCTCTGGCTGAGCAGCGTCAGTTTCTTATGCCGGCGAGTAGCGCCTCAACCTCTGACTTCTCTTCTGCCGTCAACGGCAAAAGCGGGAGACGGGCGCGGCCGCCGAAGTAGCCGTTGAAGTCGCAGGCGTGCTTGACGCCACTGATTCCCAACTCTCCGGTGATGCGCTGGGCCGGCCTGACAATTCGCTGCAGTTTCTCCTCTGCCAGCTTCAGATCGTGGTCCTTCCAGGCAAAATAGACTTCCTGGCAGGCTTGAGGTGCGCAGGCGGCAAACCCCAGGACCGCTCCGGCTGCACCGGATTCGAGGGCGTCGAGCAGTGTGGGCGCTGCGCCGGTGAGCACCTGAAAGCCAACTTCCCTGGTGCGGGTTTTCAACGGCGCAGCAGGTGGAGCAGTTGCAAGAGCAACGCCCCCGGCAAGTTTGCCGGCTGAGACAAACGTAGACCCCTCGCCTTCCGATGCAGCAGGCTTCAGCATCCGGGCCGTAACCGCCTCAAAGACTGGTGTGACGGTCTCTGTGCGGCGCGGCGCATTGCGCGTGGATGCGATGAGGGCGCGAATGCGCTCGATGCTGCCGCTGGAGTCCTTGATGCCGATAATGTTCGGGTGCTGCGCCAATTCAGCCACGATTTCGACGGGGATGTTGTACGGCACGCACTGCGGAATGTTGTAGAGCAGAACCGGTAACGGCGAACGGTCACCAACGCTGCGGAAATGCGTGAGCACAGCCGCCGAAGACATCTGCCTTGCGTAATAAATGGGTGTGCGCACCAGCACCGCGTCATATTGAAGGCGGGCTGCCGTCTCGGCAAGTTCGACGGTGGATCTGACGCTTTCGCGCCCTACCCCGGCAATCAAGACCTTTTCGGGAGTCGCAGCCTGCGCGGCGGTGCGCAACACCTCGTGCGATTCTTCGTCACTGAGCGCGACCGCTTCGCCGGTAGAGCCCAGCACCACCATGCCTGAAAGCAGGCTGCGGGAGTAGCGGGCAATGTTGGCTTCGATCTTACGAAAGTAAATTCGCTCATCCGAATAAAAGGGGGTGGTGACGGCAGCAAAAACACCTTCAATCAACATGACTTTATTGTAGAACCCCGGAAAATATCGACGGGTTCCCTTCCTGCCAGTTCTGCGGGAATCCAGCGCATGTGGCTGCTCGCAATGAACTCAAGCAAATCAGGCGCTGGCTACGGTGGCCGCGTGCAATTGCTGCAGGGCGTAGACCGTGGTGTGTTGCAATTGCATGGCCGCGATGCCCTCCGCGGCTGCCTGCGCGGCTGCGATTGTGGTGATGGTTGGAACTCGCGCCAGCACCGCGGCCCGGCGAATTGCCTTTTCGTCGAAGAATGTGTCCTGCCCGCGGGGGGTGTTGATGATCAACTGGATGCGGTCGCCCTTGATCAGATCCACCACGTTGGGACGGCCCTCCTTGACCTTGAAGACCCGCTCGACGGCAAGGCCGGCCTTTTCAAGCACGTTGGCGGTGCCCTCGGTGGCTACGATGCGGAAGCCCAGGTGAACGTAGCGCCGCGCCAAATCGATGGCCGCAGGTTTGTCATGGTCGTTGACACTGAAGAAGGCTGTGCCCACGGTCGGAAGCACCTGTCCGGCGGAAAGTTGCGCCTTGGCAAAAGCCTCGCCAAAGGTCGCCGCCACGCCCATCACTTCGCCAGTGGATTTCATTTCGGGGCTCAGGACCGTGTCCACCCCGGCGAACTTTGACCAGGGAAAGACCGGCGATTTTACATAGTAATGCGTGCCAGTTTCGAGGTCGTTTCCCGACGCTAGCTGGTCAGGCAGCAGTTCGCGCAGCGTGCGGCCAGTCATCAATCGCGCGGCCATCTTGGCGAGCGGAATGCCGGTGGCCTTCGACACGTAGGGAACGGTGCGAGACGCACGCGGATTTACTTCGATCACGTAGACGTGGTCGCGGTCTTCTGCATCGCGCTGGATGGCGAACTGCAAATTGACCAGTCCAATGACCTTGAGTGCGAGAGCAAGTTTGCGGGTGTAGGTGCGCAGAACTTCAAGCGTCTCTTCGCGAATGCCCACGGCGGGCAGCACACAGGAGGAGTCGCCGGAGTGGATGCCTGCCTCTTCAATGTGCTGCATGATGCCGGCGATGAGCACGTCTTTCGAATCGCAGAGCGCATCCACGTCGACCTCGATCGCGTTCTCAAGGAAGTGGTCGACCAGCACCGGCCGTTCCTGCGAGTACTCAACCGCCTCGCGCATGTAGCGGGCAACGGCCTCGGCGTCGTACGCAATGACCATCGCGCGCCCGCCCAGGACATAGCTGGGACGCACCAGGACGGGGTATCCGATGCGCTCGCCCACGGCTAATGCTTCGTCTACGCTGGTAGCCGTACCGCCCGCGGGCTGCGGAATCTGAAGCTCTTCCAGCAGCTTGCCAAAGCGCTTGCGGTCCTCCGCCAGGTCGATGGATTCCGGCGAAGTGCCGATAATGGGCACGCCCGCTGCGCGCAGCCGCTGAGATAGATTCAGTGGGGTCTGTCCGCCGAACTGGACGATCATTCCAATTTGTGCGCCAGATTGCGCCTCGTGGTTGTAGATTGCCAGCACGTCTTCAAGCACGAGCGGCTCGAAGTACAGACGGTCGCTGGTGTCGTAGTCGG
>PLSM01000194.1:0-23507 GCA_003165075.1 Acidobacteriaceae bacterium | reverse complement strand
TCATGGACTCGAACTCGGCGGCGCACGTATCCACCAGTTTGAAGACCGGCCGGATGCCTTTCGCTTCGCGCAGTTCCCTCACCTGTTTCGTGCCGGCGTGACCTTCGAGCTTCCACTCGGTTGCGATCCGCTCATCGCTCAGCCCGAGGCGCTTGAGATGGCGAAGCTCTTCGGTGCTGATCGCGTCCGGCGTGGTCTGCGCAATCGTGTTCTGAGCCAGCGTCACTTCACGAATCTGGTGAAGGAACCAGGGATCCATGCCCGTGAGGCGCGCGACTTCCCGCACGCTCATGCCGCGCTCGAAGGCAAAACGGATGTAGCCCAGCCTCTCTGGCCTCGGCGTCACAAGCATCTGCGTCAGGCGGCGCGGCTCCAGAATCTCCGCGCCGGTTTTCTTGCCGGTTTCGAGAGCGCGCCAGGCTTTCATCAGCGATTCTTTGAAGGTTCTGCCGATGGCCATCACTTCGCCCACCGACTTCATCTGCGGGCCCAGCGTATCGTCGGCGCCGGGAAATTTTTCAAACTGCCACTTGGGAATCTTTACGACGACATAGTCGATTGTGGGCTCGAAGCACGCCGGAGTTTTGCGCGTAATGTCGTTGGGAATTTCATCGAGCGTATAGCCCACGGCGAGTTTGGCGGCAATCTTCGCGATGGGAAAGCCGGTGGCCTTTGACGCCAACGCAGAAGAACGCGAGACACGGGGGTTCATCTCGATCACCGTCATGCGGCCATTGGCGGGATTCACGGCGAACTGCACGTTGGAGCCACCTGTCTCGACGCCGATTTCGCGCATCACGGCAATGGCCGCNNGATGATGACGTTGTCCGCCAGATCGCGCATCACCTCCAGCTCGTATTCTTTCCAGCCCAGGACGCTCTCTTCAATGAGGCACTCGTGCACCGGCGAAAGATCGAGACCGCGGGCCAGAATCTCAAGCAACTCTTCGCGGTTGTACGCGATGCCCCCGCCGGTTCCACCCAGGGTGAAGCTGGGGCGGATGAGCACGGGAAAGCCAAGCTTGGCGGCAAAGTCCAGCCCGTCGCGCAGGTTGTTCACCAGCGCTGACTTTGAAACGTCGAGGCCGATGCGAATCATCGCATCCTTGAAGAGCAGGCGGTCCTCGGCCTTCTTGATGGCTTCCAACTTGGCGCCGATCAGCTCGACGTTGTAGCGGTCGAGGATGCCCGTGTCGGCCAAATCGACAGCAAGATTGAGGGCCGTTTGCCCGCCCACGGTGGGCAACAGCGCAAACTTTCCAGACCCGGGCGTGAGCATTTCCGCCTCAATGCGGATGATCTCTTCGACGTACTCGCGGGTAAGCGGTTCAATATACGTGCGGTCGGCCAGATCAGGATCGGTCATGATGGTGGCGGGGTTTGAATTCACCAGCACCACCTCGTAGCCCTCCTGCTTGAGAGCTTTGCAGGCCTGCGTACCGGAGTAGTCGAACTCCGCCGACTGCCCGATCACGATCGGCCCGGACCCGATCACCAATATCTTCTGAATGTCATTTCTGCGTGGCATAGTCTGCTCTTCTGATTCTCTTCAGTCTTTTGGGCAGTAGTGCCTGGGATCTAAAACGGCACGTTTTTCAGGCTCTACTCACCCCTGCATTGATTTCAAAGGCTCAAAAAACAGCGGAGCCTCGGCCCCGCTGGTGTCATTAGTATCGAATGCCTGAAAACTCGTCTCATCCCTTCCACTCCTCCATCATCTGGCGGAAGTCGCGGAAGAGGTAGTGCGAATCGTGTGGGCCGGGCGCGGCTTCGGGGTGGTATTGCACGCTGAACAGCGGCAGCGTTTTGTGGCGCAGGCCCTCAAGCGTCTGGTCGTTCAGGTCCACATGGGTCAACTCCACGTCGTTGGCATTGATCGAATCGGGGTCGACGGCAAAGTTGTGGTTGTGCGCCGTGATCTCCACCTTGCCGGTTAGATTATTCCGTACCGGATGGTTGCCGCCGTGATGACCAAACTTCAACTTGTAGGTGCGTCCGCCCAGGGCAAGGCCGCAGAGTTGGTGCCCGAGGCAAATTCCGAATACCGGCACACGCCCCATCATGTGGCGAATAGCCCGCACAGCGTACTCCACGGGCTCGGGGTCGCCGGGTCCATTGGAAAGGAAGACGCCATCGGGTTTGAGGCCAAGCACATCTTCGCCGCTGGTCTCCGCTGGGACCACGGTCACGCGGCAGCCTTCGCGGGTCAGCATTCTCAGAATGTTTTGTTTGATGCCGAAATCGTACGCGACCACGTGGAGTTCGCGTTCTCCCTCGCTTTGGACAAGAGCATTGGGAAGCAATGGGTCGCCCGACTGGTTCCGGCTGTCGGTGGAATCAAAGTGGTAAATTGTCTTGGTCGATACCACGCGGGCCAGATCGGTTCCGTCCATCTTGCGGATGCTGCGCGCCTTTTGAACCAGAGCGTCGGGATCCGACTCGACGGTCGAGATTACGCCGCGCATCACGCCGTGGGTGCGCAGATGACGCACCAGCGCGCGGGTGTCGATTTCGGCCAGAACGGGCACCGCGTAGCGCTCCATGTACTCGTCGGTGACCTGCTCGGAGCGCCAGTTGGAGCTGATGGGCGAGAACTCACGGACGATCAGGCCCTCAATATAAGGCCTGGCCGACTCATTGTCTGCCTGGTTGGTTCCGTAGTTGCCGATCTGGGGGTTGGTGAGAACGACAATTTGCCCGGCATAGGAGGGATCGGTGGCAATTTCCTGATAACCGGTAAGGGATGTATTAAAAACAACTTCACCCTGACATTCGCCAGGTGCGCCATAGCCATGGCCACGAAAGATGCGCCCGTCTTCGAGCGCCAGGATTGCCTGCATCGCCTCTCCGGGGAGTGGATTGAATCGATTCTAGCACATAATCAACCCTTGTGTTTTCAATAGCTTACTGAGTAAGCTAAATTCTATTCCATGTTTGCAATCGTTGTGATCTCCTGTAAATAGCTCATGTCGCGGCAGTTACGGTTCCTTGTTGAAGATTTACATGATCCAGTGCAGATCGTGCCATTGGTCCGACCATCACAAAGGTCGTTACTAAATTCAGTGATATTTCGTCAGGCGGCTATTCCACCGCAGGCGGGGGCGAGTCCTTCGGTACATGCCCGTTGTAGAAGCGCTCGGCGACTGACGCGGGAATCCGAATGGTCACATAGCGACGATTCCTCCGCTTCTGCGGACGTTCGATAAAAAGAACCCCCGGTTCATTTTGAGACCAGATACGGATTCTATTTGGAGACACACCCCAGCGTTTCGCCAGGTCCTGGGGTTTGTGATGGTGTTCAAAGGCGGTAAGGTCGAAAGTGTTCATGCTTACCAATACGCATGGGAATGCTTTTTCCGTCCTTATTGTCAATAATTTCCCTAAACCTGGAGCTTTTTGAGAGGCCCATAGCTTCAATACCGTCACGGTCTCGTTGCTTCACTGGTGAGAAGCGGCGAATAAAAGTGCCACGTTTCGCGGGGCGTACCGAAGGTGCAGGTCGTACACACGCTTCGCGACTGATGCTGGAATGCGCATGCTCACATAGCTCCTCTTGTTCTTCTTCCCAGGGCGGTTGAGGAAGAGAACTCCCAATTCATCCTTGAACAAGGCCCGGATTGCTGAATTCGGAGCCCCTAGATAGGGAACCGCAACGGCGTAGTCGCCATGGAATCGGTTCTCTAGATTCCTTGGTGCCACGAGGCGTCGCATGTTCTTCCTCCTGCGATATCTCTTCGCGCCATGGGCCTTCGACCGGATTGCCCCGTTGGCCCTCTTCGGCGTGCCGGAGACCGTCTACTTGAAGATGGCGAACGACATTCCCTCGGCGATAACGGCGGCATTTAGCAGATTGAAGGGATACCTGCCCGTTCTGTTCAGCCATCAAGAAGGTTCGACTGTTCGTTCGTTGTCTGGAGTTGACAACGGGAACACTGAACGTACTCATCAGGAGAGGTGAGCCATGGCCGAGCATGGAATCGCCTTAGGCAGCTTGCACATCCCGAACACCGGGTCACTGTTTTTGTCGTGAAAGAAAGATTAAATAGCAACTTGCCGGATGAAACTCAACCATCTTAAGAGAGAGTACGAAGCCAAAGGTACCGCGTTAAAAATGGCCCTTTTTGTTACTTTTGGGGCCGAGGTTGTGCTGAACTCTACTCGGCATTTGGTCGTCTTCTGACTCTCTCATTCTTTCGGCGCAATAAAGTTGTTCGATCTCCAACAGATATGACTTGCCACAGTGCACAAAAACACCTATCAAATCAGGATGGCAAGGCTCATCGTTCAACTGCGGCGGTTGATGCCAGGTCTTTAAAAAATCTGATTTATACCGATCGAGAAAGTCTCTCTTCCCGGGGGAATTCTCAGGAACTTTAATAAAAAAATCCCCAGTTGCTTGGGTCTCATGACAGGCTCTTTTTTCCGCGCCGTATGCGGCTAGGGCGTTTAGTGGTAATCATCAACTTAGTACTCAAGGGCCATTGACAGTCTAAAGAGTGCCCCATAAAGTCGCGGAAGCATACAAGTTTATTAACTAAGGTTCCGGATCATGCGTAAGTGGCAGATGATCTGTCGGCTGAAGCTGTGCTCTGCACTCTTCACGGTCGGACTTGTCTTCCTGGTCCTGCCCATTTCCTCGTTTGCGCAGAATACGGTTTCGCAGACGTTGAACGTCACCGTCGTCCCATTGGGCGGGCTTTTCATGCAATCCGCACCGCTCGCACTTACTAAGACGGGAACCTTCAATGGCTTTACCGGGACCATAACTCTTAGCTACCGGGCACGTACGAGACAAGGTTCGGGGCATGGGACGATTACGGTCAAGGCCACCTCGGACTTTACGCCGACGGGGGGACCCTCCATCGCGAGCCCTCCTAGCACGGCAGATAAGTTCACCTATACATGCAGCGGAGCGACGTTAGGCGTTGCGTGCTCCGGCATTCAAACGGTGAGTACCACGACATCAACGACTGTTGTATCGCTTGGCGCTTCGGCGTGTACGGGCGGCGGAGCACCTTGCAGTACCGCTAACCCGAACTCGGCGAACATCACTTTCATCCTTCCGGATGATCCCAAATATAAAACGGGATCATATTCGGCAACCTTAACCTGGACGATCAGCGCAAGTTGAAAAAACTATGAAAAAAACTCTGGGAATCATATCGCTCCTTGCGCTCGGCTTACTGCTTACGGCACCCCGAGCGCAGGCACAGACTGGCGCTCCCACCGGGACGACTACTGTCAGTGTGACCATCGGGCCTCAGGCGGGCCTGACCGTCACAAACAGCAGCACGCCCCTGGCGGCGAGTGGCTCCAACTTCAACCTATTCACCGGCACTACGGGCCTCACCTACTTCGTCCGTACAACCACGACGGGCGGGGGCGGCAGCATCACCTTGAAAGTTACCTCCGACTTCAGCCCGACCGGCGGTCCGTCAGTGGCATCCCCACTCGCGCCCGGCGACGCGCTCACCTACACCTGTACTGTGGCCAGTCCGGGAACGGCCTGCACCGGTACGCAAACCGCTTCCACGAGCAGCCAGACGAACCTGGCTTCCTTTGGAACGAACGTTCATACCGGCACTGGGGGAAGCACAGCTTCAGTTGGCTGGAGTTTGGCCAACGACCCCAACTACAAGACAGGAACGTATAACTCGACGGTGACATTCACCATCAGCGCGTCCTGAACCACTTAACCCCAGCGCAAGCTGCGTACGATTGAAAGGAAACATTAGCCATGAAGAAAACTTTAATGGTTGCATCACTCATGCTGCTCGCAGCGTCAATGAGCTACGCGCAGGGCGTCGTCTCGGTTCCGACAACGACTCTGACCGTGTCGGTGGGCGCCGAGGCGGCTATAGTCGTCGGCAACACGACCGTCACGCCGGGAACGGGTAGTTTCGCAAATTGGGCCCTCTCGACCCCGTTTACCTACTACATCCGGACCAGTGCTAGTGGGGGCACGGGTACCATTGCGGTGCAGATTACTCACGACTTTAGCACGGGAGCTGGCCCTTCGGTAGCTAACTCTGCTTCCACCGGTGACTACCTAACCTATACATGCTCGATCGAAACCCCGGCGACGTCTTGCACCGGTTCACAGACCGCTTCCACAACCACTGCGACCCCCGTGGCATCCTTTGGTGCCGGCGCTCTATCCGCTAAGACCGGAAATGCCGCAAATACGGTGGCGTGGACTTTGATCAACGACCCCGCGTACGCGCAGGGATCGTATGCGGCAACTGCGACTTTCACCATCACCGCACTTTAACGGGCCAGACAACACCTAGGGAGCGCCCGTGGCTCCTTTGGAGCTACGGGCTACACCTACTGTGGGATTACAGAACTTAAGAAGAGAGACTAGGATGCGCACATGCATCTTGTTTGCGGCGATGGCCGCGTTGATGTTCGCTGAAGGAATGGCGTGGGCTCAGAAGCCGATCACGAGCAAGAGCCAACCCATTCTGGCCGCACCGTCTGCTCGCCCGGATCTTCCGCGTCAAGGGTTCACCGCAGTCAGTGAACTGAGGGCCACGCCCGGCACCATTTCATTTACGGCAAATAGCCCGGGCAGCGCCATTCCGGGCGGCTCGGTTGCCACGCTGACTTGGGAAATCGATCGGGGAACGAATGGAAAGACGTGGACATTGATGGTCGGCTCGGGTTCACCGAGTTTCAGCGGATGCACCACCGTGCCGGTATCCGCCATCAGTCTCAAGTGCGTTTCGGCATCGGTTCAGGGCGGCGGTCAAACTAGCGCCGGCTGCAATATGTCCAATTTCACTCCTCTTCCCAACACCCTTCCCGGCCTGCCGGTGGCGAGTGGGAATGAGGGAAACGCCAGCGGCCACAATTTCACCGTGGTGCTGAGTTACCAGTTAATTGACTCTTGGAGGTATATAGCAAACACATGTCCACTAAATGTTTCATACACCGTTATTGTGCAGTAATTGTTCTTTCTGCCTTGCTTGGACTGGTTGTCAGTCTTCCGGCGCAGGCACAGATGGGTCTGGCTCTAGTTCCCATGCGCAACGAATTGACGATCGCGCCCGGCCAGCAATCCTCCGGCGCTCTGAAACTCAGCAGCGAATCGGGAGCGAAGGTCCGCATTCGCGCCGAGGTTGATGACTTCTATATCGACGAGACCGATACGCCTCAGTTTGAGCGTGAAATTCCGCATGAAGCCGCTTACTCCTGCAAGAACTGGCTGAGCCTGAACCCCATGGAGATCGAGCTTGAAAAGGGCGGAGCCCTGTTGGTGCGCTACACCATCCGGGTGCCTGCCGACGCGGCAGAGGGCAGCTACAACTGCGCCGCGGGCTTTACCACTCTTCGTCCCGCTGGCGAAACAGCGGCCGAGGGCATGGGAATGCACATGGCGGTGCGCATTGTTTCCGCCTTCTACATCCAGGTTGGCAAGCCCGCGGTCGTGGGAAGCCTGAAAGAAATCAAGCTGGAGGCGATACCGCCGCCGGCAGCGCCCGCAGAGGGGACAGCGGCGACCGACGTCAAAGATCCCAAAGATGTGAAGAGCAATTGGCAGGCGGTTGTGGTGCTTGAAAACTCGGGGCAAATGTACTTCAGACCCACGGGCAAGCTGGAAGTGCTGAGCGCGGATGGCAAGACGGTGGAGACGGATGATTTCCCGTCGATGCCCGTCTTGCGCAATCGCAGCCAGCGCGTCATTTTTCCGCTCAAGACATACCTCGAACCCGGGCACTACACGCTGAAGGTCAACGTGGATGTCGGCATGAGCGAAATTCAACAAGGCACCGCGGATGTGGCAGTGGAAGCCGCGCCACCGGCGGCAGGGGCCAAAACAGCGCCGAAATAGGCGCAGACTGGGGCGTTTGCCCGGCGACCACCAAACGGTTGTCTCAATGGGAATGCGCAAGATCGAGAAGTGACAACGAATGCGGATGGTGAATGGTGTCGTGAAAAGAACTGATTGCCGGACACAAATCGCACGTTGTTTACCGATCGGGATGATTCTGGTGGCTTCTATGTTGTTCAGCGGTGAAATTCGGGCACAGGAGTCCGCGGGGCAGGCAGAGGTGGCCGTGCAAGGCTACTACATGAGCGGTAGCGGACAGTCCCTGATCCAGACCTCCGGGATGGCCGAGAATTACAGCCAGTTCATCGACGGCCTTGGCCTGATTAGCACCAATGTCGAGGGCTACGGCGGCGACGGATTCCGCACTGGCAACATCTCCGCAGGATTGCATGGAACGCCCATCTGGGGCTGGCATTGGGACTTCGTTGGCGGCGATTTCCATTTCTCGTCGTACATGGTGGAGAATCCGTTCTCCAACGTCTATTCGCCCGAGATCGCCGGGCGCGGCGCGCAAATCGCCATGCGACGCACCAACAGCAGCTACGAGTTCTTTGTGGGCGAAGACACTGTGCTTGAGGGGCCGCGCATTCCTTTCCGCCTGATATTGCCGCAGCGAGTCATGGGCGCCTCAATGCAACAAAAGGTAGGCGAGCGGTGGGCGTTCGGAGCCCGCTTCCTGAACCTGAACACCAGCCCGAGCGCGTTAACAAGCGACTCGACTTTTATTCTGCCGGGCCGCACCTATCAGGGTTCGAACAGCCTGACTTTTCAGTCGACATTCCACGTCAGCGAGCACCTGAAAATCTATGGCGAAACTGGTTACGGCAGGGTTTCAGGATTCACTCCTTTGACAGTGGCAGAGGTGCCGTTTTCGCTCCTGATTGGTCCTTCATGGGAGGCCGACAAATTCAGTGTCCGCGCCAACTATGTGCGCCAGAGTACTTCATACATGCCGCTGCTAGGCTACTTTGCAGGCGACCGCAAAGGGCCCTACGTCGAAGGCCATTACCGGCCATTCGGGAGGGTCGAGGTCTACGGTTCAGCCAGCGCTTACTCCAACAATCTTGAGAACAACCTTGCATTGCCGAGTTTCAGCAGTACCGGCTACACCACGGGCGCTTCAGTTACGCTGCCCTGGAAACTGAGCGCAGGCAGTTCGCTCACGTCCCTGCGGTTAACTGAGCGCGACCCTTCGCAACCGATTACACTCCCTTCAAACAATAGCCAGCTCAACTTGACCGTCAGCCGACCGCTTTGGCGTCACAACCTGCGGTTCTCCCTCATCGACATGAAGCTGAATGTCAACGCCCAGCCGCAGTCGCAGCGCTTCGAGGAGATTGAGGACACATTCACCTGGAGGCATTTCGTGCTGGGCGGGGCCACCCGGTTCCAAAGCACGCAATCATCTGCACAGAACCTGAATTCGATTTTCTATCGCGGATCGGCCCAGGCCAACATCAAGCGCATCTCCGCATATGCGTATATGGAGAAGGGCAACGACCTGGTGAACAAGAGTGTCTTCAGCACCAACTCGGTCAGCAGCACGGTAATGGGAGTGAGCGCGCCGCTCTTTGATGGATGGACCCTGCATTTTGAAGCCTTCCAAAACCAGCTCCTCACCGCCCTGAATCCTGAGAATATCTTCCTTCTTGGCAACACCGACCAGGGGTTGAATACCCAGTTGGCGGGCTTCAATCAGCGGAGCATCTACTTCAAGGTCAGCAAGCGCTACTCCTGGGGCAAGGCGCTGGAGCAAGGAAGCACCATGGAGCAGTATGCGGCGTCGCACGCGCCGCTCGTTGGCAACGTCGAGGGCTTCGTGACGGAAGCAGCGCTGGCCGGAACGCAGCCGGCTCCCAATGTCGCCATTATCCTCGACCATGGCCGCACCGCAATCAGCGACGCCACGGGCCGTTATGCGTTTGCCGATGTTCCCGAGGGGATGCATGAGGTGGCGCTGAACATGGAAGAACTTCCAGCCGACTACTCGCCAGGTCCCGCCAATATCGCACATGTGAGCGTTGCACCGCGCGCCATTGCACGCACTGACTTCGATGTATTGCGGCTGGCGAACCTCGCCGGGAAGATTGTGGCGCCCAAGGATGTGCAGATTGAAAACGTGGTTGTCCGCCTGGTGGGTACGAAGTCGTACACCACGCCCTACGAGGACGGCACGTTTTCCTTCTACAACGTGACCGAGGGGCATTACGAGGTGGAAATCGATGTAGCGACGCTTCCTGAAGGTTATATATTGGCGTCGCCCGCGCGCGTTGCAGTAGCCGCGTCAGGCACCGGCGCGACGGTACCTTTTGGATTCGAATTGAAGATCAAGCCCGCGGTGGAGAAGCCAGTCCGCGAGATGCTGAAACAGGAGATTCACGTCAACACGCCCGCTAGCAGCCCCCGCCACTAATGATCGTAGCGAGCGGGCGGGGCTTATGCGGGCCATTGAGATTGAGTCATTGAGGCAACACGAAGCGATCGGGAACGAAAGAGAACGATGAAAGCAACGCGATCAATCGGCAGACACGAGACAGACACGGTGGCCTGGTGCCGCGCTGGACTCTGCAGCAACATCATTCTCTCAGTCTTCGTCGCCGTGGCTTTCATGGCAAGCGGTGTTCATCTCTCAGCCCAGAGCAAAACTGGCACCGCAAGCCTTGCAGTGCAGGTGGCCCCGGCAGTTCAGCTGACAACCAATGGCTCTACGAACGTGTCCCTGTGGATTCGGCTCGGGACGAGCAATGGATACCTTTGGGGGGACGGGACCAACAGCTGCAATTCGCCGATCGGAACCGCGACGACATACACCGCTTCAGGCGCGTACAACAACATCCCACTCTCCGGCGTTCCCTTCGGCTCTTCCAATACCTACGTGTGTGCGTATGATCCTGGTGCCGCAATTGCGTCGGTCTACCTGCTCTGGCCGCACACGGATGCCTCACTGAAGTTCAGCACGCAACCCACAAACACCGCATCGGGCGCTTCCATCTCCCCGGCGGTGACTGTGCAGGTGTTGGACAGCAATGGGCTCGTAGACACCACCAGTTCGGCAACGGTCAACATGGCCATCGGCACCAATGCAGGCGGAGGCACCCTCAGCGGGACCACCTCAGTCGCGGCCGTGGCGGGGGTTGCAACATTCAGCAATCTCTCGATCAACAACGCAGGAACGGGCTACACGCTTACCGCCTCGATCACCACCCCAAGCCTGTCGGCGACTAGCAGCACGTTCAATATCACGGGCGGAGCGCTGGACCATTTCAAAGTTGAGAAGACAGGTGGTGGAGCGATTGGGACTCAGGTGGCGGGTACGGCGTTCGGCCTGCGCATCACCGCACAAGATGTCAACAACAACACCGTGACCTCGTTCACTTCGACAGCATCGCTGACTTCAACCGGCACGCTGACGGGAAGCCCGGTCACAGGGAACTTTGTGGCAGGCGTACTCGATCCGCAGAGCGTGACGATTACCAATACCGGCTCGTTCACGATTACGGCGAGTGCCTCCGGCAAGACCGGCACGAGCGCGGCGTTCACCGTCAATTCGGGCCCGCCGGCGAAGTTGGTGTTTACGACACAGCCCGGCGGTGGCACAGGCGGAACAATCTGGTCGACGCAGCCAGTCGTGACCCTCCAAGACGCAAATGGGAACACCGTCACAGGAACAGCTCAGAGCGTCACCCTGACCATTCAGAACAACGCCGGCCCTGGGGGCGTATTGAGCGGGACAACGACCGCGGCGGTCAATACCAGCACCGGTCAAGCCACGTTCAGCGGCCTCTCGATCAACACGAAGGGGACGGGATACACCCTCACGGCGACAGGCGGTAGCCTGACCGCGGCTACAAGCAACCCCTTCAACATTACAGTGGGAGCCGCGGCGAAATTGGTCTTCACGACGGAGCCCGTCGGCGGTATCTACGCGAGTCCGTTCCCAACTCAGCCAGTCGTGACGGTCGAGGACGCGGGTGGCAATACGGTGACAACCAGTTCGGCCTCGGTCACGCTCGCAATTACGTCGGGCACGCCCGCATCGGGAGGTCCAGGCACGTTGGCCTGCACAGGCGGCCTCTCGAAATCCGCCTCTTCCGGTGTAGCCACGTTCTCGGGCTGCACAACTGGCACGACGAACGGCCAGGGCGTTGGTTACAGTTTGACGGCGACCAGCGGCACGCTGACTCAGGCGATCAGCAGCCTCTTCAACGTCACGTCGGGCCCGGCGGGGCTCAGCGCTCCCACTGTTGGTGCGCAGACTCCCACCCCCGTACCTGCCGGAAGTTCTGCCACCTATTTGGTCACTGTGAACATTAGCCCAGCTTCCGCTTGCACTGCTACTCTGAGCATTACCGGGTTCTCCACGGGAGCAAGCGGCTCGTTTGGTACTAATCCGCTTGTCTTTACAAACCAGAGCAGCCTGTCTACGACCCTGACTGTAACAACACTCAGCACAACTCCCGTGGGCGCAGCAGCAGCACCTCAAGTATGGGCCGATGGGAGCAACGGTTGCTCGGGTAACTACGAAACGGGCGTCAGTTTCGTTGTCAGCGCGGGCCCAGGCAACGCCAGTAACTCCACGGTGAGCGCTGGCTTAACCTCCGTGCCAGCCGACGGCTCCACGCCCTCGACGATCACGGTGACGCTGAAGGACGCCAACAATAACTTGGTGAGCGGCAAGACGGTGACACTGGCAGCGGGTAGCGGCAGTTCGACGATTACCACCGTAAGCGGGACCACGAATGCGAGCGGCCAAGCCTCTTTCACGGTGAAGGACTCCACTGCCGAAACGGTCATCTACAGCGCGACCGACACGACGGACTCGGTGACAATCACACAAAAGGCAACGGTGACGTTTACGGCCAGCAAGTTGGCAATCACTTCGGTGAACGGTGGCGCTAATCCCACCGCCGGGACTGCTTTCTCAGTGGTAGTGCAGGCGCAGGATGCCAATGGGAACCCAGCCAACGTAGCCGCCAATACCGGCGTGACTCTAAGCCGCAACGCAGGGACCGGAACTCTTGGCGGATCGCTGACAGGGACTATTGCCGCCGGTACAAACTCGGTCACGATCAGCGGCGTCACTTACACGAAGGCCGAGAGCGGCGTGGTACTGAATGCAACCCGGTCTACCGGCGACTCTCTCACGGCAGGAAACAGCGCGCCTTTCACTGTCAATCCGGGCGCGGTCAATAGCTTTGCGATTTCGTCGATTTCAGGGACTAAGACAGCGGGCACTGCGTTCACCATCGCAACGATCACGGCGCAGGATGCGAACAGCAACACGGTTACGAGCTTCATATCGACAGTGACGTTTGGCGGCACGGCGGGAGTTACGGGGACGTCGGCGGCATTCACTGCCGGAGTGTTGAGTAACGCAAGCGTCACACCAACGAGTGCGGGCAGCAACCGGACGGTCACTGTGAACGATGGGTCCGGCCATACAGGTTCGGCGACTATCGCCACGGTGAGTCCGGGTACGGCGACTCAATTGGTATTCACGACACAGCCGATCGGCGGAAACGCGGGAACGGCGTGGACGACGCAGCCCATCGTGACCGTCGAGGACGCGTACGGCAACTCTGCAAGCAGTTCGGCTTCGATCACGCTGGCAATCGGGACCAATCCGGGCGGTGGTGCTCTCACCTGCACGACTAACCCGAAGAGTGCCACCTCAGGCGTAGCTACGTTTGCGGGTTGCTACATTACCTTGGGCGGGACGGGTTACACACTGACTGCGGCGAGCACCGGGTTCACAACCATCATAAGCAGTGCTTTCAATGTGGCAGACTTTACGCTTAGCGAGTCAGCAAGTTCCGCCAGCGTAACTCGCCCAAACACTTTGACTGAGACCAATTTACTAAGCCTGACGAACCTGTTGGGCGGTTTCTCAGGAACAGTTGCTCTCACATGCAACGACCCAACTTCACCGCAGAACTTCACGTGCAATGGTACAACTGGGTCCGGCCACATTTCATTCTCGCCCGCGTCGATCTCAGGCAGCGGAACTAGCACGATGACTGCACAATCGGCTAGCAGTACCACCAGGAGTGCGCATACGATAACGATAACCGGAACACCTTCGAATGGCGGATTGGCTCGCACCGTCCAATTCATAATTACGGTGAACTGATGCATATAAGGACCTAACCCAAAATAGGGTAGGTGCGGGCCTGAAGGTTGAGGTCTGCGGCCATTCAAGCGCAATGGCGACGCTCCCAGTGTCACCTGCTTCACCGCAGACGGCTCTCGAACATCACGCTCAGCCTAGCGGAAGATGAGCTTGCCTGTATCCCTGACCTTTCTGGCCGCATGGCTTGGCGGCCCTCCGTCGTTGAGGTTCTTGATTTCGGTCTTTTTCTCAGCAGGCCCATCATCTGCGATGCACATCCGATAGGCGTAGCCCGCCTTCAGTAAGCTTCGAACATAATCTTTGCTATCGCCGCTGATCTCCTCTTTGATTTTGCTATCGTTGAGATCCTTTAACGCTACCGCCTTGTACTGCCAAGTAGATGGCTGGCTGAAGTAACCCCAGGGATCAGCCTGCGCACCGACAGTGATCTGCGTATCCACCCCGTCGTCTGGATAGTTCACGCGAGGATTATCGAGCACTGCAGATTGAGCGATGCCGACCGTTGCCACAGAACATCGAATCAGACGATCGACTAGATCGGTAAAGGGTTTACTCGTGGAGTTGCGCAGGACGTAGATGTGTTCAGCAGTGATTCGGATCATGGGCTCTCTCACAACAACGAGTACGACTGACAAAGGTTCAGAGGACTACATGATGCAATTCTTACCACCAGCACGCGCGATCTTGTTCAAGACGAAGATATGAATCGAAGAACACGCAACGCTACTCGCAAAGTGAAAGAACGCGGTTGAAAACTCCCGCCATGGCGCTGACTGTCAATAGTTTAGGGGAGCAACCTAGCTCGGGAGGATGTTGAAATCGGGTCCTTTATCTTCTCCCTTTATTCGCCCATACTCATCCAATCAATGATCGGATGCCGGTGATCGTGCACGCCAGAGACTGCGGGCGAAGGATGGCTCGCACGGACCCTGCGCATCTTCGAATTGATAGGACTATCTCGATGACTGCCTTTGATCGCGGATTGATGGATACGTTTGAAAAGCACTGGACCGTGAAAGAACTCGCCGCCCACTGGCGTTTATCAGCATGTTCCATTCGAAGGTTGTTTGAGGATGAACCGGGTGTTGCCTTCCTTGGCCGTGGAAAAGACGGATGCACCTGCGAGGCGGTCAGCGCACCACACCAGCGTCGTGTGCCGGCCAATAGACAAAGACCGCCTTGCCGTAGATGAGCGATCGGTCGACGGGGCCAAATTCACGGCTGTCTGAGGAGATGGAGCGATGGTCGCCCATCATGAAGTAAGTGTCTTCGGGTACAAGCATCTCCGCCATTGAACGGGTATCGCGGAAAGTGTCGGGAACATAGTCCTCGCGCAGCGGTTCGCCGTTGAGCCACACCCGGCCACGATCAATCCGCAGCCGATCGCCGGAGACCGCAATCACACGCTTGATGTAGCTCTTTTCAGGGTCGCGGGGATAATGAAATACCACCACGTCGCCCCGCTGGATGGACTCAATCTGATAGACAAACTTGTTGATGAAGAGCCGGTCATGATCCTCAAGCCGGGGCAACATGCTGGTGCCCTCTACCCGGACAGGCTGGTAAAGAAAAGTAATAATCAGCACAGAGACGGCAGCGGAGAAGAGGAGATCGCGCAGCCACAACCACACTCCACCGCTCTTCCCAGTCTTCGGGGATGGACCGGACGCCGGAAGGACCGGAGCGACTACGCCAATAGGCGAGGATTCTTGTACCTGGGGTGCGACTGGAGGTGTTTGCATCTCTACTTTAGATTATTGACGCATTCCGAACTACTGGCAACCCAGACCTTCAGGCGGACACAGTACTCGCGCGCGGCCGGGCTTCTCCAGCGGCCGGGGTTGGTTCGCGGCGGGGACCATGGCCGGAGCGGTACCGGGAGCGGAGACTCCGGTAAGGTTCTCATCCTCAAGGATCAAGGGTCGCTGCAGCATCATCTCCACCTGGGTTCCGCTGGCGATGTCGACATCCGCGCCGCGGGTAAACAGCGATACCAGGCCCACCGCGGCCAGCCCTGCACCGACTCCGGCAATTCCACCGGCAAGCGGATGTCCGCTCCCGAGCCCGCCTATTGAGCCGATCGTGCCCCCGGTCGGAATGGCAATCTCTGCCGTCTTGCCCGCGTTCCGTCCCTTGTCGCCTGACTGCTCGATGGTTCCTTCGCCATCGTCTTTCACTGACTGCTTGCTCGCGCCGGGAAGGCTGTTCACCATTCCCGGAATCTCTACCACCGAGCCGTTGGGAAAGATGATGGAAGTAAAGTGCATGTCGAGCTGCGCCCTTCCCTTGACCCGGCCAGCACGGGCGACGCGATCCACCATGCCCTGGACATAGACGCCTGCGGGGATCATTACTCGGTTTCCAACCACCACGGGAAAGGTGGAAGCCAGGTAAACGCCATCGCCGGGCTTGGCGCTCTTTGTGTTGATGGGGCTGCGCAATTGGAGAAGCACCTTGGTGCCCGCGGGTACGGTATAAGTCTTTTTCAGCGGGACGGGCGCCTGCGCATCGGAGACGGGCGCAGCGGGCGGCATAGCGACGGGAATGGCAGGCGTCGATGCCGCAACAGTTTGGCCCGGCGCGGAACCTGGCGCTGCGGTGTCCTGTGCAAGCGAGCATTGGCTCGATGCTGCCAGCAGGCTGAGCCCTACTGCCATGAATAACTCTCTTCCGACGGGGCGCATACTTTCCTCCGCGACGACCTTATGAAGGATAGACGGAAGCCGTGCGTCCAAGGATAGCTTGAACCCCGGCACAAGATGAACAAATTCCACACTCTGCCACGCATCGCGGCGATTCGAGTTAGGATGCAAGACAACCATGAATACCGATGTCATCCCGTCCGGCGCTGTTCCTTCCGATGCGCAACAGCGGTTTGCCCAGGCGTATCAAGTGCTGACGGATGCGATTGCCGCCCACGCTTTTCCTGGCTGTGCCTTCGGGGTAGTAGTGGGCAGCGAGGTTGTGCTTGAGGATGCGCTGGGTCACTTCACCCATGAAGACCGCGCGCCGGCCGTTACCGCGCAGACTGTGTACGACTTGGCCAGCCTCACCAAGGTGGTTGCCACCACGGCCGCCGCCATGCTGCTCTGCGAGCGAGGGTTGCTCGATCTGGATCTGCCCGTGGGCGAGTTGCTGCCGGGTTTCGTGGTGGGGCGCAAGACAGGCGACCTTTCGCGGGATGTCACGATTCGTCATCTGCTGGCGCACAACTCGGGCCTGCCCGGCTATGTGGAGTTCTTCCGCGCCGTTTCCACTCCGGCGGCGCTGTTTCGTGCCTGCCTTGACCTGCCGTTGGAATCCGAGCCTGGAAGCCGGGCCGAATACTCCGATCCGGGCTTCATCCTGCTGGGCAAGGCGCTGGAAATTGTGGTGCATGAACACCTTGCATCCTGGGTCCGAAAGCAAGTCTTTAAGCCGCTCGGACTGACCTCAACCGGGTTCTCTCCACCAGCCAGTTCCAGGCCGCTGATTCCACCCACGGAGGAAGACACAACCCTGCGCCACCGGCGCATCCAGGGCGAGGTGCAGGACGAGAATGCATGGCTGCTGCATGGTGCAGCAGGACACGCAGGGCTGTTCTCAAACGTGCCGGATTTGCTGCGCTTTGCGAAGGAGATTCTGGCGGCGGCGAAACCCGCAACAAGTGCGCAGAAGCCGCTGCTCTTTCAAGTTGCGACGATTGAGCACTTTGCGCAACGGCAAGGACCGGTGGGCAGCTCACGCGCGCTGGGCTGGGATACGCCGTCTGCCAACTCCGCAGCGGGGTCACTTTTTTCGCCGTATTCCATTGGTCACCTGGGCTTTAGCGGCTGTTCGCTGTGGATCGATCTGGACGCTTCGGTCGCGGTGGTTCTGCTGACCAATCGCACCTGGCCGGATCGGCAAAGCCAGTTGATTCGCGAGGTGCGGCCAGCCTTTCACAATGCCATTCGCAGCACCCTTGTGGCTCCGTGAGACGGCACCAAAGTACGCATCCGCCCCTCGATAATTCTGATTGTACTTGCCCATTTTACGGCTACAATCAATTCTGGGGATAGACTCGATGCTTACCAGTACGACGACGCAGGAATTGGCCGCCGACCAGGCAAAAGAGGATGTAAAGAAAGACCCATCCTCCTTATTGCAGGAACTTACGACTGAGAGCCAGAACGACGCATCTCAAGGATTTGACACAAAGTCCGCGTTGGAAATAGCTCGCATCATCAATCACGACGATGCGAAGGTTTCGGCCGCAGTCAAGAAAGCGATTCCCGAGATTGCGCAGGTGATTGACCAGGTTGCGCGCAGCCTGCGAGATGGTGGCCGGCTGATCTATGTCGGCGCCGGCTCCAGCGGGCGCATCGCAGCCCTGGATGCCTCGGAATGCCCTCCAACCTACTCGAGTTCCCCTGGACAGGTGCAGTACATCATGGCAGGCGGCCCGAAAGCCCTAGCCTCAGCCGTCGAGGTGAACGAAGATTCTGAAGAGTTGGGCCAGCGCGACATCGCGCGCCGCCGCCCAACACGCAAAGACGTGGTACTGGGAATTTCGGCTTCAGGCCGCACTCCGTACGTGGTCGCCGCTGTGGCCTATGCGCGGGCCCGCGGAGCACGCACGGCCGCAGTGACCTGCAACCAGGGAACTCCGCTGGCTGCCGCAGCCGACATAACCATTGTTGCCGAGGTTGGGCCTGAAGTCGTTTCCGGTTCGACGCGCATGAAGGCCGGGACTGCGCAGAAGATGATTCTGAACATGATTACAACCGGCGCCATGACCCGTCTGGGCTACGTGTATGAGAACCTGATGGTCAACGTGCACATGCAGAACTCGAAGCTCGTCGAACGAGGCATCCGCATCCTGATGTGTGCCTGCAAAATCGACCGGCCCACCGCCGTCGAGACGATCAAGAGCGCAGGCCGCAGCGTTCCGGTTGCCCTGGTGATGCTGAAGGCTCGTGTCGACAAGCCTGAAGCTGTTCGCCGATTGGCCAAATCGGACGGCAACGTGCGCCTGGCCATCGAAGACAACGTCCTCGAGCTTTAAGGATGCGCCGTTGCAGTAGGCACACTGCCGGCGCGGCATCCGCGATTGCTATTCCTTTTGCTTCCCGGGTTTCCTGGCCTTCGGATTTACACTAGGAGGCTGGGAGTCGCTCATTCTTCATGGACAAATTCTTTATTCGCGGCGGGAATCGCCTGGTCGGCACGATTCGTGTTTCCGGGGCCAAGAATTCCGCGTTGCCCTGCATGGCCGCCGCCATTCTGACCGAAGACGAAGTTACGCTGGAGAACATTCCCCAGGTTTGGGACATTGCGACGGAGCGGCGTCTTCTTACCTCGATGGGCGCAGAGGTTGAGCTTGGCCATGGGAGTGCCGACCACCGCACCGCCATCAGTTGCCGCAGCCTCTCTGACCCCGTTGCAAAGTACGAAATCGTGAAGACGATGCGGGCGAGCTCGCTGGTGCTGGGCCCGCTGCTGGCGCGCGCCGGCATGGCCCGCGTGGCGATGCCCGGCGGGTGCGCCATTGGCGGCCGGCCCATCGATCTGCACATCAAGGGTCTGGAAAAGATGGGCGCAACCATTCTTCAGGAACATGGCTACCTGGAGGCACGGGCGGAGAAACTAAGGGGCGCACACCTGGTGTTTGACAAGATTACAGTCACCGGAACCGAAGATCTGCTGATGGCCGCGGTGCTTGCCGAGGGCGAGACGGTGATGGAGAACTGCGCACGAGAACCTGAGGTGACCGACCTAGCAGCGCTGCTCTGCGCGATGGGCGCCAGGATTGAGGGAGCCGGTAGCGCCGTGATCAAGGTGCACGGCGTAGCGAGTTTGCATGGTGCGCACTATCGCATCAATCCCGACCGCATTGAGGCGGGCACATTTCTGATTGCCGGTGCGATCACTGCAGGCGACCTTGTAGTGGCTGACTGCAACCCGGAGCATTTGGCGGCTGTAATCACCGTATTGCAAAATGCGGGCGCCCTCATCGACATTATTGCCCCCGACGCGGTGCGTGTGCGCGCAAGCGGACAGTTGACCGCCGGCGACATCTCCACCGAAGAATACCCGGGCTTCCCGACCGACATGCAGGCGCAATATATGGCGCTGGCAACGCAGGCCGAGGGTGTGAGCCTGATCAAGGAAAACATCTTCGAAAACCGGTTCATGCATGTGCAGGAGCTGGTGCGAATGGGCGCAAACATCAAAGTGGATGGGCGTACGGCCGCAGTACGAGGCCCATCAAAGCTCTCCGCGGCAGCCGTGATGTGTTCCGATTTGCGCGCCTCGGCGTCGCTGGTGCTGGCCGCGCTGGTGGCCGATGGTGAGTCGATTCTTGACCGCGTCTACCACATGGACCGCGGCTATGAGCGATTCGAAGAGAAGCTGCAGGGAGTGGGCGCGCAGATTCAGCGCATGGGGAATGTCTTTGCATCCAACGAAGTGGAAGGCACCGCAGGCTGAGCGCGGCTCAACGCCAGCTAACTGCCAGGTGCCAACGCAATCTGCGCAGATCGGCTTTTTGCAATACCCGCTCGTACTCCCTTAGTTCCTGCAACACCGGAAGAGTCTCCGATCCAAACGATATGGGAGTCGAGGTCAGAAAGCCAATCAACGCTCGGACGGAGACCAGACCTTCTGCAGCCTTAAACCATTGTGGCTGCGGCAGATGCTGAGTCCATTCCGGGTTGGCTGCTCCGTGATCGAGCAACAGCGCAACTGAGTTCTCATCGGCCGAAAAGAACCGCAACAGAGGACTCACATGCAGGAATTCAGCCAAACGTTCCAGCGCGTCTTCATTTCGGGCCAGGGCGTGGCCGTTTACAAAGATATCGAACCCCGGATCTTCTCCCTCGACCACGATATATAGGCTTGCAGCCATCGAGTTGAGTTTAGTGGAGTTATATCTTGGGCTGCGGAGAATCTGCGCAAAGGTAATCCGATCGATTACGGGTCCTCAGGCGGGATGCCAAGTTACGCCAGTGCGCGTAGAAATCGCTAACTGGCACGAAAGGGGTATATGTGCTGCCGGTAGGGCCGATTCAGTATTGAAATGAACGATTAGGATGCAGCGAGGTAAGCGCTTTGGATTGGAGTACACTCCCGGATCTGGCAGTCGTCGCGCTGCTGGTGTGTGCCTTTGCATCTGTTGCGCGCCACAGCCACACTGCCGTCTCCGGGCTCTGGCAGACCGGCTGGATCCTCATTGCGCTGCACTTTGCTGCGTTCATATTCCTGCCCACTCCGGGCTTTTGGGGAATCGTTGCAGTCGATGTGGGCACGACCGCGCTGGCCGGAGCTGGAGTCCTGTTCATGTACGCCTCGATTCCTTACAGCAAGAGCAGGTCTACTGTCGGGATGCTTTTCATCATGCTCGGAGTCAACACGATCTACATCACATTAATCTGCTGGGAGTCGTCGCCGGCGTGGGCTTTGGAGATTGCCGCAGCTTTGTTCGGGATGATCCCGCTCATGGTGGCGCTTTATCGATTGCCCAGGATAAACCACCCGCTGCGCTGGACTACCGTCGGAATCTACTGTGCCCTCTCCATCTACCTTCTGCTCGTTCAAAACCATCCGAGCACTGGCCGTGCCCTTGCATTGGATGGTTTGCTCTTTGCAGTCTACTTTGGGTGTTGCATTCATTTCTTGTTCGCATATCGGGGCGCCACGGCCGGCGCCTTCATCACAACTGCGGGATTCTTTGCCTGGGCGTCGGTTTTCGTGGCTGGCCCTTTGTTTGACACGTTTCTGCCCAAACTTCAGATTGAAAGCGAAGTCTGGAACCTGCCCAAATATGTGGTTGCAGTGGGTATGATTCTTCTGCTGCTGGAAAGCCAAATTGAACACAATAAGTACCTGGCTCTGCATGATGAATTAACGGGATTGCCCAACCGCCGGCTCTTCCTTGACCGGCTCTCCATCACCCTGGAACGGGCTCGCCGCGCAAACTCCAAGGCGGCGCTGCTGGTGGTGGATCTGGACCATTTCAAGCAGGTAAATGACACCCTGGGGCATCATGTGGGTGACGTGCTTTTGCAAGACATCGGCCAGGTCTTCAGCAGCCGTGTGCGCCGCTCAGACACTGTTGCGCGCACCGGAGGCGACGAATTCTCCATCATCCTTGACGAACCAACCAGTCGCGAAAATGCTCGGAGTGTGGCACAGTCTCTGATGGAACTGCTGGAGGAACCGATGCAATTGGGCGATCAGTTGGTGCGGGTGGGCGCTAGCATTGGCACTGCTGTGTTTCCCGACGACGCGCCCGATCTCGAAGCCCTCTGCATCGCGGCTGACCTACGCATGTACGACGATAAACACAGTCCCAAAGATGGCGGGAAACCCTTGCGCACAACAAGGGACAATTCCCTTCCCGTGATTCAACCTGTGTTACCGCACAACTTGCAGGTTTCCCCAGGTACTTCCCATTCCTGATCTACTGGCAATAACAAAGACCTGAACAAATTGTGCAGACCTCAGAGTGCCGACAAACTCCTGAAGCATTCCCTCGGCGGCTGAAGCCGCGCCCTTTCAAAACCAGGACTCGTTCAACGCGGAAGGCCTGGACAAATTGTCCAGGCCTTCGTTGATGCGCGTGCTATTTTAGCGGTCCCTAATTCTGGCTAGCGCCACCGGGTCCACGGCCGCTGCGACGACGACGCCTGCGGCGGTTATTGTTGGCGTTGGCGGGAGGACGTGCTCCGGCAGCCTGCGGGGCTGCCGTCACAGGAGCGCCCTCGACGCGATTGAAGTTCGGCTCATTCTCCTCGTCGATCTCCTCACCCTCTTCTTCGTCGAAGTCCTCGCCGCCCTCAATCAGGATCGTGCTCTGATTGGAACGGGGTTGACGCTCGTCAAACTCGTTGCGAGGTTTGCTGGGCGCGGGCGCCTCGGATGCAGCTACTTCAACTTCCACGGTCTCCGCAGGGGCTGCTGCGGCCGGGGCGGATTGAGCCAGCTTTGCCTTCTGTTCCTTGATGAGCGCCTTGCGGCTGAGCTTGATGCGATTGCCCTCGATGGCCAGAACCTTCACCATCACCTGATCGCCTTCGCGCAGCTCGTCTTTTACTTCCTTCACGCGATGTTCTGCGATCTCAGAGATGTGCAAGAGGCCATCGGTACCGGGGAAGAGTTCGACGAACGCGCCGAACTCAGCCAGCCGGACAACTTTACCCAGATAGACTTTTCCAATTTCGGGAACCGCGGTGAGATCGCTAATCATCGCCAGCGCCCTCTTGAGGCCATCGGCGTCGCTGGAGGCAACACTGACGCGGCCTGTGTCGTCCACATCGATCTTGGCGCCGGTCTGCTCGATGATGCCGCGGATAGTGGCGCCGCCCTTGCCGATGAGGTCGCGGATCTTTTCAGTGGGAATCTGCACGGTTTCAATGCGGGGCGCATACTGCGAGCGCTCCTGGCGCGGCCCGTCGAGCACCGCGTCCATCTTGTCGAGCAGGAAGAGCCTTCCCTTGCGGGCCTGCTCCATTGCCTGTTGCAGGATCTCCCGGGTGAGGCCGCCGATCTTGATGTCCATCTGCAGCGCGGTGATTCCCTTGCG
>PLSM01000036.1 GCA_003165075.1 Acidobacteriaceae bacterium | reverse complement strand
GTACTCGCAAGTGGGTCAAATATGAACTTCAGGAGAGCTATGCGAGAGGCAACGGTCTGTTAGGCGTGACTCTCCACAACATCAAAGACTTCAACGGCAAGACGGACACAGCTGGCTCAACGAGTTTTGGTTTGCTCGGAAAAGATAAGAACGGCAGTGACGTCTATTTCGCGTCGGTCGCAAAAACTTACGATTGGATCTCGAACAACGGATACGAAAACTTCGGCAAGTGGGTTGAGGAAGCTGCGACAGCTGCGAGCAAACGATAGCGAAGACAGAGGCATAGATGAACACCGTGTACGCAATCGCCCCTGGCTTGACCGTGGGAACCTCGCCCGTCGCTGACGCCTTCTTACATGCGTTCCATGGGGCTCTACATGAGTATAGCGTCGTCACAGTTCTGCATTCGGCCAGCGCCATGCGGATGGCGGAGCCAGACGCCGGCGATGTTGTTGTTCTGTTCAATCGCCCAGACACGGCGTATGAGGCGCCGGTTTTGCGATTCTTGGAGAAAACCATACGAGCCAATGCAGCGATTCTTCCCGTAGCCGCGACAGAGCGGGAGCGGCATCCCCCCGGCCTCATTCAGAACACGCAGAGCTTCGACGTTGTCGAGCTTTTACGCCAGCGTGCGCTCGATCCGAGCCAAGTGGCAACGGTAGCAATAGTATTTGCTCGCCAGGTCTTTTCGATTCTGAAGCCGACTTTGGCTGTTGATCCCATGCACATGTTCTTGAGCTACCGTCGATTCGACGGCGAGGAAATCACCGCATCCTTCGACCGGATTCTCCGGACGACGGCCCAAAAAGCGTTCCGGGATTTGTTCGACATTCGGGTCGGCGAGGACTCTCAGGAGATCATTGATGCCCGCCTGCGTGAGAGCGACGCTGTCGTTTTCCTCGATACACCAAAAGCAGGAGAGTCCCAATGGATATTGAAGGAGCTCCGGACAGCCCTGAGCCTGCAGCTCCCTATTGTCTGGGTTCGCATAGGCCCAGAGGATGGCAGAGTGCCGCTCTCAATTATGCCCTCTGGAAGGCCGCACTTTGCGTACCCGGACCTGAACCCCGCCAGGGAAGAGGTCGCGGCCACCGAAATTGAAAAGATCGTCCACAAAGCCTTTGACATACATCATCGCGACTATGTGGATCGGCTGCTCGATGAACTTGGGAGGCTGAAAGATTTTGCCCGCCAACATGGCATTGAACTGAACAACGTAGATCCTCGGCGAATGATTTTCAGCTTGACGCTCCCCAGAAAGGCCGAACGGTATCGGCAACGACCATTGACGCATCTGCTCCAACTGTTTGGCCGCACGCCGACAGCGAAAGACTTGGGTGAGTTTTCTTCTTGTTTGAAGGAAGTTGGCTATGAGCCGCATCCAAAGCATGGGACTCATTACGACAGCGCTATTCTGCTTGCCGCAATCCCATCCCGCGCAAGCGCCTCTGTCGATGAGCACGGCCTGCATACGGACTCGATCAACGATTATGTTGCGGAAATTGAGCGGTCGGCAATGCCACGAAAGGCCACAAAGAAGCGCCTTGTGATTTCTGGAGCATTCGCGGACTGCGAACCGGAATTTCAGCAGAACATGACTAACGCTGTCCACGCGGTCGTGGAGGCAAGTCTACGCGCCGGGATAGGAGTGTCGTTTGGCGCGCATCCGACGTTCCAATTCATGATCTTTGATCTCGCCCGACGGCTGAGGCCACTTGACTACACATCGACCGTGCGAATGTACGTCTCGAGATTCTTCGTCACAGAGTCGGCGATAGAGGAGTTTCGCAAGAGCGCAGAAGTGATCCCGACCGACGCCGCGGGAAGCGACCGCGCCGCCAGCTTAACAGCGATGCGACGGTCAATGGTAGGAGACGTTGAAGCGGGTGGTCTTGTTGTTATCGGCGGGAAAACCGCCCGAGGGGGACACACACCGGGCGTGGACGAGGAAATACAACTCGCCCGTGAGGCGGGACTTCCGGTGTTTATATTTGGCTCTGTTGGTGGTAGATCGAGCGAGATAAGTGCCGCGATGACCTCTGAAGATCGAGCAGCGATCAGTGGTCTATCCGAGGCCAATAACATTGAGCTCGCGACGAGCTTGGACTATAGCCGCTTGGCCAAGGCGGTTCTCAATTCTTTCCTGTGATCGGCATTAAGGCTCAAGCAACCCAATCGGAGAAATTATCGTATCCATCGTCGGCCACCCAGTCATAGACCGGATACCAGTTACCGAAATTGAATCCCTTCCCACGATACTGAGATGATGCGGCGTCTCCCTGATAGCTGGGGGAGCCTCCAATTTCTTCGTACTCTTCCCATTTTCCATCGTTTAGCTCCCAGAGAGTTCGCGTGATTCCGCTTTCAGAAAAGGTGATCCCGAGATATCGGAAGGGGTTTGGCCCTAGTTCCTTAGTCTGCTTGTCTTTACCGCGAATGGAATTGATATGGACACCAATAATTTTGTTCCCCTTCCGAACGCTCCTCATAACTTCGTATCGGACCCATGGTCGTGAATAGGTCTGCGAACCGATCAGTACGCAGGTCACAGTCGTGCCTTCGATTCCACCGTTGATGAGTCGTTTAACTGCGGTTGGGCCCGTCTTCCTTGCGCTTTCCCACAACGACGCGTCAAAAAAACCTGCCGATTCGCGATCGGGCTTCATGGTCCAATGATTGCGAACGACATTTGCGCGAAAGTCCACTACATCCTTGTAATGAAAGCAGAAATAAATTCGCTTGGCCATGGTGCCGAAACTCCAGACCACGGAATTGACCGTTTGGAAGCTTTCTGAGGAGTATAGTTCATTTCCGGTAAACTTGGATCGTCGGTAGCTCAAGCAGACTGAAACATGTGAATCTTGTAGCAGGCTTACTGCACGCCCAGTGCCTTGAATACCGCATCTACGGGATCGGCGAAGAAGCCAGTCTGGAACTTGGCGAATAACTCTCCGGGAATGGTCGGAATGTCTTTTACACTCGCCATCGGCAACAGAAGTCGCTTGGCTCCAGCATCGAATGCGACCTGCAACGACTCCGCCAAGTTTTCAACCGGTACGACATTCCCGCCCAAGCTCATGTTGCCCAGGATTACCATCTGCTGTTGGATAGGCTTCCCAAATACGCCAGAGCAGAGGGCCACGAATGCCGCTAAGGTCATAGCATTTGTCGGACCCGTGTTCTGCAGTTCGACGACGTGTAAGTGGTAGTCATGGTCCCCAGGCTTAATAGAACCGCTGACTCGACTGGCATTCGCCCTAAAGAAGTCGAAACCTACTTTGATCGCTTCCTTCGCTCCGGAACTAGAGCCGAGACCAGACGTCTTGAGCGTTCCGTTACCGGAAGTTACCTGAGTTTCTAGACGGTACAGCCCGAGATGACCGCCAGACCCGGTAGCAACAGTGTGCATTACTCCGGGGTTCAGCATCCCGTCAGGAATCAGTGATCCGCCGCCCTGTTCTGGTACACCGATAAATCTTTCCTCCATTGTCTCCAAGTCGATGTACGAAAAGTGCACGTCGAAGAACTCCATGCCGCCGATCTTTTTTAACTGCTCTTTCACCCGACGCCGCGCCTCAAGGGCATACTCCAAGCAGCGTCGAACGGCAGCCTTTTCATACTCCTCGTTCGGATAAAGAAGCTTCAGCAGCCCAGAGACCGTGTGCTTAATGGCGATTGTGTCTCGTTGATTCAAATCGCGCCCCAACTTGAAATACCTGTTGATAGCGTCACCGAAATTCCGTTTCCGCATCTCCCGTAGCCATTCCGCCAAATAGTCCACGATCAATCCGTACTGGTTCGTGAAGAACTCGGGGCGCATCTTAGGGATTTCCCAACCCGGAACATACGCGTGGAAGCGGTCGAAGAATGCTGAGTCTATCATCGTCTCCGGGAACGGGGCGAACAGGTGGCTCGTCTTGACAAGCGTATCGACCGGTTGATTGATGTTACCCACGAACACCATCGAAGCGTAGGCATTTATGGCATCGCGACCGCGAGCGAAGGAACCTGATGCCATGTAGTCCTTCATGATTTGCACACCATCCTTGTCCTTGAACGAAATGCCGGCGACTTCATCGAAGGCCACAACGTCCCATAAACCGACGAGACCGACCTGATGCCGAGCCATGTTGTAGAACAGGTTCGCCACGGTCGTTTGTCCACCAGAAATCAGGATGCTGTTCGGGCTGATTTCTTTATAAATATGGCTCTTGCCCGTGCCACGAGGGCCGAGTTCGACGAGGTTGTAATTGTTCTCGACCAATGGAATCATGCGAGCTAATAGATGCCATTTCACGCGTTCTGAGAAGTTTGCCGGCTCCATGCCTGTTGACCGCAAGAGGATGTCGATCCACTGCTGTTCGGTGAAAGCTCGTCGCCCTTGAAACAACTCCTCCAGGTCCATGTTTGGCATCTGAATAGGCTTCAGATCTCGCAGCAGGAAGGGCGTTCCCTTCTGATCCTCTTCGAAGAAGTATTCCAGGGTGATGATGCACCAAATCCCGCCCACCAGAAGCTTCTCGAACTTCCTGACGATGGCAGTCGGGACTTCAATTCTATTAACACCCAGGTTGCTGAGTAGCGCTTCGTAAACGTCACGCTTCTCATTGAGCGTCACCGTCACTTTGTCGATGAGCTTTAGGCTGCCTCGCTCCCTAACCGTGGACTTTATCTTCTCTGCTTCATCGGGCCGAACGTAGTTCTCGCTCAGAATCTTTTTGACGGTGCGCAAACCTTCCTCGACCACAATCTCGTCGTTCGAGGCGCAATAGCTCCCCAGCAAATACTCCAGGACATAGACCGGCACGTTCGCACCTTCCTTGACCAATTTGGTCAAGTCCTTGCGAACGACCTTGCCGGGGAAATTCACGTTCAAGAGATTGTCAAGTCCGGTATCGAGAGTGTTGGTTTCAGAAGTCATTTGTGAACGCCTTATCAATAGTTACTTGAACACTTTGCTGCTCAATGCCGCTTTCGACGTCCCGCAAGACGAGGCGGTAATGTGTTTGCTTGTTGTACTGCCGTTCCTTCAAGACCAGATTGACCCACTTCTTCCGTTCGTCCAAGTTGCCCGAACTGCTGTCGAATTTTAATGTCTGGATGTCTGTCACTGGCTCCTCGCCCTCATAAACTGCAACCCTGAGAGTGACCGGCTTCACTCTGTCGCTGACTGTCTCCATCTGGATCAACTGAAAGCGGCAAAAGGCGGTGGTGATCCGGTGGTTGCTCCCAAGCACTTGGACAGTCACCGGCTTTATTTTCGTCTCCAGGGCAGACTTGCCCCGAATATGCCTGACTGTGACGACTGGGACCACGATCTCTTGCGGCATCGCCCCGCCATGCACGAAGCGAGCGCCGCCGACAAAGTGGAACAAGTTCGCCCCTTTGGGGATCCAGAACTCCATCTCTCCATCAAACCCGGATGTCTCATTCAACTTGCCGCGCCAGGCTGCTTCGTTATTCGGGAGACTGGGACCTAGCAAATAGCGCTTCTTGGCGAGGATAGCATTCTCTGGCTTTTCATTCAGCTTGCTCTTGTCGGCCTCAACCCGGGCTGTTTCCGTGAAAAGGAAACCGTGATCAGCGGTGACAACGATGTGGTGGCCATTCAAATTATTGATGATGTACCCCACGAGAGCCAATAATTCGCTGATGGCCGTCCGCACAGCCTCAAAGGTCTTTCCCTCCGTCTTACCGTCGTCTCCGACCGCATCAACGGTGTTGTGATAGATGTAGACAACTCGCCTATCTTTGACGATCTCTCGGCCCTCCTCCTTCTTTTTTGCCATCAGCTCGTCGCACTTGAGGGCCATTCCGCCAAAGGCTTGCAGAATGCCATCTCTTTCGCTGGCGATACTAGACTTGCCGTCCACGAGCACATCAGTCCCTTTGTAAGCCAACGTCTTGTGTGGCAAAAGAGCGGCCATGCCCAAGGATGTATAGGAGGGCAACACCCCGAGCTGCGATGAGAGCGTCGCTTCGAAACGGTACTTACCGTTGAGTTCGGTAGTAAGCTCCTGAGCGGCTTCATAGCGGAACGCATCGCTGATAATGACGAATGCGCGGCGGTTCTCGTTCTCGTCTAGCCATGGCTGTACGTTGCGATCGTAAAAGCCATACTGGTTCGTCACGTTGTCGATCTGCCAGTTCTTCAGCAGCCCATCGGCTGGCTCGATAAACTTTCCCCAGGCCAGCGCTAAGTTCGTGAGATACCAAGTAACGTAATGAGCTTCGACATCGGCACGGAGAGGCTTTACAACGTTCCAGCCCTGCTCTTCGGCCGTATCTGCCGACTCGCAGAAGTGGCGATAAAGTTGGTCGAAACGGTAAAGCTCCGACTCGTAAGCTCGGTACATTGCGGTGGCGCTGGGATAATCAAAGCCGCTCTTGTGTAGATTGCGGAGCGCATAGAAGTCCGCGGCAGCCACGAGAGCATCGTAGACCGCGTGAAGCGCATGTCGGGGCGCATCCGTCGAATCCACGACAGACAGCGAGGCCCAATGCCCTGATTGCCGGCGCGTGGCGACCGCTCGCACATCTTCCGCATTAATTGTTTCGCCGGTCGTCTGGACCCGCTCACGCAAGCTGCTTGCAATCCGTTTCTCTACAACCAGGAAAGTCATCACGTCGAGAAGTTGATCGATCTCCAGGTCCGGCAAATGATCCTCCATCTTGAGAATCGCGGCAACTTCCCCAGAAAGTCGATCGTAACTGGTTGCTTTACTACTGCTGTCTCGCCATTGTGCCAGGCAGACGACTACGTTCGACCAAAAAGCTTTGGGCAAGAGCAGACCGCGGATCGACTGCGGCACGTCTGCCTTCACATAATGGGCGTAGTCCGTGAGCATGAGCCTGAGCAAGAGGTTCTTTAGAGTTGGATTCTCTTCCTCATATCCGAAAGCCGCTTTGACCATCTGCCAAAAAGGGGCGTCGAGATCAAACTTCTCGATTTGGGTCCAGACAGTTGGCGGATTATCTAGTTCAACTTCGTTCGCGGTGTCCGTC
>PLSM01000164.1:17032-23775 GCA_003165075.1 Acidobacteriaceae bacterium | reverse complement strand
GAGTGATCATTCTGGGCAAACGCCTCACAGAATATCAGGGCCTTATCAGCGGAATCCCTGTGAATTCGGGTCGATCAGAGCAGAAGAAAGAGCCTTCAGATCACCCTCAAATCAAAGCGTAGTACCTAAGGAAGCATCCACGAACTCGAAACCGCCGACGATTAGTCTCCGTTTTATCGATCGTCTTTTCTTTAAAGGTGCGGTGTCTTGCCAGCCGTGCCAGGACACCGCTAAAGGAATGCGGGAAATCGCAGAATGTTTACCCCGTCTCGTGCGCGGGGTGGTCGTTTGGCGCTGGGCAGGATTGAAAGGAGTAATTGAGAAAAGCCATATTGCATACATGATCTTGCTCATATTGCGCCAGTTCGGCTTCATTCCTAACCGAGGCAACGGTAGCATAGCAGGAAATGCAAATTGAATCGTGCGAACCATCCTTGTTGTGTCTGTGGGGAAAACGGCAGGTTAGCTTAGAGGCCATCGTACACTCCCTTCAATGTTCAATGTTGAGAGATGATTACCTTCTGAAACCTAGCTGAGATGGTGCGACTGGTCCGTCCCGAATCGGCCAGTTTTCATTTGAACCCTGAAGAGGAGGGGATCAAGGGCGATCGAGACTGCCGGGCCGTTGCCTGCTGCCAGGCCGCAGTGTTTCGACTGCCTGCTTCCGGCGAAGGAAGCTCTTTCCCTTCCGCTACTTTAAGCTCGGCTATGCGGCAACACAGGTGGGCTTTGAGGTTTTCGATTGACCTGGGGTCTTGGTTTGGATAGGAGGATCCTTCAATTCTTTGGAGGAGAAGGCGAATCACAGCTAAAAGGCCCGGTGACGGTGGAGGGTTCATCTTACTTGCCCTTTTATCGTTGCAGTCTGTGCTGTGCGTGCGAGGAGAACTCGAACTCGACAGAGTTATCACTATTCGTCTCCTTTGGGACCGCCGTTAGGGGAAAGAAGTAGTCTAGCGGTCGCTCAACAGCGCCGGTGGTCACTTTTGAACACGAGTCCACCTTTTCTCGAGAAACAGAGGTGAGCGGCAAGGTTACGGGCGGCGGAGGCTTTGCGGGTGAGCATGCGCATGAACTCGGAGTTGGCTTCAACGTCTCGAACTCGAATCGTGCTCCAGACGAAGTAGAGTTTCGCGCGGAATCGCAATGGCATCCTGGCTACTTTAGGACGCATTCTTGTCCATTGCATGGATCCCTCTTTGCTGCACACCAATTGGATCGCACCCGGCGTACGTGCTCGATTCCGCAGTTGCCGGACTTTGCCGGGTTGGGAAGATGGTCACAAATTCATTCGACAGTGTGGTCTGCACCGACGATCCGGGCAGAGGTCGTCAGGGCTGAGGACTTTGTGCCGTGAAATTACACGACGGCATCGGGGGCATCGGCGTCTGCCCCAGTCGGCAGATGATCCGGCAAGTCAAGGCGCGCCGCACCAATCCTATTGTCGGCCATCCCGTAATAGACATCGAAGCGATCAGGTGCGCCGAGATCGTCGCGCTGGTCGATGCCGGTGGGGAACACGACATTGGCGACGGTCCCCTGACGCTCTTGCGGCATCTCCGGCGTAAGCACCGGCTCCGGGGAACGGTAGCTGATGGTGAGGGGATGCTCCTTGGAGAAGATCATTACTCCCGCCGAATAGCGCAACCTGTGTACGTCCGGGCCAAGCTCCCCAATTTCGCTGACCCCATGGTAGACGACCAGCCAGCCGTAACGAGTCAAGATGGGTGGAGTGCCGCCTCCGATCTTGAGCCGTTCCCAGGGCGAAACTGGAGACGCGAGGCGATGATGAAAGGTGAATTTGCCGGTGCGAAAGGGCTTACGGTCAAGTGTCATTTGGCAGTAAGAAATCCAGATGCTCTCCCGATCGATATCCACTTCGCGGGTCGCGGGACTACAGGCGGTCTCCTCGGGACGGGTGCCTGGAAAAAGCGGCCGGTGGAGCAAGGCGAGCTCTGGCTGCTCGGATGGATCGGGAATCACGGCAGGGAAGAGGCTGGCATCTTTATCGTCTACATTCCCGAATTCGATACCATCTGCCGAGGCAAAAGTAGCGAGCCCCAGCCGTCTCCAGTGGAAGATGTCTTCAGATACCGCCAAGGCAATCCGCGGGCCAAGTGGCGACCATGCCGTGTAAGTCATCAGATATCGTTGAAGAGGCGCCACAAACGTGACGCGAGGATCCTCGCAGCCACCGCCGCCGTCGGGTCGCCGTTCATAATCGGCCTCGGGCTCAAGGGCGATGCCGAGCCGTTGGACTCCGATCGGATCGCCGGCTTGATTGAACAGCACACGGGCAATGCCAATGCGCGAATAATTTCCCTTCGCGACCAGCCGCGGGAACAAGTATAAGTTCCCGTCTGGGCCACGGGCTGCCGCGGGATTGAGGACGCCTTCAACTTCGTGGGGATTGCCGGACTCCGACTCCATGACCATCCCGAGGCGGCGGAGCTTGAAGCCGCCCATCAATTCACCTCAAAGGATCGTTCTTGCCGATCGTTGCCCAAGCAGGCGATGATCGTTTCGATGACCCGCTTGGTCTCATTGGGGTCTCGCACGGGAATGGAAATGACACCGGCCTGTTTTGCCGGGTAGTCGTTTCCGCCCGGAAACAAAGCGTCTCCAACGTAAATCATCTCTTTCAACCGAATGCCGAGAATGTCTCGCAGCTTCCCGATCCCGTAAGCCTTGTCAATGCCTGGCTTGGTGACGTCGATGGATGTTGCGCCGCCGAGGCGGACCGAAAACTCGGGAATGAGAGTGTCGAGGATTGTCTTGATCTTCTTCCGCTTGGCGAAATCCGGATCCCACTTCACTTTTTCTTCCAACGGAGCTTGCTGGCCGAGTGCTGAATAAGTTATCTGGCTTCCCCTGTCCTCAATTACCTCTCCCCAAGTCTTCTCGACAAGGAAACCCGCGGACCTGACGGCGTTGTTTAGAGAGTTGACGATCCTCTCCTTTTCCTCCGCGGTGAAATCTTCTGCATAGAGCTGCTTCCACTGCCCTGTGTATTGGAAGAATTGCGTTCCGCAAGTTGGGAGAATGGAGAGCTTTGCCAGGCGTTCATCTTGCGGAAGATTGGAGAGAACCTGCCTTTGAAACTGGAGCCACGCGCCGCCAGAGATGACAGCGACTTTGACGACCTCGAGCAGATCATGCAGGAGCGACGACATCTCGATATCGAGCGATGACTTGCTGGGCGCCAGTGTTCCATCCAGATCAAATACGATGAGCTTCTTCATTCATCTCCAATTCTGAAGTTCTGCGAATTTCTTCTTGAACTTGTGCGCAATGCACCCTCGGAACCTCCTTAACTCCGCACTATGCGCAGTTCCTTACAACCCCTGGATCGCAATCTCCAGCAGTGTCACTTCTCCGCTTGGCCGAAAGCCACACACTCCCGAATCTGCCGGCAAAAGCCAGGTATCGCCCTTGCCAACCGTATAGGAAATTCTGTCGCTTTCGATTTGGCCTGAGCCGTCAATGCAAATCAGCACACGCGGCTCTGCCGTGGCGCCAACGGTGAACGGCGCCTGTCCAATCAGGCGGCAGAGACGGAAGGCTTCGCAATCAAAGAGCCTTTCCCGCTTGGCCGGCGATACGGTCTCAATGCAGGGCGCAACCAAGCCGCCAGCTGCCACATCAAGATTCATGCAGGCAAATGCCTGATCGATCTGCAGCGGCCGTGGCTGTCCGGTCTTTGCGTCAACATGCCCCCAGTCGTATAAGCGGAATGTGACGTCGCTGTTCTGCTGAACCTCAAAGACAACAACACCACCACCCAAGGTGTGAACCGTTCCGGCAGGGATGAAAACGGCGTCGCCTGGTTTCGGTGCGATGCATTTGAGATGTTCCGCGATTGTGTCGTTGGCCAGGGATTGGCGCAGGTCAGCGGCGGTTGTTGCCGGCCGCAAGCCTGCATAGATGCGGCTTCCTTTCTCTGCATCAATCACAACCCATGCTTCTGTCTTACCGTTTTCGCCAGGTGGAAGAAACTCCGGGTGCGCATCGCTTGGGTGCACCTGTACCGAAAGCATTTCTTGTGCATCAAGGAACTTGAGGAGCAGCGGAAAGCGGGGAAAGCGCGAAGCCCACTTACCCATCAATTGCTCCCGGAAGTGCGCCATCAAATCACCGATGGTTCGGCCCTTAAGCGGTCCATCGACAACCTGGCTTTGATGATCGTCGCGGTCGCTGAGCACCCATGCTTCACCAATAGGACCATTGCCTGGAGGCGGTGTGGAGAGCAGGCTGGACAGACGTCTGCCGCCCCATAATCGATACTGATAAATCGGCTCGAAGCGCAAGGGATACAGAGGTGACGAGTCCATCGTTTGTCATCCAACTTTCATCATCGGAAGCTTGAATTCGATGAGAGCCTACTGTGATTGCAACAACTTCCGACATCAGTGTCCGACTGCGATGGTCTAGTTGATGGTGCAGTTAGAGGTGTGAACTCAGTTCGCCGTGCTTGCAGGCATCGCTGATTGCCGATGACCATTTGGAACCCATGCCAAGTCGCCACTGAAAACGTAGATTGCAAGCGCCGCAGCCATGAAGACAGCGCCTACCCAGAAGCGCCAGTCGCGATGCATCCGTCTCCAGTAAGGGCCAGGATAAGGCTCACCGCTGTCGCTGCTATTCCCTTCGGGATTGTGCCTGTTTCCGGTCAATTCTTTTCCGTTCCAGCCGAGTAACCGCCTCGGGGCGCAGCCTGATGGCAGCGTGCGAGATAGCGCGGAGCCGTCATTCCTACTATTGGAGACGATGCGGCAAGGAGTCAGGTCAATTGTGAACAGTCTACCGGCCCCTGTGTTGTTTAGAAAGGTAACTAGACCGGTTTTGCGTTGCAGGGAGCTATTCAGGCTTGCTAGGGAACACTTGAGAATCCGCTTTGCAGTCCGGTTGCGTGCCATTCCGATCAAGAAGACAAGACAAGGAGACTCGAATGTCCGCGCCTAATCTCCCGTTGAACTTGAATCTGAGTTCCATCACCGGACACGAAGCGCGGCCTGTGGTACGCAGAACAACGCCGGCGCCTATATTGCAGTTGGCGCCGCGCGGAGTCTATCCAACGCGGATCGCGGTGGTCGGGAATCACCTTCCTCGACAATGTGGAATTGCGACTTTCACGACAGACTTGTGCGACTCCATCGTCGATGAATTCGGAACCGCTGGCGTGTTTGTGGTTGCGATCAATGACTCTGACGCGCGGTATGAATACCCTGCGCGAGTACGTTTGGAGATAACCCAGGACGAACTCCCATCCTATCGGGCAGCAGCCGACTTCCTCAATTCGAGCGGCGTCGATGTTGTGTCTTTGCAACACGAGTATGGGATCTATGGTGGAGAAGCTGGGAGCTATGTTCTCGAGTTGCTGAATCACCTTAAGATGCCAGTGGTGACCACACTGCACACGATACTTCGTGCGCCGGACGCTGCTCAACGAGCTGTCATGCAGGAAATCGGCCGGCGCTCCGAGCGTCTGATTGTCATGAGCGAACACTCCTCTCGTCTTTTGCGATTCGTCTTCGGAGTCCCAGTCGAGAAGATCGAAGTTGTTCCTCATGGTATTCCCGATTTGCCGTTTGCGGATTCAGATGCTTATAAAGAGCTTTTCTCCATCTCTGGCAAGACTGTAATGCTCACGTTCGGCCTGCTCTCTCCGAACAAGGGGTTCGAGAACGTGATTCGAGCTTTGCCGCGCATCTTGTCTCGACACAGCGATGTTATCTACATCATCGCGGGTGCGACTCACCCGCATGTAAAGCTTCGTGAGGGCGATCGATACCGGGTTCAGTTGGAGGCCTTGGCCAGGGAACTGGGAGTTGAAAAAAGCGTGGTCTTCCACAACCGCTTCTTTGCCCCTCAGGAGATGGCTTCACTGGTCGGCGCGGCCGACATTTATATCACACCGTATTGCCATGAGGCACAGGCAGTATCCGGAACACTCGCGTTTGCTTTGGGCGCCGGGAAGGCGATTATCTCAACCCCGTATTGGCATGCCGTTGAACTCCTGAACGATGGGCGCGGGATGCTGGTTCCGTTCGACGACACAGGCGCTATTGCGGCCGCGGCAATCGGGCTGTTGGAGGACGACGCAGCTTGCCGGGCAATGCGCCGACTTGCGTATCTCTACGGAAGAGACATGGTTTGGAATCAGGTCGCGCACTCTTACATGCGGGCGTTCGCACACGCGAGCGCTGATCGTGCGCGACCTGTTCGCCGGGGGTTCTCCGCACAGGCTATTGAGCAGAATACCGCCAGCAGACTTGTAAATGCATGACCCGCGTGTGCGGCGCAAACCGAGAAATCGGTGCTCAGCGCCGTCTCATGTATCCGGCTGACAGCCATTCGCAGAGGATGACCAAATAGGAACAGATAGGCATGCCCGGCCATGTGAATCACACGACAGAGCCTTCAAAGGATCGAAGGCATGTTCGGTCAAGAGGAGGCTTTCATGACAACTACACAAAAGTGCGAACATCCTGGCTGTAACTGTCAGGCGGCAAAAGGCAAGCAACATTGCAGCACCGCATGTGCCGATTCAAAGAAGAACGCAACGACACCATGCGAATGCGAACACAAGGAATGCAAGGAGGCAGGGCTCAAGATGTAGTGTGGCTTGCCCTTTGATGCTTGAGTGTTTGTAATAACGCCGCGCCAACTTTCCCAAGTGAAACGTGAAAAGGAATTCTGTTGTTCCCCGGCGAACAGTATGTCGCTGCCGCGGAAAGTTGCTT
>PLSM01000164.1:0-17016 GCA_003165075.1 Acidobacteriaceae bacterium | reverse complement strand
GAGTTCAGGATCGACTTCGGCTTCTTGCCTGCGGCGAATTCCTCAACTACGAGGTTGATGAAGTTTGCGGTTCCGCTCAGCATGAGATCTGTAAATCCCGCGATATGGGGAGTGACCACAACCTGAGGAAATTGGAGCAGCGGGTTGTTTGGGTCTGGCGGTTCAATTGCCAAAACGTCAAGTCCAGCAGCAGAGATTTGCCCTTCCTTCACGGCAGTAACAAGTGCGTTTTCGTCGATGAGCATACCGCGGGCGATGTTGACCAGGATGGCGCCGCGTTTCATCGCCCTGATGATCGATGTATTGATCAGATTCTCATTTTCCTTGCTGGCTCGAACGCAAATGACTACAAAATCCGCATGGGCAACCGCAATGTTCAGTTGATCGGCCGGATATGCCGTGACATCGTGAGGCGCATTCTCCGGATGTTCATCTGCCGCGACCATCTTTACACCAAAAGGACGCAGACGATCAACGATCTGTCTGCCAATGCTGCCCAAGCCAACGATGCACACTGTCTTTCCGTTGAGTGCAAGATTGAGCATGGGCGGCTTGAAGGGATCTCCTCGAAGGGATATCAAGGCTTCGCCAAGATGCCTGGCGGCGCCAAGTAGAAGGAGTACGGCAAACTCTGCAACTGAAGTGGCATTTCCGGTAAGTTCTGCCGGTGCGTATGAGACCCAGATGCCAAGTTCGCTGGCGGAGTCGATGTCAACCGCCTCATATCCGTCGCTGACCGTCTGAATGAGGGCCAACTCTGGCTGATGGATGAGCAGTTCGCGCCCAACATCGCCCAAGGCCAGGAGCACTTCGAGATCGAGGGCCGGAGCGTGCCTGCCGCCGATCCACTCGATCACTTCATGCTGTGCAAGAGAGGTGCGCAACCTCCGCAGAAGCTCAACGGTAAATGCGCTCTCGCCATGGAGAAATGCAATCTTCATCTCTATCCCTTCAACTGTGTTCACGGAAGATGCTGGGCATTAACCTCGGATGCCGGTGCGCGGCGTGAGTTATGAGGCTCAATATTTGCCCTCTGCGCACGTGCATCCGGTGTCATGCGTCAGCGCTGCCAGAGTATCTGCCCTGTTTCAAGCGGTACCGCAGCATTGGGATGGCGGGGGACGATGCGAGCAGTGTAGTCGCTTACCGGGCGCGTTGCGGGTACCTGAGCCGAGTAGACGATCACGCCTGATGAATCCTTAGTTGATGGCGACGCAACCATGGCTTCGACATCAGGTTCATTTCCATGAACTGACTCTGCGTAGAGCTCCACTCTTATTTGGCTGGGATTCAGGTCGCCCAAAGAAACCTCGGCCTGGAAGAAATGCCGGTCGTCGTGCGTATCGATCCGTGTCGGGCCAAAGTACATCTTATTCCAGTTCCGCTCGATGTCTTGCTGCCAGTGGAGCAAACTCGCGCCAAGCGCACCCTTCGCGGCGGCGCGATCACGGTAGCTGCGAGCGGCAGGAAGGTAGTGCTTCTCAGTATATTGGCGGATGGCACGCGTTGCGGAAAACTCGGGCGTGAGTTGCGCCATACTTTCGCGGATCCGTCCCAGCCACTTGGACGGCATTCCCTTTTCATCGCGCTCATAGAATTCCGGAATTACGTCTTGCTCCAGCAAGGTATACAACGCTTCTGCCTCGGTAGCGTCCCATTCTGGATCTTCGCCATGCTCCCAGCCGTCTCCGATGGCCCAGCCAACTTCAGGTGAATAGGCTTCCGCCCACCAGCCGTCCAATTCGGAAAGATTCAGACCACCGTTGACAAGAACCTTCATTCCGCTGGTCCCGCAGGCCTCCCACGGACGCCGTGGGGTGTTGATCCACAGATCGATACCCTGCACCATTTCCTGGGCAACTGACATGTCGTAATCGCTGAGGAAGACCACACGGCCGCTGACTTCTGGACGCTTGATGAAGTCCTTCCATTGCTTTATCAGCGCCTGTCCCGGCAGGTCCTGCGGATGAGCCTTGCCGGCGAGAATCAACTGAACCGGGCGCAGGGGATTAGAAAGCAGATGTACAAGCCGTTCAGTATCGTGCAATAGAAGGTTGGGGCGCTTATATGTTGCAAAGCGGCGGGCGAATCCGATCGTTAGAGCATTTTCATCAAAGATATTGGCGGCGCTCGAGGTTTCTGCACCTTCCGCGGCGAGCTGGCGGACATACCGCTTGCGTGTCGTCCCGATCAGGGCTCTCCGCCCCGTGCTTCGCATCTGCCACAACTGTGAATCGGTGAGTTGACGGATGTCGTCTTCAGCCGGACGATCCCCGCGCCAGCGTTTGTCGCCGCAAGCTGTGGTCCAGAGTGCATCCGCGGCTGCAGAATCCCAGGTGGGCACATGAATTCCATTGGTGACAGAGCCGATTGGCACTTCGTCCTGTGGCCAACGAGGAAAGAGCGGACCGAAGATATGCCGGCTCACCTGCCCGTGCAGCTTGCTCACTCCATTGACCTGTCCGCTCCCATGGACTGCAAGATAGGCCATGTTGAAGGGTTCAGATTGGTCTCCTGAGTTCTGTCTTCCCATTGCGAGTAGGCCCCCGATCGGGAGGCCGAGTTCATCCAATGAATAGTGGGTTAGATATTGGCAAATAAGACCGGGATGGAAGCGATCAAATCCAGCGCTGACGGCGGTGTGCGTGGTGAAGATATTTCCTGCTCGCGTCACCTTCATGGCAAGATCGAAAGGAGTTTTGTGATCCTCCATGTAAGACCGTGCCCGTTCGAGTATGGCAAAGGCCGCGTGACCCTCATTGAGGTGACACACTTCGGGCTGTAATCCTAATGCTCGCAGCAGACGCCAGCCGCCGATTCCAAGAACTATCTCTTGTTTCAGTCGCATTTCAGCGTCTCCACCATAGAGTTGACTGGTTATTCCACGGTGAGCCGCAGTATTGGCGAAGTCATTGGTGTCGAGCAGATAGAGCTTTAGCCTTCCAACAGACACCTCCCAGCAGCGGAGCCATATCTTTGAGCCGGGAAGTTGAATCTGTAACCGCAGCCATTCACCGTTTGGCTGACGCAGGGGCCGGATGGGCAACTGCCCCGGATCATTAACTGGGTAGAGCGCCTGCTGGCCACCTTCCGAATTGAAGTCCTGGCGGAAGTATCCCTGGCCATAAAGCAAGCCCACTCCGATTACCGGCACGCCCAAGTCGCTGGCCGCCTTCATCTGGTCACCTGCTACGTTGCCTAGACCACCGGAGTAAATGGGCAGCGCCTCGCTTAGCATGAATTCCATGCTGAAATAGGCGACGGAGGTGAGTACGGCGTCTTTATGCTTCTCCTGGAACCATGAGTCTTCGTTGTAGGATTCCCGATTTCGGCGAACCAGATTGTCGAGACGCATCCGAAACTCAGGTGCGTCCAAAGCGGCCTTGATCTTCTCTTTGGACACCGTCCGCAATATCACCCACGGATTTTGTGTGACAGTCCAGAGTTCCTCGTCGAGCGCTTCCCATAGCCCGTCTGCGGCATGGTTCCAGGACCAGTGCAGGTTGAGTGCCAACTCAACCAGAGCATCGATTCCATCAATCTTTAGCCAATCGGCAGGCGCTTTTGGATCGTTCAATGTCTCTCCCCACGTGCCGGAATCCAGGAAGCGGAGGCCGCGATCGCAAATGGTCTTCAAGCGATAGGCCGCCTCCGCTTCAGCTTTACCAGCTTGTCCCTTAGCTATCGGTGAACACGGCCTTCTGAGGATGTCCTTTGGCCATTGGAGCAGGAGCAGTTGCGTCGCTGAAGTCCGCCGTCCACTGCCAGTTCCTGATCTCGGGCATATCCTCCAGGTGTTGGCGGATGTAGTCGTGATGTTCCGCCAGCTTTTTGCCGAATAACTCGATTGCATCGGCAGCCTGCACGCGAAGCCGAGGGATGTGCTTCAACGCATCGAGCGCAAGGTGGAAGCGGCTCATTTCATTCAGCACGACCATGTCGAACGGAGTTGTGGTCGTGCCTTGGTCCATATAGCCATGTACATGAAAGCGGCCTTCATTGGCGCGTCCATGAACCAAGGTGTGAATGAGCCATCGATTGTTGTGGAATGCAAAGATCACAGGCGCACTCTCGGTGAAGAGGGCGTTGAAGGACATTTCATCCATCCCGTGCGGATGCTTGTCTGGATACATCAAAGTCATCAAGTCCACCACATTGACAACGCGCACCTTGATGCCGGGCACATGCTTTTGCAAGAGCCAGGATGTTGCGCAAATCTCAATAGTCGGCACGTCGCCGGCGCACGCCAGCACGACATCGGGCTGTCCGTCGTCATTGGACGCGAACTTCCATGTCGATGCGCCGCGCGAGCAATGTTCAAGAGCCTCATCCATATTCAGCCATTGGAGCTGCGGCTGCTTTCCGCAGGTAACGATATTGACGTAGTTGCGGCTACGCAGGCAATGATCGAAGACGCTGAGCAGGCAGTTGCTGTCTGGCGGATAGTAGACGCGGATGGTGTCACTTCTGCGCGCCAGCGCGTTGTCAACAAAACCGGTTGCCTGGTGGCTGAATCCGTTGTGATCGTTCCGCCACGCATGGCTTGTGAGCAGGACATTCAGAGATGCGATGGGCCTGCGCCAGGCGTAGTCCCGGCATTGCTCCAGCCACTTGGCATGTTGCGTAATCATCGAATCGACGATCTGTGCGAATGCCTCGTAGGAAGACCACATGCCGTGACGGCCGGTTAGCAGGTATCCCTCGAGCCACCCCTCGCACAAATGTTCGCTCAGGACCTCCAGCACGCGCCCATCCGGGCCCAGTTCGTCATCGATCGAAACCAGCTGTGCCATGGAGCATCGCTTGGTGGCCTCGAAGACCGAGTTCAGGCGATTGGAATCTGTCTCATCAGGGCAGAACATGCGAAAGTTCGTCGGATTCATTCTGAAGATGTCGCGGAAAAAGTCGCCCAGTTTGCGCGGAGCCTCGGCCAGAACCTGACCCGGTCCAGGAATCTCAAGCGCGTAATTCGTGAAGTCCGGCAAAGAAAGCGTGATCAGCTCCCGTCCGCCATTCACATGGGGATTGCCGCCCATGCGCCGGTTGCCGACTGGCGCGAGCGCCGCCAGTTCAGCGATGAATGAGCCGTTCTTTTCGAAGAGCTCCTCTGGCTTATAACTCCTCATCCAGGCTTCAAGGATTTTGAGATGCTCGGGATTTTCGCGGACTGTGGCAAGTGGGACCTGATGAGCACGAAACGTTCCTTCGATCGGGATTCCATCGACCTCCTTCGGACACGTCCATCCCTTGGGCGTGCGCAGGATAATCATCGGCCAGATGGGCTGCTTCCTGAAGCCGCCGACGCGCGCTTCGTGCTGGATTGACCGAATGTCGGCATAGCAATCATCCAGCGCCTGAGCAAGCAACTGATGCACGACTTCGGGATCGTCTCCCTCGACGAAGAAAGGCTTGTATCCACGCCCGGTGTAGAGGGCCTTCAAATCTGCGTCACTGGTGCGTCCCTGAGCAGTAGGCCCGGAGATTTTGTAACCGTTCAAGTGCAGGATTGGCAGGACCGCACCATCCCGCACAGGATTGAGAAAGTTGACAGACTTCCAGCTTCCTTCGAGCGGGCAGGTTTCAGACTCGCCGTCGCCAACGACGCAGGCGACGATCAGATTCGGATTGTCAAAAGCGGCGCCGAATGCGTGAACCAGCGAATAGCCAAGCTCTCCGCCCTCATGCATTGAGTTCGGGACATGCGGTCCGCAGTGACTGGGCACGCCGCCTGGGGTCGAGAACTTGCGGAACATGAGCCGCAGTCCGTCTTCATCAGTCGTGATTTCCGGATGGACTTCGGTGTACGTGCCTTCCAGATAAGAGCAGGCATTCAGGGACGGGCCGCCGTGTCCTGGCCCAGAAATGTAGATGATATCTGCATCATGCTCTTTGATAAGACGGTTCAGATGAATGTAGATGAGATTCTGACCCGGCGAAGTTCCCCAATGACCGAGCAGCCTCGGTTTGATCTGTTCCGCCTTGAGCGGTTCTCGCAAGAGAGGATTCTCAAAGAGGTAGATCTGACCGATGCACAGGTAGTTCGCTGCGCGCCAGTATCGGTTCATCTTGTCGAGCATATCCGGCGAAAGCGGTCCTTTCGGCACGGGCGCCTGCGCCTCAGTTTTGCCATCGGCCGCAATCGCGGTGGACAGATTCACGTCGAAGATGAAACTGGAGCGATTCTCTTTGTAATCGGCACCTATCGCAAGTTCCGTGTTAGCCATATTGACTGTTCCTTCCTAATTCTCCGCGGCGAGTAACAGTGCGCTGGTGGTTCTGTGGAGTCGATTTGCTCGGGTCTGCCCGGGATAATTATTTGAGTCGATCTTCATCTTCCTCGCTCTCGTAGTTGCTTACTGTGGTCTTCAGGAGATACGGAGGCGTGCAAAGACGGGGATCTTGATCAGGTCCATGACTACGCCGAATGCGAGCGCAGCGCCAAACGCGGCAGCAATGATTGCAATGGACAACGGCGCCATTGCGATTCCCAATAACGCGAGCGTTGAAATGATAAGGACGTCGGCCACGGAAGAGAGCACGAGCCAAACACTGGGGCGCAATCCCCACAAGTGCTGGCGCCCGCGGATCACATAGGTCGTGGCCTGGCTGCCAAACACAATCGCAACCACGGAGAGCGTTTGGAGCGCCTCGATGCCGAGATGCAACTCGAACTTGCCTACTGCCAGAATGGCCGTGGAGAAGGCAAGGAAACAGACTCCCAGAATGACGCCGGCAACTGTGATTCGGCCGATGTGCCACGAGTTCGGCATTTTCGATGGCAGCACCCTGTCCGTGGTCAGCGACATGGCAAGGAAATCGCCGGTGATCATGACAATGACCATCAGCATGGGAGTCAGCACCGCATGCCCGGTCATGATCAGGCCGACGGTCAGTAACAGCACCTGCAAGAACTTTTTCATTACCGAGTTCAAGGTGTAGGTGAGGATACGCTGAAACGTGACCCGGCCCTCTTTTACCGCGGTCACGATGCCACCCAGGCCGGCTTCGGTCAATACAACACCTGCTGCCGATTTAGCCACATCCGTTGCGGTCAAGACGGCGATGCCGATCTGCGCCTGACGAAGCGCAGGGGCATCATTGGCGCCATCCCCGCACATCCCAACCGTATGCCCGTTCTTCTGGAAGGCTTTGACGAGGTCATACTTGCCCTCCGGAAGAATACCTGCAAAGACCGCGAAGTCAGCTGGCTCGATGCTTTCGGGGAGTTTTCCCGGCGGACAGACGGCGCCATCCAGCCCAACCGCATGAGCGACGATTGCCGCCGTGACCGGAGCGTCTCCCGTCACCATCACAGTGCCCACGCCGAGGCTATGCAATTCCGAGATGAGAGAGACTGAGTCCGTCCGCGGCGGGTCGCTGAGGGCGATGAGGCCGATCACTTTCACGCCGGCCGGGATTCCTGCTGCCACTGCCAGAACTCTGAATCCCTGTTTCTCAAGTTCGTCGGCGATCGCGGCTGCTGCCGGCGATGGAGCGGAGAGGGCTACGACTGCGGCGAATGCTCCCTTGATGATGCGCTGCGTGCCCCCCGTTGCATCCGTCGCAGTTGCTTCCGATGTTTTCTTCCCGGGGTCGAACGGCAGAAACGTCACCAGTTTTGGCAAGTCAGGAGCTGGCTTGTGCGAAGCGGCAAGACGAATCGCTTCATCTACCGGGTCCTGACCACCTTCGGAACTTGCCAAGGCAGCCAATCCGAGAACGTGGGCTTCGTCGAAGCCGGGCAAGGAGCGAACGCTGGTTACGGAAAGCTCGTTTCGGGTGAGCGTTCCCGTTTTGTCCGAGCACAGGACGTCGATCGATGCAGCCTCATCCACTGCTGAGAGTCGCGTGGGCAATACACCCAGCTTCGCCAGAGAGCGAGCTCCAATCGCAGCGGCAAGGGTGAATGTCGCGGGCAAGGCAACGGGAATGGCGGCGAGGATTGATGTGAGCAACAAAGGAACGATCTCACTCCAAGGCATCGCATGGGTATAAGCAAATGCAACCATGGCGAGAATTACGACACCATTGAAGATGGCGAGATTGCGTACGATCTTGAGCACTGCTTTCTGCTGCGTGCTCACAACGTGTGCAGTGCGAACGAGTTCTGCGGTGCGGCCGAATTTGGTACGAACGCCCGTGGCCGTTACGACCGCCGTCGCTTCACCGCGCCGGACAAGAGCCCCCGCGTACGTGTCTACGCCCGGGCCGGCTTCAACGGGCAGCGATTCACCGGTGAGCATCGACTGATCGAGTTGAACTGATCCGCCGGTCAGATGCACATCGGCAGCGACCACAACACCGAGCGACAGCTTCACCAAGTCGCCACGCACCAATTCCGCGGCCGGCACCGTCTTCCATGTGCCGTCGCGCTGGACTGAAGCATTGAGAGCGAGCCGCGATTTAAGAGCAGCAAGTGTAGCCTGGGCTCGACTCTCCTGGAAGTAGGCAAGTGCGGCGTTAAACACCAGCAGCGCCGCGATGATACCAGCCTCGTAATACTTATGTAGCGCAAGCTCAAGCACAATGGAGGCTTCAAGTAACCACGGAACAGGCGCCCAGAATTTCTCCAATGCATTGCGCAGGGGATGAGCCGAAGTATCCGGCATTGCGTTGGGGCCGTCTTTTTCAAGACGAGCGCGTGCCTCGTTGCTCGTGAGCCCCTTCGATGAGACGTCCTGAACCGGTTTTACCGGCTGACTGGGCGGTGCGGGGGCGACAACAGTCGTTGCACTCATCATTGGCCACCTGTATTGCTGTTCTCCCTGCCGCCATTCCGAGGCGCGCCCGGATGGAATCTTCGCGCCGGTCTCAGGTTTGGCCGAACGAAGAAGAAAGAGTTGGCATTGAACGGGCTTGACAACCACTGTATTGCATCCCATGCGAGACAGGGCGGCGGGTTACGAATGACAATCGACGGCAAGCAGGCACGAGAGCAGAAAAAGGCCGCTACCCATGACCGCAGTCGCGGGATTGTTGAAAGAGACTCGTAGGACTGACCCCGCTCATGAAGAGCAGATAATTCGTATGCTGAACACTGCACCAACGCAGACGTGATCAATGGGTTTGCCCGACGCGAGCCTGGCCGGCTAAGCTAACTCGGCGATGCGCGCGCATAAGGGCAGACGCTTCCGCGGTCATAGCTATGTGCTTAGCACTGATCTTCTGCCACCAAATGTCGAATCCGTCTGCGGCCAGACCCGGATGAAATTGCTTGTCAGTTGCCGTTTTTCGCGCAGCCGAGAGTGGTTCGCAGGGCACGTTGAAACCTCGATCAGCCATTAGTCCGTCCTGCTCCGATTCTGCAGAGTGTGCACAGGGTCAGACTGATTCAGGCAGGGTGCATCGTTGGACCATTGGACAAGCGCCGAATGTCTGAACAGGCTTCTGAAGCCTTCCTGCATGTCTCGCATAATCCTCCCACCCGTGGCGCTCGACGATCTGTTCAATTGGATACAGTCATCTCGGCCCTGCAGCTTGACAATCACACTGTGCGCCGGGAGCCCCACGGGTAGAGGGCTTTGGAAAAGGCACAGCAAGATCAGCTGGGCAAGGAGAAAGCGTGAAGGGATGCCTGTGACTCAAACTGCTCATAGCGGAGCTACATATCTGGTAGGAGGCGGTATCGCTTCTCTTGCTGCTGCGGCTTTCCTCATTCGCGACGGAGATATACCTGGGCACACAATCACGATCCTGGAAGAGTCCTCCCGGATCGGTGGCAGTCTTGACGCAGCGGGAAATGATACTGACGGTTACGTGATGCGCGGCGGCCGCATGATTGAAAGCAAGTATCTGTGCACCTACGACCTGTTTGCATCGATTCCGACTCTCGATGAGTCGAGGACGGTGACCCAGGAAATATTCGACTGGAACAAGACAATGAAGACCGCCTCCAAGGCGCGCTTGTTTCGGAACGGTCAAAGGGTCGATGCACCGAGTTTTGGGTTAAGCGAGAATCACATTCTCGCGCTTGAACGTCTGGCGCTCGAGCCGGAGCATTTCCTTGGCCGCAGCACGATCTCCGATCAGTTTGATCCGGGGTTCTTTGAGACGGACTTCTGGCACATGTGGTGCACCACCTTTGCCTTTCAGCCATGGCATAGCGCAATCGAGTTCAAACGCTATCTGGTGCGCTTCACGCACATGGTGTCTGGCTTCAATACGCTTACCGGCATCATGCGAACCGTTTATAACCAATACGACTCGATGGTGCGTCCCCTTCATAAGTGGCTCGAAAAGCGCGGTGTGAACTTCATGCTCAATACAACTGTTACTGACCTCGCATTCGAGAATAGCCAAGACGGCTTTAGCGTCAAGAAAATCAGTTTCGAGCGGGGAGGCAACCTCACAGAGATCGAGGTTACAGAGCAGGACAGGATCATCGTGACTCTTGGGTCCATGACCGAGGGTTCTAGTCTAGGCTCTATGGATTCAGCCGCAGCATTACTCGGGAAAACCGATGGCGGTTCCTGGGTTCTTTGGGAGAAGATCGCGGCCGAGCGCGCCCAATTCGGGCATCCCTTGAACTTTGCCAATCACATCGAGCAATCGAAGTGGATGTCTTTTACCACCACGCTTCACGACCCTACGTTCTTCGAACTGATCCGGGATTTGACGGGCAACATCCCTGGAGAAGGCGGGCTTATAACCTTCCCGGAGTCCAGTTGGCTGGCATCGATCGTGTTGCCCCACCAGCCACACTTCCTCGGGCAGCCAGAGGGAGTACAGGTCTTCTGGGGTTATGGGTTGTTCGTTGATGTGCCGGGCAACTTCGTGAAGAAGCCCATGTCCGCGTGTACTGGACGTGAAATCATGACGGAGGTCATCGGCCATTTACGCCTCCAAGAGCATGGTTCCAGAATTCTCGAGACCTGCATTTGTATCCCGTGCATGATGCCTTTCATTACCAGCCAGTTTCTTCCTCGAAGCGAAGGCGATCGTCCCCAAGTCATGCCTGAAGGCTCAAAGAATCTGGCCTTTGTCGGGCAGTATTGCGAACTTCCGGACGACGTGGTGTTCACAGTGGAATACTCCATTCGCTCCGCGCAGACGGCGGTCTACTCTTTGCTTGGCCTGAAGCGTAAGGCGCCCCCCGTATACAAGGGACAATTCAATCCCCGCGTTTTGCTGGAGGCTTTTCAAGCCTTGCACAAAATTGGCGTCTAGATCGGACAACTCTGCGGGAGCCGAGTCTGGCAAGGTCAGCTCCCGTTGCGTGCCGAGGGGCTGAGGCCATAAGTAAGGGGACTGCTCGTGCTCCTTTGGAATTCGTTTCTTATTGCCTTCAGTGTGCTTTTCCCGCTGATCAATCCGCTCGGATCAGCTCTCGTATTTCTTGGGCTCGCCGGCGAAGCACCACCAGCCGTCTATCGGTCTCTGGCGCGCAAGATCGCAATCAATAACATTATCTTTCTGGCCATCATTGAACTTCTGGGCGCGGCCATTCTCAACTTCTTCGGAATTTCTTTGCCTATTGTCCAACTCTCCGGCGGCATCGTGATAGCCGCGATGGGATGGTCTGTATTGAACGAGAGGGATGCGCGCGCGAATGTCAGAAACAAGGAGGAAGAGAGCGAGGTACGCGACGAAACTCGGAAACAATATCTTGAGCAGGGAGCTTTTTACCCATTCACCTTTCCCGTAACCTCGGGTCCAGGGACGCTTGTCGCGCTGCTGACACTCACCGCTCACATCTCGACTCGGGTCATTTCAAGAGACATTCTGGCGCACATTGGGGTGTTTCTTGCTGTTGTCGTTCTTAGTGTGCTCGTCTATTTCTGCTATGCATACGCTCCAAAGATCACCAAGACTATCCCGCCGTCCACTGCACATGGCATCCTGCGCGTTGTTGCCTTCATTTTGCTCTGCATTGGGGTGCAAATCGCATGGAACGGACTCGCTGTCTTGATTGGCATGATTCTTAGACGCTGACCAGGAACGGGGTGAGCAAAAGGGGGCAGAGGATGCCTCCCAATTAGTAGTTCAATCAAAGAGAAGATCGTTGCCGGTCTAGTCGCATCCGGCTGCGTAATCTTCATATTTCTTGGCAATTTGATTTACTCGTAACCCTGCGGGCGTTGAGACCCGTTTTCATGGGGCAAATATATGAAGATCGTGATGGAGTGGTCCAGGCAACTCCTGGCGGGCATTGGTGTGTTCGGAATCGTTCTTGCACTGGAACCAATCCAGTTGCAGGCGGTTCAGCAGCCCGGGCCTGCGGCTCAAACCGTCGCTCAACCGCCTTCCGCCCCATTGCCACCGGAACAGCTGCAGCAGTTGGTTGCGCCGATCGCGCTTTATCCGGATGCACTGGTTGCGCAGATTCTTGCAGCTTCTACTTATCCAACACAGATTGTCGAAGCGGAGAGATTTCTCCAGCAGAATCCAAATCTGACCGGTGCGGCGCTAGGTGTAGAAGTGGACAAGCAGGACTGGGATCCGAGCGTAAAGGGCTTGACTCAGTTTCCATCTGTGCTTGCCGACATGGACAAGAACCTTTCGTGGACCTCGGAACTGGGCGATACGAATTACAACCAGCAGGCGGATATCATGACCGCCATACAATTCATGCGGGCCAAAGCAGAAGGTGCGGGCCATTTAAGCACAACGCCACAACAAAGCGTGACCAACCATGGGGACACAGTCAGCATTCAACCGGAGAATCCGGATGTCGTGTATGTGCCCGATTATGATCCTGAATTGGTCTATGGTTATCCGGTTGGACTTTGGCCAGGATTCTATCCGTGGTGGGGTGCTGAGGGCCCATACCTCTCTTTCGGCGTTGGATTCGGCATGGGGCCGTTCTTTGGATATGGCTGGGGCTGGCACGGATGGGGCCTTGACTGGCGCAACCACGGGCTGATGTTTGGCGGCGGCCGATATATGTCTCGCAGCAGCACGTTCTATAACCGCAGCGCCTTTATGCGTGGAGATTACCGCGGGCAGGGATCTTTCGCTCGTGGGGACAGCGGTCTGCGTGGCTATGGTGCGCCGGGGAGACGCGGGAATGGCGGAGTGCGCTCAGGCGCTTTTAGTGGAGTCGGCCACGGCAGCGTTGCGCGTGGCAATTCCGCACGCGGCGCGTCCAGCATGCGCGGCGGTTCGTTCGGAGGCTCGGGTGGTGGCGGCGGCGGTGGTGGTGGTTCCCATGGCGGCGGCCACCGGTAATAGCGGTGAGTTTCATCCCGTACTCTCAAACGATTCTCGGAGTTGCCTTGGAAATAGCAGGATGGAGAAACTTATGATTTTGTTTGCAGGAAATGCTTCTCGTGAAAGAAATCGAGTTGGAGTTGGCGCCATAGCATTGCTGGTGCTGGCGATTTGCTTTGGGATAACTCCGATGGCGGTTGCGGGACAGTCAACCGCGCAACAACCAGTTCTATCTGGACATGAGTCGTCGGTTCGACGGACCCCGGTACACCCAGTTGAAGCGGGGCAGCAAACCTATTCATCCGCGGCAGAAGCCAGTGAAGCGCTGGCATCTGCTCTCCAGAAGGAAGATGAACCATCCCTTGTGAAGGTGCTGGGAGCGAAGACAAAAGACGTCCTCTCCTCAGGCGACGAGGCGGAAGATAAGGAACATCGGGCGCAGTTCGTGCAGAAATATAAGCAAATGCACCGCCTGGTAAGTGAGCCGAGTGGACTCACGACACTCTACATTGGCGCGGAAAACTGGCCTACCCCGATTCCCCTTGTCCAGAAAGGCGCTTCGTGGTATTTCGATACCGCTGCGGGAGAAGGCGAGATTCTGTATCGGAGGGTGGGGGAAAACGAGCTGACCGTCATTCAAGTGTGCGGCGAACTCGTGGACGCGCAGAAGGAGTACCAATCCCAGCAACACGACGGAGGCACGGAGAGACAATTTGCTCAGACGATCCTAAGCGATCAGGGCAAGCACAATGGACTTTACTGGAAAGTAGGTTCGGGTGGGAATGTGAGCCCACTTGGTCCGTTGGTGGCTTCGGCTGAGCGTGAGGGCTATGCGGAAAATGCCGGTCAGAAACCCCAGCCGTTTCATGGCTACTACTTTCGCGTACTGAAGGGGCAGGGAACAAGCGCACCTGGCGGTTCGCAAAGTTATGTCGTAGATGGAAAAATGACGCGCGGATTCGCTTTTCTTGCCTATCCGGCGGAGTATCGTTCCTCTGGAGTGATGACCTTCCTTGTGGCCCAGGATGGGATCGTTTACGAGAAGGACCTCGGAGGCAAGACTGACGCAGTCGCGAAGTCTATCCAGCGATATGATCGCGACGCGACTTGGCGCAAAGCCGATTAGCGATGGTCGTTCGTTTAACAAATCTGCAAACCATCGTCTGATGATGCTTTGAGCGGGCGTTGGTGGGAGTGGGATCACAATTAGAGGGCCGTATCCATCGGTCCTCTCGTCTACTCCACTCGCAATCGCGCGGTTATCTCTTCCGAATCCAGAGCCAGGCGCATCTTTCATCCGTCTGAAACATCCTAATCCCAGGTAACAGAACGTTTTTCTGAAGGACTCATCCTTATGATTTCTCTGTTAGACCCCATTCAGATCGGCGATATGCACTTACCGAGCCGGGTTATTATGGCTCCGCTAACTCGCTTGCGCGGCACGTCCGACCACATCCCGACGCAACTCATGGTCGAATACTACACGCAGCGCGCCGGTGCCGGTCTCATCATCTCTGAGGGCATCCCAGTTGTGCCGCAGGGCGTTGGCTACGCGAATGTGACCGGGATATGGTCGCCGCAGCAAATCGAAGCATGGAAGTTGGTGACCCAGTCGGTGCACCGGGAAGGTGGTCGCATCTTTGCACAGATCTGGCATGTGGGCCGCATCTCAGATCCGCGCTTTCTGGAAGGCAAACTTCCGGTTGCTCCCAGCGCTATCCGCCCCGCGGGCCATGTAAGTCTGGTACGCCCCGCTACGGAATATGTAACGCCGCGCGCACTTGAGACGTCCGAAATTCCCGGCATTGTTGAGGCCTTCAGCAAGGGCGCAGAGAACGCGAAGCTCGCTGGTTTTGACGGTGTAGAGATACACGGAGCCAATGGCTACCTGCTCGATCAGTTCTTGCAGGACGGATCGAATCATCGTACCGACGAGTACGGCGGCTCGATTGAAAACCGCGCCCGGCTCATGCTTGAAGTCGCGGACGCGGTGATCTCGGTTTGGGGCGCCAAGCGCGTGGGTATGCATCTGGCGCCGCGCGGTGATTCACAGGACATGCACGATTCAAACCCGCCCGCAACCTTCGGCTACGTGGCGCGGGAGCTAGGTCGGCGCGAACTCGGCTTCCTGTTCGCGCGCGAGTATTTCGGACCCGACCGATTGGGTCCGCAACTCAAGAAGCAATTCGGTGGGGTCTACATCGCGAATGAAAAATACACGGTGGCACAAGCGAATCAGGTCCTCCAGGAAGGTGAGGCGGATGCAGTAGCCTTCGGCCAGCTCTTTATCGCGAATCCAGATTTGCCGGCACGGTTTACGCGCAATGCGCCGCTCAATATGCCGGACGGAAGCACCTTCTTTACATCGGGGCCGCATGGCTATACCGACTACCCTACACTGAGCGCATAGCGAAGAATCGTTCGGGCAATTTCGAGTTAGCCACTGGTTTCGTGACAAACTTCGGCAGACAAAAACGAGAGGAGGCACGATGAATGAAACCGTTCGTCTGTTGCAGGCTCATCACAGTAGCCGCAAGTATAAAACCGACCCAATCTCCGCGGAAGTTCTTGACGCCATCATCGAGTGCGCACGTCGTGCTCCGACGTCCACCAACAGCCACGAGATATCGCTCGTGATCGTACGAAATGCGGACAACCGCGCCCGCATCGCCGAAATTGCCGGTGGCCAACCATGGATCGCGCAGGCCCCGGTGTTCATCGCGGTCGTCGTAGACCTCTATAAGACTGGCTTGGGAGTCGAGAAAGCCGGTGCCGAGCAGGTATTCCAACGCAGCCTTGAAGGGATAATGGCCGCGGTCAGCGATGCAGGCATCGCGATGGCGACGCTCATGACTGCGGCACGTGCATTCGGACTTGGCACCGTCCCCATAGGCGGAATACGCCGAGATCCGCAGGCAATGATCGATCTGCTTGAGTTGCCGCGGAACACTTTCCCTGTAGACGGAGTGGTTCTAGGCTATGTTGCTGAAGAGTCACCGCAAAAGCCACGCATGCCAATCGAAAGCTATCGCCACGAGGAAAAGTATCATTCGGAAGCGCTGAAGCCGGCGATTGATGCCTACGACCAGACGCTTGAGGCGTTTTGGCAGAAGATTGGGCGCACCGACGGGCTGTCATGGTCGGCAAATATGGCACAGCATTATGGCACGATTTCGCGATTGATTAAGTCTGTCGCCCAGAAGCAGGGCTTCACGATCGAGGTGTAGTCGGATGAACGAACCCAGCCAAAATCGCCCAGTGCTGCAGACTCATGAACACGATCCCGTTTGCGGAATGGAGGCAGATCCTTCGAAAGCGGCGGCAAGCGTTGGATACAAGGGTGCTACTCTCTACTTTTGCAGTCAAGGCTGTGCCGCAAAATTCCGGACAGCACCGGACAAATACGCGCAGAACAATCCGAACGCATCTTCGTCACGAGCCCAGGCGAAGACCGCGCAACAAGGCGAATACACATGCCCCATGCATCCGGAGATCGTGCGCGATGCGCCGGGCTCATGCCCGATTTGCGGCATGGCGCTCGAACCTCGGAAAGTGACAGCTGAAGACGCCAATCCAGAACTCGCCGATATGACGAGGCGGCTTTGGATCAGCATCGCGCTTGCCGTGCCTATGCTGGCGTTGATGGTTTCAGCATTTATGCCATCCATGCCGATGCAACACCTATTCTCACCAGGAATATGGGCCTGGATCGAGTTCGGGCTGGCGACGCCGGTGGTTCTGTGGTGTGGGCTGCCTTTTTTCGTTCGCGGATGGCAATCTGTGGTGCATCGCAGTCTGAACATGTTCACGCTGATCGGTCTCGGCACCGGCTCGGCTTATAGCTAGTCGATCCTGAAATAGCGAGCA
>PLSM01000019.1 GCA_003165075.1 Acidobacteriaceae bacterium | reverse complement strand
CGAGTTCACTAGCACCACCTCGTAGCCGTCCTGCTTGAGGGCCTTGCACGCCTGTGTGCCGGAGTAGTCGATCTCCGCCGACTGGCCGATGATGATCGGCCCCGAGCCGATCACCAGAATCTTCTGAATGTCATTTCTGCGTGGCATGGGTCTAGCTGGGCTGCTCTTCCTGTGGGGTTATACGGCTGCGCCATGAATGTCCCGTCGGAGCGTCAAAGGTGTCCGCTAGGATTCCTGTGCCGACCGTCCAGGACTTCCGGTGGTTCTGCCCCCTTGCGTCTGGGTAGGCGTAGCGCAAATCGTAAGCTTCGTAAAGTCGTTGAAAAAACCTCGAATAGTGTATGGGGCTCTCCGGTGCAGGATAGTTTGGCCAGATTTCTACCTTCCCCTCGAAACATCGGTATACCAAGAGGCCGATGGATTCGTATCGCATCGGCGGGTCAGTGATGGTGCCGCGACCATTCAGCGCGCACAACGCATTGTGATAACGGACGATGCCCTCGAGCGGCCTGCCCTCTGCGTCGAACGAGGCATCATTCCCACTGACTCCGTCAGCGACCGTTCCGAATTTGATAAGGTGAAGGAACCCAAACACAAAACCCGGATACATCATGTGGATGTTTACGCAATCACCGGGCGCCTCCTCCATTCGATTTGTGGGGTTCCGAAAGGCGTTCCCGGTACTCTTCACTGAGATTCCAAGAGCGGGTCCGATGCCGGGAGGGAAAACGGTCACGTCCAAGTTCTTGTACTTCATTCCGCCAAGTACACTTTGTTCGCCGCTGTCCTCCGCTTCAGCCGAAAAGGTGAGACCATAAATGTTGTTGGGACCCGGTTTACAGGTCAGGGGCGGACGTGGGTGCAGCCATTCTGGCGGGAATCCTCCCTCAACAACCAGCCGGCTTGAACAATGAGCATGGACAAGCTTGATGTGCTGTCCCGATTGTGTCTTAGCATCGCCGCACAGAGCACCCAGCGCGTTCTCCAATGTGGGCACAGAAATCTGCTTTACTGGTGTTTTCGCCACTGTTCCATCCTCATTGCAGCTTCGCGCAATGAAATGCACTCGGCCTCTGTGATGCCTATCTCCTTTTTAAGGAGATGACGGTCAAACAAGTCTAGACTGGGCTCCCTGAATTTCGCAGGCTTGCGCTCACTATGTTCGAGCAGCATCCGCGCGTGAGAAGCGCTCGGGGCGACTACGAGAATGCGCTCTGCCTCTGAAGGCTCGATCTTAAAAAGACCTCCTCCAAGCGCATGGCCCTCCAGTTCACAACTCAGCTTCGTCAGGGAGTTACGCCACGAAGCCGCGTAAGAACTTGCACTAGAGCCGTCCAGAAACCGCAACAGGTGAATCGTATTGGGTGCAACAAGGCCAGCGCCATTCGTAACAAGCCTGGGCATCTCGCCGGACATATACGACAGGAATGCGTCTGCCACACGCACATGGGGCACAACGTACCAGAGCTTCCTTGTTCGGCACTTGTAACGCTCGGCCACGCCAGCGATCTCACCCTGCTGCAAATAGTGCTGGAGGGAGATAGGCAGAGCCCCCTTTGGAATCGCCGGAACCGCCAGAAGATAGACCTTTTCGCCCGCTCTCCGCTTCCCTTCCCACTGGCCATTGCCAAGGACGATTCCATCAATATCTCGAAGGTTCAGCACCGCTGGTCTTAGGAACTTGCTGCCTATTCTCCATTGCCGCTGTTCGTCGTCCGACAGATGAAAGAAATCATTCGCGCCTGTCACGTATCCAATGCCAACGTCAGCGACGTCGCCCAGCCTGCGTACGCGAGGATGGATGGCAAGCGCGTTGTAAAGTGAAAGGATAGAGTCCGGCAAAAGGTAATGATTCAATCTAAATCTGCCATCTTCAACCGCTCTGAGATCGACACTTCTTTTCTCTGTCGTGTCACTTGAGAGGTTGTCGGCGGATGTGACATTGAATTTCTTGCATCTCTCCCCGTAACCGTCACAGAAAAGCAAGATGGTGCTTTGGCCTAGTCCGCCAAAAAGCTTGTCCCTGAACATCTCTATTTCGACTGCTCTGAAACGCTTTATCAAATATTTCAGTACCTCTCGGGCATACATGGCGTGTCCCAATTCTGATGGCACCACCATTGCTAAGCGGCCACCGCGACGAAGGAATTGGGTTGCATGCACGAGGAATGGTGCCCACGAGGAGGCAAGCCGGGGCAATTGAACCCCTGCTTCCTCCGCTCGTTCGTGCGCTTTAGAGGTCGAATCGCCGTTGAACGTCTGGTAGCGAATGTAGGGAGGGTTGCCGACAACGCAGTCGAATGCGGGCAGGGATCGCGGATCAATGTCAAAGAAGTCCTTCAGTATCAGCCTAGCGTTTCGTACGCGCTGACGTGATTCTCGTAAAGCATCCTCAGAGACGTCGACACCGTGCAAGCGGAACGAAAAGGAGCCGAGCCTAGATAATCGGTCGGAGGCGGTAACCAAGAAGGCACCGTCTCCACAGCTTGGATCGAGAATAGTGTCCTCGGGACTCCGAACTGCCCACTCAACGAGGCGGTTCACTACGGACTCCTCCGTATAGAACGCACCGAGGGCCTTTGGCTCAGGTCGTTCCTTTCTCGCTGCGAGTCCGCTCATGATTTCCACTCCTCCATCATCTGCCGGAAGTCGCGGAACAGATAGTGCGAATCGTGCGGGCCGGGAGCGGCTTCGGGGTGGTATTGCACGCTAAAGAGCGGCAGCGTCTTGTGGCGCAGACCTTCGAGCGTCTGGTCGTTCAGGTCAACGTGCGTCAGCTCGATTTCGTTGGCGTTGATCGAGTCGGGATCGACGGCGAAGTTGTGGTTGTGCGCCGTGATCTCCACCTTGCCAGTCGCATTGTTGCGCACCGGGTGGTTGCCGCCGTGATGGCCGATTTTGAGCTTGTAGGTGCGTCCGCCCAGC
>PLSM01000094.1 GCA_003165075.1 Acidobacteriaceae bacterium | reverse complement strand
TCCGGATAGGCGGTCACTCGCTCAGAATGGAAAGAGACTCGGCGCGTCGTTGCTATTTGCGGTTGCGAGATCGCAGCAATTGCTTGAAGGAAGCCGGTCGAGCGAGACTTGCCAGTTCTGGGAACAGAGCTTCGAGTTTCGACTCGAAGATTTCCCGCCCTGGCTGCTGGTCGAAACGCAACAGCATTACTTTGCGTGCAGATTGTCGGCGTCGAACCTTGTTCGGGCTTTCCACCAAATCGCGCTCACCGTCAGCGGTCCCTGTAAACAGCCGCTTTCGACGTTCAGCAACAACCCATTCAAAAAACGACTTCATCAGACGTGGTTTCTGACGAAGGGCTTCCTTTGCAATGCCGCTTGATCGGAAGAGACTCGGATCAAATCCATCCAGGAATTTATCCCACAGTTCCCAGTCTGCGAGGTCCCGGTCCAGTGCTGCGTAGAAATGCGCGAGAGTTACGTCGTAGATGGATGACGGTGCCTTCAGTGGCTTGTAAACATGCCACAACCATTCAAATGACCATCTCTTCCTATGCGAAGCCATCTCCAGCGCCGTTTCCATCAATCTGCATCCGAGCTTATAGCGCCCTCTGAGATAGAGCAGTGGGGCATAGCGGAAGATCAAATCGTGATGTTCTCTGTGACTCCAGCAATGGCTTGCGAGCCTGAACCGCCTTCCTGTTCTGTAATGCTCCTCAGCTCTTAGAGATCGCCACATCGCCTCGTAGTCTTGCTTCTGACCATGGGCTTCCATTTCCCAGAAATATGTGAAAGCAGCGGTCTGAGGTTTACCAGCGAGCTTGGCATATCGACGAATCTCGCGACACGCTGACAAGATGCGATCGCTTCGGCCTGAAGTGCTGAGCCTTGAGAGGAAGATTTGGTATAGCCGTGCGGCAGAATTAGTCTTCTGTGGGCCTTTGAACAGGTTAGGTAGTCGTGACAAAGCTCTCACCTGAAGTCAGTCTGACTGCATTCACTCACCAGCATACCGGGCGTGTCGATCACCTAACACGACAGTTCGGAGAGGACGGTGGACAATCCGGACATTACCCACACTCAGAACTATCTTCGGTTTGCCCGTTAAATCTACGGAACCCTCCGCTATTTGGCATCGGCGGTTTCCCAGGTCCCAAAAGCGGGACCTGGGGGCACCCAGCCGGATTAGGCGGGCGGGCCCTCTATTTACCTTCTGTCACCAGCGCCTTTGCGATGGCCGCCTCCGCCAGCGGAGCCATGATTGCATAGCCGGCGGGGAGAGGGTGTACGCCGTCCTGGCTGAGTGTGGGCGGCAACCCATCGCGCGCGTCCTTCATAGCCGAGTGGTAGTCCACGTAGACATAACCCTTCTGTGCCGCGTAGGCCTTGATCCACTGGTTCAGGGCCAGGATTTTGGGCGCGGGCTCCATTCCCGGCTTCCAGGGAAAGTCGTAGGCCGGCAGGATCGAGCACAAGACTACGCGGATGTGGTTCCCGATGGCCATCTCGGCCATTGCGGCCAGGTTGTCCTGGGTCTGTTCGGGCGTCATGGGGCCAGTGTTTCCGGCGACGTCGTTGGTTCCGGCCAGAATGACCACCACCTTCGGCTGCAGATCGACGACGTCCTGGTGGAAGCGCAGCACCATCTGCGGCGAGGTTTGCCCGCTGATGCCCCGGTTGATGTAGGGCTTGCCGGGGAACGAGCCCTGCGGCCCTTCAATATTCCACCCCTCGGTAATGGAGTCGCCCATGAACACTACGCGGTTCTCGCCCGCGGCGGGCGGCGGCAGCTTCAAATCGGCCTCCTTGAACCGGCCCAGCCAGGGCCAGTCGTTCTTGACCTGCTCGTCATGCGCTTTTTGCCAGGCGTCAATCTGCTCGGGCGCCGGTTTGTCGGGCGTCCTGGCCTCGGTTGCGGCCGGCGCTTTGGTCTCCGGCAGGTTTCCGGGCTCCTGAGCTTTGATTCCAGATGTGAAGAGCAGCCCGGCCACGGCGGCAATGGCGAGTAAAGCAGCGCGCAGGTTCATTCGATTCACGAGGGTTTCCTCATTCCGAGAGCAGGCGGAGTTGCAGGTCCGAGAAGTCCGGGCCAGGAAAAAACTGCGCCGGCATCCGGCTCCGATTGTAAGCAACCACGCCCTGCAGCGTGTGCGGGCTTTTCCACAAGATGGGCCGGAACCGCACCGCTGCGCACGTGTGTCCGTTGCGCTAGGCTGAGAAGAGCGATGAGTGAATGTCCTATCTGCGGCGGAGTTGGCCTGGTCAGGGTGATGTCTACCTCCGGGCTTTGGGCCTCGCGTGCCTGCGAGTGCCAGGAAGCGGAACGCGAAGAGCGACGCCTGGCCGGAGCCCACGTTCCCGAGCGCTACAAGGACTGCACCCTGGATGCCTATGAGATTTATCACGGGTCCGACCGCTCATTGAAAGAGGGCCTGCACACGGCACGCAAATTTGTCGAAGCCTATCCCGTGGACACAGGCGGCAAGGGGCTGCTGTTTATCGGCTCGATCGGCGTGGGCAAGACACATCTGGCGGTGGGTGTGCTGCAGCGGCTGGTTCGGGAAAAGGGTGTGAAGGGACTGTTCTGCGACTATCGCGAGCTGCTGAAAAATATCCAGAACAGCTACAACCCGCAGGTGAACACCACGGAGTTGGAGCTGCTGAAGCCGGTGTTTGCCGCCGAGGTGCTGGTGCTGGACGACCTGGGCGCGCAGAAGCCCAACGAATGGGTGTGGGACACGGTCGCCCTGATCCTGAACACCCGCTACAACGACAAGCTCTCGACGATCATCACCACGAACTATCCAGACATGGCGGCGGGCAGCGGCGCCAAAAGCGACATCGAGCGCGCCGCACGCGAAATTACCCTGGGTGATCGCATCGGCGACCGCATGCTCTCGCGTCTGGCAGAGATGTGCATTCGCGTGGAGATGAGCGGCAAAGACTTTCGCCAGACCGGGGTGAAGCGCGCCCGCTTCGGGTGAATGCAACGCTCTGACTCGCTCAACAGCGCATGGGGCAATCCGGCAGTCGTCATGAATGGGAGATCGTGATCCTCTTTTGGCGCGGTGCATGGTTTCGATACGGTCTTGGGGGAGATTTGTGCGATGCGCAAAGTATTGGAAGGCGTAGGGCTGGGAGCCTTGGCGCTGCTGATATGGATCACGTATGGCGCGCTTACGGGGCCAACCCGCCTGCCGGACCGTATTCCCACCCACTTTGACGCAGCCGGCAATGCGAACGGCTGGGGCTCTCCGGCCACGCTGCTGCTGTTGCCGATACTGGCGGGGGGTCTTTATCTGCTGATCACGGTGGTGTCGATGTTTCCGGCGTCGTTCAACTACCCGGTGCGGGTGACGGCGGAGAACCGGGAGCGGCTGGAGCGGCTGACCCTCAATATGGTGACCTGGCTCAAGACGGAGCTGGCCTGCTTATTTGCATGGATTCAGTGGGCGATATTGCAAGCGGTGCGGAGCGGCGAAGGACGGCTACCGCCGTTGCTGGTACCTGGATTTCTGGTGGTTATTTTCGGGACCGCGCTGTGGCATATCTTCGCGTTGTTCCGCGCGGCGCATCCTGGGGGCGGGTCGTGAGGCGGGGCGGGCTGGCGATTGCCTAGAACACCCAGAGGCTTGCGAGCACCATGAGGATTGCGACGATGGTCATGCCCTGATAGACGACATCGTCGCAATGCCTTGTGGACGTGGGCATTTCAGCGGGCACCTGCATGGTGGATGCGGATTGGGGGGAGGGCTGCATGGGAGGTCCGCCTTCCTGTCGCACATGGTTCCAGTTACGCAATCGGGCCGCAACCGGTTCCAATGCCTTTCTTATATACGGACGAAAGATGCGCGTGGGAATCCAACAAAAGATGTAGAGCCGGTGGCGCAGGGTGCGTCTCACTGTGTTTATCGGCTGGTGGGAAGAATTCTTCATCCACCAAGCAAGAACGAAGAAGTGCGGTCCATTCCTTCGGGTACGGGTGTAAAATCCGCACGTGAGCACAGGTCCCAAACTTGAGCTGGTTCCCTCGGCCGAAAAGAGGGAGCGCAACTGGCTGCCGCTGGCGATAGCGGCTGCGGCGGTACTGGTGGTTGCGGGCGTGGCCGTTTTCATGCTGGAACACGGGCGACGCGGAGTGCAGGTGACTCCGGTCTCCGCGGCTCCCGATCCTTATGCGGCGAGCTTGCCCATCTCCGGCCTAGTGATGAGCGAGTCTGCCAACCTGGCGGGCGGCAAGGTCACCTATCTCGACGGGCAGATCACCAACGCGGGAAACCGCACCGTGACCGGCGTGACGGTGCAGGTACTTTTTCGCGATGCGGCAAAGGAAGTGGCGCAGAACGAAACCCTGGCAATGAAGCTGATCCGGACGCGCGATCCCTACGTGGATGTTGAACCGGTGTCTGCCGCGCCACTGAAACCCGGAGACGTGCGCGACTTTCGCCTGATCTTCGACGCCGTTTCGCCGAGCTGGGACGGCGCTTATCCACAGGTGCGCATCGTGCACGTTGCGGCAGAGTAGCCACTCCGGCGCCCGCTTTACACGGTAGAAGTTACCCCTGCGCGGTAAGAATTACACTCCCCGACGACCTGCTTCGCTCCGCGACCGCGCTTTCTCTTCCTGAAAGATTCTCGTAAGCTGCACAATCTGAATAAATTACTCGGGACGGGGTCGATACGCTCGACTTTGGCACGGGCATTGCTATCTGGTATGCCGGGCGACACAAAGAATTCGTCTGTGGATACTGCCCAACGAGGTTTCCGACATGGTGAACTCCGACTCCAAGGCACGACATTTCTTCCCTGGCCAGTTAGCAGTTGTATTGCTGGCATCTGCGATTGCGGTGCCGGCGGCGGTTGCACAGTCGTCCACCACACCCCAGGACACCCCTCCTACGGCTACGGCGCAGCAGCCCTCCCCTTCGGCTTCTTCAGCGAACACCGACAAGGAGGGGTTCTGGGGGCATGTGAATCCATTTGCGCGCAAGGTGTGGGTCCACAAGCGGCTCGATCCGATCAAGGACCGGCTGAGCGAGCTGGATGAGGTGAACGCCAAGAACGCAAAGGACATCCAGGATGTGGATGCGCGGGCCCAGGCAGGAATTCATCAGGCCCAGTCGACGGCCGACGCGGCTAACCAGACCGCCAGCGCCGCCAGCGCGTCCGCGCAGAGCGCGAACGGCACGGCCCAGAACGCGGCCGGCCACGTGGACGAGCTGAACACCACAGTCAGTGGCTTGGACCAGTATCACCAGATCAAGGATGTGGATGTCGCATTTCGCGGCGGAAGCCCAGTTCTGACCGCAGATGCCAAACAGCAGCTCGATGACATGGCGGCCAGCCTTGCGGGCCACCAGGGATACATCATCGAACTAGAAGCACACGCACCGGGTGCCGGCTCTGTCGGCATCCAAAGCTCGGACAGGCTGGCAGCATCGGTGATGCGCTACCTGGTAACCGAACATCAGATTCCCGTCTACCGTATGCACTCCGTGGCTATGGGCAATGTCCAGGTAGCCTCCACCGTCGGCGATGAAGACGCCAAGCCGGCGCGGGTAAGGAAAGGCAGCGTGCATATCCGGTTGATGGAAAACAGTTTGGCGGCCCAGGGGTCCGCACCTCCCCATGATGCGGCCTCCTCGACGGGTGCGGAGCGGCCGTAAAGCCGCGCAGCCACCCCCCTATGAGGCTCTATCCGCCCCGACGGCTACCCCGCCGTTCGGCCGCCAATCAAGCTCTCGCAACACGAGAGAACCAAGGCAACTTGGCCCCTGTCAAAGACAGGGGCCTTTTTTTGTTTGGTGGAAGGTGGGAATTCGCCTGGAACTCGGGGTGGCCGTGGGCGTGTCGATGAAAGCACTGGACTGTTTGCGACAGTTGAGGTGCCATCCCCGTTCAGTTCCTGAACGCTTGCCGACTTTCGGGGAGTAATCCGCGGAGAACCTGTAACGAGCAAAAAACAGAACAGTTATTCAGATTCTTGTTTGCTGCATGTTGCATATATTGGTTGCGAGATTCTGGCTGGAGTTAATCTGCCGCCGGCATTGCTGGCACCAAAACATTCGCGGTACCCAGCACGGCCTCCACGCCGTAGGTTTGTTGGGTAGTGCACAAGCGGTAACTGACGAGTGGGCGGTTGACGAGTGGGCGGTCACCCTACCGGAACGCCGAAGTTTGCATTCCAGACGATCGATTCGCGCCTTGGCGGATTTTTCGTCAATCTAAGACCGCGCAGCGCCCGGTTCTACATTGAGCAGGTAACTATTCCGTGCTGAATTCGTCGTATGTTATGCGTACTCCGGATTCTGACCAGCGGCAAAACTGCAATTCGTAATGGGCGATGTGGGGCGGAACCATGCATCTGACATTCAGCGCCTTTGAACCCCAAACTCCGGAAAAGCGTATGCTCAAAAGTGGGCGACAGGATTCTTGAATCACACTCCCAACACGAGCAGACTAGACCTCACTGCATTCGTATGTTCGGCGCGAATATATGCGCGGATTGGTCGCCTTCTGCTGATGGTGATCGCTGTTTCGTTGATTACCATGCCCCAGACGGAACGGATTTGGACCTGGGATCATTTTCTGCACGGCGGTCAGGACTTTGAGTTTACCGCACTCGCGATACTGACAACCCTATGCCTTGTGCTCGTGCTTGCTCAGCATTGCAAGCAGAGTGTCGACCTGTTGCTCGCTGTTCGGCATCTGTTCTCGCTCATCTACCACGACTGTGTATTGGCTAAGACTACGCGAAGTGATACCAGCTCAACTTTCCGTAACGAGCGAGTGTCCAGTCCAGTTTTAGGCATGTACTCGCTCCCCCTTCAGATCTGATCTATTACCTCTCCGGGCGCCCATAATGAATGGCTCTTACAGAGCCGTTCACGGGCCGTTGGAATCCATTCATTTCTTTTACGTCTGAAGCGGAGGGGTCATGAAGAAATCTGAAGTTCTGCGCGCCTGGGTCAAGATACTGACCGGCCGGGCGCCTTCTCTTTCAATCGAGATCACAAAGGAATGCCCCTTGCGGTGCCCTGGATGCTATGCCTTCGATCCGGCACATCTCGGAGGCACACGCCAGTTGCACGAACTCTTCGACTTCAAGGGCGATGAACTCGTTACAAGAGTGCTTGCGCTGATCGATGAGTACAAGCCGCTCCACGTCTCTTTGGTGGGTGGCGATCCGTTGGTTCGGCATCAGGAACTCGAATTGCTATTGCCGCAGATTGAGAGCCGCGGCGTGCATACACAGGTCGTCACGAGCGCTTTCAGGGTGATCCCAGGCACTTGGGCGAGGTTCAACAAACTGAATGTAGTCATATCAGTCGATGGCTTGCAGCAGGAGCACGATGCACGGCGCAAACCAGCCACCTACGAGCGAATCATCGCGAACACCAAGGGGGCCAGAGTGACCGTTCATTGCACGATCACGTCGCAAATGGCAGAGCGCTCCGGCTACCTCGACGAATTTCTCTATTTCTGGACTAGCCAGCCACAGGTAACAAAGGTATGGTTCAGCATTTTCACTCCTCAGCGCGGGGCCACCCATCCTGAAATACTGACGGCTTTGCAACGGGCCTCTACTATTGCCGACCTAAGACGGTTGCGGCTCAAGTATCCCACCCTCGACATGCCGGAGTCAGTCATTCGTGAGATGGAACTCCCACCCAGGAGCCCGGACCAATGTATCTTTGCGAGAACTACAGAGACGATTTCCGCTGATCTTCGGAGGCAGATCGCCCCCTGCCAGTTTGGCGGAGACCCTGATTGCGAACAGTGTGGCTGCATCGCCGCAATGGGATTGGCTGCCGTAGGTCACTACCGCGTCTTGGGAAAGCTTACTGCCGGGCGTATTTTCATGGCTTCGGACCGGCTAGGCAAAGCGTGGAGAGGTTTTAGCAGAATCCTTTCCCATAAGCCCGGAGTGCAGGCGGAACTTTCCCCATTCAACATCCTGGAACCTTAGTGTTGGCAAGTTCCCTCATTACAGGCTCGATCAAGTCGCAGATTGGCCTCGTCCGTCGCCGCAAGGATGAAGATGCGGTTCGAATTGAGAGCTTTTCTGCGTCACTGGATGACGGACGAGTTGCCGCAACTCTGAGGGCGGGCGGAGAGGTTGCGCCTGAGACGCTGAATGAACAAATCGTCATGGTTCCGGAGTGCTCGGAAGCGCTATTTTGAGCACAGAAGGTGCGAATGATGAGGGTGGGTACCGGGAGAATTGCGGGATTGCGGGGAGTTGCACTTTGCTGCTGTTTCCTATTGGCTGCGCGATGGTGCGTTGGGCAGACGGCGCAAGGTGCGGCGGTGACGCTGCCTGACGATCCGCAAGCCGCGGCAGTTTCTTCGTCCGGTGGTGCTGATTTGCCTTCTGCACCGGCACCGAGTGATGCGATGTTGCAGAGCGGAGGGACGGGTCAGGCTGCGGGGGCGGATCAGAAGCAGACAAATCAGCAGGAGCAGACGAAGCCGGGCGGCGCGCCATCGCTGGGAGATTTGGGTTTCACTCCGCAACAAACGCAGGCGGATGCGGAGATGCAGGCGAGGCTCGAAAAGCGGACGCACATGCTGAAGATTCATCAGACGCTGGGTTTGATTACGGCGATTCCGATGGCCGCGACACTGATTACAGGACCACAGGCCAAGGCCAAGGGAAAGAACGGAGAGACGATTACAGAGCCGACCGACGCGAACCTGGATTTCCATATCGCCCTGGGCGGCCTGACCACGGCAATGTATTTTACGACGGCATATTATTCGATGTTCGCGCCCAAGATTCCGGGGGTCCAACCGAAAGGAGCGATTCGCCTGCACCGGGCTCTGGAGTGGGTGCATGGTCCGGGCATGATCGTGACACCAGTGCTGGGAATCATGGCGTACAAGCAAGAAAACTCCGGAGAAAAGGTGCACGGCATCGCGTCCTACCATGGCACGGCTGCGTGGGTGACGGCTGGAGCGTATGGCGCGTCGATTGTGGCTGTGTCGTGGCCGATTCATTGGAAGTTCTGGGAGGGACGATGAATAAGAAGGTCGCGATTGCCTTATTGCTCGCCGCTCTTCCACTGTGGGCGCAAACCGACTCGCAATGGATGCTGGAACAATCCACGCTGACCTATCACATGTCGCATCCCATGCATGAAGTCAACGGCGTGAGCCGCGCAGCGAAGGGGAAAGGTACTTGTCACGCGGGGCGATGCGATTTTCTGATTGCGGCACCTGTGAGGTCGTTCGATTCGGGGGATAGCAATCGCGATCTGCACATGGTGGAGGCAACACGCGGCGCACAATTTCCCATGGTGGTGGTGCGCACCCAGTTTCCCGAGACAGCGATGACGGCACCGATTCTCTATGCGGACCTGGAGGTCCAGTTTGCGGGCCAGACGGCTTACTACAAGCAGGTTCCATTCCAGAGGACCGCTCATGGCAACGAAGTGCAGATATCCGGAACTGTTCCGGCGACGTGTTCCGATTTCAAGATCGAGCGTCCGTCGTTCCTGACCGTCCCTATCAAAAATGAGATTCCAGTGCGCGTAGAGATGACCTGGCGTCCGATGTGAATGCGGGCGATCCCATGCCTGAAAGTCCAGACATGGGGCAGCCAACGGAATGGCTGGATTTGGCAGCGGGAGCTGTGAATGCGTGGCGCACGAGGGTTGTGGTTGCGGGTAGTGTTGGTGGCGATCGCAGGGACGCTGTTGTGGGGCTGGACGAGTTGGAAGCGCCACCGAGAGATGCTGGCCAGCAAGGCGATTCCGGATCTGTCTATCAGCAGCCCGCTGAACCAGCAGGGCGGTGGCAGCGTGGCTGCGGAGGCATACGAGATCTACTCCGCGCTGTACCATGCGCCGATGGAAGAGCCTCTGGCCTTTGCGGAGGATTCGATGACCGATATTCCGCAAGTGAATGGCGGTTGCCTGAAGCCGTCGACGCCGGAAGAGCGTGCGATGGCCGACGCCTTTGCAGCCGCCAATCGGCAGAGCCATCGATGGGAGCAGAAGTTTACGATTCCGGCGGGATACCGGCTGCTGCAGCAAGGCGAGGCAGCACAGGCACAGGCTTGCGTGGAAACACACGGGCAAGATGCGGCGCGGTGCGAAAACTACAAACAACTTAGGCATGTGCGCTATCTGGGAGTTCCGGGCTTTGGTCCCACGCGCACACGGGCGCTGGTGTCAGTGGTGAAAAAGTGCGGCGGGTTTTGCGGCAGCGGCGGAATCTTCGAGGTGGAAAACGCGGGTGGTACGTGGCGAAGGGCCGAGGCGACAGATTTCACGCGGGAGTGTAGCTGGATGTACTAGCTATCTCATGTCTGAAAATCAGGACATGAGCACCCGAAGTTGGATGTACTGGAGAGAGGTAAACCCAGGTACGAAGCTCCGGACCTGGGCTACCCCTCTTCATTGACCGTTGGATGTGGACCGCTGGCCACGTAGCGCACACGCGGCTGATTGCGGTTGCGCGTCAGGCTGGTTGGGGCGACGTGATGTGGCGAACCGCTGCCTTCCTGTCGATGACGATCCCGGCGGCGGAGGTTTGGAATGTCTGGGTAAATGCCTGGTTCGCGTGCCCAGGTAAGACGCCATAGCTGCTGTTGGCTTTCTCGACGGTGGAATAGGTCCAATCAACGCAAGACGGCTCCGAATTGAAAACCGTCATTGCATTCGATGCGTTGTAGGAGATTTCTCCTGCGCCGGAGGAAAGCACAGTGGTGCCTCCGTTGAGATAGTCAACAAAATCCAACTGGAAGGAAACAACCGGCGCCAGATCTGCCGAGGTCACAGGGGAGCCCGATACCAGGTCAAGCGTCAGCAATTTGATGGTCTGGTTGCCAATGGTCTTGCCGGTATTGTCGCTGACGACGTAGGTGGCGCCGGTGATGTTTCCACTTGAGTCGTTGTCAAGGGAGATCTTGAGCTGATACCCGGAAGGCAGCTTTTGACTAGGCAGCGTTGCCAACGGGACGATGTGATTGATGATCTGTCCCAGCTTTGGGGATTCAGTCCAGTTGTCGACCATGCAATTGAGCTGAGCCGGCGAGCTGTGCGGGTCGAGGTAAATCAGATATTGCTGGCCCCCGTCGTAGTCGCTCTTTGCAGAGTAGGCGTTCACCTGGAAGCCGAAGCCATCACTGCCGACAATGTCCTGGGTGACATCGATGGTGACCGAGACTCCCTTCAAATTGCTGCAGTTGCTAATGAAGTAATTTGAGTTGCTGCCAAGACCGGCGCTGGGAGCCGGCACAGCCGAAACCGGCGATGGAAAGGTTCCGCTGACTACCGACCAAAGCTGATTGTCGCTACCGGAGGCCTTCATATGGTAGGCGTCGAGGCCCGCACCGGCTTTCGTTGAAGCTCCCTGAATGTCGATCACGAAGCCATTCAGCTTGCTCATGATGAAGAAGTCGCCCGAGCCTCCAGGATCCGCCAGGAACTGCCAGAGCTGGTTGTCGGTCCCGGAGGTCTTTTGGGGATACGCGTCGAGGAGTGTTCCAGGTTTGGTTGATGCCCCTTGAAGGTCGATCACGTTGCCGTTGAGCTTGCTCTTGATGAAGTAGTAACCCGAGCCTTGAGGATCAGCGACGAACTCCCAAAGCTGGTTGTCGCTTCCAGTTGTCTTTTGGGGATACGCGTCGAGGAGCGCTCCGGAGCTGGTTGAGGCCCCTTGAATGTCGATGACGTTACCGTCCAACTTGCTTTTGATGAAATAGTATGTGCCCATCCGATTCCTCCTTTGAGGCGAGGTTTCGAGCTGAACCAGCATGACTGTGCCCTGAATTGGCTAGTACCGGGCGCCGCTACCAGGTGGTAACGTCGACATCAACTCTGCGGCTTCGGGATACATCGACACTGGTTCCGCTGCAGGGGTCCATAGATTCGCTTCCTTGTAATGGAGTGGGGAAGTGGGTTGATGCAGAAATCGGGAAATATTCTGCCGGAATAACGCAGCCGGAATTTCTAAATAGTCTCTCGGCTGCAAGCGAATATAGCACCGGCCATCCCAGCTCTCCATCTTTTTTGTGCTTGATCCAAGGCAAGAGCGCGATCATGCCCAATAGGACTATTGCTGAGACGCCGGAGCCATCCATTCGCCATTGAGAACGCTTTCGGGGGGATTTTTCCTTTCGAAGCTTGATTCTCCGCGGTGCTTATGCTCGGCTGTAGTGTCGATTCCGGAGCATCAAAACAATTGGCGTTGAAGATGGTTTTCTGCATCGGGAATGGCGTGGGGCGTCTCCTGTGATGCCGGGGAGGCTAGTTTCTATTCGTTCCAGTCTGATCCGGGGTCATCTGGACCGGTAAAATTGACGCTATATGGAAACAACGAATGAAAACCCGGCGGTAGTGGAAACCGTTCTTGACGGGAGCCGGTTTGTGCGGGCGTGCCTGCGGCGGCCGGTAGACCGCACGCCGGTGTGGTTCCTGCGCCAGGCAGGCCGCTACATGCAGGAGTACCGCGACGTGCGCAAGCACCACACACTGGTGGAAATCTGCATGCAGCCGGAGTTGGCCGCCGAGGTGACCATTACCGCGGCGGAAAAGTTGGGCGTGGATGCGGCCATCATCTTTGCCGACCTGCTGCTGCCACTGGCGCCGATGGGCCTGCCGTTTGAATTCCAGGCGGGCGAGGGGCCGGTGGTGCACCACCCGGTGCGCACCGCGGAAGATGTGCGGGCGCTGCGTACCGACCGTACCGATGAACTGGCCTACGTGGCCCGGGCCATCGAAAAAGTGGCCGCCCACTTCCGCGACCGGCTGGGGATTATCGGCTTCTGCGGCGCGCCTTACACGCTGGCCAGCTACATGATCGAGGGGGGCGGGTCGCGCAACTACATCAACACCAAGCGGATGATGTACGGCGATACCACTTCGTGGCGCGGACTTTTGGACAAGCTGGTCGTGGTACTGACAGAGTATTGCCTGCTGCAGGTGCAGGCGGGAGCCGACGTGATCCAGATATTCGATAGCTGGGTGGGCTCACTGGGGCTGGCGGACTATCGCGATTACGCGCTGGAGGCTTCGAAGCGGCTGGTGCAAGCCGTGCAGAAGATGGGCGTTCCGGTGATTTACTTCGGTGTGGAGACGGCGGGGTTGCTGAGTGCAATGGCTTCAACCGGAGCCGACGTGATCGGCCTCGACTGGCGGCAGCCGCTCAACGAAGGCTGGCGCACCGTGGGTTACGGGCACGCGGTGCAGGGCAACCTGGACCCTATCACCCTGTTCGCCCCGCTGGAGGTGCTGGAGTTGCGGGTGAAGGAGATTCTGCGTGCCGCGGGTGGACGCCCCGGACACATCTTCAACCTGGGCCATGGGATTGTGCCGGGCACGCCGGTAGAAAATGTGCAGGCGGTGGTGCGGATGGTGCGGGAGTTCCGGCTGGAGGAGGCTGCGCGTGGCTAAGCAGGCGGTGCTTCTGCTGGCGCACGGAACTCCGGAGACGGTGGAACAGATTCCCGAGTACCTGCGCAACGTGGTCAGCGGACGCCCGCTGCCGCAGCAGGTTATCGAAGAAATTCAACACCGCTACTCGTTGATCGGGCGCAGTCCGCTGACGGAGCTGACGATGGAACAGGGCCGTCTGGTGGAGGCGGAACTGGGTGCAGGCGGAGATGCCGTTCGCGTCTACGTGGGAATGCGCAATTGGCGGCCTTATATCCCCGAAGTGGTGCGGCAGATGCGCGCCGACGGGGTGGAAGAGGCGGCGGTAATTTGCATGGCGCCGCAGAACTCGCGCACCAGCGTGGGCCTTTACCGGCGGGCCGTGGAGGCCGAGGCGGCTGGACTGCGCATCGACTTTACCGAAGGCTGGGCGCAGGATCCGCTGCTGGCGGAGGCGTTTGCTGAGCGGCTACGGCCGGCCTTGAGCAAGCTTAGCGCGGAGGTAGGCGCACCGGTTCCGGTACTGTTTACCGCCCACAGCGTTCCCTGCCGCACCGTACAGACTCCGGCTGCAGGCGAGAGCCAACCGCGCCATTGGCCGGGCGAGGGCGCAGACCCCTACGCCCAGGAGGCCAAGCGTACCGCGGAACTGGTGGCGGAGCGCGTGGCGGGGATTCCGAAGTGGTGGTTTGCGTTCCAGAGCCAGGGAGCCAGCGGCGGTCCGTGGATCGGCCCCACAGTGGAGGCTACGCTCGACGCCATCGCCGCATCCGGCGTGAAGACACTGCTGCTGCAGCCCATCGGCTTCCTCTGCGATCACGTGGAAATTCTCTACGACGTGGACATTGCTTTTCGCCGGTACGCGGTTGCGCTGGGCATGCGGCTGGAGCGCCCGGAATCGCTGAACGCATCGCGCACGCTGGCCAAGTCGGTGGCGGGACTGGCGCGGCTGGGACTGGTGCGGCTTGAGGTTGAGCGCGCATCCTAGGTTTCTGACCCTTTGATTTCGTGCTTTCCCACCCTTGCGGCAAAGACAAATACGCCGCAAGGATGGGGCACCCATATAGGTACAATATCGTGCACTTAGAGACCCGGTGGTCTTTGGACCGTCAGAGGATGGGCGCGATCCGGCGGCGGACTCTCTAGAAAAAGCCGTGCAAGCGGAGGTGGTTGAGCCAGGCGGGGAAGTGATAATCTCTGGCCACGAATGAAGGGTGCATAGATGAGGCTCTTTTCGTAACCTGCGGCTTAGGGTTTCGAAAGGGCAGCGGCGGGTGGCGACAGGCTTCCGAGGCGGGAACGAACTGAGAACCAATTGCCGGGAGTTCTGAAGGCCGGCTGCCGATGCCCCATCATTCAGGCATGTCGATGGACGCAGCTTTGCTCCGCACAGAGGCTCATCCAGCGGGGGAAATGCGGCGGTAGTTTTGGGCGACACGCCGATCAGTTGGATCCAGAAAGAGGGGGTCATCCGTGCCGCACGCCAACACTTCATCCGATGCCGGGGAAGCTTCCGCTGCAACGTGTTCTTCCTGCGGAAACAACCGCATGCGTCGCGTCGCGCGGGTAGGATTTCTGCAAAGAAGAGTATTGCCCCTGTTTGGCCTCTACCCCTGGGAATGCCCTATTTGCAGGGAAGTCAAGATTCTGCACAAGCGCGGCAAGCGGGTAAGAAGAAGTCGCCGGGTGGAATAGGAAGCAGACAAGGCCGTTTCAGGGATCAGAGGTCAGAGATCAGCTGACCTTGGTGTTGCATTCAGCGGCGCAGAAAATTCTTGGCGATGAAGAGCACATTGGCGGGGCGTTCGGCCAGCCTGCGCATGAAGTAGGGATACCATTCCCGGCCGAAGGGGATATACACACGGACGTTGTAACCCTCCGCCACCAGCTTGCGCTGCAGATCGCGGCGCACGCCGAAGAGCATCTGGAACTCAAAGCTGCGAGGAGGAATTGCGTGCTGGGCGGCGAACGACTTTGCCGCGGAGATCATGGCCTCATCGTGTGTGGCAAGGCCGTGATAGATGGGGCTCTTCAGCAACATGCAACTGAGGCGGATAAAGTTCGCATCCACATCAGCCTTGCGCGGGTAGGCTACTTCAGCGGGCTCATTGTAGGCGCCCTTGCACAACCGCACACGCACTCCGTCGGCCACCAGTTGCTCGACGTCGGACTTGGAGCGGTAGAGATAGGCCTGGATGACGATGCCGATGGCGCCGCGCAGGTCCGGCCGCGCATGCAGGCGGCGCACAATGTCCAGAGTGACCTGAGTCAGCGCCGAGTCCTCCATATCGATCCGCACAAAATGGCCGATCGACTTGGCGTGCTCTGCGAGGCCGGCGGCAATGGTCTGGGCCAACGTGGGGTCCAGCAGCAGCCCCATCTGGGTGAGCTTAACGCTGATGTTGGCTTTCAGCTTGCGTTCGCCAATGGTGTCGAGCAGTCGATGGTAGACGGCGGCGGAGGCGTGCGCCTCGGCCTCGGTGGTTACGCTTTCGCCCAGCGAATCGAGGGTGACAAAGATTCCCTGGCGATTGACGGCCTCGGCCACACGCAGAGCGTCGTCGATCTCCATGCCAGCCACAAACCGGGAGCTGAGCTTGCTGCCAATGCTGGAGCGCTCGCCGAAGTGGCGCAATTTGCGATTGCGGGAGAGCGCGATGAAGGCCGAACGAAGCAGAGACATTGGGGGATCCTGCCGGTGAGGGCCCGGGTTGAGGCTCTCAAGCCGGAATGATTAGATTCGCACACGGTGGCGGGGCATGGCGGTGAGTGCCGGCCCCCTACTCCACGCGGAAGAGCGCGCAACCGTGGGGTGGAAGCTCCACATGCAGAGACTTGGCGCCGGGTATGTGTTTCTGGTTCCAGACATCGAAGACGGCGTGCGGTTTGTCGGCCAGGTGGAAGACCATCCAGGGCAGATTGGATCTGGTTGGATTGTCGCCCAAATTGAATACCGCCAGGTACTGATGGGGATGCGGGCCACCGGTGCGCGCAAACCAGTAGCGCTCTGGGAAGGGTTGAGCGCCGGGCTTCGGCGCAGGCGCCAGACCAGGCGCGCTCTCCACCGCAGTCTGGTCGAGGGCCATCACCTCCGCATTGGTGATGAGCGAACGCGTGAAATCGTCCAGTTTGGTGAGGTTAGTGCCCAGGATCAGCGGCGAACGCGTGATGGCCCACAGCGTAATCTCGGTGCGCTGCTCATCATGGGTCAGGTTGGACATGCGCGGATCGCCCTTTCCTGGTTGTGGCCCCAGCCAGCCCTCGGGCAGCATGTCAGGATCTGGCCAGTTTCCAGATTTGACGTAGGGAGACCACTTCTCAAGCCGATCGAACTCATCCCTCAACCCGAACGGGTACTCGGCACCGGATTTGTCGTGAGTGAACGTCCATGCATCCCAGTGGTCGTCGGTGATGCGCCACATCTGGGCATATTTGGCCACCTCCGTTCCATGTTCCACAGCGGTCGGGCCGGGTGAAAGGCTCAACACAATGGGCCGCCCGGTTTTCCTGATTGCCTCGGCAATTTGCCGGATCTCGGTGGGGCGGTAGGGGTGGTCGGAGATGCAATCCACCTTGATGAAATCCAGTCCCCAACCCGCATAGAGCTTCAGCATGGAGTCGTAATAAGCCTGCCCGGCGGGGTTATCGCGGATGCCCCAGTTGTCCTCGGCCCACGGGCAAGGGGAAGCGGTGTCGGCCGCATCCTGGGCGTGAAAGCTCGACCCGGCGATAGGCAGATTCTGCTTAACTACCTGGCGCGGAATGCCACGCAGGATGTGGATGCCGAACTTGAGCCCTTGTGCGTGAACCCAGTCAGCCAGCGGCTTGAAGCCCACACCGCCGGCAGCTGACGGAAAGCGGTTCAGCGCCGGAATCAGAATCCCATTGTTGTCCCATACATATTTTCGTGCGAGCACCTTTTCCGCAGAGGGTTGCTGGGCGTACCACCCCTCGTCGATCACCGCGTACTGCCAGCCGAATTGCTTGAGCTCCGCCAGTACCGTGGTGTTGGCCCGGTAATCCTGCTCGTTAATGGTCAGCCCGTAAGAGTCCCAACTGTTCCACCCCATGGGCGGAGTGGGCGCGAGAATCTGCGCAGGTACTGAATGTGCGCAGAGGGTGACGAGGGCAAAAAGAGCGAGGGAGAAAACGAGGCGACGAGTCATGCGTAAACGTATACCACATCGGCCTACCCACGAACCGCGAGCCAGATTCTGGAAATGGCGAGCAATGTTCGCTGCGCTCATGCGTTGCTGCGCCTGGGGTTCAAATGGGCCTATAATGCAATCGAATCAAGAATACAGCTGGCAGATGCCTCTCTCCGTCACCTGCCGCTGAGGAGACTGTTATGTTCAAGCCGTTCCTGCTTCTTTTCGCGGTGGCCATGTTTGCGTTTTTACCCGCGTCCGCACCGGCGGGTCCGCCGCAAGAGAAGACTCCCGCCGCATCCGCCCAAAAGAGTTCCGGAAAGCCGAATGCACAATTGCAAGCAAAGGCCAAAGGGCTCTATCAGATCGACTGCGCACTGTGCCATGGGGCCAGCGGAGACGGCAAAACCGATGTTGCCAAGGACATGGGGCTGAGCCTAGCCGACTGGACCGATCCCAAGTCGCTGGCCGACAAGCAGGACCAAGTGCTGTTCGACACGATTCGCAGCGGCAAGGGCAAGATGCCGGCAGAAGCCGAAGGCCGCGCGCCGAACGACGTGGTGTGGAACCTCATCAGTTACATTCGCAACATGTCGAAGGGACAGCCCGCCCCGGCTACGGAGGGAAGTACACCGGCCACTCCACCTGCGCCAAACAACTAGAGCTTCTGACCGCGTGATTTTGTGCATTCCCACCCTTGCGGCAAGAACCGATACGCCGCGAAGATGGGGTACCCACATTGGCACAACATCCAGCGGTTAAAGACCTGGCTGCTGGCTTTAGCGGGTTGCAATGATCTGACTCCGGACCGGGCGCTTGAGGAGTACCAACCACCGGCTCGAAACCATCTCATCCCTCGTGCGATAAGCTGAGGCGGGGGTGTGTCTGATGCGACTTTGGAAAGGGGGCCGCGAAGCCCTTGCAAGCTTGGCGCTGGCCTTAGGGCTGGCGGTTGCTCCGTGGCAATTGGCGGCACAGGGAAGCGGCCCCGATGCGTCCCTGCCGGTTCTTCATGTAGATAACGGCCCTAACTCACCTGCCGCGCAGCAGGCCCACTATGTGGTGCTGGTTTCGCTGGACGGATTCCGCTGGGACTACGCCAAACGCGATGGGGCGGTGCATCTGCTGGCCTTGGGCAGGCAGGGCGCATGGGCCCCGCAAGGCATGCTGCCCAGCTATCCTTCGCTCACTTTTCCCAACCACTTCACCATCGTTACCGGCCTCTATCCCGAACACCACGGGCTGGTGGCGAACAGTTTCTACGATGAAAGCAGGCAGGCACGCTACGCGATCAACGACGCCAAGGCAGTGACCGACGGAAGCTGGTACAGCGGCGTGCCCCTGTGGAGCCTGGCTGAGAGCCAGGGGATGCGGTCGGCCTGCTTTTTCTGGCCGGGCTCAGAAGCGAAGATCGCCGGCTACCTTCCCAGCTACTACCTCCATTATGACGACAAGATCGACGATAATGCCCGCATCGAGCAGGTGCTGGCGTGGCTGCGGTTACCGGCAGCAGAGCGTCCCCATTTCATTACGCTTTACTATTCCGAACCTGACCATGAGGGCCATGCGTTCGGCCCCGACGCGGCGGAGACCAAGGCCGCGGTGCTGAAGGTGGATGCGCTGGTGGGCAAGCTGAAGGCCGGACTGGACGCGAGCGGACTGCCCGTGGACCTGGTGGTGGTGAGCGACCACGGCATGGCGAAGGTGGAGGGGGGCTGGATCACCCTGGATCAATTCGCCGACCTTTCCGGTTTTGAAGCTGTGGGGGCGCTGCTCTACGGCAAAACCGAGGCGGACCGCGCCCGGGTATACAACCAGCTAAAGAAGGCCTCGTCGCAATTTATCGTCTATCGCCGCAAGGACGTTCCCGCAAGCCTGAACTTCAGCCAGAATCCGCGCGAGGGCGACCCTGTGGTGATTGCCACCGGACCTTACGCCATCCGCGCCCACGGGCCTGCCGACGGCAAGCCAGACCAGCCGCCCAATGCGGGGATGCACGGTTTTGACCCCCACAGGATGGTGGAGATGAAGGCCAGCTTTTTCGCCGCCGGTCCGGACATTGTGCGTGGGCGCACGGTGGCGCCGTTTGAGAATGTGAATCTGTATCCGTGGCTGGCTCACTTGTTGGGCCTGACCGCCCCCAAGACGGATGGCAGCTTGAATGTGCTATCTGGAACTTTGCGGGATGGCGGCGCCGCACAAGCAAAGTGATGCAAGGAGCAAGGGACCGATGAACACGGTGCTGGGAATTGACGGTGGAGGGACGCGCACCCGCGCTTCCATTGTGGAAGGCGAGCGGGTGCTGGCTTTCGTCGAGCATGGATCGATCAAGCGTCTGCGCGTGGGCGCGCGGGTGGCGGAAGAGAATCTGCGCACCCTGCTGGGCGAAGTTTTCAAGCAGGCGGGTGTGCAGGGCGTGCGGGCGGCATCCGCGGGTGTGGCCAGCGCGAACATGCCCGGCGTAGCGGAATGGATTTCGGTTGTTTTTCGCGATTTTGGTGTGGAGCGCTCAGAGGTTGTAGGCGACGAAGTGATTGCGCTGGATGCGGCATTCAAGGGTGGGCCGGGAATCCTGCAAATCGCCGGGACCGGTACAAATTGCATCGGGCGCGCACCCGACGGAGGCCGCGAGTGCTACGGCGGCTGGAGTTCGCGGCTGGGCGACAACGGCTCGGGCTATTGGATCGGCCTGCACGCTGTGCGCCGCGCGCTGAAAGCCCATGACCGCGAAGAGCCGACGCGCGTGCTGGAGACGGTGGGCCAGATATGGGGAACGCCGACCATCGACCAACTGGTGAACCTGGGCGACAGCACGCCTGGCCCGGACTTTGCCGCACTGGCCCCGGCAATCAGCCAGCTTGCGGAGGAAGGCGACGCGGTGGCAGCGGGGGTTTTGCAGGAGGCAGCCGAGGACCTGGTGGAATCGGTGCTGCTGGTGCGGGGGAAGCTCCGCCGCAAGCACAACCTGACGGAAGAAGTTCCGGCGGCGTGGATCGGCAGCGTGATTGGCAAAGCGCGCCTGGTCCGCGAGCCGTTCTTCGCCGGACTGCGCGCCGCCGCGCCGCAGATGCCGGTGAAGGAGAGCGAAGTGGCGGGGATCGAAGGCGCAATCTGGCGTGCCCAGCGGCTGGCGGAAGCGAGCTAAATGGTTGGGGGAGACTGGACAGGCTAAGCGTTGTTGAAAACAAAGTGTAACGGGTTGGCGGAAGAGTGCAGCCGCAGGTCCTTCGACTACGCCTCTCGCGATGAAGCTGCGAAAGGCTTCGCTCAGGATGACAAGTATTATAATTATCAATGACTTGCATTGATATCATATGTCGATACGGCCTAGCAGCTTAGCGGACGGATTGCCCGCCGACGACGGAGCCGACCAGACGGCCGGCTGCATCCACGGCCACCAGGCTGGCTGGCATTCCCACGGCGAGCGCGCCGGTCTGGCCGGAAAGGCCGGTCATGGCCGCGGGATTGGCCGTCAAGAGGCGCAGACCCTGCGGCACAGTAGCGCCGGTAAACTGCACAAAGTTGACCAGTGCGCGGTCCAGGGTGAGCACACTTCCGGCCAGGGTACCGTCGGTCGGAGCGTCTTTGACCACGGCGCGACCGGCGGCCACCAGCACCGGAAATCCGCCGAGCAGATATTCCCCGTCGGGCATACCGGTGGCGCTCATGGCGTCGGTGATCAGGATCGCCCGTTCCGGTCCCTTGGCCCGCCACCACAGGCTCACGATTTCCGGCTGGGAGTGGATGCCGTCGCAGATCAGCTCGGCATACATGGCGTCGTTGGTGAGCATGACGCCAAGGATGCCCGGTTCGTGGTGATGCAGGGGGCGCATGCCGTTAAATATGTGCGTGGTGCTGACCGCTCCGGCAGCAATGGCGAGGCGGGTCTGGGCGGCGGTGGCATCGGAGTGTCCCAGCGAGACACGAACTCCGCGGCTAGTGGCGTGCGCGGTCAACTCGACTGCGCCGGGCAGTTCCGGCGCAAGGGTGATGAGCTTGACATGTCCTTCAGCGGCGTCGACAAGCCGGTCGAAGATGGAGATGTCCGGGGCCAGCAGGTGCTCCGCCGGCTGAGCGCCGCGGCGGGCGTGGGAGAGAAACGGGCCTTCAAGGTGAATGCCCAGCGGCCGCGCGTGCCCCGGGTGTGGAGGCTCGGCGAGCAACTTCGCCAACCCCTCAACCGCGCGCAGAGTCACGTCTAAAGGAGAGGTGACGGTGGTGGCCAGAAAGCTGCCTGTTCCATGCGAAGCCAGAAAGCCGGTGATGGCGTCAAGCGCCTGGGGCGTTGCTTCCATCAAGTCGTGGCCGGCAGCGCCGTGAATGTGGACGTCAAAGAACGCGGGGGCCAGTGTAGCGCTGGGAAAGTCGAGGACCTCAGCGCCTGCCGGTAGTGGCGCCGCCTCGCGACTGGTGATGGATCCAATTTTGCCGTCTTCGATTACCACTTGCGGGTGGCTGGTCAGACGGCTGCCGTCCCAAAGCCTCGCCGCGGTAAGTACAGTGCGCATAGGGCCAATTATTGCAGGGGTTGCCGCTTTGCGCATCGGGCAACGGTTGAATCGAGATGGAGTGAAGGCGGGTGAAGCGGCCGCTGTCATGGCAATGTCAAGCGCTATCGACCCCGGCTTTGTTATGGTTTTGTGCATGCAGATCAGGGCGCTGTTGACGGTTGTATCTTCGTTTCTCGCTCTGGCCGCCGGGCAAATGGCGGCACAGACGCGGGACCTGCCCACCAGCAAACAGTTGATCGGGCCAATTCCAGGCCATCCGCAGCGGCTGAACAGCCTGCCCATGTCGATGGCCGTCTCACCGGATGGGCGCTACGTGGTCACGGTCAATGCCGGGTACGGAACCTTCGAGTCGCACTACGATCAATCGCTGGCAGTGCTGGACACGCGCAGCGGCGCCGTCAGGGACTTTCCCGACGCGCGCACGCTGGCGCGGGTAGCGCGGCAGACGCTTTACTCCGGCCTTGCGTTCAGTAGTGACGGCAGCCGCCTGTACGCCAGCATGGGCTCGATTACCGATCCGATGGGCGACGGCAAAGAGGACATGGGCAGCGGCAAAGAGGACATGGGCAGCGGCATTGTGGTCTACCGCTTCAGCGATGGCGCGATCGAGCCGGAGCGGCTGCTCCACCTGCCGATGCAGGCGCTGGCTGCGGGGAGGAAGTCAAAGTCGCCGCAGGGCGCGGAGAGCCTGCAGGGCATTCCTTTCCCGGCGGACATCGCTCTAGTGAGTCGTGGCGGCGCGGAAAGGCTGCTGGTGGCGGATAACCTGTCGGACGACGTGCTGCTGCTCGATCCTGCCAGCGGGGCTATTGAACATCGCTTCGATTTATCTGAGAGCGATGCCGTGCCGGCTACCTATCCCGTGGCGCTGCAACTCGCCAAGGACGGCCGCCGCGCTTTTGTTGCGCTGTGGAATGCATCGGAGATTGTGGAACTCGACCTGGAGAAGAACCTGGTCGGCCGCAAGCTGGCGCTGCTGAAGCCGACCAGTCCTGTCGCGCCGGGCACGCATCCATGCGCGCTGGCGCTGGCGCCGGACGGCAAGACGCTCTACGTGGCCATGGCTAACCGCGATGCCGTGGCGGCTGTGAATGTGGGCGGGGATGAGTTCGCCGTGAAGGGCTTCTTCGATACCCGGCTCCCGGGGCAGAGCTACTTTGGCGCGGAGCCGGAGGCGCTGGCTTTGAATGGCGACGGCAGCCGGCTCTACGCAGCGAATGCGATCAGCGATGCCGTGGCCGTAATTGACACGCGCAAGCTGACCGCCAAGGCTGCTCGCGCAAGCATGGTGGAGCCGGATGGATTCATTCCCACCGAGTGGATGCCGATGTCGATGGCGTTTCTGCCGTCGTCCACCGGCGGAAGCCTCTATGTGGCGACTGCGAAAGGGCAGGGAACGGTGGCGAACAATTTCGCGCAGCGCGAGACAGCAGAGACGACGGCTCACAATTACCACTCGGAGAGCACATACATCCCCACGTTGTTGTATGGCTCGCTGGCCACGCTGGACGCAGCGGAGATCGAAAAAAATTTGCTGCAATGGACGGCAGTGGTGCTGGAATCGAACCGCATGAAGGCGGCGGCAGAGAAGATTCCGTTTGCCGTTGAAACGCGGAATCCGATCCGGCACATCATCTACATCATCAAGGAGAATCGCACCTACGACCAGGTACTCGGCGACCTGCAACAGGACGGCAAAGCGGTGGGCAACGGTGACCCCAGCCTGACGATGTACGGTGCGGCCATCACGCCCAACATGCACAAGCTGGCGCTGCGGTTCGGCGTGCTGGATAACTTCTTCGATTCGGGCGAAGTGTCGGGTGACGGGCATGTGTGGTCCACGGCGGCCATTGGCACCGACTATCTTGAGAAGACCTGGCAGCAGGCCTATCGCGGCGAGCAGCGCACCTATGACTACGAGGGCGTGGTGGCAGACGGCTATCCGCTGCTGCAAAAGATTCCCGACGTGAACGAGCCGGCCAGCGGCTACCTGTGGGGCAACCTGGCCGCGCACGGAAAGACGTATTACCACTTTGGCGAATTTATCGCCACCACTTTCTGCGGAGACATCAAGGCAGGGAATCCGCAGCAAGGACCGATGCTGCCGGGGCAAAGCTGCGCGAGCAAGGAGATTGCACCGGGCGAGGCGCTGCCCGACGAATGGGGCGGCGGGCGAAACAAATGGCCATGGCCGATTCCGCGGATCGCCTACAACATCGCCACCAAGCCGGAGCTTGTGGGTCACTTTGCGCCGGAGGAGCCGGACTTCGACCTGGCGGTTCCGGACCAGATCCGCGCCGACATTTTCATGAAGCACTTGAAGCAGTGGGTTGCGGACAAAGAGCAGGGCAAAGATACGATGCCCAACTTCGTGATGCTGCGGCTGGGCAACGACCACACGGCAGGAACGCGGCCCGGAGGACCCACGCCGAAATCGTCGGTGGCCGATAACGACCTGGCGGTGGGGCGCGCGGTGGAAGCCATCTCCCACTCGCCGTTCTGGGACTCGACGGCTTTCTTCATTCTGGAAGACGATGCACAGAACGGCGCGGACCACGTGGACGCGCATCGCAGCTACGCGCTGGTCGTCAGCAAGTATGCGCCCCAGGGAGTTGAAGGCAAGCCATTCGTTGACAGCCGCTTCTACTCCACCGTGAGCGTGGTGCGCACCATGGAGTCGCTGCTGGGCCTGCCGCCAATGAACAACAATGACGCTTTCAGTTCGCTGCTCTCGCCGTTGTTCAGTGGGTCGGGCGACCAGGCACCCTATGCAGCCGATTATTCCAATCGCGACAATGGCCTCATCTACACGGCCAATGAAAAGACGGCGGAGGGCGCCAAAGAGAGCATGAAGATGGACTTTCGCCATGCCGACCGCGCCGACGCGCAAAAACTGAACGTGATTCTATGGAAGGACGCCATGGGCAAGCGGCCGGTGCCGGCCATGTTGACGGAGCGCCGGAAGAAGACGGGCAAGGATGACGACGATTAATGCTGGATGGCTGCGATTAGAGGACGGTGCTTCAGTAGGTTCTCAAGTTCGGTGCACACGCGATGCTAAACCCTACCCGCGCGTGTATGGTTATATGGGCAGAAATATTCCGCGTGGGAGGAACTTGTGAGTCCATTGAATCGGAGAAGTTTTCTTAGAGTGGCGGGGGCGGCGTCAGCCGCTTCATTGATTGGGACGAGGGTGCACGCATTGTCGGTATTGCAAGACGAAGGGGCGCGGGCGGTAGGGGCCAACGACCACATTCAGATTGCGCTGATCGGCGCGGGCGGACAGGGCCAGGGCGATACAAAAAACGCGGTGCAGGTGCCGGGCGTGAAGCTGGTAGCTGTGGCCGACTGCTATACCGGCCGCCTAGCGCACGCCAAGGAACTGTGGGGCGACGACATTTTCACTACGCGCGACTACAACGAGATTCTGGCGCGTAAAGACATTGACGCGGTGATCATCGGCACGCCCGACCACTGGCACAAGCAAGTGGCAGTGGACGCGATGAAGGCGGGCAAGGATGTGTACTGCGAAAAGCCGATGATCCATCTCTATTCCGACGGGCCGGAGATGATCGAGACGGCGCGGCGCACCAACCGCATCATCCAGATTGGCAGCCAGCGGGTCAGTTCGGTGATCTATGCCAAAGCCAAGGAACTGCTGGCCGCAGGCGCCATCGGCAAGCTGAACATGGTGACCGCGCGCTGGGACCGCAACTCGGCCATGGGCGCGTGGAGCTATACCGTTCCGCCCGATGCCTCGACGGAAACCTGCGACTGGCCGCGCTTTCTGGGCACCGCGCCCAAGATTCCCTTCAACGCCGAACACTTCTTCCAGTGGCGCAAGTGGAAGGCTTACGGCAGCGGCGTGGCCGGCGACCTGTTTGTCCACCTCTTCAGCGGCACACACTTTATTACCGGCTCCAACGGCCCCACACGCGGCATGGCTACCGGCGCACTGCGCTTCTGGAAAGATGGCCGCGACGTGCCCGACGTAATGCTGGGCCTGTTTGACTATCGCGAGGGCTTCAACCTGAGCCTACGGGTCAACTTTGTGGACGGCGGCGAAGAGAGCGAGGGCCTCATCTTTACCGGCTCCGAAGGCACCATGGAGATTGGCGGAGGCGGCGTAAGTGTGAACCGGGTGCCGCGCGAGACGGACCCGGGCCTGATGATCGACACGTTCCCTGAAGCGATGCAGAAGCAGATTCTGGCGTCGCATGCAGAAAAGTATCCGCGCACGCATCCCGAAGGCGCGCCGCCTGTGGGCTACGAGAAATATATGGCTCCAGACGGTTACAGCGATAGCTACGACCACTTCAAGAACTTCTTTGCATCGGTGCGCTCGCGCAAGCCGGTGGTGGAAGACGCGGTGTTTGGCTATCGTGCTGCCGGAGCGGCCCTGCTGAGCAATCTCAGCATCGAGCGCGGCGCGGTGATCAAGTGGGACCCGGATGCGATGAAAGTGGTGTAAGACAATCTGGTTTTGAAATTACTCCGCGCCGGTTCCTCACAATGGAAACGGCGCGGATTTTTTTGCGTGAAACAGAAGAGCTGAGCAGCGGTTAGACTGTGGGAATGGTCAAGCGCATCGGAGTGCATCTGGGCACGGCAGGCGGGGCGTCCAACGCCGTGGAGCGGGCGCGGGAGATCGGCGCCAACACGTTTCAGATATTTTCGTCGAGCCCACGGATGTGGCGCGCGCCCAAGGTAGATCCTAAACAGGCCGAGCGCATGCGCGTACTTCGTGCCGCGCTCGATGTGGGCCCGCTGGTGATTCATACCAGTTACCTGGTCAACGTGTGCAGCCAGTCGGATGAGATTCGCAAGAAGAGCATCGACGCGTTTCGCGGAGAGATTGAGCGGGCCTTGATGTGGGGCGCTGAATACCTGGTGCTGCATCCTGGCTCGTGGAAGGGGCTGACGCGAGACGAAGGCTTGAAGCTGGCGGCCGACTCCATCACCCGGGCCATCGACGGGCTGCCGTGGCAGGGAACGGGCTTCCACATCCTGATCGAGAACACGGCCGGCGCGGAATTTTCACTGGGCGGCAGTTTTGAGCAGGTGGCGGAACTGGTGGAGCGCTTGAAGTCCGCGGCGCCAGTGGGCGTGTGCCTGGATACGTGCCACAGCCACGTGGCCGGATACGACCTGATAACCGGGGAAGGCTATGCGGAAACCGTGACACAGATCGCGAATACGGTGGGGTTGGACGCCGTCCTCGTATGGCACTGCAACGACGCCAAGGCGGAGCGCGGGTCGAAACTGGATCGCCACGAGCATATTGGGCAGGGCACCATGGGCGTAGAGCCTTTTCGGCGGCTGCTGAACGATGAGCGGTTTGCTCATGCGGCATTTATTGCGGAGACGCCGGTGGATGAACCCGGGGACGAAGAACGCAATGTGCGGGTGCTGAAGAGCCTGGTTGCGGTGCTCGCAAAATGAAGCGTCTTCTCCATTTACACTGAAAGGTTATGGCGGAAGAAAAAGAGTTTCGATACGATCCGGCGCTGATTGAACCCAAATGGCAGGAGCGCTGGGCTGCGGACCCCGCGCTCTATGCGGCGGAGCCGGCTGCGAGCGGCAAGCCCAAGTATTACGTGCTGGAGATGCTGCCCTATCCCAGCGGCCAGTTGCACATGGGGCACGTGCGCAACTATTCGATCGGCGACGCGCTGGCCCGGCACATGTGGATGCGGGGCTACAACGTGCTGCACCCCATGGGGTGGGACGCCTTCGGATTGCCGGCGGAGAACGCGGCGCTCAAAAACAATACCCCGCCGCGGGAGTGGACGCTGAACAACATCGCCGCGATGAAGCGGCAGATGCAGCGCCTGGGGTTGGGCTACGACTGGGCCACCGAAGTGACGACCTGCCTGCCCGACTACTACCGCTGGAACCAGTGGTTTTTCCTGCGTATGTATGAGAAGGGCCTGGTTTATCGCAAGAAGAGCAAGGTGAACTGGTGCCCCGACTGCGCAACCGTGCTGGCCAATGAGCAGGTGATCGACGGGCGCTGCTGGCGGCACGAAGACACCATCGTGGAACAGCGCGACCTGGAGCAGTGGTTCTTCCGCATCACGGCGTATGCGGACGAACTGCTCGACGACCTGGACAAACTGGAAGGCTGGCCGGAAAAAGTGCGTACCATGCAGCGCAACTGGATCGGCCGCAGCGAAGGCACGGAGGTGGATTTCTTCCTGGAAGAACAGGAAGCAGTGAACAGTGAACAGGGAGCAGGGAACAGGGAACAGGGAACGAAAGGCCAGCGCATTCGCGTCTTTACTACGCGGGTGGACACCATCTTCGGCGCCACCAGCGTGCAACTGGCGCCGCAGCACGCGTTGGTGGCCAGCTTCACCGCTGCCGATGCGGTGTTGAAGGCGCAGGTGGACGAACTGATCGAGCAGCAGAAGAAGGCTCGTGAAGCGGGCGACCTGGGTGCAATCGAGAAACACGGCGTAGCCACAGGCCGCTTCGCCCTCAACCCTTACAACGGAGAGCGCGTTCCCATCTGGGTGGCCAACTACATCCTGATGGACTATGGCACCGGGGCCATCATGAGCGTGCCGGGACACGACGAGCGGGACTTCGAGTTTGCCACCAAGTACGGCATTGAGATTCGCAGAGTGATCGCGCCTGCGCAGCCCGGCGGCGAAGATGCCGCGCTGCCATTTACCACGGAAGACGGCGTGTTGGTGAACTCCGGTGAGTACGACGGACTGACCTGCACGGAGGCGGAGAAGAGATTACAAGCGGTGGCAGAGCGCGAGGGGTTCGGCAAGGCCACCGTGACGTTCCGCCTTAAAGACTGGGGCGTGAGCCGTCAGCGCTATTGGGGTACGCCCATTCCCATGATCCACTGCGAGCGCGACGGGCTGGTGCAGGTGCCCGACGAGCAGTTGCCCGTGCTGCTGCCGCCGCAGATAGAGATCACGCAGCAGGGCGGCTCGCCGCTGGGCAGGGTGGCGGAGTTTGTCCATGTGACTTGTCCAAAGTGCGGAGGTCCGGCGCGGCGCGAAACGGACACCATGGACACGTTCGTCGACTCGAGCTGGTACTTCTATCGCTACACCGATGCGAAGAACGCCGCGCAGCCATTTGATCCGGCGCGCGTGGGCTACTGGTTCCCCATCGACCAGTACATCGGCGGCGTGGAGCACGCGATTCTGCATCTGATCTACTCGCGCTTTTGGACCAAGGTGATGCGCGACCTGGGGCTGATCAAGAACGATGAGCCGGTGCGCCGGTTGTTCACGCAGGGCATGGTGATCAAGGACGGGGCCAAGATGTCGAAGTCCAAGGGCAACGTGGTTTCGCCCGACGACATGGTGGCTCGCTACGGCGCTGACGCGACGCGCATGTATGCGCTGTTTGCCGCGCCGCCCGACCGCGACCTCGACTGGCAGGAAGACGGCGTGGCCGGTGTGAGCCGGTTCCTGGGCCGCGTGTGGCGACTGGTGACGAAGTATGCGCCTGTGGCTAATATGGGGCGTTCGGGGTGGTCTCAATCGCGAAAAGAAGGCGCCACAGGCCTTTCGCTCAAGCTTCTGCGCAAACTGCACCAGACCACGGCGAAGATCACTTTGGAATTCGAAGGCCGATGGCACTTCAACACCTGCGTTGCGGCCATCATGGAACTGGTGAATGAAGTGCAGGCTGTTGACGCACGGTTGGCAGCAGGCGAAGTTGAGCCGCCGGTGTTGCATGAACTCCTGAGTTCGCTGGTTCTGTTGCTGGCAATTTTCGCGCCGTACCTGGCCGCGGAGTTGTGGGAAGAACTGGGCGAAGCCGGTTCGGTGTTGCGCGCACCGTGGCCGGTGAGCGATCCGGAATTGGCCAAGGAAGACGAACTGGAGATTCCGGTACAGATCAACGGCAAACTGGTGACCGTGGTGCGCGTGGCAGCGGGCGCTGCCGCCAAAGACATTGAAGCGGCGGCGCTGGCCGACGCGAAAGTGCAGTTGCGGACGGCGGGAAAGACCGTGGCGAAGATCATTGTTGTGCCGGGAAGGGCCGCGAACCTGGTGGTCAAGTAACATGGCACCGCCGTTGCGCGGCACCCAGTCGCTGGTGGGCCAGATGGGCTGGGTTTTCAGCCGGCCATCGCTCACGGCCCTTGAAGTGGGATGGCGCTGGCTCTTCGGCGTGCTGTTTCTGCTGGTCTGCTGGGTGCAGGCGCAGCACATCCTGGCCGCGATTCCGTTGGAGTCGGCAGGACTCACGGGGCTGGATGCGATGAACCCGTGGGTGGCTGCGGTGCAACTGGCCAACGCATGGGCGCTCTACCAGCCGCATGTTGAGGCAGTATTGCGCTGGTTTGCGCCGATGGCGGCGCTGGCATGGGTGGTCATCTCCGCGTTGGGACGCGGACTTGTGCTGCAGCGCCTTGAGCCGCGTCTGCGCTTTCGACCCGTGTCGATGATGGTTTTGCAGGCCGCATGGCTGGTGCTGCTTGGGCTCACTCTGTGGGGCTGGTTCGGTTCGATGCAAGCAGTGGCGGCCGCGCACATCGCTCCTGGAGGCGAGCCCGATTTGGTGGGCTACTCGATGTGGGCCATCTTTCTGTCGCTGGGCTTCTTTACGCTGTGGGCGCTGATCAACTGGGCGGTATCGCTCGCGCCGCTGCTGGTGCTGCTGGAGGGGCGCTCCGCGCTTTCGGCCCTGGGCGAGAGTCTCAAGCTGGGCAGGGCATTTACGAGCAAACTGATGGAGATCAACCTGGTGATGGGGATTGTGAAGCTGGCGCTCATTGTGCTGGCCATGGTGCTGTCCGCTGCGCCGCTGCCCTTCAGCGATCAGTTGGGTGACGCCCTTCACGCGGTTTGGGCTGCCGCAACGGTCTTCTATATGGTTGCCAGTGACTATTTCCAAGTGGTGCGGCTGAAGAGCTTTGTGGAGTTCTGGAAGATGTTTCGCAGCGCACAGTCCGCCAGTTATTGAGCTGCAGCGGAATGCGGAGGAGATGCCAAGGCGTCGATTTCAAGGCATTGCGGCCCGCGATGATCGCCGGGGCCGCTGACATTGGCGTCAATATCGAGCGATTTACGGCAGGCCCTGGCAGCATCGGCCAACTTGTGATTCTCGGCAAGAATCAGGGCGCGATGATAGTGGTAGGCGGCTTCGCGCGGCGCGGTCTTGGCGCTCCGGGGTAGGGTATCGAGGGCAGAATCGAGATCGCGAAGAGCGGGACCGAGCTTGCCCATCGCCGCCTGAATTCTCGCATTCAAATCATAGGCATCGGCCAGAGCCACAGACTTGGCGCTTCCGGGATCCAGTTCCTCACCCTGATGCACATTGACCTTCTCGCCCTGTTGCAGGGATTTGAATTGCTTGCTCTGCCAATGGAGTGCTTCCTTGGCGTTTCCGATGGCTAGAAAATCGTCGGCCATGCACGACTGGCTGGACGCGCAGTTCTGTGTATATTTGAGCGCCATGTTCACGGCGACGCGCTCCTGTGCGTAATCGTGCTGGGCAGGATCGGAGCCGAAGATTGATTCGAATGCGGCGACGGCTTCGGCGTGCCGGCCCAGATCCGCGAGGGCATAGGCTTGGAAGATTTGCGCAGGCGTGGCAGTGCCGGCGGGCGGGCTCGCAGGCTGCTGTGGCTGTAGATTGAGCGCCGGAATCAGGAATACCACAAGCAATATGTTGCGATGCACGTTGTTCAGCCTCATGTCGATTGCGCCTTAGACTCAAGCCGCGCCCCGCTATTGTGAAGGCGTGACCCCCATGCGCAAGCGGCTTGCGACAGCCTTGCCATCTTTGTAGGCGGGAATGAATTTCCAGCCCACAGTGGAGCCGACCAAGTCCTTGTCGGGACTTCCTTCCACCTTGGCGGAGCGGACCTTTCCCGCCGCGTCAACCACCAGGTTTACGGCAACTTCAGTGACGGGCGCGGCCTCAGAACCTTCCGGCGGAGGCGGACGCCGCATGAGAATCTGCACCGGAAAGCTGTCGGCCTCGAAGGAACTCATGTGGTCCTGTGAACCACCTGAACCACCGGAACCCATCGACGGGTCACCGTGACCCTGGTGAGGCAGGTCTACGGTGGCGTCCGACACTTTTCCTGTGACCCGATCGAAGATCATGGCATGTTTAGGCCGGCGCGAAGGAGCCAATTCGTGGGAGACGCCGTCAACCCTGCTGCGGATTCCGTGCGCTCGCGCATCAAGGATGGAGGCGCGAATCCGGTCGACGTCGGCCGGGGGCCACATGGCGCCGAGGGCATTCCATGCGTCCTGTTCACGGTCGCTGTAGAGATAACCCCATACAATCTCCAGCACCCTGATCTTGGTGGTCAGGTCGCGATGCATCTGGTCGGCGGACATATGAAACATGGTCGACAACTTTCCATCGCTGGTCTTGAAGTCGGCTAAGTCGCGGGGATCAATTTGGGTGCGCAGCGCCTCAATTTGGCGATCGAAGGCAGATCGGAACTCGGAACTTACGTCGATCAAGCGCTCTTTTTCATACCTCAGGACGACTGTAGGAGGGAGATCGAATGAGCTTAGAGGTATGTTGTCGAAGTCCTTTAAGGCTCCGGCATCGTCGGTCCATATCTCGATGAGACCGTCCAAATCGGTATCGGCAGCGCTGTAATAATCGCCTCCTGTGATCTCTTTCAGCAGGCGCGGAGGCTTCTTCAGGGAGTAGATTTCGTATTTCATGAGCGGATCGCTGTCGGTCGCCTTCACCTGCAGCGCCACGACGAGCGAGCCCAGGCCCAGATCGATACCCATGGCATCGACATCGACCTCGGAGGCATCGGGCACAGCCCGCAGGTCCTGCCTTTCCCATCTGAATTTTGCCTGGCAGGCGTGTTTGGCGAATTCCCCACTGCGCTCGGGCCCCACGGATACTGCGACACCGGTGGTGGATTTGGCGTCGAAGCTGCCGAACCCTCCGCTGCACACGACACTGTGCGCCTGGGCGCCGGCTGCAATGGGCAAGAAACAGAAGATAGCCAAGAGGATCAACGTGCAGGCGAATTGGCGGCGTTGCAGATTCGACATGGCGATTTCTCGAACAATACCAACCGGATGGAGATTAGCACAAGCACGACTTCGGATGTGGTGACGCTCATGGGTGCATCAAACGGAAAAATTCCGGTCATTGCGGCTGGTCGTAATAGCCGGTATTCGTCCTCGCAGTGAAACCTGGCTTGCCGATTTGCACCTTCAAGTCGTGATATTCGTCAGGCCGGTCAGCGCGCGGAGGATCGAACGAGATGGTGTAGAAGGCAGTGGCGTCGGCGACAGAGTGGTTGATTTGAGCGACCAGGTCGTTATCCGGACCGAGGACGCGCCCGCCGCTCTGCGCCGCCACTACCTTCAAACCGAGGCAGGCAGGCTCGGCTTGGTTGGCTTGTTTCACCCCTTTTACATAATTCTGATAATCAGTCGAGCGAATGTCTCCTGTGCCCTCTGAGACGCTATACAGGGACATCCGCGCCTCACGCATAAGGTTGGAAAACCTAACGATCGCATCGAAATTCGCCTGCATATCGCGGGGTGAGAAATTAAATATCGGCCCATCGAGCATGGGCCAGCCGGATCCAATCCAGACCAGCAGCTTCTTGCCCGGCACATGCGCCGCGGGTTGAACAATGGAGCCCAACGACTTGGTACTGAACTGGAAACGTTCCAGATCGCCCCAGGCGCCCTGGGCGGGGCCAATGGTGCGCAATCTGGGTTGGAGTTGCTCCACAGCGGTAGCCAGCGCATTACCGTCAAGCGAGGGTTGGGCCGCGAGGGTGACACCGAGGTTAGTCATCAGCAGGACGGCTACCGGCTGGGCGAGATGTCCGCCGTTCTGGCGCAGAAACTTTTCGATTTCCTTACGAACAATGACAACATTGCTGTCCCCAACGTTCACCGTGTCGATAAGAAGAATGACTTCAGGCGGCAGGTTGTTGGCAGAAGGTCTTGGGTTATGAGGCTGGAAAGAGAGAATCTTCGCGGGCTGTTTATCGTCGAGCAGGGTGAAGTCGGCGCGTTCAAGGCCGGAGATAGGATTTCCTGCCTTGTCGGTCACTACGACATCAAGCTTGATGCGGCCCGTTGCGTGGTCAGGCGGGGGAGCGGGACGCTCGGCGAGGGTGGGCACCTGGGCAGCAGGCGCCTGCTCAGCGGGAACTGCCCCCTGCTGCGCAAGCAGACAGGCCGGGATGCAAATGATAAGTGCGAAACCGGCGCGACGCAGTCTATTCATGGGGCTATCCTCCGCGAAAATCCGCTGTGTGAGCTTGCAGGAAGTCTATTCTAACAGCCAGCCTGCCTGTGCCTGGCAGCGGATCTAGAAGAGCTTGAGGCGGATGACCAGACACTTCTTTAGGTTCTCCCGCATGCCCTTAATCAACTGCTGCGCCTGGTCCATGGCCTGGTCGGCATGATCGAAAAGCGATCGGCTCTGCAGCAGTTGTCCCAGTGTGCCCTTGCCCTCGTCCACGCTTTTAAGAATGCTGCCGAACCCTCCGCTGCATACGACACTGTGCGCCTGGGCGCCAGCTGCAATGGGCAGGAAACAGAAGATAGCCAAGAGAATCAACGTGCAGGCGAATTGGCGGCGGTACAGATTCGCCACGACGATTTCTCGAAAAATACCAACCGGATGGAGATTAGCATAAGCACGACTTCTGACGTGGCGACGCTCGTGGGTGCATCCAACGTAAAAATTCCTCTCATTGCGGCTGGTTGTAATAGCCGGTATTCGTCCTCGCAGTCAAACCTGGCTTGCCGATTTGCACCTTCAGGTCGTGATATTCGTCAGGCAGGTCAGCGCGTGGAGGATCGAACGAGATGGTGTAGAAGGCAGTGACGTCGGCGACAGAGTGGTTGATTTGAGCGACCAGGTCATTATCCGGACCGAGGACGCGTCCGCCGCTTTGCGCTGCCATTACCCTCAAGGTGAGGTCGGCAGGGTCGACTTGCTTGGCCTGCTTCAGCCCTTTTACATAATCCTGGTAGTCAGTCGAGTGAATGTCTCCTGTGCCCTCTGCAACGCTATACAGGGACATCCGCGCCTGACGTATAAGGGTGGAAAAACTAACGATGACATCGAAATTCGCCTGCTTGGCACGGGGTGAAAAATTGAATTCGGGCCCATCGAGCATGGGCCAGCCGGGTCCGATCCAGATCAGCAGCTTTTTGCCCGGCTCCTACGCCGCGAACTGAACAATGGAGGCCAACGACTTGGTGCAGAACTGGGCCCGTTCCAGATCGCCCCATCCCTGGGGGGGCCAACGGTGCGCAATCTGGTTTGGAGCTGCTCCACAGTGGTAGCCAGCGCATTTCCGTCACGCGAGGGCTGGGCCGCGAGGGTGACACCGAGGTTAGTCATCAGCAGGATGGCAACCGGCTGGGCGAGATGTCCGCCGTTCTGGCGTAGAAATTTCTCGATCGCCCGGCCCACGGTGACAACATACGGGTCCCCAACATTGACCGTATCGAACATAAGAATGACCTCAGGCAGCGGGTCCTCTGTTGGGGTGGTTGCGTTGTAGGCCTGAAAGGAGAGAATCTTCGCGGGCTGTTTGTCGTCGAGCAGTGTGAAGTCCTCGCGCTCGAGACCAGAGATCGGCTTTCCCGACTTGTCGGTCACTACGACATCAAGCTCGATGCGGCCCATGGCGTTGTCAGGCGAGGGAGTGGGACGCTCGGCGAGGACGGGCTCCTGAGCAGCAGGCGCCTGCTCAGCGGGAACCGCGCCCTGCTGCGCAAGCAGACAGGCCGGAAGGCAAATGATAAGTGCGAAACCGGCGCGACGCAGTCTGTATATGGGGCTATCCTCCGCGAAAATCCGTTGTGTGAGTTCGCAGGAAGTCTACACAAACAGCCAGCTTGCCTGAGCCTGGGAGCGGGCCTAGAAGAGCTTGAGGCGGATGACCAGATACTTCTTCGGATCCTCGCGCATGCTCTTGATTAACTGCTGCGCCTGGTCCATGGTCTGGTCGGCATGATCGTAGAGCGCGCGGCTTTGCACCATTTGTCCCAGTGTGCCCTTGCCCTCGTCCACGCTTTTGAGAATGCTGTCGAGGCGGCTGATGGTGTCATCCAGCTTTTGCGCAAAGGCCGGGTCCTTGGCCAGCTTGCCCAGGGAGCCCTTGCCCTGGTTAACCTCGGCCATCAACTGGTTGGCGTTGGCCACGGTGGTGTTCAGATTGTTGTAGAGCGTCTCGTCGCGCAGCAGTTTGCCCGCGGAGCCCTTGCCCTCGTCCAGCCCGGTGGCGATATTGTCGAGGTGGTCGACGACGGAGCTGGCATGGGTGTAGAGCGTGTCGTCGTTGACCAGCTTGCCCATGGTGCCGCGGCCCTGGCTGATGGCGCTGGTAATCTTTTCAAGATCGTTGGTGATGTGGGAAACCTTGGCATAAAACACCGGATCGTTGATCAACCCTCCGATTGTGCCGCGCTTCGAGTTAAGCGAGTCCACGAGGATTTCGAGTTTGTGGAGCAGTACGGCGACCTGCTCGATGGAGGTCTCGCTGGTGCTGATTACGGTTTGAATGCTGGGCGACTGGGTGGCCGTGAGTTCGGCGTTTTCGGCCGGCGGGGGGCCGGTGGCATGGCCGGAGTCGATGTCGACGTAGCTGTCGCCGAGCACGCCTGCCTGGGTAATTGCGGTAGTCGAAGTGGTATGCAGGTCCTGGAGATAGTCGCGGCCCACGCGCATGGTCACCTCCACCGGGGTGGGATTGCGCTCAGGAACCACGCGGATACGGGTGACGTTGCCGATGGTTACACCCTCAAGGGTGACGGGTGCACCGTTCTTCAGGCCCGCGGCATTCTCAAAATACGAGCGCAAGATCAGCTTGTGCGCAAACAGCCCGCCCGACGAGCCCGTCATCAAAAAGATGAGAAAAATCAGTACGGCCGAGCCCGCGAGGACCAATGCGCCAACTTTGAGCTGCGACCACTGAATCTCTTTGCGGCTGGGCAAGGCAATCCCCTTACTGAATGGAGCCGGGTAATGCTTCCATCAACGCCTTGAGAATAGCAGAAAGGGCGTGGGTTACGGCCCATTTTCGAGCACCACACTGGCCATGGCCAGGGTGGCCGTGTGGGTGATGGAGAGCGCGGCGCGGGACACGCCCATGCGGGCGGCAATCTGGGCGGCACGGCCGTGAAAGCGCAAAGTGGGCCGGCCACCCGGCTCGCGCACCACCTCGATTTCCAGCCAGTTCACACCATGGCTGATGCCTGTGCCCAACGCCTTCGCGCCCGCTTCCTTGGCCGCAAAGCGAGCGGCGAGGCTCTCGGCGGCCTGGCGTTTGCGCAGACTGTAGGCCTGCTCCGCAGCGGTATAGACGCGATTAAGGAAGCGCGGGCCATAGCGCTCCACGGAACGCTGGATGCGCCCGATCTCGATCAGGTCGATGCCGCTGCCGACGATCATGCTGTCTATGAAGCTACAACATTCTGTTTGGTTTGAGTGCCGGCGGTGGCAGGGAGCTCTGCAGGGGGACCACGGACTTCCACCAGCCAGGAGCGCTGCATGGGTCGCCGGGTGGGCTGGGAATGTATCAAAGCCGGTCACGCGGCGTGCAACTCCCGCACATCGGTGATGCTCTTCGGAGTGAATCCGATATACCAAGTGTGAGAAGGACAGTTCCACTTCGCGAACCAGTGCAAGCATCTGCTATCCCGTGGGCGCTGCAGATGAGGGCCATTTCAATGGAGGAGCCGGACCGGCTGGTGCGGAGCCTCACGGGAGCTATCCTGGGCTGCGGCGGCTGGGTCCTGAGCCGCGGCGCCAACGATACCGGATTGGTGAATGTGCTGTTTGAGTTCGAACGCCGATCCTGCGTCGATATCTACAGCATCCTGATCGCCGTGGGCCTGGAACTGAGCCAGAACGGCCACAGCCGCTTTACCGAACTGTGCCAGTGCACCCGTTTCCAGGGGGCGGACCGCGGAGAAGAAATCGCCAGCATCGACCTCGAGATTCAGACTTTTCCCACGGAGACGGAGAGCACTGCCGTTATGCCGGCGGCGTAGCGGGGTCTCAGAGCCTGTCCAAAAGCTGCGAAAGCAGCGCCGGTGCGGGAACAAGGGGGCCGGCACCGGGGGGAGCAGCGAGCAGCACGGCTACAGTCACCGGTCCGTACCCTTTTCAGGGATACCCCTCTCCCCCCTATTCTGTGAGTAAATTCTTGAGCCTAATGGACTTAGAGCATGGTAGGGTTGCTAAAATATTGAGAACATTGGAGTTGGCTGCAGAATCTTCTCAGGAAAGGACTTACGGAGGTTACACGGGTGAGACGTCTGCGCTGCCTGCTTTATCTCCTCATTCATTGTGCAAGAAACCGAGGAAATAATCGGCAAAGTTCCCTTCGGGAGCTTGCGACTCATTCGACAGGAGCAGGAGACGGAGCATCTGGCCGGAGAATTGAAGTTCGCGGCGGTTGAGGTTTGCGGCCTTCTACCCTTCCACGATGAAACTGTGGAACCGATGGGCACCCGCCGAAGAGGAGTGTCTGTGATGAGGACGATATCTATCCCGCCCTAGCGGAGCTAGACGGGGCACCCCGATTTGTGGCGGGGTTAGGGTGGGCCACCTGCCACCCATTTCTATGCCGAATCGAGTGAGAACGGAAGGGTATTTCGATTGACAGGAGATTCCACAGGCTGAAAAAGTGGGCAGATGATTCACAAAAATGTTGCTCTGGTTCTCGGTGGTGGTGGGGCTGCCGGAAATGCGTGGCTGATCGGTGTCATCGCAGGACTGGCCGAAGCTGGCATCGATATGACAGAGGCCGCCGATCTGGTGATCGGCACCTCGTCCGGCGCAACCGCGGCGGCGCATATGCGCAGCGGCATACCGCCAGCCGAACTGTTTGCTTCGATTCTGTCTGAGCCGGTTCGACCGGTCGGACAGAACCGGCAGGAGCCGCCGTCCCTGTCGATGGGCACGGTGTTCGAGCGGATGAGGGCCATCGGCGCCGCAGCCACCTCGGCAGCCGATCTACGCTGTGCGATGGGCGCGTTCGGGTTAGAAAGCGATGCCACCCTTGGACCCGCAGCGGCGGAACAGCGGCGCGCGCTGGTCGCCTCCAGGTTGCCTCGCCAGCAATGGCCGGATAGGCCGATGATCGTGGTGGCCGTCGACGCGCATACCGGCGAGCTGGCTGCATTCGACCGCGATTCCGGCGTCGACCTCGTAGACGCAGTGACCGCAGGCACCGCAATGCCTGGTCTGGCGCCCACGCACAGCATCAACGGCGCCCGCTACATCAACGGTGGCGTGCGCTCCACCGAAAACGCCGACCTCGCAGTGGGCTATGCGAACGTCGTGGTGCTCTCACCGTTTGGCGGACGGAGCGGGACACTACCGGCAGGCCAGTTCGAGGGTCTGCGCAAATTCCCGGGCGCGGACCTGGCGAGCCAGGTCGAGGCCCTGTGCAAGCAGGGCAGCCACGTTGAGGTGATCACACCGGACGCCGATTCCCGAGCCGCAATGGGCACGAACCAGATGGATCTGGCGACCCGCATCCCCGCCGCCCGTGCCGGTTTCGCCCAAGGCAAGCAGGAAGCGACCCGCGTGACGTTCCTCTGACGATTGGCAGGTGGCCCGCTCATCGAGGTATCAGGGATTGTGCCCCGTTCATCGCGGCCTCATCGCGATGAGCGGGTCTTCGGACCATGCCGTAGTGGAACCACCACAGCACTATGCCTTACGGCCTGAAGCGTTTTCAGAGAGCGGAAGCGCTTCACTTCATCACGTTCAGTTGCTTTCACCGGCTTCCGCTGCTTGAAGCCCCGGAACCCAAGGAAACGGTGGAGCCATTTTGGAACAGACCCGGGCGCGTCATGAGGCCAGGGTTTACGCCTACGTGCTGATGCCCGAATATGTTCACCTGCTGATCAACGAGCCGCCCTCCATCCTCGTAGCGCAGTTTCTGAAGGCGCTCAAGCAGATCACTTCCCGCAAGCTGAGAAGCGATCGCCGGCAGTTTTGGCAACCCCGTTATTTTGACGCGAACATCCATGGCGAAACTGCCCGGTCCGAAGTGATCCGATATATCCATAGAAATCCGGTCAAGGGGGACTTGTCTCATTGCCCGGGCAGTATCGATGGAGCAGCTTCAACCACTACGCCGCCGGAATACGAGGAGTGGTCGAAATCGAGTCGGACTGGACGGCGAGACTCCGCGGCCCACTCATCGCGATAAAGCCGCGATGAATGGGGCACAGATTCATTTTTCCGGGAAGGACAGATAAATGGAAGGACATCGAGTAGGCCACCTGCCGGAATTGAAGACAGATGGTCGAGGTTCGTGGTCTCCCAGGTGCCCAAAAGCGAGGCACCTGGGGCATCCATTTCTATCGGCGGTTCAGACGCGGGCGAGCGCCAACTGTAGTATTAGCCTGCCTCTAGCAGTCCGTAACGGCGCTGCCAGGCCATTTTGAGGCGCGCCCACACCCGTGCGCGCTCGGCCTCGGTTCCCTCGGGGGCGGGATTGTTCGCAAAGTGCGCGGCTTCCTGCTTGGCCAGTTCAAGCAACTGCCGGTCGCGGAGCAGATTGGCCACGCGAAAGTCGGGCAGTCCTGCCTGGCGGGTGCCGAAAAACTCGCCTGGCCCGCGCAGGCTCAGGTCGAGCTCCGCCAGTTCGAAGCCGTCTTGAGTGCGCACCATGGCATTCAGCCGCTCCTCGCCCGGCGGCGAAACGCGCGGCCCGGTGATCAAAATGCAATAGCTTTTCGCCGCTCCACGGCCAACGCGGCCACGCAACTGATGCAGTTGCGCCAGGCCAAAGCGCTCCGCGTGCTCCACCACCATGACGGTGGCGTTGGGGACATCCACGCCCACCTCAATCACCGTGGTGGCCACCAGCACGTCAATCTCACCGCGCTGGAAGCGGTGCATGATGACTTCCTTTTCATCGGGGTCGAGGCGGCCATGCAGCAGGCCCACGCGCAGCCCGGCCAGGGGTCCCGTGCGCAGCTTTTCATACATCTCCACTGCGGACTTCAGCCCCGACTTTGCCGCCGGATTCGCCTCCTGCACAGCAGCAGGAAACAACTCCGGCGCCTTGCCCTTGCGTGCGGCCTTTCTGGGAGGCGCTTCCGCAGGGGCATCGGCCGGATCGTGGGAAAAGTCCAGTTCCGGCTCGTCGTCCTTCGTTCCCTCGATCACCGGGTACACGATATACGCCTGGTGCTTGCGCGCCACTTCTTTACGGACGAAGTCCCACACTTCGCCGGCACGCTCGCCGGGCACGCGCCGGGTCACAATCGGCGTACGGCCCGGGGGCAGCTGGTCGAGCACGCTCACGTCCAGGTCGCCATAGAGGGACAGGGCCAAGGTGCGGGGAATGGGCGTGGCGGTCATTACCAGCACATCCGGCTCGGCCTGATGGGGCTTCTTCATCAGCTTGAAGCGCTGCAGCACACCGAAGCGGTGCTGCTCGTCGACGACCACCAGGCCCAGGCGGTCGAACTCGACCTTCTCTTCAATCAACGCATGGGTTCCAATCACCAGTTGCGCCTCACCGCGGTTGATGAGGCCCCGCGTGGATCGCTTGCGGTCCTCGTCCAGCGACCCGGTCAGCAGGACAATACGGTAGCGGCGGCTGGACCGCTCGAGGAGCTTGCGCGCGGCCAGAAAATGCTGTGTGGCGAGGATCTCAGTGGGCGCCATCAGCGCTGCCTGGTAGCCGTTCTCCATGGCCACCAGCATGGCCTGCAAGGCAACAATCGTCTTGCCCGAGCCGACGTCGCCCTGGAGCAGGCGGCGCATGGGGCTGGGCCCGCGCATGTCGGCCACGATCTCGCCCAGGGCCCGCTTTTGCGCTGCAGTAGGATGAAACGGAAGCACCTCGCGTATGGCTTCGCGGACTTTGTCGGTGGTGGCAAATCCGATGCCAGTGCGCTGCCGCATGCGACGCCGCTTCAACTCCAGCCCCAGCTCCAGAAAAAACAGCTCTTCAAAGATCAGGCGCCTGTGCGCGGGCGTGGCCGAGGCTTGCAACTGGGTGAGCGATGTGCCTTCAGGCGGATAGTGCACCTCGCGTAGCGCCGCTTCGCGGCCGGGCAAATCGAGCCGCGCCAGCATGGCCTGCGGCAGGCACTCCGGCACCGTGCCGCGCATGCTCTCAAGCAGATTGAAGATCACCTTGCGCTGCCACCGCGAGGCCAGGCGGCTGCCGCCCAGCGACTCGTAGACCGGGGTGATGCGGCCCACTTCAAGCAGCCTGGTCTCCGCATCGTCGCTGGAGTCAGGCAGCAACTCGAACTGGGGTTGAATCATCTTTAGGTTACTGCTGGAGCGGGAGGGCTCCACCTTACCGAACAAGGCCACGGTTTGCCCGGCGTGGAACTTGCCCTGCAGGTAGGTGGCATTGAACCAGATACACTTGAGCGCCAACCGGCCCTGGCCCACGGTCATCTCGAAGAGGGGCATTTTGCGGGTACGCAAGAGCGCAGCGCCACGCACTTCAGCGATTACGCTGGCCGTCTCGCCCGGCTTCAGTTCGTCCAGGCTGCGCGGATTCTGGCGGTCTTCGTAGCGGAAGGGAAGGTGGTAGAGCAGGTCTTCGGCGGTCTGGATCCCCTTGGCGGACAGCATCTCCGCCACCCGCGGACCTACGCCGGATACATACTGGACTGGGGTATCGAGGCCGGGCACACTCCGGATGCTAACGCATTGTGCCGGGGCGGCGCATATTGGGATGAGAAGGGTGCGCTGGGCCGCTCAGAGCTCCGAAATGGCGCTGCGCGCGCTGCGCACCTCGGCTGCCAGCACACGCAGCACCATCAGCGACAGGGAAGGCTGGGTCAGCATCAACTGGGAAAAGTCCTCGCAGGTTACAAAACTGACATCGGAGTCCTTGAGAACCATGGCCGACAAGGTGTAGGGCCGCTTGCCGATCAGTGCCGGTAAACCCAACAGCGAGCCCGGCTGAGCCGATGTGCACGTCACCACGCCGCCCAGGGGCGAAGTCATGGTGAGCGTGGCGCCTCCACTGCGGAGAATGTAAAGGCCCGAAGGCATCTCTCCCTGCTTGAACAGCAGGCGGTCTTCGTCGCAGGTGACGGGCACGGCAAAGCCTTGCAGCGCCTGGATCAACGCCGAATCGGCAACAAAGGCAGATGAATCTAGCTTCACTCCGGGTCTCCGTAGGTTTGGATGAGAGATGGCGCGTGACGAGGAAGCTCGCTCACGCCTCGTAAGCAGGGGACTCACAATGCCTGATCCTTGCACTACCTCGGCGCAGTGACTCTTCCCTCAGGGACAAGCCAGCCGGCGAGGAATTGGAAAGGGCGCAGGTGTTGTGAAACCACTTCTCACCCATGGTCCGCTGAAAACTGGAATAAACCTTGTGATCCTCATCACGTATTGGCGGTCATCAGATGAGCCGGGGACCTTAATCCGGCCGGCAGATCCGCAGGATGGGCCAGGTCTTAGTGCTGCCCCGATGCCCTAGCAGCCGCGACTGGGACCTCTGCGGCGCCAACCTTGGAGTACAGGACGAAGGTGAAGCTATCAGTTATCTCGCGCCGTTCCACCTTCCAGCCCGGCGTGTGCTGCAGCAGGTAGGCAAGTGGCGACGGATCCTGGAGCAGGACGTGGTCCACGCGGTAGCGGTCCATCAACTCCAGGGCGTCACGGTCATTCATGATGCCGAGGTAATCCGCCAGCACTCCGTGATGGTCGAAGATGTCGTATCGGGAGTCGAAAAAATTGGGCTTGGACTCAAATGCCATCATGCCGCCCACGTAGTCCCAATTCAATGTTCGCCAAGAGGGCTGAATGGATGCAATGGTCTGGAGAGGGAACAGGGAGGCCAGCTTCTTCTGCAGAGTGTCCTCCGATGGGTACATGAACACCATCACGCAAACGGCTGCGGCGGCAATCAGTGCATTCATTGCCGGAATGGTTTTGTTGTCCTCCTCTGTATAGAAGCTCCGCTTGATGTCTGCGGCGAGCATCGGAGTCGTCAAGACTGCGGCGAGGTAGGTAAAGCGCAAATGATCGACGGCCGAATACCAGGCGAAGACGATCACTGCGAGTTCGTAGACCTTCCACTTCCGTCCGCGAATGAAGTTGGCCACGATCATGAGGCCGATGGCCAGCACGACTCCCCTGCCCTCCATGGATTCGATTCGCAAGGGCTGAAATTCGGCGCTATTGGCGACGCTGAGGCCTTCGTTGAGCATCATGTCAAACGGTTTCCACAGCAGCCGCCAGCCGTAGGGGTTGACCATCAGCGCCGCCAGGCTAGCCGCCAGCACCGCCAGCAGGCGATTGCGCTCCCTGGCGGAAAAGGCCGTTTGCCTAAACGCCCCTAGCTCGACGCTGAACGATCCGCAAGCGATGTACAGAACCAGCAGGACGATGCCGACCGGCCAGCTTCCATGGAGGTTGATCCACACGCAGAACAGCGGCGGCAGCAGCCACAGCAGGCGTGCGTTTCCGCGCTCCGCAGCCTCCAGAATGGCCATCTCGGCCGACATCGCCAGATAGGCAAGGGCGATGGTGCGGGGCCCGGAGTTCACGGTCATCAGTACAAGAGCGAGGCCCGCCGCCCACAACGCGGCTCCTCCATGACGCGATTTCAAATAGCCACGCCAGTAGACAAACAACACATTGGCGCCCAGCGCCAGCCAGGCGATCAGATAAATGCCTCGTAGCTGGAACGCCCGGAAGCTGAACCAAAAGGGTAGCTCGGAAAGCCATTCAAAGTTGACCCAGCGCTGGCCGGCAACGGTAAACGAGTACGGGTCAGTGTAGATGAACTGATGGGTGGCGCAAAGAATGCGCGCGTCGGCGAGATGCCACCAGATATCCGGGTCGACCATCAGAAATCTCCCCGGGTTCAGGGTGGGTGCGAGGAGCATGGGCAGCATCAGCAGAATGGCCACATTCATTGCATGCCGGGTGAAGATACGGTTGAAGAGGCGCGTGATGGGGCTGGCTGTTGCGACGATGGGCGAGGCGTCCATACCACTACGTTACCTGCGTCCCGAGCTTGCCGGGAAGAGGCAGGCTTGAGATCGAACATTCGATGGTACTGCCGGCAATGAGCCTCACGATCAGATTCAGAAAAAGAACATGCAATCGCCGTAGCTGAAGAAGCGGTAGCGTGCCTCGACGGCATGGCGGTAGGCGGCGAGCACGCGCTCGCGTCCGGCAAAGGCGCTGACCAGCATGAGGAGGCTTGACTGGGGCAGATGGAAATTGGTCAGCAGCGCACCCACCAGGCGGAAGTGGAAGCCGGGCGCAATAAAGATCTCGGTCTCGCCCGAATGCGCCTGGAGCGCTGCGCCGCCTGCCTGCTGTGCGACGGCTTCCAGGGTGCGCACGACTGTGGTCCCTACGGCGACGATGCGCCGGCCTTCACCGGATGCGCGCTGAATGGCCTGGGCCGTGGCCTCGGGCAGCGTGTAGCGTTCGCGGTGCAAGCGCACGTCGTCCACGAGGTCCACGCGCAGCGGAGCAAAGGTGCCCAGGCCCACGTGGAGCGTGATGCGCGCCACCTCGACACCCTGCGCGGCCACCGCATCCAACATCTGCTGCGTAAAGTGCAACCCAGCGGTGGGTGCGGCCACAGAACCTTGGCGGCGCGCGAAGACGGTCTGATATCGCTCGCGATCCGCGTCCTCGTCATGACGGCGAATGTAGGGTGGCAGGGGCATGTGGCCGATGCTTTCCAGGGCGCGAAAGAAATCGTCCACCGGCGCAAAGCGCAGCACCCGCTCGCCAAACGCTCCGCGTTCCGTGACCTCAGCCTCCAGCACGAGCGCCCCGGAAGGCGCGAAAAAAGCCAGGCGCTCGCCCACTCCGACCTTTTTCCCCGGCTTGACCAGCGCGCGCCACACGTTGTCGCCGGCGGGCTCGGTCAGCAGCACTTCCACCAGGCCGCTGGGCTGTCGGCGATCACGTACCAGCGTGCGCCGCGCAAACAGGCGTGCCGGAATCACGCGGCTATCGTTGATGACCAGCAGATCTCCGGGCCGCAGCAGAGAAGGGAATTGGGCAAACTGCGTGTCGGTCAGTGCGCCGGTGGCGCGGTCCAACGCCAGCATGCGGCTCTGACCGCGCTGCGGCGGCGGCTCCTGCGCAATCAACTCCGGGGGCAGATCAAAGTCAAAATCGGCAACGCGCAGGCCACTCACTGGGAAGCCTTTCCAAAGTGCGCAAGGGCGCGCAGCCGGGCACGCTCGATGGCCGCATTCAGTTGCTCGCGCATGGTCTCGAAATCCTCAGCGGGCAGCTCGGCGGGAACGTGTGTCCACTGCGCCCAACTAACGCAGATGCGTGTGAACGGCCACGGCACCAGGAAGCGATCCCAGGAGCCAATGGTCCAGGCGTGTTGCGGTTGCAGATGGAAAGCGCCGATGGGCGCGCCAGTCATCTGCGCCAGTTTGATGGGGCCCATCTTCGTCTGGTAAATGGGACCGCGCGGACCATCGGCGGTGAAGATTGCGGTGCGACCGGTCTCGATGATGTGTTTTAGCCCGAGCAGCCCTTTGCGCGCGCCACGCGAGCTTGAGCCGCGCACCGCGTCAAAGCCGAACAGCTGGAGAGTGCGCGTAATCAGCTCGCCGTCGAAGCTGCGGCTGATGAGAATGACGGCTAAGGAGTGACGGAAGTATACCGTGCAGGGCAACACGCACTGATGCCAGAAACAGTAAATCTCCGGTCCGGGCTTCTGACCAAAGAGGACCGGCGTGACGCCTTCTTCGGCGATGACTTCAAAGCGCCAGGTGAGGCCTACAACCCGAAACAGCGCCCACACGAGGCGCGGAACCACGGCCAGTACCAGGCGCTGGCCAAGTGTGAATCTGGGATTGTCCTCAACGTTCACTGCACTGATTCTAGCTGTAACGCAGCCAGCGCAGCAGTTCGGGCAGCGTCGCCCGCTTGCCATACATTAGGATGCCTACGCGATAAAGGCGCGAGGAGAACCACAACGTGGCCCAGATGCTCACCACCAGCAGACCGATGGAGGCTGCGAACTGCCACACCGGAGGAATCTCCGCCGCCATGCGCAAGAACATGATGACCGGCGCGGTGGGCGGAAAGAGGGAGGCTGCCACCGACCAGAACGAGTTGGAGTCGTTGATGACCAGCAGGATCAGCGCGAAGCTCAGCCAGGTGGGCGCAGCAGCCAGGGGCATGTACATCTGCAACTCCTGCTCGGTTTCGCAGGTGGCGGCCAGGCCGGCAAACAACGAGCTGTAGAGCAAGTAGCCGAGCACAAAATAGACCGGAAACAGGACCGTCTCGCTCCACGAAATATGGATGACAAAGTCGCCTGTCATAAGGGCGGCAGCGAAAGGCGAAAACAGAATGGCCGCGCCCGCCACCAGCCAGATCGCAATCTGGGTCAGGCCTACGGCGCCCACGCCGATCAGCTTTCCGGCCAGCATGTCTCCCGGCTTGGCGATGGCCAGCATCACCTCAAAGATGCGCGACGTTTTTTCCTGGATGATGGAGCGGGCCACGTTCATGCCGTAGATCATGGTGGTCATCGAGAGCAGGATGGCCATCGCATAGCCCTTGTAAAACGACGCTGCGGCGTTGCTCTTTACCACACTGCCATCTTTTTTCACCTGGAAGGTCTGGATGGATACGCCCTTGACCAGCGTATCCGCGTCGGCCTGGTTCATGCCGCCGCCGGTTAAGCGCGCATCGACAAGAGCGTGATTCAAGGCCGACTTCAGCCGATCGTTGGTGATGAAGTCGCCGGCAGACTGCGAGGTGTAGGTGGCAGTGGGCGCCGCTCCGGCCGGCGTATCCACCCACAGCAGCCCGTCGAGAGCCTTGGTCCGCACCATGTTCACCAGCGCGGCCCGTTGTTCGGGAGTGGCGGGCGCAATCACGTCCACGCTGGCCTTGGCTTCCTTGTCGCCCAGCAACTGGCTGCGGATCTGGCCGGCCAGCACGGGGTCAGAGGCCGTGACGGCCATGTGGCGGTTGGAGCCGAGACCGAGACTGGAAAGGTAGGCAATGGCGACGACCAATGCGAACACGGCCGGCAGGCCGATGGTGGTGGTTTTGAAGGCCCGCCCGCGCACCTGCTCAAGGTACTCGCGCCGGGCGATGAGAAGAATGTTACGCATCGGCCTTGCCTCCCACGGTCTGGATGAAAATCTCTTCGAGCGAAGGCTCGACCAGTTCGAAGCGGTAGATGGTGGCCGCGGCCGTTGCCTCATGGAGCAGCTTCTGCGCGTCGCCGTGCGGCTTGAGCCGTATCTCGGCGTGGCCGGAGAAGTTTTTGGCCTGCGCGATCTCCGCGCTGGAGAGGAAATCCGCACTGCCTTCAAATTCCACAATCACGTGGTTGCGCTCGTAACGCGACTTGATTTCGCGCACCCTGCCGGCGAGCACCGCTTCGCCGTTATTGATGAGGCAGATGGAGTCGCACAGCTTCTCCACCTGGTCCATGCGATGGGTGGAGAAGAGAATAGCCTTGCCCTGATCCTTGAAGTCCAGCAGGGTGCGTTCCAGCAGGGTTGCGTTTACCGGGTCCAGTCCGGCAAAGGGTTCGTCCATGACGATCAGGCCGGGATCGTGCAGCACCGAACCGATGAACTGAATCTTCTGCTGCATACCCTTGGAGAGTTCTTCAGTCCTCTTGGCCAGCGCGTCGGCAATCTCCAGGCGCTGGGCCCAATCGGTAGCCCGCTTGCGGGACTCCGCGGCACTGAGGCCGTGCAACTCGCCGAAGAAGACCAACTGCTCCAGCACCTTCATCTTCTTGTAAAGCCCGCGTTCCTCGGGCAGGTAGCCTACCCGCTCCAGGCTTTGGCGTTCAAAGGGCTTGTCGAAGAGACTCACGGTGCCGGAGTCGGGCAAGGTGATGCCCATCATCATGCGGATGGAGCTGGTTTTGCCCGCTCCGTTCGGCCCCAGCAGGCCAAACATCTGGCCCGCCTCGATGGAAAGGCTCAAATCGCGGACGGCAACTTTGCTCTCGTAGGCCTTGGTGACTCCCGCGAGTTCAACAACTGGCATGAATTCTCCTGCCGCTCGGTTTGCAATTGGAAATGGATGGGTCGTGGGAAACGGTCTGGAAGGATTTTAGCAAAGCTCGCGACGGCATGCCGCGGACTCATCTAGTGACGAATGTTGATGCAAACAAGGTCAACGGGATTTGAGGAAAAGACAACCGCGGGTCCTTCGACTTCCTTCGCTTCGGTACGGTCGCTCAGGACGACAACTTTTATGAAAGGAACTTCTGAGACCGGGTACTGCGTTCGCTCAAGATGACAGCAGTTGTGACGGGAAGATTAGATACGAAACCCTAGGTATGCCGGTTATACTCCGGCGGCCCGGCAACCAGCAGAGCACTTTCTTTCTCGCCGTGGACGTACCAGCAACACCAGTCGGTTTCGTGGATTTGTTTTCCGGGGCTGGAGAGCAGGTCCATGTAGGTGACCCGGCCAAAGAGAAACACCTTCTCCTGCCACAGCTCAATGCGTTCGAATTGGGCGTCATCCTCGCAAACCGAGCGCATGTCTTCGCGGCGGAAGGGTCGAATGCCTACCGATTCGCCAGGGAGAAGGATGATGGGGTTGGGCAGCGCACCCGACTCCACGCTTTCGAACTCCGGTGTCTCCGCCAGGCGGGTTTCGTCGATGGCCACCTCGACCTGATCCACGGTGGACACGATCTTGGCCGGGGTGCGGCCGCGATTCGTAGCTATGACCTTGAAACTGTTTTCCATGGTCAGGAAGGGCTCGACCGAGACCACAATCCACGGTCTCTCGGAATCCACCAGCGCCTGACTCTGCGCCAATGCGGCGCTGGCAGTTTCCTGGGCAGCTTGCACGGCGGCGGCACTGGACTCCGCGTGACGTTCGATGTTTTTGAGGGTCCTCAGGGCGAGCATAATGCCCACGTATCCCAACACCGCAAGGATGATGTTGGCGGCCCAAGCCACCCGCTGATACCAGGCCCACGGCGGATTCGCAGGCGGCGGGCTGTTCACAATAATCTGGGGCGGTTGGCTGCCGCAGGGGCCACCGTTGCAATTGGAGTTGGGGTCCGTGGCGGCCGGGCTTTGCGTAGCGTTCGCGGCCGAGACCTTAGGAGCCGGCTTTGCGCTGCCTGCAGCCGCTTGTCCGGGCTGGGGAGTAGCCGCGAGAACAACATCGGCTGCCCAGCCCGCCACTGGCGCCAGCATCTGCGCCGTCATCCACAGCAGAATCAGTAGAGCGAGCCGCCTCGACATGACAGAAGCATATACCAGATTGGATGGGCTATCCCGGTTCGCCACAAGGTTTGAACCTTACTAAAGAACTGTCTGGAATGGATGGTTTGAGGGCTGGCGCGGCTTCCCGAAACGGGGCATTCCCGGAACAGGACAAAGCCCGTCCGGGGGAAACAGGGCTAGCAGGGAATGCTCTCGTCAGGGGACTGAATGAATGTGGCGCCAGTGCACCACGCATCGCGGGGACTCGAATCTTATGCCGAAGCGGAACCCACGGATTCCGTTTCGAACATCGGATCCGGCTCTGAAAGCCGAATCAGGCGATGGAGGTAAGCGCGGGAAATGCCCAGGCTGCGCGCCGCCAGGGTCTTGTTTCCGTTGTTTTCCTTCACCGCGTCGGTGGCCAGCTTGATTTTGTAGTCGCGAAGCTGACGCTCGAACGATCCGGCAGGGTTGTAGTCGCTGATATCGACTACCTTATCCGTATGCATCACCAGTGGCAGATCATCCATACGGATGCGCCGTCCGGGAGCAAGGATGATCGCCCTCTGAATCACATTTTCGAGCTCGCGCACGTTGCCGGGCCACGAATAGGTGTTGAGCAGGGACATTGCTTCCGGTTCAATCCGGTCCATCGGCTTTTGAAACATCTCGGAATAATGGTCCAGATAGTGAGCAGCGATCTGCTCGATGTCTTCCGGGCGGTCCGCAAGCGCCGGGGCATCGATTCGCATCACATTGATGCGGTAGTAGAGATCGCGGCGGAATTTGCCTTCAGTAGCCAGTTTCTGCAGGTCCTGATGGGTGGCGAAGATCAGCCGAGCCCGCAGCGGGATGATGCGGGTGCTCCCCAGGCGGTTGAATTCCATTTCCTGCAAAACGCGCAGAAGCTTGACCTGGGTAAAGGGGCTCAGGTCACCGATTTCATCGAGGAAGAGGGTGCCGTCCTGTGCCTGCTCGAAGTAGCCTTCCCGCGCCCCAACAGTACCGGTAAACGCTCCCTTTTCGTGGCCGAAAAGTTCCGCCTCGATCAAGGTCTCAGGGATGGCGCTACAAGATACGGCCACAAACGGCTTGTCCGCACGGGAACCGAGATTGTGAATGGCGCGGGCGATGAGTTCCTTGCCGGTGCCGCTTTCGCCGGACACAAGCACCGACGCGTTGATATTAGCCACGCGCTTCACCAGCTGATAGACCCGCTGCATGCGCACACTGGAACCGATCAGGCGATCGCAGCTGCTGACTGACTCCAGGCGCTGTTGCACGGTCTGGATCTCGCGCTTGAGCGCAGAATTCTCGTGCGCCCGGCACAACATCGTTTTCAACTCGCGAATAGAGGGTGGACGGCGGCAGTAGCCAAAGGCTCCCACTCGCACCAATTCCAAAGCGACCGAACGATAGCCGTCGTCGGCCATGACTACCAGGGGAACCTGCGAGGCGATCAGTCGCCGGGAACAAGCGATCCGCTCTTTCAGCGACCCGTTCTCAGCGTGCAGATCAAGAATCAAGACATCGCATTCCGCCGCAGCGAGGCGCTCGTCGATGCCGTCTTCATTGGCTTCCTGCAGAACGCGAAATTCTCTCCCCAATGCCGAAGAAAGAAGCGGTTGCAGCGCGCGGTCGTCTGAAAGTAGTCCTATTTGAATCATCAAAGGATGATCTCATTCCCCTCTTGCGCAACACCTAATCAGCGCAGCTTAAGAACCTATCTTGAGAACCAAGGCGTAGGAGAACTACGGGTACTGACTCCTCAAATTCACGCAGCTTTGAGGAGCCTTACGGGTTACCAGAGAGCCGATTGGCGAGCGAAGAGACGCAAGATCGGACTCTGCGAGAGAGTTGTTATCTTTCACTCTGGACGGCCCTGCTCTAATGGTCAATCCCACCTTGGTGTGAAACTGGTAACGTGGGTAACACTAAAGTAATAGAGACGATCGTGTAAGTTTGAGTAATAGTTGCAGTTACGTCTGACCCGGCGGGCGAAATCAGAAGGCCGGCAATCGATCAAAACGGGCATGCGGAGGAGAGATTATCGGAAATGCCTATTCCTGTTGATCAGTGTAAACGCTGCGCTCCATAGCACCTCGGCGCCCGTATACATGTGTGTACACAGCGGTAAATGAACTGCTTGGTAACACATTGAATTCATGTACTCTTGACAGACTGCAATTTGGAGGGACAATTGCTTCAACACCAATATCGCCTGAAATTAAATCGGGGAGGCCGGATTTGCACTTGATCGCCTGGTGGCCCACAGTGGTGGTTCTCGCTGTGGCCACGTTTACGGATCTGCGCAGCCGCCGCATTCCCAACTGGCTGGTGTTTCCCTACCTGGTGGTGGGGATTGGTGTGTCTTTCCTGCCGCGCGGTATCGGGATCTGGCACAGCCTGGAGGGTCTGGGGTTGGGAGCGCTGCTTTACGGCATTCTGTTCTGGATGGGCGGGATGGGTATGGGCGACGTGAAACTATGCGCCGCAATCGGAGCCTGGATCGGCCCATCCCAACTGGTGTTTGCGCTGGTTGTAACCGGTATGGTGGGGGGGATCATGGCTATTGGGTGGGCGGTGTGCGGAGGATTTCTGGGTGAATTGTTCAGCGGAACGGGCGATCTTGTCTTTGGCTGGAAGAAGCGCGGCATGCGTCCTCCGGAAGAGCTAGTGCTTTCCAATCCGAAGGCACGCAAGATACCGTATGCTCCAGCCATGGCCATTGGTACTGTTCTTTCTTTCTTTTCCCATTGAGAAACTACCTCTGGGCCATGTAGAGTATGCAGACAACGCAACAAATTGAATTCAACAGGCAGTGCTGTTTCAGGAAAGTGGGAGCGTTGACTTTCTAATGGATACTCAGAATCAAGATTCGGATCCCTTAAGCAGCAGTGTATTGTCTGTTGCACTAATTGGCCCGCAAGACGGGCGCCGGAGGACTGTGGCCAGCGCTCTGGCCGTGTCTCATGCGGCGGTAGTTCGGGAGTATTCCTCCTACCCTCCGACGATCAAAGACGTTCCGAGGTTCATGGAACAGCAGTTTGACGCGATCATCATCGACCTGGAAAGCGATCCCGAGTACGCCTTGCAACTGGTAGAGGCCATGGCCGGCATGAATACGGCGACGGTGATGGTCTACTCCACGCGGATCGACCCCAACATGATGGTTCGTTCGATGCGGGCGGGAGCGCGCGAGTTTCTGGCCGACCCCATCGACGCCGGCGCTCTTAGCGATGCGCTGAGCCGGGCCGGTGCTCGCCGCAGGACGCCGCGCACAGCAAAGAAGACCGGTGGCAAACTTCTTGTCTTCCTGGGTGGCAAGGGCGGCTCCGGGGTGACCACGGTGGCTTGCAATTTTGCCGTGGCCCTGGTGCAGGAGTGCAGTCAGACTACGGCATTGATCGACCTCGATCTTCCCCTTGGAGACGCGGCCCTCAGCCTCGGCCTGACCAACCAGTTCTCCACTGCCGATGCCATCCAGAACGCGGACCGGCTGGATGCGAATTTCTTTACCAAGCTGCTCACCAAGCACCCATCGGGTCTGCAGGTGTTGGCCGCTCCGGGAAGGTTTCCTCAAATTCCAGCCAGCAACGACGCCATCGGAAAACTGCTGGCCGTCGCGCAGCAGGAATTTGGTTTTGTGGTGGTTGACGCGGGTTCAAGATGCGATTTGACCGATGCCACCTGGTTAGAGCAGGTGGATACCTTCTACCTGGTCATGCAAGCCGGAATTCCTGAATTGAGAAACTCGCACCGCCTGATTTCGGAGTTTTTCAAATCCGGCGGTCCCAAACTCGAAATTGTTCTGAACCGCTACGTCAAACAGTCCATGGGTGTCGATGAAGAGCATATAGAGAAAGCTCTTACACGGCCCATTCAGTGGAAGATTCCCAGTGATTACTTCACCATCCGGCGGCTGCAGAACGAGGCTACGTCGCTGGCTACGGATGACTCGAGCATTGGAAGGGTCATCCAGCAAATGGCGCGAGAGGCGGCAGGAATGCCTCCCAAGCCGGAAAAGCGGAAGGGATTCAGCCTTTTTGGAGGCTAAATCCAGAGCGTGGGAATTTCATTGCAGTCCAACTTCATTAGCGGCAATGCGGGGCATCGATGAATCTGGAGAATTTCAAGGCCGAAGTGCACCGGACTCTGCTTTCCAAGCTGGATCTGGAAAAGCTGTCGCGAATTAATTCCAGCCAGGCGCGCCAGGCAGTTTCGAGCATCATCAACGAAATCATCAGCGACCGCAGGGTGCCGCTGAGCTTTGACGAACAGGAAAAGATCGAGACAGACCTGCTGGACGAAGTCTTTGGCCTGGGCCCGCTGGAGCCACTGCTCAAGGACCAGAAGATCTCCGACATTCTGGTCAATGACAAGGACCACGTCTTCATTGAAAAAGGCGGCCTGCTACAGAGGGCCGATGCAGCGTTTCGCGACGACCGCCACCTGCTGCAGATCATCGACCGCATCGTATCGCGCGTGGGCCGCAGAGTGGATGAGTCGTCGCCCATGGTCGACGCACGCCTGCCCGACGGCTCCCGCGTCAACGCGATCATCCCCCCTTTGGCGCTCGACGGCCCGAGCTTGTCGATCCGCCGCTTCGGCACCGGCCCCCTGGCCGCCAACCAACTGGTGCAATTGAAGAGCATTTCCGCAGAGATGATGGAACTGCTCTCCTCTGCTGTGCGCGCGCGCCTCAGCATCCTCATCTCCGGCGGTACCGGCGCCGGAAAAACCACCTTCCTCAATATTCTGTCGCAATACATCCCGCAGAATGAGCGCGTCATCACCATCGAGGACGCGGCGGAACTGCAGTTGGCGCAGGAAAACATTGTGCGCCTTGAGACGCGCCCGCCCAACGTGGAGGGGCAGGGAGCCATCCGCCAGCGTCAACTGCTTATTAACAGCCTCCGTATGCGCCCCGACCGCATCATCATCGGTGAGGTCCGCGGCGAGGAAGCCTTCGACATGCTGCAGGCGATGAACACCGGCCACGAGGGCTCGATGACCACAGTGCACGCCAATACCGCGCGCGATGCGCTGACCAGGCTCGAGTCCATGGTAGCCATGAGTAATCTGAATATGCCCGAAAAGACTGTGCGGCAGCAGATTGCCTCGGCTCTCACCATCGTTGTGCAGTGCACGCGCATGAGCGACGGCTCCCGCAAAGTGGTCAGCATTCACGAGATCACGGGCATGGAAGAGAACGTCATCAGCATGCAGGAAATATTCACGTTCAACAAGAAGGGAATTGGGCCCAACGGCAAGGTGCAGGGCGTCTTCCAGCCCAGCCGCATCCGTCCCCGGTTCCTCGAACAGCTCAAAACCTCAGGCATCTTCCTTCCGTCGACGCTGTTCGAGCGTTCCACGGAAGTCAGCTGACCGGAAAGGGGGGTCGGATCGATATGGCTCTGATCGTCATTCTCGTATTCTTGGGCGTCTTCGGCGTGATAGCCGTGGTGGCAATTGCCAGCGGTTCCAGCGCAGAGCGCAACGCCAAGATGGCCCTGGCCAGGCTTGACACTGCTTTGGCATCGACCGGCGCCAAGGCGGAAATGAGCGAGTTGATCGTCGACGTTCGCAAGAGCGAACTGATGAGCACCATTCCCTGGCTGGATCGCTGGCTGACGAAGCTGGAACTAGCGCCGCGCATGCGCCGTCTGCTCTATCAGGCAGATCTCAAGTGGACAGTGGGAGGCCTGATGCTGATGTGCGGCGGAGCTTTCATCGTCCCCGCCTACCTGATCTGGCTCCGCACCCATGCCCTGTTGTTCGCCCTGGTTGTGGGACTGGCATTGTCCACGCTGCCATTTCTCGTGGTGGTGCAAAAGCGGTCCCGCCGAATGGGTCAATTTGAACAGGGTTTGCCTGAAGCCCTCGATCTGGTCGTGAGCGCGCTGCGTGTGGGCCATAGCCTGAACGCAGCAATGGGCCTGGTGTCCCGCGAGTGCCCTGACCCGGTCGGCGCAGAATTTCGAGTTACCTTCGACGAGATGAATTACGGCCTCGATCTGAAATCCGCCATGGACAACCTGGTGACCCGAGTTCCATTGCAGGATCTGAAGATTGTGGCCACGGCCATCCTGATCCAGAGAGAGAGCGGAGGCAACCTGGCAGAAGTGCTGGAAAAGTCTTCGACTGTGATCCGGGAGAGATTCCGCCTGAAGCGGCAGATCAATACCCATACTGCGCAGGGGCGGCTCACGGGGTGGATTCTGACTTTGCTTCCCGTCGTGCTGGCCGGCTTGCTCTATACCGTCAATCCCACCATGATGAGCCTCCTCTGGAAAACTGAAATCGGCGTCAAGCTCTTGTGGATCGCGGGAACCTTAATCGTCATTGGTGGATTCATTATTCGCAAGATCGTCAAGATGGATGTGTGAGGGAGAGATATGATCTTTGCGGTTGTTTCTTTTGTGGTTGCCTTCCTGCTTATCGCCAGTGGCGGATTGCTGATCTTCTATCGCGATACGATTCAGGAGCGGATTACCGCCGCGCTCTATCCACGCACCAAAAAGAGAAGCCTCTCCACCACCCTGGAGGAAACGCGCAACGTAATCGGGGGCGTGGTAGAGCACTTCGAGCGTGTGCTGCCCAGGAGCCAAGCCGAAATCGGGGTGCTGCAGCAACGGCTGGTCCGTGCCGGCTATCGCAAGGATGGAGCCGCCAAGCTCTTCTATGGTGCCAAGGTAGTTGTGCCGGTGGTGCTTTGCATCCTTGCCCTGGTGACCGGGCTCGGGCACACCAGTCCGCTGTTTGTTTATACCGCTGCTCTGGGGGTCGGATTTCTGGCGCCCGATTTCTGGCTAGGCAGGCAGATATCCAAACGGCAGGCGAGCTTGAAGCGTGGCCTGCCCGACGTCCTCGATATGCTGATCATCTGCATCGAGGCAGGCCTGAGTCTTGACCAGGCTACGGCGCGCACCGCGGAAGAACTGCACACTGCTCAACCGGCTCTCAGCGACGAATTTGGAATCGTGGCACTTGAGCAGCGTGCAGGACGCCCGCGCGCAGAAGCCTGGAAGCACCTGGCAGAACGCACCGACGTTGACGTGATTCGCAACCTCGTATCGATGCTGGTGCAGGCCGAACAGTTTGGCACAAGCATCGGCAAGACGTTACGCGTTCATTCCGAAACGCTCAGAACCAAGCGCGTCCAGGAGATCGAAGAGAAGGCGGCCAAGCTGTCGGTCAAGCTGATCTTCCCGCTCGTGCTCTTTATCTTCCCATCGCTCTTTGTAGTCGTGCTTGGTCCCGCGGTAATCACCATGGCGCAATCGTTCGGCAAGTTTTTCAAGTAAACAAAGGAAGGGAGATTCGACAATATGGACAGTACCACGATTATCCGGATTGTAGCCGGCGTGCTCTTTGTCATCGTGCTGGTCATTTTGATCCAGCGTCGTCGTACGCGGGTGAAGTAAGAGGGCCTGCAGCGAAAGGCGGGTGCACCGCGCAGAACTGTATGTCCGGGCGCTCACCCGCACTTCCGTTGATCGGGAAGACTGCCGCTCAGGCGGTATGGCCGGTTGTGTAACGACTATGCCGCAAACCCGGAGCGCAGATGTAGGTCTGTCCCCCCTTCTGCTGCTCTCACCAGTACTTTTCCGATTGAGCAAGACTCGTCCGCGATTCCGCTGGCGCAGTTGATAGGTCTGCACAAACTGGTCGTAGTGCAGGCCGAAGCGACATCCGGATCTCTGCGATTGAGCCTTGCAGTCTGGCGGAATCCATAGGGGTGAGAGGATATGGAAACCCAGAAGTACTGTGTATACAACCAAACCCGCGAGAGCTTCCTCAGCCTGGGGGTGACTATCGCCGATACCTCTGAGGCGCCGGTCAACGCGCTCATTGAGCGGCTGGCCGTCAAGCCCGATACCGGACTTTGGATTACACCTTTTATAGGAATTCCTGCGACGCGAGGATTCGCTCCCGTGGACGTGGTCTGCCTGGACGACCAATATCGCGTTGTTCTGGAAGTGGAGTCGTTTCCCACCTCCGATCTTGAACCCCTCAGGACTCCCGCCGCCAGTGCTCTTGTTCTGCCCGCACACACGATCTATTCGTCGCAGACTCAGCCCGGAGACCTGCTGGTAATTTGTGTGGCCGAAGAGATGGAGCATCGTCTCGAAAGCGCATCCCCTTCGCCCACCGCTTCGGAGAGTGTCCTAGTCAGGGAGTCCGTTGAGCAACCGTCCGCCAGCGGTGGCAGCACAGATACGGAGTCGGCCCGGCACCGCGCCAGGACTTTGGAAATGGTTCTTCAGGAGTTGAAAGAGAAGGATGAGTCTGAAGAGGACGAGGAGCCGAGCCCCGATTCGGTTTTCATTCGATTTCTACGCTGGCTGGTGAGTGATCGCCGTAAGGCAAACCGCGAGCCGTTGCCGGGGCTAGTGGCTTATTACTGGACGGGAGGCGGACCACAGGCCTACCACATCGGCGACGTCAGTCATAGCGGTCTCCACCTGTTGACGGACGAGCGCTGGTTCCCGGGCACCATGATCCTGATGACTCTGCAAAGGACGAACACCGAGGGAGAGGACCCCGACGATTCCATCACCGTGCAGTCAAAGGTCATTCGTTGGAGTTCAGATGGAATGGCGCTTTCGTTTATCGTGTCGAAGGCCGGGACTCGGACGCTGGAGCAGAACCTGATGGATGGTGGGGCAAACAAGAAGAAGCTAGATAAGTTCCTGAAGGCGCTGAAGCAGGTCAAGTAGCAAGACTTGGAGAGGAGTTTTTAATTCGTTAACTCGGGAATAATTACCAGGACTTCCACCTTTGTGTTTTGACCATTCTGCTTCGCAGGCCTGAATTGCCACTGTTTCAGCGCGTCCAAGACAAACTGCGCCCGCTCAAACGCGGCAGGGAATACTACTGCCAGTTCTTCAAATCGGCCCGCCTCGTTCACAATGCCGCGAACCAGCAGCGCATCAGCATTCACTTCATAGGGGTCAAGATTGGGACGCACAATGTAGAAGGGCCAGGGGGCGTCCAGGTGGGACACGCTGTCCTCCGCGACCATATCCGCCGAGCGAGGAAGCGCGTATTGCACAATCCAGCTCTTCGCCAGTCCCACATGCAAATAGGCCGTGTAGGCTGCTCTGCCGCCCCAGACAGAAGACGTCTCAGGATACTGGTCCTCCATGGTATTGCCTACCATGACTGCTGAGAAATTTCCGCCTTTGGGCAGGGTGATCCTCGCGGTTGAATAACCACTGTCACCATCGCCGTTGCCTGAACCCGATCCCGATGCGGAGCCGGACCCCGAACCCTGGCCAGGCCGTGAGCCTGCAATAGTACCGTTGCCTGCGCCATTCCCTGCGCCTTTTTGCGCACCGCCTTTTCCTGCGCCCGCACCCTGTCCCCCGGTATCGATCCGGCCCGCCCCCTTGCCCGTTGCGTTGCCGCTGTTGGCCGGGTCGCCATTGCCCGGCTTGGATGCATCGCCTGACCGGCCTGGCGCCATCCCCCCGTTCGGGTTGCCCGTCGCGCTCTGGTTGGCTGGCGGCAGCGAAACGCTGCCCCGCGCCAGGCTGATATCAGAGACCGACATCACTGCCGCCGAAGCCGTATCAAGGGACGAGACGGAGGTTGTTTGTGGAATGAGCTGGACGGGTGCGTTCTGGTGAGCCGGAACCGGTGTGGTGGTACTGGGCAGCTGTTTGAGAGTCTCCCTGCGGAAAGGCGTAGACGTGATCTGGACATCGGCCAGGATTGTCTCCTGATTCGGGATGTCAGGCTTGGGAGGCAACTGAGCCTTTGCCGGCTGGGGCGGCGGCGGAGTCAGCTTCTTCACATTCGGTTTGGAGACCTTCCAGAGAAGCATGGCAGGCAAGGGAAGGGCTTTGGGCAGGATCGTATTAGGGGGGATGTCCGGCTGCACGATGGTTTGCGGGGCGGGTTTGCGGTTCGCCATTTGTCGCTGGCTTGATGCCGGAGCCTGGAGTCCGCCACGTGCATCCTCTGCGTGGGAGTCGGGGAGCGGGGCCGGATACATGCTGCCCTGGCCTCCGGCCCGACGGATTTCCGCTTCGGCCTGGTCGAGATCTACCTGCCGCACTACATAATGGACGCCCCTGCGGGGCCTTATATCAGGCGTGAGAATGAATCCGAGCGCGATCAAGCCAACCACGGCGCCATGAACCAGAACCGATAACAAAAATGAGGTTGGTCTCTGGCCCACCTGCGATTGATCCGAGAAAAGCGTGATGGTGTGGGAAGACGCCATTGCCGGGGGAACCTCTCTCTCGCGCTTCTCCTCCTACTTTACATTGGCGCGAACAGAAGTAACATCTGGTCTGCTGTTCGTTAAGCTACTCTTTTGTAACTGAACGCTTTGGTCGCTACGGCGTGATAAGTGGCGCTTCCATCCCCAGTCGAGGCGTAATTATTGGGTGTTTCGAGCTCCGTAAGATAGCTCTCTCCGGACGCGCAAGGTGAGGATTCGGGAGCACACACGGTTATTCAAGATAGCACTCCGGCTCGCACGGCCTTTCTGCCGCCTTGGCCGGCCACGTTTCGAAGCGAATGGTTTATCCCTTGTGATTACCTTTGTTCTTATCGGAGAAATGAGTAATTGACGCTTCTCGGTCCCCGTGGGAGCATGTTCATTAACCACTGGATTTGCTAAAAGCGAGCGCCTCGTCGTTGAGGTAAAGAAGGAGAGATATAGCGTTCGTGGTTCCTCAGATGCCAGGCATTAATTTTGGTGCACTCTTCATCCCTTATGGTGCTATACTCTAGCGGCATCAAGGCATGCTCAGCGCTCCACCAAGTCGATTAGTAACTCGGCGTGCGACTGCTTGTTCTTCTCTGCTGCACTAACAGGTATCAAGTGCAAGAGAGTTTGGAACGGGCCATTCACCTTGTGAAGACAGGATTCTGAATGAACCGAAGACTGGCAACCATTCTCCTCAGCGCATTCATTGTGGCAGCGCTGTGCGCCTTTGTCGTCTATCGCCTGGTCGGCTTGCGCATCGCGGCGTCGAAGCCGGTGCCTGCCACCAGCGTGGTTGCGGCAGCTCAAGACATCAAAATTGGGACCGTGCTGAGCGCCAATGACCTGACCACGCTTCAGGTTCAGGGTACAGCTCCGAAGGGCGCGATTCTCGATGCGAAGAGCGCCGTCGGGCGTGGCGTCATCGCGAATATTTATGCCGGTGAGCCTATTTTGGATAACCGCTTGGCGCCAATGGGCTCCGGTGGCGGACTCGCTGCCACCATTCAGCAGGGTATGAGAGCCTGCGCAATCAAGGTGGATGAGGTGGTGGGCGTGGCCGGTTTCGTTCTTCCCGGCATGCGCGTCGATGTGATCGTCTCCGGCACCCCTCCGGGCACCCAGGCTGTGCAGGGGGATACGCAGGTGAGAACCATCCTGCAGAACATCGAAGTGCTGTCCGCCGGCACGGACATCCAGAAAGATGCCGAAGGCAAGCCTCAGCAGGTACAGGTGGTCAATCTGCTGGTGACTCCGGAACAGGCGCAAGTATTGGCCTTGGCCAGCAATCAGACGCATATCCAGCTGGTGCTCCGGAATCCCCTCGATACCAAGATTGACCCGGTTGAGGGTAGCGCCATGACCAATATCTTTCAGGACGTGGCCAAGACGCCAGTCAAGGCCCACTTGTCCGGGCATGTGAACAAGCCGGTCAAGCCAGCTCCTCAGATGTTTTCGGTCGTGGTCATCAACGGTGCGCAAAGGACGGAAGAAAAATTCGCAACTCCCGAGGGAAAACAGTGAGAGCAAGAACTGGGGTCGCCATTGCTTTTGTCAGTGCATTGACTTTCCTCTTCAGCCCCGGGGCAGGCCTTTGGGCGCAGACTGCTCCGCCCGCTACTTCGCCGGTAGCAGCTCCCAGCCAGGACTCCACAAACGATCTGTCCGTTGCCGTGGGTAAGTCAGTGGTGCTGGACCTTGCGCGGCCCGTGACGCGGATTGTTGTGGGTCTGGGCGACTTTGCGGAGGCCGTCGCAATCAGCCCTAATCAGATTCTGGTCAACGGCAAGACTCCCGGAGAGACCACGCTGATTCTCTGGGACACGAGCGGCAGCCGGCAGTTTTTCAACGTAACTGTTCGGCCCAGCTCCTACGTCACCAATGACCGCCTTGAGGCCGTCCGCCGCGAACTCAGGAACGAACTTCCGGGTCAAAATCTCAGGGTCAGCGAAGAGAATGGCAGCATCTTTCTTCGCGGCACAGTGAAGGATCTGAACAGTTCCGACCGGGCGCAAACGATCGCCGCTTCGATAGGCAAGGTCGTCAACCTGCTCAACGTCAGCGTGCCTGCCTCGGACCCGCAGATTCTGCTCAAGGTGCGATTTGCCAGTGTGGACCGCACCAAAGAAAAGCAGCTGGGGATTAACGTCTTCAGCACTGGGCTTGGAAACACCATCGGCAGTGTCTCGACGGGTCAATTCAGTCCGCCTTCGCCTACCATTCCCACTGGTTCGACTGCGTCCGCGGTGTCACTTTCCAATGCGCTGAACCTCTTCGCCTTTTACCCCGGGTTGGATCTCGGTGCGACAATCGAAGCCCTCCAGACCCAGGGCCTGGTTGAGGTGCTTGCCGAGCCCAACGTAATGGCCTTGAACGGGAAACAGGCCAGCTTCCTTGCCGGCGGCGAATATCCATATCCAGTTGCCCAGGCAGCCGGAACGACCGGCGGGGCCACCATTACCCTCATGTTCAAGGAGTATGGGGTCCGGCTAAACTTCATTCCCACCATCACTCCGCGCGGAACCATTCGTCTTCAGGTAGCCCCGGAAGTCAGTTCACTGGATTTTACCCAGGCCATCCAAATCGGTGGATTTGACGTGCCTGCAATTGACATTCGCCGAGTGAAGACGGAGGTCGAACTGCAGGACGGTCAGAGTTTCGCCATTGGCGGCCTGCTCGATAACCGTGAAAATGAGTCTTTCCAGAAGATACCCTTTCTGGGCGACATTCCCATTCTGGGCAAGTTTTTCCAGTCGATTCAAAGGACCAAGACCAATACCGAACTGATTGTGCTTGTGACGCCGGAGATCGTGGCTCCTATTCCGGCCGGCGCGGCGTTGCCGGAGCTTAAGTATCCTCAAGCCTTCCTTCCGCCCAACTCCGGAATTCCGATGCACAATCCTGACGCAAAGACGGCTGAGAACAGTCCGGCGCCTCCGCCTCCAACCATTCCTGTCGAGAAACTGCTGGATAGCATGAAGCCGGAGCAGCCGCTGAACATCGACGGATCGATGAGTGCGTCGGGTGGCGGCGGTAGTTACGGTGGCGGCGCCGCTACCGCGAATACGGCGGTTGGCACCAGCGCCGGACCCGGATCTCAGTAAGGCGGTATTCAATCGTCGGTCTGGACCGTGCAGCATGCGTGACCGTTCTTATTTCGCCCCGGTGAGGACTTCTAGCCGGGGCGCCACCTTATCCGGGTGAGGCATCATAGCGCTCATTCACCGCTTCTTTGTGGGGCTGTGCCCCGTCGCTGCGGTCGCACCTGATTATTCCCGGCTGCCGTAGCATCTTCAAAGGAGCCACAGGTACAAGATGAAGCTGCCTGCCTGGTTTTCCATGGCGCTGCACGGAGGGGGCGCAGGGCGCACGCAACCCGGCGCGGAGATTCGCCTTCAGGTTCTGAACACTACGCGCCATACCCAGCTGGCCAGCAGCATGGAAGTTGCCGATCATGGCGCAAAGCGCACCAAAGGCCTGCTGGGGCGCAAAGGCCTCGGTCCTGGTGAAGGTTTGTGGATACTCCCCTGTGAGGCCGTGCATACCATCGGAATGCAGTTCCCGATCGACCTTGTCTTCCTTGACCGAAGACACCGCATCAGAAAGGTGAGGAGCAACGTGCCGCCTTGGCGCATGTCTGCCTGCCTGTCCGCGCATTCTGTGATTGAGCTTGCCGCCGGAGTGATCCGAGAGACGTGCACCGAGGCTGGAGACTTCCTGGAATTCTTTCCTGCCGCTCCGCCGGTTGCGGGGCACGATTGTATATCTCCCGACTAGACGATTCTCAGTTTCTGCCATTCTGTGACTGGGCTGCAGTGCACAGCCGACACACCCACAGGAGACCACTCCTTGCCAGTCATTGAGTAACTTTTCGAGCGCGCTGTTTGTTACTTTCATCACGGGTGGCTCTGCAAATTTGTGTTATGGCATGCTTCTAATGTGTTATGTATACGAGTACGGGTCATGGGGTCCTTCCTGTAAACAATAGGTTACACATCATTGAGGGTAGCTTCTCGTAAGTTATTGACTTCTAATGAGACGCGATGCTACAACCAAATGGCACGGCGCTTGCTAAGTAGAGTGCACACCAGTCTGTGACTGGATTCGAAAATCAAGGAGAGAACACACATGAATGATCTGATGCTCAAGATGTTCGTTAAGGCCCAGGATCTGATGTCTCGCGAAGAAGGTCAGGACTTGGTTGAGTACGCCCTCGTTGTGGCTTTGATCGCTTTCGGCGCGACAGCTGGTATGTCGTCCCTGGCGACCGGGCTCAACAAGGCGTTCGGGCAGGTTTCCACCACCCTCGGCTCCTACATTACGTAGTCTGGAATTCCGGGTTTGCCAGAGACAAGCCCGGTACGGATTGCCGTCAGATTTCAAACCGCAGGAGACATTTAATGAGGGATGTCCTAGACAATTGGGTTCTCAGGCTTCAGATCCTGATCAACGACAAAGAGGGTCAGGATCTGGTCGAGTACGCACTTGTTGTTGCAACGGTTGCCTTCGGAGCGACTGCGGGAATGTCGTCCATGGCGTCTGGCCTCAACAAGGCGTTCCGACAGGTTTCTACCACCGTCGGCAGTTACATTACGTAGTCTGAATTTCCAGTTCTGTTGGAAAGCCAGTCGTAGTGGTAATTGCACGCGGCACGAAGCGGACCATCGCCGAAGTGCAAACTGGATGTCGAATGCGCAGGCTCTGTTTTTGGGGTCGATCCTGAGTCAGAGCTAGCGAAATCGGGATCTCGTTAGTGGTTCAACCACTGAATCATGGCCAGAACGGGGTGGCTGCGGGAATCCGGGAACCACCGGGACTCGTGGCGGCTTGGCCCCTAAATTAACCTGGCAAATCATTTGCAAAGATGCATGGGAAGGTCTCCTGGTTTTGGCCCATACTGCTTAGCTTCCCCTCAGGGCTAATGCAAACACCAGTTCCCTCCATTCTCCTGGGGGAGTGGCTCGCGGAAAACAAGATATTTCCGTGGGTACTCCCTCTACCTTCTACGCCGGCTTCAGTACTTAATGCGCTCAGCTTCAACTTGTTAAGAGTTAGAATATGCTGCATATGAAATTCCTACTCCGCGCCTATCTCAGTCACCTCCTTTCCTGCCGTCCGGCATAGCAGCTCGATGTACATGCTTCAGACTTCTCCTTCTTTGGGCGAATCGATTACACCGATGCTGGTTGAGGGTGGTCTCACAGCAATCGGGGTTGCCGTTGCCTTTGCATGGCCGCGACTCGGTTTTGCTGGTTTCTCACAGATTGAGCGTGGATTCGGGCGCCTGGCGCGAAAGCAGGAATTGGCAGTGGCCGTTGTTGGGCTGACCATGGTTCTTCTGCGCCTTGTGATTCTTCCTTTGTTACCCCGCCCGCTCCCGGTTATCGCAGACGATTTCAGCTTCCTGCTCTCGGGGGACACGTTTGCTCACGGGCGTCTCGCCAATCCAACGCCCGCCATGTGGGTTCACTTCGAAGCCATCTTCGTCGACATGAAGCCAACGTACATGTCTATGTACTTTCCTGGTCAAGGCCTTGTGCTTGCCACGGGGAAAGTCCTTTTCGGCCATCCCTGGTACGGGCTTCTCATCGCCAGCGGCCTCATGTGCTCTGCACTTTGCTGGATGCTGCAGGCGTGGTTGCCGCCCTGCTGGGCACTCCTGGGCGGATTCCTCTCAGTTCTGCGCCTGGGCATTTTCAGTTACTGGACCAATAGCTACACCGGTGGCGGTTCCATCGCTGCATTGGGCGGCGCACTGGTGCTGGGTGGGCTGCCGCGCTTCATGCGCACTGCGCGCCCGCGATATGCTCTGCTGATGGCCGTGGGCATTGGTCTCCTTGCCATTACCCGTCCCTATGAATGCGTGCTTCTTTGCATCCCCGTCGCGGTGGCGATGCTCCACTGGTTGCTGACCGCGAAAGGCCGGCCTACCGCCGCGGTCCTCTTCCGGCGTACCGTGCCCGCGCTGGCGCTGCTCGTTGCCGTTGCCGCGTGGTTGGGTTATTACGATTACCGCGCCTTTGGCAACCCACTTACCTTGCCCTACACCGTCAATCGAGCGACCTACGCCATGGCGCCCTATTACTTCTGGCAGTCGCCGCGGCCGGAGCCGGTTTATCACCACGAAGTCATGCTCCACTATTATCGCGACGTCGAGCTCGCAGAATTCAATTCATTCCGTAAGCCGTCGGGCTTCCTACTCCAAACGCTGATCAAACCAGTCAGGGCGGAGTTGTTTTTCGCCGGATTCGCGTTGTTTCCCCCGCTCGTCTTTCTTCCCTGGACACTCCGCGACCGGCGCATCCGGTTCCTCGTTGTGTGTTTGCTCGTTCTCGTGGCAGGAATGTTGATTGAGATCTACCTGATCCCGCATTATCTGGCGCCTTTTGCGGGGGCCCTCTATGCCGTGGGATTGCAGGCCATGCGTCATCTGTGGCATTGGAGCCCCGGGGGTCAACGAGTGGGCACGACAATCGTGCGACTGAGCGTAACCATATGCCTGGTGATGGCAGGACTACGGTTATTTGACCGTGCGCTCCATTTCCCAATTTCCGAGGCGCCGCCAAGCGCGTGGATGGACCGTTGGTATGGACCTGATCATTTCGGTACGGAACGAGCGAATATTGAGAGCCGGTTGGAACAGCTTCCTGGCCAGCAACTGGTTTTAGTCCGCGCCTCTGCGGACCCGTATCTCACCCAGGAGTGGATTTTCAATGCCGCCGACATCGATGATTCGAAGGTCATCTGGGCGCACGAGATGGATGGGGCCAGTAATCGTGAGCTATTCCAGTACTATAAGAATCGGAAGGTCTGGCTGGTGCAGCCGGATCTGAGTCCGGCAGAGGCCGTCCCTTATCCGGTGCCTGAGCAGGTAACCCCGGTAACACGGTAATCCGCCTGAGGTATGTTTGTAAGAAAATAGATGGATGAGGGTCGTGAATCCATGATCGACGGAAAACGAATTGCGGTCGTGATGCCGGCCTACAACGCCGAGAAAACTTTGGAAGTGACAGTGCGCGAGCTGTCTGCTGTGGTGGATATCAAGATTCTTGTCGATGACTCCAGCAGGGACCAAACCGCGCAACTGTCCCGTGAACTCGGCGTGCAGACCTTCGTTCACGATACCAACTACGGCTATGGCCGCAACCAGCAGACCTGTTATCAAGAGGCTCTGGCTGCGGGCGCCGATATTGTGGTCATGGTCCACCCCGATTATCAGTACACACCCTCCCTGGTCCCGGCCATGGCTGGCATGGTGGCCAGTGGTGTTTACGACATGGTGCTTGGCTCGCGGATTCTGGGCGGTGGCGCACTCCGGGGCGGCATGCCGCTCTATAAGTACATCGCCAACCGCTTCCTCACCGCGTTTCAAAATCTGTTTCTGGGCGTCAAGCTATCGGAATATCACACCGGCTTCCGTGCATTCTCGCGCGAGCTGCTTGAGACTCTACCGATACTCGAGAACTCCGACGACTTTGTCTTTGACAACCAGATGATCGCGCAGGCCGTTATGTTCGGCTTCCGCATCGGAGAAATCTCCTGCCCCACGAAATACTTTCGAGAAGCTTCGTCCATCAACTTCAAGCGTAGCGTGCAGTATGGACTTGGAGTTCTCGGCACGACGTTGAGCTTTGTGGCGCACAAGTGGCACCTTGTCCGCCTGCCGCGCTTCGAAGCATCAGGAAGAAAGGTCAGACAGAAGTACTATTCCGAGCTCACGCACCGTCCCTGAAGAAGGAAAGGTCGAACATGACAAGAGCGCGGCTGGGCGGAGTGCTTCTGTTGCTGCTGAGTAGTGGGATCTTCATTTCCTGGGGCGCTTCGTTGGAGCGCTCCATGCCTCACCGAATGATAGATTTCAAGGCGGTCTACTACGGCGCGCGATGCCTGCTTCAGCATCGCGACCCCTACCGGCAAAGTGAACTGCAGTCGGTTTATCTGGCCGAAGAGCACGATCATACCCCGGAGTTGAGCCAACTTTCCGGGATTGTCACGATATGCGTAAACCTGCCGACTGTATTTATTTTCATCGCTCCTTTGGCGATGCTGCCGTGGGGGCCGGCGCATATGCTATGGATGGCCATGACGGGCGCAGGCCTGACCATCGCCGCCTTCTTGATGTGGAGCGTGGGGGCAAAACGCGCGCCGGGCGTTTCTGTATTCCTGGCTTGCATGGTGCTGGCTAACTGCGAATACATCTTTGCGGCTGGAAATACAGCAGGGATTGTGGTCAGCCTTTGCCTGGTGGGCGCGTGGTGTTTTCTCCAGGAGCGCCTTGCTGCGGTGGGTGTGATCTGCCTGGCAATCAGCCTCGCCGTCAAGCCCCAGGTCGCGGGCCTGGTCTGGTTCTATTTCCTGCTGGCGGGGGGAATTTGCCGCAAGCGCGCACTGCAAACTCTCGCAGTGACTCTTGTGTTGGGTCTCGCGGCGGTCGTGTGGACGTCCAGCGTTGCGCCCCGTTGGATGCAGGAATTGCACTCGAATCTGGTGGAGACAACGGCACACGGCGGTCTTAACGATCCAGAGCTCAATCGAGCCGGTAACCGCGATCCGGATCCGGTCATCGACATGCAAGCCGTCGTCGGCGCCTTCCGCGATAATCCGCAATTCTATAACCCGGTGACCTATCTGATATGCGGACCGCTCCTGCTCGTTTGGATATTAGTAACTCTGCGCTCCCACAGCTCGCCTGCAACAGCATGGTTGGCGCTAGCGGCAGTCGCGGCGCTCTCCCTGCTCCCCGTTTATCATCGCCATCATGACGCGAAGCTCTTGCTGCTCACCGTTCCTGCCTGTGCCTTGCTCTGGGCCGAGGGCGGCCTGGTTGGGTGGGTTGCTGTTCTGGTAAATACTGCGGCGGTTGTTTTGACAGGAGATATTCCGCTGGCAATTCTCGGAATGCTCACCAAGGATCTGCACCCAGGTCCAACGGGCCTGCTGGGAAAGATAGCGATGGTTGCGGTCACAAGGCCAATTCCACCCATCCTCTTGACGATGGGCATTTTTTATCTGTGGGTCTACGTGCGGCGCATGCGCACTCCGGCGGGATTCACAGATGTGCGAAGTCCTGAACAGCAGCCGCACGAACCCGAGCCGCTCGCATCCAGCGCGCGCCAGGAAAGGGGACTCAGCAACCGGTTTCAGAGCTTGCACGCCATTCCTGACGGAGAGAGAGGTTGAAGATGACAAGAGCGCGCCTGGGTGGAGTGCTTCTGTTGCTGCTGAGCAGCGGGATTTTCATCCTCTGGGGCGCTTCTTTGGAACGAACGGCGCTGTACGGAATGATCGACTTCAAAGCGGTTTATTACGGTACGCATTGCCTGCTTCAACGGTGCGACCCCTACCAGGAGAGCGAACTACAGAGTTCCTATCTGGCGGCTGGCGGGGAAAGTTCACCGGAGTTTGCCCAGCTTCGCCGCAGTGTAACGCTGTGGGTCTACTTGCCCACTGCAGCTTCGTTCGTGGCTCTCTTCGCGATTCTGCCGTGGGGGCCTGCGCATGTTCTTTGGATGATGCTGATGGCCTGCTGCCTGATCCTCGCGGCCTTTCTGATGTGGGATCTGGGAGCAAGACGCGCGCCGGGAGTTTCCATTTTCCTGGCTTGCATGGTGCTTGCCAACTGCGAATTTGTGTTCGCGGTCGGTAATTCGGCCGGGATAGTGGTGAGCCTTTGCGTGATTGCCGCCTGGTGTTTTCTTGAGGAGCGCTTTGCCGCGACAGGTGTTCTGTGTCTTGCGGTTGCCCTCGCTGTCAAGCCCCATGACGCGGCTCTGGTGTGGCTCTACTTTTTATTGGCAGGCGGAGTTTATCGCAAACGCGCTCTGCAAACCCTCGTTGTGACACTGGTGCTAAGTCTTCCCGCTGTCCTGTGGATCACACATGTTGCTCCCAACTGGGTGCCGGAACTACGCGCCAATTTATCGGCGAATTCTGCGCCTGGAAGCCTCAGCGACCCAAGAGGGGCTAATTTTGATGGCCGCCTGCCGTATACAGTCATTGACCTGCAAACAGTCATCAGCCCCTTTCGGGATGATCCGCGCTTCTACGATCTGGCTTCCTATCTGATTTGTGCGCCGCTGCTGCTCGTATGGATGTTTGTAACCGTGCGATCGCGTTCCTCGCCGGCGACAGCCTGGCTGGCGCTGGCGGCAATCGCGGCTCTGACCATGCTCCCGGTTTATCATCGGCCCTATGACACCAAGCTCCTGCTGCTCAGTATTCCTGCATGTGCGATGCTCTGGGCAGAAGGCGGCCTGATTCGTTGGCTCGCCTTGCTGGTGAATACCGCAGCGGTTGTTCTGACTGGTGATATTCCGCTTATAGCTCTCAGGCTGCTCACCAAGGATTTCAACATTTCCGCAGCGGGGTTGCCAGGAAAGATAGTCACGGTTGCGGTCACAAGGCCAATTCCACCCATTCTGTTGACGATGGGCATTTTCTATCTGTGGGTCTACGTGCGGCGCACTTATGCCCGCGCCGCAGAGAGAGGCTCGCAATGAAGAGAGAGCGGCTCGATGGGTTGATTTTTCTGCTCTTTGGCAGCGTGATCTTCATCCTAGTGAGCATCGCCATGGAGCGCTCCGCAACGGCCACCGTAATCGACTTCAAGGCGGTGTATTACGGAGCGCGCTGCCTGCTGCAACATGCTGATCCCTACCGGGAAAGTGAGATGCTGCGCGTCTACCGGGCCGAGGGAGGCGATCGCATGTCGGATGCTGCTCCCGTGCGCCGCCTTGTCGCGGTCTATATCAACCTGCCAACCGGCCTGATACTTATCGCACCCCTTGCATTGCTGCCGTGGGCCTGGGCGCACGCGCTCTGGATTGCGCTTATTGCTCTGAGCATCGTCCTTGGCGCATGTCTGATGTGGAACCTAGCCGCCGATCACGCGCCAATAATGGCCGGAGTCCTGATCTGCTTCTTTCTTCTCACCAGCATCATGCTTACCGACGTTGCCAATACTGCCGGGGTCGTGGTCGGCCTTTGCGCAGTGGCCGTGTGGTGCTTTCTCAAGGGGAGGTTTGTGCCCGCCGGGATTCTCTGTTTTGCTGTTAGCCTGGCCATCAAGCCGCATGTTGCGGGTCTGATCTGGCTTTATTTCCTGTTGGCCGGCGGCCTCTGCCGCAAGCGCGCGCTGCAAACCCTCGTGGTAACCATCGTCCTCGGCCTGCCGGGCGTTCTGTGGGTCTCGTATGTTGCGCCGCACTGGATGTCGGAGCTGCACTCCAACCTCACCGCGACTTCGGCGCGCAGCGACATCAACGATCCCGGACCGACCTCCGCCTCTCGCGACACTCCCGATTCAATCGTCGACCTGCAGACGGTGATCAGCGTATTCCTGGATGATCCGCGCATCTACAACCCGGCCAGTTATCTTTTTTGTGTGCCGCTTCTCCTGGTCTGGGTGTTGGCTACACTACGATCGCGTTTCTCGCCGGCCACGGCCTGGCTGGCGCTGGCGGCCATAGCGCCTCTCGCCATGCTGCCGCTCTATCACCGGCAGGACGATGCTCGGCTTCTGCTGCTTACAATTCCCGCGTGCGCCATGCTCTGGGCCGAGCGCGGCGTTGTAGGGTGGTCAGCGCTCGCGGTCACTGCCGCCGGCTTGGTGGCCAACGGAGATACGCCAAGCGCAGCGCGCATCTGGCTCTCTCGTCCTCTGCTTGCCACTGCCCAAGGCCTTACAGGCGAAATACTGACAGTAGTGCTGGCTCGGCCAGTCCCGCTCGTGTTGCTGGCCATGTGCATCTTTTATCTGTGGGCCTATGTGCGGCATACACGCGTCCAGGTCACATTCGCTGGGCCTGAAGTCCCGGGAGAAGCTGCGGTAGGTGCGCCTGCGGCATCTTCTGTACCTTGATGCGCAATGCAGCAGAGCAACGACCGCTCCAACGGCTTATCCTCAGATAGTCAAGTACACTGCGATATGGAGCTAGGCTGAATATGACGAGTACGCGGCGCGATGGCCTGTATCTGTTGGTGTTGGGATGTGCGCTGTTTGTTCTGCTCGGCTCGCTCTTTGAACGCGCCTCTGCCATCTCAGGAGTAGATTTCCGAGTGGTGTATTACAGCGCACGATGTCTCCTGCAACATGGCAACCCCTATAGCCAGGGCGACTTACTGAGGACTTATCAGACAGAGAGTGGAGAGCTTCATTCAGACCCGGCAGGAATTCGCAGAGTTGTAACATCCTACTTTTACCTACCCACTGCATTTGCCTTCACCGTACCCTTCGCCCTAATGGCGTTTTATTCCGCACATCTGCTCTGGATGACACTTACAGCAGCGAGCCTCATCCTAGCCGGCTTTCTTATCTGGAGTTCTGGAGCAAGTTATTCCCAAGTTATATCGGGAGGCTTGGCCGCGTTCCTTCTTGTGAATAGCCTATGGCTCTTTATGATAGGCAATTCCGCAGGAATTGCGATTGCCCTTTGTACCATAGCCGTTTGGTGCTTTTTTCGAGAGCAGTTTGCGTTTGCCGGTGTCGCATGCCTGGCGATCAGCCTCATTGTCAAGCCGCACGACACCGGCCTGGTCTGGCTGTATTTCCTGCTTGCGGGCGGGGCTGGTCGCAAACGCGCATTGCAAACACTGGCGGTCGCTCTTCTTCTCAGCTTGCCTCCGGTTCTGTGGGTGACGCACGTGGCGCCGAATTGGATAAAGGAAATGCACACCAATATGCAGGTATTTTCTGCGCCCGGCGACCTGGATGACGTCGGCCCAGCATCAAAGGTTGGGGAAGATATCGATGCGGTGGTCGAACTGCAATCGGACATCAGCATCTTTTTTGCGGATCCTCTGGTCTATAACTTGGCAACTTATATCCTCTGCGGGGGGCTCCTGATAGTGTGGGCAGTGGCTACTCTGCGGTCGCGCGCATCACCGATGAGGGCATGGCTGGCGCTGGCGGCAATCGCACCGCTCTCCATGCTGCCGCTCTATCATCGGGAACACGATGCCAAGATCCTGCTGCTTGCCGTCCCCGCCTGTGCCATTCTCTGGGCCGAAGGCGGCGCGAGAGGCTGGTTTGCCCTCCTTTTGACCACTGCCGGCATCGGGATGAATGGAGATTTCCCGTCGTTGGCACGTATCTTTCTGGTTCGCCACTTTCTTGCCGCGTCGTCGGGTCTCTCCGGCCGGTGGCTGACCATGGTGCTGGCTCGTCCCATCCCGCTCATCCTTCTCGTCATGAGCATTTTCTATCTATGGGTCTATGTGCGCCATGGCTCTGCCCCTGCTGTATCCGTAGAGACTCAAGGTTCCGGAGACGCTGCGTCCAGGCCTTTGCCGGTTTGAATCCGGCTCGCACCCGCGCCAACACTGATAGACTCTGTAGCGTGCCGGATCAAGCCAAACCGCCCGTCTTCCTGCTCGACGCCATGTCGTTCATTTTTCGCGCCTACCACGCGATGCAGCGTAGCCGCCCCATGTCCACGCGCTCGGGGCTGCCCACGGCGGCCACTTACGTCTTTGTCAACATGATCAAGAAACTGCGCCAGGACTTTGCCCCGCTCTACTTTGCCGCCGTATTCGACGTCAGCGGTGAGGTCTTTCGCGACGGCCGCGCGCGCGACCTGACCACGCTGCGCAAGTGGAACGGCAAAACGCAGTGCTTCGAAGATGTCAGTTACGACGGCTACAAGGCCAATCGCGCCTCGATGCCCGAAGACCTGCGCCGCCAGATCCCCTACATCCGCCGCGCTCTCGAAGCACTACGCATTCCAATCCTGGAGGCCGTGGGGTTTGAGGCCGACGACGTGATTGGCACGCTGGCCCGCGAGGCCGCGGAGAGCGAGCACGAGGTCTTTATCGTCTCTGGCGACAAGGACATGATGCAGTTAGTGACGCCGCGAGTGAAGATACTGAATCCGCAGAAGGACAATCTGATTCTCGATCCGGCGAAGGTGACGGAGACCCTGGGCGTGCCGCCGGAGAAAGTCGTCGATGTGATGGCACTGCGCGGCGATGCGGTCGATAATATCCCCGGCGCTCCCGGGATCGGCGACAAAGGCAGCGTGGAGTTGATCGTGGAGTTCGGCAGCGTGGAGGCGGTGCTGAAGCGTGCCGCCGAGGTCAAGCGCAAAAGCTATCGCGAATCGCTGGAGCAGAATCGCGACGCGGTTCTCTTGTCGAAAGAACTGGTAACTATCGACAGCCATGTGCCGCTGGCGCTTGACTTGAGCGCGATGGAGACGCAACCGCCCGACCTCGAGGCCTGCCGCGAGCTTTTTACTGAACTCGAATTTACCTCGATGCTGCGCGACCTTGCACCCCCCACGACGGGACCGGCCGTCGAACTGATCGACGAGCCAAGCGAAGAGCAGGGCACCGCCTTCTACGCCGATGCGCGCGCGAATGGGTTCGCGTTTGCGCTAGACGCTGCGACGCCTGCCGCACAGGACGCGGACGACGAACCGCCTGCGGCGCTCTCGTTGCTGGATGTGGCCGAGGCCGCAGAGAAGAAGGCGGGCTTCAGCATGGGCGTATGCGCGCAGCCCGCGACGGCGTTGCGGCTGCCGCTCACACCCCAGTTGCGGGCGCTGCTGGAAGATGCTGCGGTACCCAAGCGAATCCACGATTGGAAACTGGCTCTGCACCTACTCGGCGCGCAGGGGGTCACGCTGCCCGGCGCGGTGGACGACACCATGCTGCTGTCATATGCGCTCAACCCCACCCACACCACACAGTCGCTGGCCGATGTGGCGGCCCGCCACAGCCAGGCTCCGCCGTCTTCGCTGGCGGCCGGGGCGGCAGCTATTCGTGCGCTGGTTCCGGTATTGCGCGCGGAGGCTGAAAAGGCCGGTGTGGCGCGTGTTTACACGGAGATTGACCTGCCTCTCGCGCCCGTCCTCTATCGCATGGAGCGGGCCGGCGTGCGCATCGATCTGGGCGTGCTTGACGGCCTGTCAAAGCGCTTCGCCTTGGAACTGGAGCGGGTGGGCGAGCGCATCTTCGAACTCGCAGGCCGCCGCTTCAATATCAATTCGCCCAAACAACTAGGCGATGTGCTCTTTACTCATCTGGGTCTTCCGGCGCCTGCCGCGCGCGGAAAGAGCAAGTCCATCTCCACCGCGCAAGATGTGCTGGAGCAACTGGCCGAGACCCACGAAGTCCCTCGTCTGGTGCTCGAATTTCGCCATCTCTCGAAGCTGAAGTCCACTTACGTGGATGCGTTGCCGCTGCTGGCCGATGCCGATGGGCGTGTCCACACCACCTTTCAGGCTGCTGCCACTGCCACCGGCAGGCTATCGTCCATCAACCCCAATCTGCAGAACATTCCCGTGCGCACCGAACTGGGACGCGAGATTCGCGCCGCGTTCATTGCCGCGCCGGGCACCCAACTGCTCTCTGCCGATTACTCGCAGATTGAGCTGCGCCTGCTGGCACACTTCAGCGGCGATCCGCTGCTGGTGCGCGCCTACCTGAACAACGAAGACATTCACACCCTGACTGCCAGCGAGGTCTTCGGCGTGCCCGCGGAGACCATGGACAAGGAGACGCGCAACCGCGCCAAGGCCGTCAACTTTGGCATTGTCTACGGCATCTCGGCCTTCGGGCTGGCCGCGCAGTTAGGCATTCCACAATCTGAGGCGCGCGCCTACATCGACCGCTACTTTGCTCGTTACCTGGGTGTGAAAGCGTTTATCGAAAAGACTCTCGAAGCCACGCGGCGCGAGGGCAGCGTGCGCACCATGTTTGGCCGCATGCGACCTATTCCCGACATCCAGAGCCGCAACCCCAACCAGCGCGGATTTGCCGAGCGCACCGCCATCAACACGCCGCTGCAGGGCACCGCCGCCGACCTTATCAAGCTGGCCATGATTGCCCTCGATCGCAAGCTCGCCGAGCGCAAACTCAAATCTCGCATGGTCCTCCAGGTTCACGACGAATTGCTGTTTGAAGTTCCTGCCGATGAAGCCGCGGAAGTGGAAGCACTGGTGCGCAAAGAGATGGAGGACGTCGTTCAACTGAGCGTGCCCCTCGTAGCAGACGTGGCCTTTGGCCCCAATTGGCGGGATTTGTAGATTCGCATCCCGCATTCTGAGCCGGAAGAGACCGTTGGCATGAATCAACAGGTCAGGAATGCTCATCCAAGCAGTGGGTGCGAATTATTCCATCGCCCTATAATGAGCGGTTGCCGACATTATTTATCACTACAGGAGCGAATTCCATGAGCACAACCCGAGCCATTTCTGCTGACGCCGCGGGCACCTTCACTATTGGAGGCGACCTCACTGTGAACCGTCTTGGCTATGGAGCCATGCGCATAACCGGACCCGGGATCTGGGGCCCTCCCGCCGATAAGCCGGCCGCGCTGGCCACATTGCGCCGTGCCGTTGAATTAGGCGTAAACCTCATCGACACAGCCGACTCCTACGGCCCCGGCATATCGGAAGAATTGATTGCCGAAGCACTCTATCCCTATCCGGCCGGCTTGGTGATTGCGACCAAAGGCGGATGGGAGCGCCCGGGTCCCGGCCAGTGGACCCACAATGGCAGCCCCAAGCACCTGGCCCAAGCGCTGGAGGGCAGCCTCAAGCGGCTGCGCCTGTACCGCATCGACGTGCACCATTTTCACGCTCCCGACAATGCGGTTTCCTTCGAGGCATCGGTGGAGGCGCTGGCTAAGCTGCGCGAGCAAGGCAAGATCCGGCACGTGGCACTCTCCAACGTTACCCGCGAGCACATTGAGCGCGCACGCCGCATTGTGCCCATTGCCGCGGTGCAGAACCGCTACAGCTTTGCCGATCGCGAGTATGACTTCGTCGTGGATTATTGCGAGAAGAACGGCATCGCTTTCCTGCCCTGGGCGCCGATGGGCCAGGCAAGAAAAGCGCATGAGGCTATTGAGAAGGTGGCAAAGGAACTGAAGGCCGCGCCGTTCCAGGTAGCTCTGGCATGGCTGCTCAAGCGGTCCAAGGTGATTCTGCCAATACCGGGAACTTCATCGCCTGTGCACGTGGAAGAGAACATCGCAGCGGCGGCCCTTGAGTTACCGCAGGCAGTCTACGAAGAGCTTTCCGCAGTGAGCGTTCCGCCGGCGAGCCTGAGGGGATAAGGGGGAGTTCAAGAGGAATTGGCACGAGAGATCCCAGGTCCCAAAAGCGAATCCTCACCCCAGCGACGAGGACCTGTCGCTGGGACCCCGGGACCTGGGGCACCCATTGCTTCGATTTTCGTGTCAGATTCCTAACTCGGCGCGGATGGCCTCGGCGATGGCATCCGCGTGGCGGCGCATTGCATCTTCGCTTTCCGCTTCGATCATCACGCGGGCCAAGGCTTCTGTGCCCGAATAGCGGATCACCACGCGGCCTGAATCTTTCAACTCTTCTTCGGCGGCGCGGATGCGCGCGGCCACGGAGGGAATTCCCTCGAGCGGCTTCTTTTCGCGCACCTTCACGTTGACGATGACCTGCGGGAAGACTTTCAAATCCGCGGTCAGTTCCTCGATGCTTTTGCCGGTGCGCGCGATCAAGTCAAGGACCACAAGGGCAGTCAGCAGACCGTCGCCGGTGGTGGCAAGGTGAGGGAACAGGATGTGGCCGGACTGCTCACCGCCCAGTGCCGCGTTATGCGCCAGCATCTGTTCCAGCACGTAGCGGTCGCCCACAGGCGCCCGCAGCATTCGGATGCCGGAGCGTTTGAGCGCCGCTTCAAGGCCCATGTTGGACATGGTTGTGGCCACTAACAGATCGCCCGTCAAGAGGCCACGGCTCTGAAGATCGCGCGCGGCCATCAGAAGAATTGCATCGCCGTTGACGATGTTTCCATGCGCACCGGTCAACATGCAGCGGTCGGCGTCACCATCGAAGGTCAGGCCCAACTCGGCCCCGCGTGCCTGCACCTGCGTCGCCACCCACTCGGGATGCAGCGCGCCACAGCCGTCGTTAATGTTGCGTCCGTCGGGCGTAATGTTCAGCAGCACCACGCCGCCACCCAGCCGTGCGAACAACTCGGGGGCCACCGCCGCCGCCGCGCCATTGGCGCAATCGGCAAGGATACGCAGGTTCTCGAGCCTCAATCCCGGCACGCATTCGATCAGGAATCCGATGTAGTCGGCCTGGAGCGCCGCATTGTCCTCGAGGGGCGGCAGTGTGGCTGGATCGGGGATGGCTGCGGATGCTGCATAATGCAGAATCTCTTCTTCCATCGCGAGTTCCAGCGCGTCAGGCAGCTTGAAGCCGTCGCCGCCGAANNTGTCGCGCCAGGGATTGTGCGAGGCCGAAATCACCACCCCGGCGTGAAATCCGCGGGTGCGCGTCAGAAAGGCCACGGCAGGCGTCGGCACTACGCCTGCGCTGGCTACGCGCGCCCCGGCTTCGCGCAAGCCGGCAGCCAGTGTGGCCGCAATCCATGTGCTGGACTCGCGTGTATCGCGGCCCAGAATGACTTTGGGTTGTAGCGCGCCGGTGCGCAGGGAATGACCCAGGGCCAATCCTGTGGCAAAGACCGTGGTTGCGTCCAGCGGTTCCTTACCGGCAATGCCGCGAATGCCGTCGGTGCCAAAAAGTCTACGTGTAGTGGCTGTGATCATCGTCTCATTTCTTGTGTTGTTTATTCCTAGTCTTATTGTCCACGCGGCTGGTGAATTTTCCATCACTCAAACGTGTGGTTACCTGGTCCCCCACCGCGACTTGCGCGGTGGAGCGAATCAACTCGCCCTCGGCACTTAACACCAGGGCATATCCACGTTTCAGTACGGCCAGCGGAGACAGCGAGTGTAATCGCGCATCCAGCGCACCTAGACGCTCACTGTGTGCGCGCAGCGCGCGTTCCACCGAGCGGTCCAGCCGCGTGCGGCGGGCTGTCAGCCGTTCGCGCGTCTGGGCCAGGCGCTGGCGCGGGTCGTGGCGTTCAACAGCGGCCGTAAGGTCGGCCACATGGCGCTGACGGCGGCGCAGGTGGTCTTCGACGCACACTTCCATGCGAAAGCCGAGATCATCCAATTGCTGCTCCGCGCGATGCAGCATGGTGGTCATGCGCCACTCCGTCCGTCCCACGGGCAGGCTGTCGAGCCTTTGCCGCGCTTGCAGAAGCTGGAAGCGGGCCGCGCGCGCGAGCCGGCTGGCCTGATTGGCTACCCGCTCGGCGATGCGGTGCTGCACCTCGGTAATCAATTCTGCCGCAGCGGAAGGCGTGGGTGCGCGCAAGTCGGCCACAAAATCAGCAATTGTAAAGTCTGTTTCGTGACCAATGGCTGACACCACCGGCAGCTTCGACGCTGCAATGGAGCGGGCTACGCGTTCGCTGTTGAAGGCGGCCAGGTCTTCGAGCGATCCGCCGCCGCGCGCCAGCACAATCAAGTCCACCAGCCCCGAGGCGTTCAGCACCTCGAGTGCCGCCTCCACTTCGCCGGGCGCCTGTTCGCCCTGCACCGAAGCAGCGACGACCAGCACGTTCAGCCCCGAGTGGCGGCGGCCGACGATGTTGAGGAAGTCGCGGATGACGGCTCCGGTGGGCGAAGTGACAATGCCCACGGTGCGCGGAAAGGCCGGCAGCGGACGTTTGCGGGCGGCGTCGAACAGGCCCTCGGCCGCGAGCCGCTCCTTGAGTTGTTCAAAGGCCAACTGCAGCGAACCCGCGCCCACCGGCTCCATGGTTTCGGCTACGAGTTGGAGTTGGCCACGCTGCTCATACACACTCACGCGCCCCCGCACCAGCACGTGGAGGCCGTCACCGGGCCGGAAGCGCAGCAGCAGCGCTTGGCGCTTGAAGAGCACTACGGGTAGTTGTGCCTCAGCGTCTTTGAGGGTGAAATAAATGTGGCCTGAGGGCGCGGGGCGAAAGTTGGAAATCTCACCCTCGACCCACACATCGCTGTAGCGCTGCTCCACCAGTTGGCGGACCTGCTCCACCAGTTCGCGCACCGGCCAAACGCGACGCGCAGCCCCGAGGGCCTCGAAGCCAAGGTCGAGCTGACGCGCAGATGGATCAGATCGAATCACTCAAGTCGAGTGTAATTGCTGAGGCGCCGTGGAGGGCATAGTCTTCGCCAACCACCGTTCGCACACAGCGTTTCCGCAACGGAGGCGCTTCCCGGGTCAGTGGCTGCTGGTCAGGGTTTTCTGTCGGCGAGCATGGTCCGCAATTGTGCGCCGATTTCTGCCAGTCGCGCAGCACTGGGGCCCGTTTCAGGTTCGCCGCCCAATCCCATCTCTGCCTCGCGCGCCAGCAACGTGCCTTCAGACAGGCCGAAGGTGCCTAACACGCCAGCCAGTTTGTGTGCTTCTCCGCTGGCCTCTACCCGTCGATCCGGCGTTAGTGTTCCTTCGGCAAGGGCTGCCGCCACCGCTTCCAGAATCGCCACACGCTCCACCATTAGGGGAAGAAACTGCACCCACAGGCGATTCATTACGCCGGCCATTGATGCCTGTCTATCCTGATCCATGGGCAGCCGTCTGTTACTCCCAGCCCAGCGCGCCGGCAATCTGCGTGGAGAGCGTCATGGGATCGAATGGCTTGACCAGCACGGCCTTCACATCCAGGTCGGCAAAGCGAAGCTTGTCGCTGGCCTGCACCTTGGCGGTTAACAGCAGCACCGGAATGTGCGCTGTTTCGGGATTCTTCTGCAGTTCGCGAAACGTGGTGGGCCCATCCATGCCGGGCATCATCACATCCAGCAAGATGGCGTCAGGCTTGTAGACGGACGCACGGGCAAGCCCTTGCGCTCCCGAGTTGGCGACCATCACCTCCCAGCCGGCCACCGTCTCCAGGCTCAACGCCGCCACTTCACGAATGTCGTCTTCGTCGTCAATGATAAGAATGCGGTGCTGCATAGATGAATTCTCCATGGGCCTTGCACGGCGGTACGGATTTCAGCCGGCCGCCTTTGGAAGTCCCCTGTTCATTGTGAACCCGCGAGCACCATCCTTGCGCTGCTCAATCCCGTTCCTCACAGCCTTAGCTCGCCTGGCTCACGAACTCTGGCCAGCTGAAACCTCGGAACGATCTTCCTCGGTCTCGCCGGAATTGCGCAGCATGGTCAGGATCAGCGCCTCCAACTGCGATGGCTTGATGCTGGCCTTAGTCAGGAAATGAGTCGGTCCCAAGGCGATCTGCCTCCACGTTGCCGAGGCTAGTTCGCTGCCCGAGAACACCGCCACCGGCAGTCGGCCCAGGTGATCGTGCTGGCGCAGCCAATCCACCAAATTAAACCCTTCGCTATCAGGAAGTCCAAGATCGATCACCAACATATGAGGTTGGAAGGCAAGACACTCGTTCAGTGCCGCCTGCCTGGTAAACGCCAACTTCACGCTGATGTCTTCCCGGGCGAATATCTTTCCGATTGTCCGCGCCAGTTCCACATTACTTTCCACCACCAGAATCCGCGCTACTTCACCAGGCCCGCAAAGCGCCCGGGCCACCTCGTCTACCAAGGCGTCGTCGGTTGGTTTTTCCAAAAATCCCGGGGTCTCCTGGGGCAACTCCACGGTACTCTCCGGATTGGCCAGACTCATCAGAACAATCGGTGTGTGCGCTTCCGGCTTGGCCCTTCGCAGCAGAGGCAGAATCTCCCATCCATTCATGCCGTCCAGGGTTGTATCCAGCACAATGGCCGCAACACCATCGTGCGCGACCGCCAGAGTCTGTTCCACCGTGGAAGCTTCCACCACGCGATAACCGTAGCGCGCCAGTTGATCTGCAATCTGCGGCCTTGCAGCCCCGCTGTCCTCGGCTACCAGCACCGCACCGAGCTCAGACTGGCCTTCATCTTCAGTATGGTCATTAGTTTTTGTCTCGGGCTGGTAAGGAAGGAACACGCGAAATGTCGAGCCTCGAACCGGATTGCGTTCGGCCCAGATGCGCCCGTTGTGCTGCACCACGATGGCGCGGCAGATGGCCAGACCCAGGCCGCTGCCGCCCTTCTGCCGGGAGTCTGAAGCGTCGACCTGTTGAAAACGGCCGAAGATGGCTTCCAGCTTGTCGGCCGGAATGCCGCGGCCCTGGTCGATGACCGAAAGCGTGACCCCACTGGCGCCCGGCCGCAGCATCACGGAGACTGCCGAGTTGGGCGGCGAGAATTTGATCGCGTTCGAAAGCAGGTTGGTCATCACCTGTTGCAGCCTGTCGGGGTCGGCAGTGATCTCCACCTGGGTTTTGTCGTGAATCAACAGCACGGCTGCCTGCTCCGCCATCAACTGCATGCCGTCGATGGATTGCCGGACCACCTCGCCCAGCGGCACCGGGCGAAAGGCCAGAGGCTCGCGTCCGCTTTGAGTGCGCTCCAGATCCAGGATGTCGTTGATCAGCCGCACCAGCCGTTCGGAGTTGGTGAGCGCAATGCGCAAAAGGTTGGCCGCTTTCTCGTTGATCGCTCCCAGCATGCCCGACGAAAGCAGCCCCAGCGCTCCGCGGATAGAGGTCAACGGCGTGCGCAGTTCATGGCTCACCGTGGACACGAACTCATCCTTCATCCGATCAAGGGCGTAGCGCTGACTGATGTCGCGAAAACTCAGCACCGAACCGGAAAAACGGCCCTGGTCCAGGATCGGATTCATGAAATACTCCGCGGGAAATCCAACGCCGTTGCTGCGAAAAATTGTGCCCTCGCCACCGGAAGACTTGCGCTGCCCCGCGGGACGCCGCAAGGGACAATCCTCGTCGCACTGCCTGTCCGGCGGAGCCCACCCATGCACCAACTGGTGCACCGGCTTGCCAATCAGGCTGGCGGGCCGCGCGCCAAGCAGCCTGCCGGCGGCGGGATTCGCAAATCGCACCAGCCCGTTCCGGTCCACTCCGCAGATGCCGTCCGCCACTGACCCGAGCAGGATTTCCTGCTGGCGGCTCAGCTCTTCTGCCCGCTCGCGCTCCCTGGTCCGGGCCAGCATTTGGCCCAGGGAGTTGGCCACTGTCTCCATGGCTGCCGTGGTCTCGCGGTCCTCACGCAGTTTCAGGTGACAATAGAACTCCAGCACCGCCAGAACGGTGTTGCCCACCTGCACCGGAGCCGCCCAGCCCGAGGCCATCTGATGTCGCACAGCCGACTGTACACGGGGATCCACGGGCACGCCTGTCATGTCCGCAATCCACACCAGCCGACCTTCCTTCCATGCCCGCCCCGGCAGGCTGACACCCGGCGCCATTCTCATGGCCATGCTTTCCTGGATCAAGGCCTCGGTATTGGCGCCTGGAACGCCCCACGCGGTGCTGAATTCAAGCTTGTTTTCCTCTGGATTCACATCCCATTTCAAAGCCACGTCCCAGCCCTGGGAAACGCACAGCGCTTCCAGAACCCGAGTGGCGGCCATCTCCGATGAAACGTTCTCTCCTACGATCTGGCTTACCACCAGTTGCAGGGCCAGGCGATGTTCGCGCTGCTTTTGCTGGGTTACATCGCGCGCCAGGCATTGAACTGCCACCGGCCGGCCCGACTTCCGGCGCTGATGCAGGCTCAGCTCCAGATCCAGCACCCGGCCGTCCTCAGTCTCGTTGCGCAATGGCGCACGGTCGATCGTCTCTCCGGCCATAGCCCGCCGCAGCAAGAATGCGGCATCGGTGCGGCTCGTGGGTCCAAACGCATCCTCAAAGGACTCATGCTCCAGCGTCTTGCTCATGTCCCGGCCGAAACAGTTCTTCCACGCCGGATTCACATAGAGGAACTTTCCCCCGAGATCCAGAGTCGCCATCATCTCGCTGGAGTTTTCAAACAGGTCGCGGTAGCGTTCGCGGGACGCGCGCAGCGGCTGATCTAACGCGGTGGACAAACCCTGTCCCAGCGCCATGGCCACCAGTCCAATGGCTTCGCCGTCGCGGTTGCGCAGCGCGGATATGTGCAAGCGGACAGCATAAAGAGAACCGTCCTTGCGCCGCAGGTGGGTCTCAAAGCTGGGAACCTGGCTCGGCGCCAAGGTGCGGATCACCTCAGCGTAAGCGGCTAGGCTGCCTCCCGGAGCGGGCTCCGGATTTACACGCACCCCAAACAGCTTTTGCACCTCTGCCACCAGGCGATCTTCCTCGCCTGGCGGCAAAAGCTCCGTTGTCCTCGTGGGCTGCTTCATCAGCTCTTCGGCATGGTAGCCAAGCTGCCGCTCCGCCGCGGGATTCATATACGTAAGCCGGCCATCCAAGCCGATGGACATCACCAGCGTACCCGCCGAATCCAGCAGATCCTTCAGGGGGTCTCCGCCATAGCGCAGCGCGGCTTCGCGCTCCGCGGCGTTGTCGGCCAGCAGCCTCATGGCCACCGCGGCAGTCAGGCCCATGGCCGTCATCAGCAGCAGCCAGTCAAATTTGGGTCCCGCTTCAAGCCGCGCAGTAATCCCTCCGGCAGCCAAGGCCAGCGCCAGAACCGCCAGGAGGGACCACGTTGGGGGAGAGTGGTCATCCTCCCTGTGTTTCGATTGGCTGGTTGCGCGTTTCTCCATCCCGTTGCCGAGCTCCTGCATCCGTGCTTCCGACGGCCGCATTCCCACCCGTCCGGTACGACGGTGCTACGCCCAGACTTCAGCCCTGTGTCTGGTTCAGGGAAAGACCGGCATCCTATGGACGATTCAAAACCCGGATGCCAAAGAAACTGCCAGCCGCTCACCACTGCCGGTTTCTGCGAGCATACATCCGGCCATACTCACTTGTCCCCGGACGATCGCCCGACCAGAATCACTGGGGTAGACGGGACTTACCTGCACCGTCCCATACCTTACGCCAGTCTCCAAACCTATGTTACTGAAAAAACGCTTGGTTGAACCCTCAAAACTACTATTGGCAGTGCCCCCGGGTAATGTTTTGCAATTTCCATCGGCCCGTAGACAACACGGTTTCTGGCCTTCAAATGCGGCCAGAGGGTCTTGGCGCAACCGTATACTGGCTGCATGCCGCGCCTGCTTGCTTCCCCTCGCCTTGCCGCCGCAGTCCTTCTCGCCCTGACTTGGGCCGCTACCGAACCCCGCGCAGCCCGCGCCTGGGGCAATGAGGGCCATCGGATCATCAACCGGCTCGCAGCCTCCACGCTGCCAGCGGATGTGCCGGCCTTTCTGCGCTCCCCGGCCGCACTCGACGAGATTGAGTACCTGGGTCCCGAGCCCGACCGCTGGCGCTCGCCTGCCGAACCGGAGTTGAATGCCGTGCAGGCTCCGGAGCACTTCATCAACCTGGAGTTGGCCGATGCCCTCGGTCCATTGCCGCGCCGCCGCCTCGACTTTGAGGCCGCAACTTTTGCTGCGGGCCAGCGGCCCGAGAAGATAGGCCTCCAGCCATGGGAGGCCACCGAAGTTTGGGAGCGGCTGAAAGCCGCATTGCGCGAATACCGCCGCTTGGCCGCCGGCCCGGCCGCCAGCCCGGATACCGGTGCAGTAGAGCAGGCGGTTCTTTTCTACGCCGGATGGCTCGGCCACTACGTCGGTGATGCCTCCCAGCCCCTCCACACCACAGTCAACTACAACGGCTGGGTTGGTCCCAATCCGCACGGCTACACTACGGACCAACAGATTCACTGGCAGTTCGAGGGCCCGTTTGTGGCAGCCAATATCCACGCTCGCGAGGTGGAGGCAAGAATGACCCCGCCCCACGCTCTGCAGGGGGACATTTTCAATGCCTACGTGGCCTACCTGCGCCGTACGGCGACGGATGTCGAGAAGGTCTACCAGTTGGAGAAGGCGGGCGGATTCGTGGGGGCAGGATCGGCCGAGTCGCGGGACTTTACCGCCGCACGGCTGGCCGCGGGCGCCAGCATGTTGCGCGACATGATCTACACCGCATGGCTGGAAAGCGCGAAGCCCGTTCCCAATCCCCACGGAGACAAATAGTCTGTCTTCGGTTTGAGGGGCAGGGCAAACGCGAGATCCTGCTGAGGGGAAAAAAGCGCCTTCAAACTGGCTGGGAATCGGGTGGGCGCTCTTTATGGATCCAGGCTTATTCAGTCCCCAGCTTCTGCTGCCAGCGCCGGGATGCGGCGAAAGACCATCGTTAGCGCCAGTGTCATTAACGCTACGGCCGGTCCGGCAAATACAAGCCACGCCACCAGTGCTCCACCCGTCATGCTCACAAAATGCGTCAGCGTTTGCAGGTTCGATCCTGCCGTGAGCGCCGGGCTGGAAGTGCCGGTGAACAACCATCCGCCCATGCGCACAAAGGGCACAATCAGCGCCACTTGCAGAGGCATAGCCACATAATTGGCTGCCTGAATTGCGGGCTGATTCAGCTTGAGAGCCAACGCCACCACCGCGCAGGCCGCCGTGGGAACGCCCACCACGGGGAAGCAGCCGATGGCGAATCCCAGGGCCAGCGTCAGCGCCAAGCGCTGCGGCGAGATACCCTGCCGCAGCCACTGAGCCACCCGCTGCTTCCCCGATTCCAGCCACCTGCTCATCATTGCTTTCACCTTAACTGTACGTAGGACAACGTATGTTGGACGTCCTGTAAAACTTCAGTGAACGTACCAAATTGGGCACGTACATTGACCATAGTCTCAATTGGGAAATTCCGATGTCCCACCTTCTGCGCATTCGGCCCCAACGAACGTGGGATAATGCCGTAAGTCTTCTCTATCCATGTCTATCGGCAATCTTCCATAGGTCCTTAATCTCTCCTGGCGTCTGATCTCGTTTCTGTGGCCTCCGGGTCAAAACCCCAGTTACCCCTTCCACCGCTGCAATCCCCGTCGACGCATCTCCGCCAGCACCTGTTCCACTTTCCAGTCCAGGGCTGCGGCGCCATCCAGATTTAAATCGGCGTGGACCGCGGAAGGCCGCACATATCTCTCGCTCGCCGGGCGCACCGTCTGCTCATACTGCCGCCTCACCGACTCTGCTGTCCGTCCACGCTCCTCCATATCCCGCTTCAGCCGTCGGTCAAAGCACAGTTCGTCCGGCGTATCCACATACACACGAAGCTGGTAGAGCGGCAGCAGCGCGGGATAACACAGCGCAAACAATCCCTCGACCAGCACAAAAGCGCCGGCGCGCACGGTATCTGTCTTGCCTGCAATCCGGATGTAGGTGGAGAAATCGTAGCGTGGGCGCTCAACCGGACGCCCTTTGGCCAGCGCCGCCACGTCTGCCGCCAGAAGCTCGCTCTCGATCAGGTCGGGGTGGTCAAAGTTCTGCCGTGCCCGCTCCTCCATGGGTAAATGCGAAAGGTCGCGGTAGTAGTTGTCGAGAGGAAAGTGGAGACCTTCCAATTCACGAGCCAGCTCCATGGCCAGCGTCGTCTTTCCCGAGCCAGAGGCTCCCGCGATCCCCAATACCACGGGCGGAAAGGGCAACCGTGCCCGTGCGCCTTCGCTCACAACTCCGCTTCCACCAGGGTCGCGATCCAGACCGCCAGCCGCTCAAGCAGGCTCCGCAGCCGGCGTTCCACCAGGCGCCCCGCCTCATACACATCCTGGTGACTCAGCCGCATCGGGCTCAGCCCCGCGGCCAGGTTGGTCACACACGAGATGCCCAGCACCTCCAGCCCCATATGCCGCGCCACAATCGTCTCCGGCACGGTGGACATGCCCACCAGCGTGGCCCCTAATGTGCGATAGGCCCGAATCTCCGCAGGCGTCTCAAAGCTGGGTCCTGTGACAGCCAGGTACACGCCCTCCTCGAGCGTGATTCCCTCGTCCACGGCGGCCCGCTGGGCCATCTCGCGGAGCCGTTTGCTGTAGGCCTCCGACATGTCGGTAAAGCGCAACCCCGCGCCCGGCAGAAAACTAAAACGCGGCTCGTTAGGCCCATCCAGAGGGTTCCAGCCCATCATGTTGATGTGGTCGGCTAAGACCACAAACTGGCCCACGCGGTAGCCCTCGTCAATGCCCCCAGCCGCGTTGGTCAGGATCACGGCGCGCACTCCCAGCGCCCCCAACACGCGCATGGGAAAGGTGACCTGGGCGGGCGCGTAGCCTTCGTAGAAGTGAACCCGTCCTTGCAGTATGACCACCTGCGCGCCGCCAAACCGGCCTGCCACCAGCCGTCCCGAGTGGCCTTCCACGGTGGATTGCGGAAAGTGCGGAATCTCGCCGTAGGGCACAGTCACCGCTTCAGTCACGGCTTCGGCCGGCGTGCCCAGCCCGGACCCCAGCACAATGCCCACATGGGGTGTCAGCTCGCCCAGCTTGCCGCGCAGGAAATCAGCCGCTTCTTTCACTTGGTCAAAGTACGTCATAGGTAAGCCTTACCCTTGCATTCTCAAGATTCTACAGGCGCAGCCATCCGACGGGAGGAAGGAATTGACCTCAGCCAGCCGTCCAACTGTCCGGATAAATCGTAACCGCAGAACATCCCAGCGAATAATTGAACCAGAAGTGCTCGGTAGTTGCAGTGGCAAAGAAGCCTTCCAGATTTTGCCGGCGAACCACTTCTGTCACGAATTCGCGACGGCCATAGAAGAGCGTAAAAAAGCTGTCCCAGTCCACCGTCAGCAGAAACGATTCATCCGGCGCCACCAGACTGCCGCGATCTGGAAAGGACTCGGCGCGGCTTCTGAGCTTCGCCACATCGAGCCGCTGTGTTCTATCGATGCCCGGAAATTCCGGGACAAAGATCAGTTCTTTTTGCCCAGGACTTTCGAATGCACTAAGGAAATCCATCTGCAGCAGGGGCTCGAATCTGCCCTCGGTGGGCATCCAGACAGATTCCGATTCCAGAAAACCGTTGAGCACTTTGCTCGCCTGAAGATCGCATAGCTCTTCTTTGATCGATCGTATTGTCGTCAGCATCGCCTGATTCAATTTTGCGCAGGTGTGCAAACCGGTCTTGGCGGCGACACGGGCCCACGTGCATTTCTCACCTGCATCCGCGATGTGCTCATCGCTCGGATATTGCCTGGTAGTCCGCCAGGCAAGTGCGTCCGGCACGCTTACGAATGGGTGAAGGATCACGTAGACGGATTCGAAGCGGCTGCCATATGCCTCCGCAAGCGGCACGTCGTAAGGTGGATAGGTCATGCGTTCGTATGGCACGCGACAGAATAACAAACCAGGAATGTGCCCATCTGTGACGAGAGATTCATCGGGACGGAGCCACGGGCAGGAAGTCCAAGACCCTGCCGGGTTGCCGCATCGGTGCGAGTGAGACGATGAAGAAAGTGGGCGGGTTTGAGCCTTGGGGCATCAGAATTACAACGGAGGTCCTTCACAGTGTGCCGCAACATCAAAATGCTGTTCAACTTCGATCCGCCCGTAACCGACGAAGAGATTCGTGCTGCCTCGCTCCAGTTTGTGCGCAAGATCAGCGGCTTCAACAAGCCGTCGAAGGCCAATGAAGGCGCATTCCTGGCCGCCGTGGATCAGGTCGCTGCCATCTCCGCGCGCCTGCTTGCCTCGCTGGAGACCAATGCGCCACCCAGAAGCCGCGAAGAAGAAGCAGTCAAGGCGAAAGCGCGTGGACTGGCAAGATTCCGTGCCTGAGCCAGGTGCGGAACGCCGTGGGAGAATCAAGCAATGAAGCAGATTGTCGCCGTGATCTTCGGACTAGGCCTCGTGTGCAACGCCCTGCTCTTTGTGCCCCAGGTGCTGGCCGTGTGGCGCAAAAAAAGCGATGAAGGCATCTCACTGATCACCTTTGGCGGCTTCAGCGTTTTGCAGGCTATCGGCATCGTCCACGGGCTCTACCAGCAAGACCTCTCGCTGATTCTGGGCATGGCGGCCAGTCTGCTTAGTTGCGGAACGGTCACCGCACTCACGCTTCTCTATCGCGTGCGGCGCGTGCGTGCCGGGCGGTGTGAGAGCTGAGCGCCAGCATCACCGCCGCGGAGAGGGCGAGCATGACGCCCACAGCATACAATCCGCCCGCGTAGCTGCCCCACCGGTCTTTGAGCCAGCCGATAAGGAACGGACCCACGAACCCACCCAGATTCCCCAGGGAGTTAATCCAGGCAATCCCCGCCGCCGCGCCGGCGCCAGACAGAAACAGGCTGGGCATGGCCCACAGCGGAGGCTTGGCCGCGTTGCTGCCCACGGTCATCAACGTCAGCGCCAGAATTACGCCTATGATCGAGTGCGCGATCCCGCCCCAGACAAAACCGATGCCCGCGGCGAGGCAGGGAATCGCCACATGCCAGGCGTGGTCCAGCGTGCGGTCGGAGTGCCGCGCCCACGCAATCATGGCGGCAATTGCCACCACGCCCGGCACCGCATTCAGCCATCCCGTGGCTAATGGCGAATAACCGAACTGCCGCACAATCAGCGGAGCCCACAGGCCCACGGCGTACAGTCCCGCGGAGGTTCCGGAGTAAATGAGCGCCAGCACGAGAACGCGCGGATCCCACAGCGCAGCCCACACAGTCTGGTGATGTCCGGTACGGGAGCGGCTCTCAGCGTTCTCGGCCTGCAACGTGGCCGCCAGCCACGCGCGTTCATCCGGCTCCAGCCACTTCGCGTTCTCAGGGCTATCGCTGAGCACCCACAGGACTACGAATCCGAGCACAATTGCGGGCAATGCTTCCAGTATGTAGAGCCACTGCCAGTTACTTAGGCCGGCGATGGTTGGAAGCTCCATCAGCGCTCCCGAAATCGGCGAGCCGATGGTGATCGACAAGGGCGCGGCCACCATGAATGCGGCTACGGCCACGGCTCGCTGCCGGACGGGGAACCACTGGCTGAGGTAATAGATCACGCCAGGGAAGAAGCCCGCCTCCGCGGCGCCGAGTAGAAAACGCAACGCGTAAAAACTGCGCGGGCCGGTGGCGAAGGCGCAGGCCGCCGACACCAGGCCCCAACTCAGCATGACCCGCGCAATCCACAAACGGGCGCCGACGCGATAGAGAATCAAATTCGACGGTACCTCGAACAGAAAGTAACCGACAAAGAAGATACCCCCGCCGAAGCCGAACGTCGCCGGGGTCAGGCCGATTGCCTTATTCATGCTGAATGCAGCGAACCCAACATTTACCCGGTCGAGAAAGCTGACGAAATACAACAGCATCACAAAGGGAAGGATGCGGCGCATCAGCTTGCGCACTACCCGGGTTTCCAGGTCGAGAATCATGCGCGCCTGCTTAGACGGTAGTTAAAGGCTTCCCGGCAGTGGCGCCAATCTCTGCGCACACTGCTGCGGTGACCTCGGCCGTTGTCGCTGTGCCACCCAGGTCGCGCGTGTGCAGCCTGGGATTCGCTGTCACGTGTTCGATGGCCTGCATCACTCGCCGTGCGGCGTCCATCTGACCCAGGTGCTCCAGCATCATTACCACCGACCAAAAAGTGCCCACCGGGTTGGCCAGTCCTTTGCCCATGATGTCGAATGCCGATCCGTGAATGGGCTCGAACATCGACGGGTAGACGCGTTCGGGGTTGATGTTGGCGGTGGGTCCGATGCCCAGGCTTCCAGCCAGCGCGGCGGCCAGGTCGCTCAATATATCTGCGTGCAGATTGGTGGCCACAATGGTGTCGAGCGATGCCGGCCGGTTCACCATGCGCGCTGTCGCGGCATCCACCATTTCCTTGTCCCACGTCACATCGGGAAACTCCCTGGCCACTTGCGCCGCAATTTCGTCCCACATCACCATGGCGTGGCGCTGCGCGTTGCTCTTGGTCACCAGCGTCAGCAGTTTGCGCGGACGCGATTGTGCCAGTCGAAAGCCAAATCGCTGAATGCGCTCCACCCCTGCGTGCGTCATCACCGATAGATCGGTGGCCACCTCGATGGGGAGTCCCTGGTGCACGCGGCCGCCGGCGCCGGAGTACTCGCCCTCGGTATTCTCGCGCACGATGACCCAATTCAAGTCTTCCGCTCTGCAGCGCTTCAATGGCGCGTCGATTCCGGGAAGAATGCGCGTCGGGCGCACGTTAGCGTACTGGTCGAGGCCCTGGCATATTTTCAGCCGCAGACCCCAGAGCGTAATGTGGTCGGGAATGTGCGGGTCCCCTGCAGAGCCGAAGAGAATGGCGTCCTTGGCGCGCAACGCGTCGAGCCCATTGGCGGGCATCATCTCGCCATGCTGGCGGTAGTAGTCGCCGCCCCACGCAAAGTTCTCAAATTCGAATTGGAAGGAACTCTCCGCGGCGGCAAGCGCTTCCAATACTCTTTGCCCGGCGGGAATAACTTCCTTCCCGATTCCATCGCCTGGCACCATGGCGATTCGATATGTTTTCATCGCACGATCTCCAATCGATTACGGTTGGCCGTTATGCCCATTGGGATGCCCGTCCGTGTCAAGGCGCTGCCTGCCCCTAAATGAACGTAAGTCGGTAAGTGCGTTCATTTCGTGTCTTGCAGGTCCCGCCAAATCTCCTATGGCTGCTAAGTCAACTTAGTAAGTTGCTCGGAGGAAGTTAGCCTCAAAGTATCTATCCCAGAAACATCCCCGCGATCGACGCGGAGATCAGGTTAGCCATGGTACCCGCCAGCATGGCGCGCACACCGAGTCTGGCCAGTTCGTTGCGCCGCTCCGGCACCAGCGCACCAATGCCCCCGATCTGCATCCCGATCGACCCGAGATTGGCAAACCCGCACAGCGCAAAGGTGGCAATGGTAAACGAGCGCGGAGAGAGCGCGGCCCTCTGCGTGCCCAGCGCGATGTAGGCCACCACTTCATTCAGCGCCATGCGCGTGCCAAGCAGGTTGCCGATCAGTCCGCAATCGTGCCACGGCACACCGATCAGCCACGCCACCGGCGCGAACACAAAGCCCAGAATCTGCCCCAGGCTGCCCGGAACCCAGTGCATCCCGTTGTGGAAATGGACCCAGCCCAGAAGACTGTCTAGCAGTGCAACCAGGGCGAGAAAACTGATCAGCATGATAGCCACATTGAAGGCCAACTTGCCGCCGTCAATGGTGCCGCGGGCAATGGCGCCCACCAGGTTCTCATCCTTATGCAACTCGTCCCTGGGGATCACGACCTTGCCCTCGGTGGCCGGCACTTCCGTCTCCGGCACCAACATCTTGGAAATCAGAATGGTGCCCGGCGAAGTCATGATCACTGCCGCCAACAGATGCTTGGCGGCCACGCCCTGGGCAATGTACATGGCCATGATGCCGCCTGAGACGTGGGCCATGCCGCTGGTCATAATCGTCATCAATTCGCTGCGCGTAGCCTTGGATAGAAACGGCCGGATAGTGAGCGGCGCTTCGGTCTGGCCCATGAAGATCGATGCCGCTACGTTCATGCTCTCTGCGCCCGAGATGCGCATGGTCTTCAGCATCACCCACGCGAGGCCGCGAATGATGATCTGCATCAGTCCAATGTGATAGAGCACGGCGAAAAACGCGGAGATGAAGATGATTGTCGGCAACACCTGGAAGGCGAAGATGGAGCCCAGCGAAGTGTGCGGCGTGCCTAGCGCGCCAAACAACACCGTGGTGCCTGCGGCGGTCGAGGCCAGCATGTTGTTGACCACGTCGCCGGCCCAGGCAATGGCGCGCTGGCCGTAGTCGAAGCGCAGCACAAAGAAGGCGAACACCAGTTGCAGTCCCAGTCCCCAAGCCACCGTGCGCCAGCGGATATGCTTGCGATCGGTCGAACCCAGCCATGCCGCAGCCAACACGGCCAAAATCCCCAGCACCCCGGTATATCGATCCAACTCGATCTCTCCTCGTAAGACAGCTTCCAGCCTCTAGCTGCCAGCTTCCCGCTTGTTCTTGCAACACGTGTGCGCTTGCGTCTCTCTCGGATTCGCACTTTGTTTGCGGACTCAGGCTTCGGAACTGGAGGCCAAGAGCTAGCAGCTAGAAGCTGTTCTTCGACTACCTTATCGCATCGCGTAGATATGCCTCCGCATTTTCACGGGTAAAGATATGGCTCAGCAGAGGCACATCTTCGGGCGGAACATCGGCAATCACGATGGCTTTCTTCATCAGTTCCATCGGCTCCGCCATCATCTCCACCCGGGTGGCATACAGAGTCGCCAGCGGCTCGCCCCGCTCCACCGTCGCCCCGCGCCGCGCATGGAATTCAATGCCCGCATGGGGGTCGACGGGTTCCAACCCCAGCGACGAGGACCTGTCGCTGGGGGCCCCGGCTCCGCCGGCCTTCTCGCGTCCCGCGCCCAGGCGCTGTACTGCCCAGCCCAGCGCGCTGGTGTCCATCTCCGCAATGAACCCGCTCTCCCAAGCCTTCAGCACGCTTGTCGCGCCTGGCTTGTGGAACCCCTTCAGGTCATCGAAGACCGCGACATCCCCTCCCTGGGCATCGACCATCTTGCAAAATGTGGCCAGCGCCGCGCCATCTGTCAGCGCAGCCTCGGCCATGCGGTAGCCTGCCTCGGGCGTCTCTGCCTTGCCGCCCAACATGATCATCCAGCCGGCCAGCGTCAACGACAGCTCGCGTAAGTCCTCGCTGCCGGCCGGCCGCTCGCCGCGCAGCAACTCCACGCACTCCACCAACTCGATCCAGTTACCCGCCATGCGTCCCAGCGGTTGTCCCATATCCGTCATCAGGGCCACAGTGCGCGTTCCCGCGGCCTCGGCCGTGGCTACCATCAGCGCGGCCAGGTATTCGGCGTCCTCGCGCCGGCGCAGAAACGCACCCGAGCCCGTTTTCACATCCAGCACAAGCGCATCCAGACCTGCGGCCAGCTTTTTGCTCAAAATCGAGGCACAAATCAGCCCCGGACTCTCTACCGTCCCGGTCCGGTCGCGCAGCGCATACAGCACGCGGTCGGCGGGAACCAGCGCCGGCGTCTGGCTCACAATTGCGGCTCCGCACCGCGCCAGGACGGTCTCGAATTCATCGAGCGAGAGCGCCGACCTGAAGCCGGGAATCGCCTCCAGCTTGTCCAGGGTTCCACCCGTATGCCCCAGCGCACGTCCGCTGATCATGGGCACTGCGAGCCCGCAAGCAGCGGCCAGTGGAGCTACCAGAAAGCTAGTCTTGTCGCCCACGCCGCCCGTTGAATGCTTGTCTACGGCCACTTTGCCCAGCCGCGACGGATCGAACTTTTCGCCCGAGTCGCGCATGGCAACGGTCAGAGCTCGTGTCTCCTCTACCGTCAGCCCCTGCAGCCATGCCGCCATCAGCCACGCCGCAAGCTGTTCCTGCGGAATCGTTCCGTCCGCCGCTCCCGCTGCCAGAAATTCGATCTCGCGCGCGTCCAGCGCTCTGCCATCGCGCTTTTTACGGATGAGGTCGATCATGTGCAGCGGCGCAGCGGCATTCGCAGACATCAGCGATTGGCTCCTTGATTTCCGGGCTGTTGGCATTCTCGCAAGGTGAAGCATCGCCCCCTTACGGATCTACTTCAACTTCATCTCAAACGCCAGCGGCATCAGGGCGGAGAAGGGCATTACCCGCATCCCGCCGGCAGCGGGAAACACCACCGGCGCCTCGGGCAATATGAACTCTGCCAGTACCTGCCGGCATGCGCCGCAGGGTGGGCTCGCGGCTTCATTCAGATTGGCGATGGCCACTGCCTCTACGCGAATCTGCGGCCCGAACTCGCTCACCGCCTGCACCAGGGCCGCACGCTCCGCGCAGATGGTGAGACCATAGCTCACGTTCTCCACATTGGTTCCGGTCACCGTCTCACCGTTGGTCAGGCGCAGTGCCGCCCCCACTCTGAAGCCCGAGTACGGCGCGTAGCTGTGCAGAGCTGCCTGGCGTGCCATGCCCAGCAGGCTCTCCAGTGCCGCATCCAGGGGCCCGTTGGAATGGCTTGTATTTTGATCCGCAGGAACCATGAACCATGAGGCTATCGCATTCCCGCTCCCGCTGTACATGCCGGGGCAAAAAGAGGCACCGCTCTCTGTCCCTCTGATTTCGAATCTCTTATCTCGTTTTCTCGTCCCAGGCGGGCGTTCTCGATGTAGCGATCCCAATGGACCTTCGCCGGTACATTGGCTTAACTTGCCCCCCGATCTCCGCTTGGGGGATTAGTACCTTGGTTCTCAACTTCATGGCCCTTATTGCCAAGGTGGGATTGACCAAAGGTAAACTGCACAACAGAGAATCATCTCCCGGGCTGGGGAGTTGGAGTCTGTGCTAAAGTTGAACCTCCAATCTCCACCGGACCCAGGAACTGTCCGGCGCATTCAGGCGGGAGAACAGCATGAGCCCACTCAGCAAATGGATCAAGCCTTCGTATGCCCGTCACCGAAGGCCCGCACGGCGGCCCGCGCCTGGTCTGACAGCATACAAGACGAACAGCTCAAATCCGGTGGCGGTCCCCATCAAGGACATCAGCTCGACAGGGGTATACCTGGAGACTCCGGAGCGCTGGATACCGGGTGATCTGGTCTCGCTGTCCCTGCAAAAAGATGGGCCGCCGGAGCTGAGTCCCGAGCGCCGTTTTGACTTGAAGGCAAGGACTGTCCGCTGGGGCGACGATGGCATGGGCCTGGCGTTTGTCTTGCCCTCTGGCATGAAAGTACATCTCTGGGAAGAAACATCGGAATTCGAGGAGGACGCGGTCGATCCGGAAGATGTCGTGAGGGAATTCCGGATCGCCGAAGCCGGTGCTTTTCTGCGGCGCATTTCCCCTGATGCTGCTGAGAGAGTTGAGCAGCTGATGCGCAAAGGTCTGAGCCGTCAAAGATGTTCGAGCGCGCTGGCCATTGCGGTCAAAGCTGAAGAGTTGCTGGCATTTGGATCGCTTACCGACCGAATGCGCGTCCATCCAGATATCCTGGTGCGGGTCTTTGAAGACGGGTCATGGGCTGAAGCCGAGTGGCTGCAGCACTTTTGGGCGGGACTCCTGGCTACCTCCTGCACCTTGGATGAAGTCAGCTCATTGAATCTGGCGTTAATCGATGTCTTCAGTCAGCTCACACCCATTCACGCACGTATCCTCGCCATTATCTGCGCCAAGGCTGCCAAAGCAATGGCCGAGCCGGGATGGGCGGGCTCCCATCCACCCTCCAGCTCGGTCGCGGAAATTATAGAGAAGATGGATACGCGCGAACTGGTTCGCATCGATCGGGATCTCGGGCATCTGGAAAACATGGAGCTGATCAAGAAGATTGAGATGTCCTCACGCCTCGAGGCCTTCAGAGACGCCCCTATCACTCCCACAGATTTCGGCCTGGAACTGAACGCACGCTGCAATGCGTATCGGGGAGAGGTGCAGAGTTTTTATAGCCCGGCGACCTTTTACACCACCGCCCAAGGGGAATGAACCGGAAGCGCGTGAGGCAGATCGGGCGGAAATCCCCCAATTGCACGGGTGGGTCCTCGTGACGTGCCACCGCATTTTATTGCCGCTCGACCGAAAGTGCGCCCACACCAAGAACTTACAGATCACGTGCCTAAAGTAACTGGTCCCCCTGCTACAAAAGTGGGATTTACAGGAGTAAGATTTTCTGAAGGAGAAGCTACTTGCCGGCCGCGCGGACCGTGGCGGCGGCAAAGGGTTAACTTCCCACGGCTTCCCCGCCATTTAAAATTTCGCGATTTTCAAATGGGAGCGGTATGAATCCATCACTGGGCAGGTCAGAGAAATCGACATCTCCGAATCAGCAAAGGCCTGAACGGCGCAGCGTGCCGGGGCTGGCTGCGTACTGCTGGACTGGTTCGGCTCCGAAGCAAAACAGCATCCGTGATATCAGCTCCACCGGAGTCTACCTGCTGACCGAAGAACGCTGGACTCCCGGTGCACTGGTCTCCCTTACATTGCAGATGATTGGCCCGCCGGAGAGTAGTCCTGAGCGCCGCATTGCGGTGCAAGCTCGGGCCATACGGTGGGGCGAAGATGGCGTCGGTTTGTCCTTCGTCCTGCCCCCGGGCACGGATTTGCATCTTTGGGAGAGTCGACTCAAGACCGCGGACGATCTGACCGATCCGAGTGATGTCCTGAGGGAGTTCCGGGTCGCTGAAGCGCTCGCATTTCTGCGCCGCATATCTCCAGCCGCGGAGGAAGACGCGCGGCGATTGTTCCGCGAAGGATTGAGCAACTATCGCGTCGAAAGCGCGCTGGAGATCGCGGCCAAAGCCGAAAAGCTCCTGGCATCCGCGCCGGATGCCGCCAGGATGCGCGCTCGTGCCGATCTGGTCTTGCGCATTCTCGAAGACGGATCATGGGCTGACAGTGAATCGATACAGCAAATGTGGGCCGGGCTTCTGGCCACAGCCTGCACCGTTGAAGGCAATGACGATTCGAACCTGGTCTTTGCTAACCTGCTCAGTCAACTCACACCGATTCACGTTCGTATGCTCGCTACTGCATGCACCAAGGGAGTTCAAGGCTTTTCAGGTATTGGACGGATTTCTCCACGCTCGTTGGCCTGCACACCCGAAGAGATGATGAAGGTGACAGGTTCACGCGAGATGTTGAAGCTTGATCGGGACCTCGAGCATCTGTCTGACCTGGGCTTGCTTGAGAAGAGAGTGAAGTCTTCACGCTTTACACCCGTAGAAGACGCCAATATCGCTCCTACACCTCTCGGTCAACAGTTGCACGCACGTTGCAGCGGTCGTCGGGAAGGGTCAACTGAGTTTGTTGGAGTCACACCTGCCGCAGTATTTTTTGCCAACGAGCCTCAACTTTAAAGCTGTCGCCGGATGAGCCCGCGCATGCGTGCGGGCCTCCCCGCCCAATCCCGTTCAAGCCCGCAGTCTAGTCCGGTTTTCAAGCAGCCAGAACTTCCCTTTTTGGGGAGTGCGCGTTGTCACATTTGTACACGAGTAGGCGCTGGTAACACTAAAGAGGCACCGTAGTGCCTGGAAGTAACTGAGCCTGCTACAAAAGTGGGATTTACGAGAGTAGGATGCTCCTCAGATAAAATCTCTAACCTGTCTGCGGCATTGGAAAGTTGACCAGGGCCGACTGTCCCGACCGCAGCGGTTGGATCAGATGCATGGATCTTTCCGACAGGGGGTGACATGACTGCACTAAGTAAATGGATCAAGGCTTCTTCTTATTCGGGTCCCCCAAGGCCTGAACGCCGAACTGCTCCCGGGCTTGCTGCGTATCATTGGGCCGGCTCGGGACCGAGGCAATTCGATATTCGGGATATCAGTTCGACCGGGGTTTACCTTTTGACCCGTGATCGCTGGGTCCCCGGTGAGGTGGTCTCGCTGACGTTGCAGCGTCACGGGCCGCCCGAGAAAGTTTCTGAGCGGCGGTTTTCGGTGCAGGCCAGGGCAGTGCGCTGGGGCGACGATGGAATCGGCTTTTCCTTTGTTCTGCCCACCGGCATGGACGTGCGCCTTTGGGAAACGGATGCCAAATCCGAGGAAGATGCGGCACCGGGTCCGGACGACATTCTCAGGGAGTTCCGCAAGGCCGGAGCACTAGCGTTTCTAAGTCGAATTTCGCCCGAAGCCGCGAGAGAAATCGCGGAATTCATGCACCAGGGAACGAGCGACTTCAGAATTTTGAGTGCGGTGGAGATTGCGCTCAAAACTGAAGAGTTGCTGGCGTGGGCACCCGATTCCTCACGCTTGCTGGCTCACCCTCGCGTCGTGGTGCGCATAATTGAGGACGGATCATGGGCGGACCCCGATTGGCTGCAGCATTTCTGGGCGAATCTGCTGGCTACCTCATGCACGGTCATGGGAAACGACGAATCGAATCTGCCTTATGTGTACGCGCTCAGTCAACTTACACCCATACATGCTCAAATTCTGGCCGTCGTATGTTCCAAGTCCACCGAGCCCCGGACCGAACATGGGTGGACGCCTTCCCATCCGCCTTCCTGCTCTGCGCAGGAGATCATTACGAGGACAGACCCGCGCGAACACGTCAGGATCGACCGCGATCTTGGACATCTTTCCAACCTTGAGTTGATTAAGAAGAGTGAGAAGTCTTCGCGCCTTGCGACCCTGGAAGTTGCCGATATAACTCCTACCCGTCGGGGTCTTGAACTTTACGCGCGCTGCAATGGCCATCGTGGGGCGGTGGAGTCGTATTACGCGGCATTCTCTACCAACCTTTACGACTTAGCGAACGAGTAACGAGGCCACAGAACGGATAGTGCTGCACGGTGGGGCAGTCAACACCGTGCAGTCCCCATAGGGCTGCGATGGGTCGGCAACGATCAAGGTAGGTCTTTGCTGCACCCTTATCCCCTCTTCGGAGCGTCCATTCCGTGGTTCTGGCAGTGCCGGACGAACCCTTCTGCATTCTTGACTCCACACTCCATTCCCCGAAAGCGGTTCATCGCCTCATGCTGGGGCCAGAAGTCCGTTTCAGGATGCTGACTGGCGTGAGCGAAACATGCTGCCTGCTTGCGGCTCAGGGTTGTGGAAATGTCGACATAGTGTGTCGGCTGGAAAATCTGGGTCTGTTCACCTTGCTCGACTTCAAAGTAATAAAGATCGAATTTCTTGCCTCCCGTCAGCCAGGCGTCGTAGGTCAGCAGAGACGCAACCCGATGGTCGCGGTGCGTATCGATGGGCCAATGGGTGAAGACCACGTCGGGATTTTCGACGTCGAGAATCTTCCTGAAGGCCTCGTAAAGCGATGGATTCAATTCGGTGTGACCGTCAATCTGGCCAGCGAAGATGGGCCGCGCATGAAGGATCTCGCAAGCTTTCCCGGCCTCCGCGCTGCGAATCGCTGCCGCTTCCTGCATGGTCTTTCCCTTGATGCCGCTCTCGCCGCGCGTAAGGTACACGATCACCACTTCATGTCCCTCGCCGGCGTAGTGCGCGATGGTTCCTCCACAGCCGGATTCAGGGTCGTCCGGGTGTCCTCCCACGACCACAATCTTTAGCTTGCGCGCTGCTTCCGCAGGCTCCGGATTCGCAGCCGTCAAAGGTAGCCCTGTCCCCATCGACGCCATCAGAAGAGAAGAGCGCCCCAACATGTCTCTGCGGGTGATGTTTCCCATGGGATCTTGTCCGTTCCTTTTCGCTAATTTTGGAATTCGAGCCACCTGGAAGCTTGGTGGAGAGCATGTTTCGCTAAGATGCAGATCGCGTTTGAGGCCGCACAAACCAGAGCCTTCACCTAACTGACCTTGGCCTCGGACTCCTGCTTTACTCGCTCAGCAGCCTCTTCACTTCAGCGTGCAGCCGCGCGGTAATCGCCGTCTCGCTTTCGTCGTGTGCAAACCGGAGCGGCTCGCCCACGCGCACCTCGATTGTTCCCGAGCGGAACCATCCCCATCCCTGCACTTTCAGCTCGCCCAGCCCGCGAATCGCCACCGGCAGCACCACCGTCCGCGACTGCTTCGCCAGCAACCCAATTCCCGGGCGGAACGGTGCCAGCTCCCCCGCCGCCGAGCGTGTTCCCTCAGGAAACACCAGCACGTTGAACCCTCGATCCAGCGCTTTGCCCGTATGCCGGAAGCTACGCTCGAAGTTCCGCCGCCGCGGCAATGGGAAGACATTGAACAGGGCCGTCAGCAGCAGCCAGACCAGCGGTCCCGACAGCATGAACCGCCGCTGCCCGGGTCCGGCCTCGGGATTGCGAAAGTGCCGATAATCCTCTAGCATCTCGCCCGACATGGCCACTGCCATTCTCTGCCGCACCGCCGCCGGCAGTGCGTACTCCACCAGGGGTCCGTCATAGGCCGTGACGTGATTGGCCACGATCAGCATGGGCTCCCCGCCGGCCGGTGCGTGCGCCCCGGTCACCCGGGGATTGGCCAGCAACCGCACCAGCGGCCTTGCCACCGCTTCCTGAAATGCGGTTCGCAGCCACGCAACCGGCACTAGCCACGGCCAATGCGGATAAATGTAACTCTCCTGCTCCACCCCCACTGCGGGATGCCCCATTCCTTCCTCAACCGGACGTCCCGCCTTTAAGTTGTCTTTGCTGTTGCGACCAGAGCGGGAGACGGGGCCGTCTCGACCTTGTTGCGTCTCTGTTTTGCCCTGGGCAGCCGCGTAATTCCTCCTGCTTACCGCTCCGTCTCCGGCAACCAACCCGCGCAAATCCCCCAGTGTGTGCGCCTCTTCCAGTAGCCCGCTTTCCGGCGGCATTCCCAGCCGCTCCTCGATAGCTGCCGCCAGTTGCACGCGTCCCAGGCTGTCCAGGTGCAGGTCCTCCGCCAACCGCAACTCGTCGCCCACACCCGGCGGTGCTTCGCCGGCAATCTCTGCAATCAGCGCCAGCAGCCAGTCCCCGGCCGCTGAAAAATCTGCCTTCGCGCCAGCGCCTCCCGCCGCTGCAGCCACGATCCCATCCAGCCACGCCGCCACCGCTCGCCGTCGCACTTTGCCGGTTGAGGTGCGCGGCAAATCCGGCTCCGGCCACAGCACCCACCGCCGCACCCGCTGAAACTCCGCCAACCGCGTATTGGCATGCTCAACAGCCTTCGCCGCCTGCGTCTCAGCGCCTCGCACTGCCAGCACCGCGCACGCCTCGGGCCCGTTGATGGTCTCCATCGGCACCACCGCGCAGCCCGCAACGCCCGGCTCTTGCTCGATGGCCGCTTCCAGATCTTCAGGGTGCAGATTCACTCCGGTCGAGGTCACAATCGTCTCGCTCTTGCGCCCCAGGAAACGCAGCTCGCCCGTCGCCTGCCTCTCGGCAAGATCACCCGTGGCCAGCCACTCTTCTGCGCGCGGTCGCAGCTCGCCACCGCTCCACGTGGCGCCTGAAATGCCCGGCCCGCGCACCAGTACTTCGCCGTCCGGCCCAAGTTTCACTTCGCGTCCCGGAAGCGGCTTGCCCAAGGTTCCGCGCGCTACGTGGAAGGGATGATTGAGCGTGATCAGCGCGGTAGTCTCCGTCATCCCGTACCCTTGCACGACCACAAATCCCAGCCCGTTCCAGAACTGCTCCAGCGGTCCCGGCAGAGCGCCGCCGCCTGAGATCAACGCCCAGAACTTCAGCCCAAAGGCCTGATGCACGGCGCGAAAGCGCCACCACCGCATCCATGCTCCAATCTCTTGCGAGGCTGTCACCCGCTCCGCCAGCCCCGGCTGGCTCGTCTCGAGGTAGGTCTTCAGCAGGGCCATGACACGCGGCACCGCCGCCAGCACTGAGATCCGTTCCCGCTTGATCGTCTCCAGCAGCCGCGGCGCCACCAGCCGGCTCTCAAAGTGTACTTCTGCCGCAAAGATTGCCGGTACCCACATGCCCATCATCTGCCCGTACACATGGCTCAACGGCAGGGTATGCAAAAAGCGCAGCGGGTGGACCAGCCGCTCGTAACGCATATACCTTTGCGCCGCTTCTTCGATGGGCCATACGCTGGCGACCACGTTCCCATGCGTATGTACAATGCCTTTGGGCTCGCCCGTTGTCCCGGATGTAAAGAGAATTTGCAGCGGAGTATCCGCGCCCTGGCCGGGTACAGCCCCAGCCTCCTCAGTGGGTAGCGTGCCAGCCAGATCCTCAAAGACCAGCTTTGGCCACATGCCTTCAAGTTGGCTCAGCAGCAGCGCGTCGCCTATCACCAGCCGTGGCTGCACGTCCGCGGCCACGCGAGAAGCAAACTCCGCGCTTCCATAGGCATCCAGCGGAACCGCCAGCACCCCGCGCAGCATGCAGCCATAGAAGGCGCTCACCCACTCAGCGCTGTTCTCCGCCCACAGCAGAACGCGGTCCCCCGGCCCAATGTCCCGCGCGGCCAACAGCGCGGCAAACCGTCCCGCCAACCGGGCAAGCTCTGCGTACGTCGTTGCCCGCCGCCGGTTTCCCCGGTAGTGAACCACCGCAATCCCACGGTCAAATCGGCGGAGGTCGTTCAGCAGTTCAGCCAGATGTTCGCGCATCGCATCTCCGGCAGCTTCATCCTAGCAGCGTTGATTCACTAGAAGTTGGATGAGCGTGGCCACGCGCAGATGCATTGATGCTGAACGAAGTAATGAATATTTGTTGTTGTAAGTGCAGGTCCGCTAGAGCATTTGACTCTGCCACGATCGGTCTACGCCTTGTCCCTGGCGCATATTGCATAGGGTAGATTCATGTAGTCCTGATAGGCCGCCGTCGAGTAGAGCATTCGAAAGATTGAGATAGGAGGATGGCTGGCCAGTCACGAGCGATCGAATCAAGCGAATCAGTGCTGATAAACGAGAGTCGTATTGGGACTTGCGCTTGGCCACCGCGTTATGCTTTGGATACTCTTCTTCATCATTTGTATGGGCCTGGGTTATCCGACGCTCAACCGTTACGACCCGCGGTCGGTTCCGGGTCTCTCTGATTCCGTCGGATATTACTCGCTCGTGACTGGGGGTGACCAGACTGGCGAACATTCGCACCGTGTGCTTGTTCCGTATCTGGCCAGGCCCGTCTATTGGCTGGCCGAGGGACATCTAAATACCTGGAATCCGGTTTTCTTCGCGCTCTTGGTTGTGAACTCTTTCTTTGTCGCAGCCACTGCATCCCTGTTGGTAAGCGCCGGTCAACGGATTGTTGGGGATTATCCCACAGCGATGATTGGTGGGTTTGTCTATCTGGCCGACTTCGCCGTCTCTAATTTCAATCTATCTGGGTATGTGGACTCCGCCGTGAACTGTTTGCTCATGGTGATGGTATGGACGTTGCTTACGGAGCGCTGGTGGCCATTGCCACTATGGGGCGTTCTCGGCGCCCTGGCCAAGGAGACCTATGTTCCCCTCGCGGCTGTATTTGCATTTGCATGGTGGCTTACATCTTGTCGACGCGGCTCACTCCGATTCTCGCGGCTGGCGTGGATAGGAGCAAAGGTTGGGGTCGGACTCGTGACAGTGACGCTCCTGATGTTCATGAGCTCTTCGCCCTACTCACCGCTGAGCTTCGCGGCTTCACAATGGGCCGAGTCCGGCTCCGGTCACTTGTACCTTTCGGGTCTGTACAGATGTCTCGTCGCCCGTGAATTCCTCTTTACTTTCGCATGGCTGCTTCCGCTAGGCCTGTGGAGACTCGGGCGCCTGCCAAGAACATGGGTGATAGGTTCCACGTGCGCGGCGCTGGCAGCCCTTGCAATGGGGGCCTACGTTGACGCGATGGGCAATGCTGCCGGGCCTGTTTTTAGTGCGTTAGGCCCATTGCTGAGCTTATCGGTTTCACTCCTCCTCGTAGAGACGCGTAAGCGCAGCGCGCGACAGGATTCGCTTTTGAGACTTGAGAGATCCTAGGTCTCCTTGTTCTTTCTGCGCAGGCTCTTTGCCTGAGATTCCCGATATTGAGTGCGCTCAGGTGCGCGCGATTGGCGGCCCATTTCATTTCGATGAATTTTCCAGTAACCTCACAACATACGCGCCGAGCATCCGCGGGCTTTTTTAAAGGAGCACCGAAGTTTGGGCATGACTGAAACCGCCGCGCATCTGCTCTCACTGAGCTATCCCGCCGAGTTCGCGCCCGGCGCCCGTTCGGCGGTCACCACCTGCCTGCGCATAGATCCGGCTGAGAAGGTCACTCTTGTCACCGATCGCATCACCGAGCCCATCGCCGCCGCACTCGGCGCGCAGTTGGCCGAGTGTGGTTGCCCGTGGAATGCCTTCGTGCTCGAGGACCTGGCCCCCCGTCCCCTCATTGACATGCCTTCCGCGGTGCTGGCCGATATGGAAACTTCGCAGGTCTCCATCTTCGCTGTGCAGGTGCAGCCCAATGAGTTGCATTCGCGTATGCAGATGACAGACATTGTGAATCGCCGACGCATGCGCCACGCGCACATGGTCAACATCACCCCTGAAATCATGTGCCAGGGTATGCGTGCCGACTTCAACCTCGTGGACCGGCTAAGCCAAAAGGTTCTGGACCGGGTGCGCAAGGCCACCCGCATCCGCGCCACCACCACCGCCGGCACAAACATCACTGCCGAAATGAATCCCGGCTACCGGTGGTTCAAGACATCGGGCATTATCTCCCCCGAGAAGTGGGGCAACCTGCCCGGAGGCGAGTGTTTTACCGCCCCCGGCGAGGTCAACGGCACCTTCGTGGTGGACGGCGTGGTCGGCGACTGGCTATGTGCCCGCTACGGGCTGCTGGCAGCCACCCCGCTCACCATCGAGATCGCCGCCAACCGCATCCTGCGATGCGCAAGCCGGAACAAGGAACTCGAAGCGGATTTCTGGGCCTATACACATACGGATGAGAACTCTGACAGGGTGGGCGAGTTCGCCATTGGCACCAACATTGGCGTCGAGCGGGTCATCGGCAACATTTTGCAGGACGAAAAGTTCCCCGGCATCCACATCGCCTTCGGCAATCCCTACGGGGAGCACACCGGCGCCCCCTGGCGTTCGGGAACACACATCGACGTGGTGGGCTTGGGCTTCAACATCTGGCTCGAATCCGATGCCGGCCGGGAGCAAATCATGCGCGAAGGTCGCTTCCTGATTGCGGCCTGAGATTTTTTTATGGGGTCGGTCCCGGTCCGGAATCCGTGCGCCGCTCTTGGCATCTAATCTGGTGTTATGAGCTCCACTGCCTCGCAATCTCTTCGCACTCTTGGTAACTCTGACTTGCAACTTACGCCGATCGGTTTTGGCGCATGGGCAATCGGCGGCGGCAACTGGGACTTTGGCTGGGGCCCCCAGGACGACAATGAATCCATCGCCGCCATCCACCGCGCATTGGACCTGGGAGTCAATTGGATTGACACCGCAGCAATTTATGGTCTGGGCCGCTCGGAAGAAGTTGTGGCCCGGGCTCTTAAGACGACCAGCCACAAACCGATGGTCTTTACCAAATGCGCCATGCGCTGGCACAGTGACCGCTCCATCTACCGTTCGCTCAAAGCTGCCTCGCTCGCCGAGGAACTGGAAGCCTCACTGCGCCGCCTCGGCGTCGAGACTATCGATCTGTATCAAATTCACTGGCCCATCCCCGACCCCGAAATTGAAGAGGGATGGGAGGCTTTGGCCCGCTTTCGCAAGCAGGGAAAGGTTCGCTGGATAGGCGTTTCAAACTTTTCAGTCGAACAGATGAAGCGCATCCAGAAGATCGCTCCAATCACCAGCCTGCAACCCCCGTATTCTCTGTTGCGTCGGGCCGTTGAAGACGAGATTCTACTGTTCACACAAGCCAACGGCATCGGCGTGATCAACTATTCGCCGATGGTCTCTGGCCTGCTGACGGGCAAAATGACCGCTGAGCGCATCGCAGGATTGCCGACCGACGATTGGCGGCGGCGTTCGCCCGAGTTCAACCAACCGAAGCTGAACCACAATCTTCAACTGGTCGAGTTACTGCGCGAAATCGGCGACGGCCACGGTGTAAGCCCTGGCGTGGTTGCCGTGGCCTGGACGCTCAACCATCCAGCTATAACAGCCGCCATCGTGGGCGGACGCAGCGCACAGCAAGTGGAAGGGCTGGCCCCGGCGCTTGAGTTTCGGCTCACCGCGGAGGAGTACGCACGCATTAACGCCTTCGTGGCAGCCGGCGCAGCCTGAGACGGCGAAGGCTCATTCTGAAGCAAAAAGCCCCGGCCGAGGCCGGGGCTTTTTGCTTCAGGAAAGAACTGAGCTACATTGCAGCAACAAAATCGGGAACGAGGCCGGCTGCATTCTCCTGCAGCAACTGTGTCATCCGTGCGGCCATGCCGGTGTACATCGATGCGGCACGGAAGGCATTCACGCGGACGCCTTCGCTCGCTTGGCTGCAAGCATACTGGGCAAGAGCCATCAGAACGCAGAGCCGAATCTGCATGGCATCACTGCGCAGAGTCTCCAGAAGGACGCGGTCCACGGAGTCGCAATTGCGAGATGCGAAGTCGGCCATCTGCAGCAGCACGCGGGCATTCTGATATATCGCCCACAGGCCATGGGCGCCCTGGAGACGCTTCCAGGTTTCCTCGGGAGTGGCGTCGTCCAGCCCTTCCTTCCAAAGGAAATGATCGCTTAGCTGGCGTGCGCTCCAGTCAGGCCGCAGCCTGGCTAAAAGCGATTCCCAGGATTGATTGTTCTGTCGGCGTACGCCGAGTCTCCAGCGGCCGAGATAGAGCGCCACAATTGCAATTGCAGCGATTTGGAGCAGAGGCAGAATCATTGGCGATCCTTAGACCGGGTATTGACCCCGCCAGATTTCCCCCAGGCGGCCCGGTCGGTATTCACTGCACGTTCCATTAGTAACAGAAAATCAATCGCTGCGGGTAGAAATTTGGTGGTTCTGTACTGCTTTCTTGTCCAATTAGTACCCACGTGATCTGTACACATTCGTAACTTAAGGTAACTTCCCCTTCGGGTCAATGATACTTTCTGGTAGCAGACCACCCCGTTTGGGGCAGGATAAGGACGGCCTAACTATCGGGAATTTAAAGCTTTCCCGGTATTCCGCCGGCACCGCGCCCAGATGAAAGCAGACGATTCCAGAATATTGCACCCTGAGACACGACGGTCGACTCAGTCGGCGGGAGTTTCCAGTAGATGCATCTTCCTTTACCTAATGACCCGATTGCAGACTCCGGGTTGGGAACTTATCTTGAGTCTGTTTCAGACTCGTGTCAGGCCCTGGGCTTCTTGACCTTGCCTGGAGAGCCCTCTTTCAGCGCAAGGCGGCCTTCGTGGGCGGCACCAGCCATCGCCAAGAGAAAGTTCTGCATTTGGGGCGTGAACTGCTGGCGTTCCGCCTCTTTCTGCGAGAAGCTCACCAACCAATAGACCATCGAACCGATGTAAGTGGTTGCCAACAGCTCATCCAGGTAGGCGTACTGGGGTCCCACGGCCTGGTGATTGTGCAGGACAGAGACGGCCAAGCTGCACAGAGAATAGAACCCAAGCCCGGTGGCAATTTGCAATTCGCGGTTACGCCAACCAATGGAAAGCATCTGGCTGAACCCCGCCAGAGCCATGAAGATTACCACTCTGAGGATCGCCACTGTCTGCTGTGTATGGACATAGAAACGCCCAGTCTTTACAAGGTATGCGGGCACGGTCCATCCTGCGATGGGCCAAATCAATGCCGCTGCGAGAGCAGTGAACAGGGTTAGGATCACAATCGACTGGCGGGGTAGCGAAGCTCGGATTGGTCGAAGTACAGCCCACCCCAACTCCACCAGAACAGCAAACTGGAAGAGGGAGTCAACAATCATCTCGACCAGGTAAGCCCGGAAGTACCTTTCCTGATCGGGATATAGCTGACGGAAAAAATAGAAGAGGATGTCGACGAACAGGCTCCAAATAATATATGAGCAAAAGACGGGGATTTGGCGAAAGTTACGCCCGCGAATCGCGAGCGTAACCACCGCGGCTTCTGCCAAAACTCCGCCTACCCAGAGGATCGTATAGAGACCCAATGGCAATCTCCTGCTTGGTCCAGCCGATGAGACGAATCCAGTCTAGCAGCGATCCGGGTCAATCATCCATTTTGAGCGCGAGCTAAACCGCGTCGGCAATATGTCCAACCGGCGGCAACGGAGCCGGGATGATGGGGCTTGCATTCGCGATAGTGACCGAAACTGCCAAGATGGACCCAAAAACGACGCTATAAAACTTCAAAGATGCTGAAAGCATTTACAGGCGCTCCTTAGAACTGTGGGTATGCACCCAAAAGACTACCCCAAAAGAGGCACGATGGCTACCACAAAAGTAACTATTTTATAAATTTTCTATTTCAAAGGGTGTTTTTTGCCATTAGAGACAAGCCGTAGAGGTCGGCGTATGACCAAACGTGCTGTCGAGGACTCATTCAATGTGAGTTGCATCACACCTTCTAGGCCTTTTCTGATACGTGAGGTACGGTTTTCGTGCAAAGTTGAGGCCGCTCGCTGTCGGCGACAGAGAAGGGTTATCTTTAGTCTGGCGATGGAACACTCCGGAAGAGGGGAAACGATGATTCCCGAGCTGCGCGATCTTTTCAATCAACGGTTTACAGCGGAGCGCTATGTCGCCCTTCTGGAACTGCTTGGGGCGCGCTGTGGTGCGGAGGTCGAATTTCGGGTGGCGGAAACGCCAATTTTTGTGTCGCAGTCAGTTTTGGCTGAAATGGCTAAAGCTGGTGTGGAGCTGGCACGCAGCCTGATGGCAGACCCGGACTACCTAATTGCAGCCCGCAAAGCCATTCCGCAGGGCTACTGTGTTGCGAGCGAGACGACTCATCCGCACTTTCTTACCGCCGATTTTGCCCTGGTGCGGAACGAAAACGACAACCTGGAGCCCAGATTGGTTGAAATCCAGGCGTTCCCATCGGTTTTTGGCTATCAGGCGGTCCTGAACGCTGTGTATCGCGAAATTTTCGACCTGCCTGGATCACTGGGCGAATACCTGAGCGGCTTGGATGAGGCTAGCTACTGGGAGCTACTGGCGCGCACAGTTCTTGGCGGCAAGAACCCCGAGAATGTGGCGCTGATCGACGTTGACCCCAGGCATCAGAAAACGCGGCCCGATTTCGAAATCACAGCAAAAAAACTAGGCATCGCGGTGGTAGATATTCAGCGGATTGAACCCGCTGGTAATAAGCTGTATTACCGAAATACTTCCGGCCGGATTGTGCCCATTCATCGGATCTATAACCGTGCCATTGCCGACGAACTCATCTCACGCAATGTACATCTTCAGTTTGACCTGACTCACCCCTGGGATGTGGAGTGGGCAGGCCATCCCAACTGGTACTTCCTCATCAGCAAGTTTTCTCTTCCGTGGCTTTCACGCCCGCTCGCTGGATTCAAAGTGGTGCCTCCTGCGGCCTTCCTCGGCGACTTCCTCGCCGGCCCAGGGCGTGCGGCCCTGGCTGCCTCCGGTGTGCTCCTCCCGGCTGCGACCGGGCCGCAGACGGTGTATGGCGAACTGCTGCTCAAGCCGCTGTTCTCCTTTGCAGGTAAGGGGATTGAGTTCGACCCAACACAGAAACAATTGGAGGCGATTGCGGCCGGGAGTCGAGACAACTATCTGGTGCAACAGCGGATGCGCTTTGAACCCACCATCGAGACCCCGCATGGGCTCACCCAGGCCGAGATCCGCATCCTCTATCTATGGCCTGACGGCGGCACCCTGACTCCAGCCTTATCTCTCGTGCGCCTGGGACGGGGAAAGATGATGGGCGTGGACCAAAATAGGAACCAGGAGTGGGTGGGCGCTTCCGCGGCGTTTTACCCCAGGGAGAGGGCAGGTAGCTAACTCGACACTGCACATTCTTGATTACGCCGTACTTCGCTCTTTGCCGATTAGATTACCTGGTCTAAACTTTGGTGCTGTAGGTAAAACTCGAAAAGTTCGATACAGTTGCGAGTACGTCCCGCAATGGCGGTAGGAAACTACGAATGGAAACCTCGAAGTTGGGTTTATCACCCCGGAAGAGCCAATCGACGTTGGGTACTTCCCGCAAGGAAGTACGGTGCGCGGTGCGTTTTCCGCTCGAGTTGCGGGTGACGCTTGCCAATGACCTTCAAGATAACCCGGCTGTCACGCGCAACGTTTCGGCCAGTGGAGTTCTCTTTGAGCTGCACGGACCCCTGAATGTAGGCCAGGACATCAAATTTGCGTTGCGCATGCCAGGAACCGTACTCGGCACACCGCACGATGTGTTAGTTCAGTGCCGCGGACGTGTGGTACGCTGCTCAATGAGCCAAGAGCATTATCAAGCCGCCGCGACGATCGATGAGTACCGGTTTGTGGAGCAGTGACAGCTCCTGTGGGCTTTCAGTTGCATACTATGGAACGTTCAGACGATTCTCCTGATGTTGAGGTGCTCGACGGACCGGTCAGGCCGGGAACCGTTCGCATTATTCTTGCGGACTCGCAGGCCATTTACCGCGTGGGGATACGCAAGATCTTCGCGGTAGAAGACGACCTCAGGGTGGTCGCGCAGGCAGACTCTCTGGAGAATCTCCGAACGGCCATCGAACGCTATCCCACTGACATTGTTTTGCTTGAAGGGGGTCTGTTGGTCGGCACGGCCAATGCCATCCCCGAGCTGCTGCGGCTTGCTCCCGACGTCAAGCTCATTGTGCAAGCCATAGCGGCCGATGAGAACCAGACTGTCGAGCTTTATCGCCGCGGTGTTCGCGGCATCATCTCCCGCTCCATTTCACCCGACCTGCTGGTGCGTTGCGTGCGCAGGATTGCCGCCGGCGAAACATGGATCGACAACCAATCAGTGACCTGGGTGATTGAAGCCTATCGCGCGCAAGCTGCCTCATTGGTCAGCCCCCGCAGCCAGCCGCGCCTGTCGCCCAAGGAAATGGCTATCATTACCTGCATCACGCAGGGCAAGCGCAACAAGGAAATCGCCTTTCAACTGGGAACGACCGAGCAGGTTATCAAAAACTATCTGCGCAAAATCTATGACAAGCTGGGTGTGTCGGACCGGCTTGAACTGGCTCTCTATTGTCTGCATAACAAGATTATTCAGGCCGATGCCGATGAAGTGACTGTGGCCCAGAAAATCGTGGCCCGCTAGATACACCTCTCACTTATTCCCACTGCACACACCGGTTAGCGGGAGTTTGACTCCATCTTGCTAATTCCACAGTTTTCTCCCTCGGAGTCTTTCTTGCCGGTGCAACTGACTGCATCCTGCTCGCCGGCACAATTCCTGCGCGCCAACTCGGTCAGCCGTATCAGATGGGACAGTTCAGCCTCGCCCAGATGCCCCAGCAACTCTTTCGGAGCGAGATTAATGCCTGGGTCCATTTGGCGCAGCAATTCCAGGCCCGCATCGGCGATCTGCGTCCACACGACACGCCGGTCCTGCCGGTCGCGCTGCTGACGGATCAGCTTGAGAGCCTTGAGGCGCGCCAGAAGGCGTGTAATGTCGGGCTCAGCGGTAATCATGCGGCTGCCTATCGCCGAACAGGTGAGCCCCTGCGGCTGGGCGCCGCGCAGAATCCTCAGAACATTGTATTGAGTCGAGGTGATGCCCCAGTTGCGGCTGCGGCGCTGAAAGGCGCGCTGCAGGCAGTCGGCCGTTCGCATCAGGTTCAGCAGCGCTTCCTCTTCGAGGCTTGAGAAAGGGCGCTCCTGCACAATCTCGCGCTTCAGGCTGGCCATGGAATCTCTCCTTGCTCAAAGTGCCGCGTTCAAGCAGAAGCAAGGCGCCCCGCGCCGCCCTGTCTCCGTCTGAAGCCCTTACTGCTTGACCACGTCGAGGTCGATGGTGAGCTTGACGTCGTCACCCAACACGCTGGCCGGGAATTTTGTTGCAATGCCGAAGGCTGTGCGGCTGATCGTAGTAGTGGCTGCGAAGCCGGAATGTGGCTTGTGGTCCATCCCCGGAACCGGGCCGGTGGGGCCTTCTACCTGCAGCACCACGGGTTTGGTCACTCCGTGCAGGGTCAGGTTGCCTGTTACGGCCAAGTTGCTGCCGTCTCTGGCCACGCTGGTGCTGGTAAATGTGGCGGTGGGGAAGTTGGACACGTCAAAAAAGTTCGCACTCTTCAGGTCCGTATCTCTGGGGCCTACGCCGGTGTCCACCGTGGTTACATCGATGGTGACATTGACGGTTGACTTGGTGATGTCCGCTTCATTCAGAACAATGGAGCCTCCGATGTTGCCAAAGCGGCCATGGACTTTGGAGAGGCTCATGTGGAGGATGCTGAAGTCGACCTCGCTATGCGCCTTGTCTGGAACCCAGGTGGAGGTTTGCGCCACGGCCAGGGGAACCGCCAGCGCCAGAATGCCTAATGCAAATGCCAATCTCTTCATTGATCAAGTCCTTTCGATTTCGGGCCACGGGCCGTTGGAAGTTGCCGGCAGAGACCAAGCGTCTCTAGCCGGACGGGGACGGGGAACGGGGAAGCCTGCCGTACCGCGGAAGAGTTACGAATACCTTTTAATTGGACGCTGCAAGAATGTTAATCGTTGCAACAAATAATTTTCTCAAAAACCGGATCAAGCCGGCTGCCTGGAGGCGGTCAATTCAAGCGCGAACCGAGAGGGTTCGCTCATCTTTGAGTCAACGGGTGAGATGGCGATTGGGCGTCAACCGAGATTTCTGCTACATCGGTGTTTGCCATTACTCACCCTGACTTGCGGACCTGTCGCCTAAGCCAATGAGTGCGTTGGCCTGTTCACATCCTCCGGGATCGCAAACCTCTGGATTATCGGCCACTCGGAATCAATGAGCTTATTCACGGAACCGCACATGGACGATCTTCATAACCTGCTTTGCCATAGCAGGAGACAATTTCTGCCGGATCGGTTCGGGTAACAGGTCATAGCTTCCCTCCAGCAGCGAAAACTCGTCCACAAATTCCACCTTCGGATTCAGAGCCGATACTTGCTTGCTGTCGTCCAGTCCCCATTGCATCTCTGCCTTCATTTTCGTCCTGGATATAAGCGAGTGTTGGGCGAGTTCCGGAGTTAGTGACGGAGCTATCGTGTGAAACAGCATCTCCTGTCCGGGGAAATTCTCGGCGAGGCAGGTGAATATCTTTCTGTGTTCTTCTTCCGTAAAGTACGGCAATAGTCCCTCCGCGACAAACAGGACTCGACTTCTCGCGTACCGTTTGATCTCCCCAACCCAGTCGTCATCAAGAACGGACGCTGCAATCATCCGGTGCCGCTTGCTTTCCGGCTCGCGGAGCTTCTGCCGAAAGGTAATCACGCCGGGTAGGTCCAGTTCAATCCATTCGAGCCGGCCGTTATCAAGGCGATGGAAGCGCGTATTTAGTCCGGCGCCCAGGTTCACTACCAGTCCATCCGGCGCCTCTTCAAGAAAGTTCTTTACCTGTTCGTCGAAGATGACTCTTCTTTTGTTCATGGCGGCTGTCGTCACGGCCGTCACCCAGTTCTGCGATGAGTCAGCGTCGAACTTGCCCCAATCGTAAGCGATGGCATCGTGGAATCTCTCGGCAATTTCATCCTTGAAGCTGCTAGACTCGCTTTTGCTTTCCTCGACGCAGCAATGCAGCGGGATGAGCAGTGTTTTAGAGACGCCCTTGAGGTCGTCAGATTGAATCTGTTGCATTGGCTTTTTCTCCTCTACGGATACACCCGGCCCAGCAATTCAAGCTCCGATTGCAGGTTAGATGCATGACTGTATCTAATCAGAGACGTCGGCCAATGTCAATAGGATACAATTAAGTATCTAATGGCGGAGTGGGATGAAGGATCATACAGTCGAACGGCGGCGCGGCAAGGCGCTTGAAGATGCGGTGCTCGATGCGGCGTGGAGCGAGTTGCTCGGCGGCGGTTACGCGAGCTTCACAATGGAGGCTGTGGCGGCGCGCGCGCACACAAGCCGGCCAGTGCTCTATCGCCGCTGGCCGAATCGAGCCGATCTCGCCATCGCAGCGATACGCCACATCAGGCATAAACATCCTCTGGTTATCCCCGACACAGGAAATGTGCGCGGCGATCTGGTTGCTTTGCTGCAACAATTCTCAAAAGGTCGCGCCCTGTTCGCAGCCTTCTTTTCTTTACAAATGAGTGAATATTTCTCTGAGACGAACACCAGCCTGGCCGATCTCAGGACGAGTGTGCTCCAGGGCGATCACAGCCAGCTCGCTGTCGTGCTTGCACGAGGAGTAGATCGTGGTGAGATCGATCGAAGCAAGCTGACGCCCCGGATTGCCTCGCTGCTTCCTGATTTGTTGCGGCACGAGGTCCTGATGACCTTAAAGCCCGTTCCCAACGCCGTCATTGCGGGGTTCGTCGACGACATCTTCCTGCCATTGGTTCGCCCGAAACCGGCACGCAGAGAGAAAAAGTAAAGAGGCGACAACGAAAGCGGAAAATCTAAACATCCGCAATTTGGTTCTCAACGAGTGGTAAATCGCCAAAGCACTCATCGAGGCTTCACAAGGTCCGTGCAGTCGGCACTGTCCCAGGAATCCCCAATGAACGCTCATTCAGGGGTGCAGAGATGCTGGGCGTGTCATAGTACCGATCCGGGCCATCTCTGAGTTTGCTGGCTTTCAATGAGCGACTCGGCCTGAAGTCGCCATTCGAGAATCGAACACGAGTAGTTCTCAATTGGTGATAACCGCCCAGTTCGCTCAGAGAAGCGTTCAGACCGGTATGTTGGTCTCATGGTCACTCGTGGCTGGTTCGCCAACTCTCTCAGAAGCTGTCCAAAAACCATCAAGGCCGGGTACGCCACTTCGTCCAGCAATGCTCTCCCATCGAATGCTGAGAACGACTGCCCTTTTGCATTGAATTATGTGTGACCGGCGCATAATTGAATTTGAGTTGAGTATCGATAGGTCGATTGCTGGGACGGGGAGTGTCGCCAGTCGAACCACACGTCGGGAGGCTGCACGCAGGCAGGCGCGGAAGGGTACTTGTCTTCGTGAATTTGGGATGGGACTACCCCGGCGCGCCGAAATAGCGGCCTAACTCCTTTAACGTCTATATTCTGCGGGGAACCCCTGCGGAATCAATATTTTACAGCGCAACCCATACCTTAAACGCATGAAAATAGATAATTTATCTACAGAATAGGGGGGGAGGGGGTGGGGTTACTCATCGGTTAAACGGTGACTGTCCCCCTGCTACTCGCCGCTCCCCCGATGTTGTGCCTTTGTCCCCGCGCTGGCCGAATGCATGAGGAATCTGCGCAAGTTCGAGTATGAAGGCCTGGAGCAGGCTCCCGCGCCCCCCGCGGAATGAGCGTGGCACGAGATTTCGCGCGGTGCGCCGGAGCAAGGGAACGTCTGCTATTCTCCCGGAGATGTCTATCGTCCGCGACTTCAAACGGCTGAGCCGCGCCCAGCGCCACACCTTTGTGGCCTCCTTTCTGGGCTGGACGCTGGACAGCCTCGACTTCTTCCTGCTGATCTTCTGCGTCAAGGCAATCGCGACGGACTTTGGCGCCAAGCCTTCCGACGTGCTGGGCGCTGTCTTCCTCACCCAGGCCTTCCGGCCGGTGGGCGCGCTGGTATTCGGCATGCTGGCCGATCGCTACGGGCGGCGCCCCGTGTTGATGATCAACATCCTCAGCTTTTCCGTCATTGAATTGGCATGCGCCTTTGCTCCCTCGCTCACCGTGCTGATGGTGTTGCGCGCGCTGTTTGGCATTGCCATGGGCGGAGAGTGGGGCGTGGGTGCGGCGCTGGCCTTTGAGACTCTGCCTACGGAAGGCCGTGGCGCTTTCTCCGGTATTTTGCAGGAAGGCTACGCACTGGGCTCCATCCTGGCATCGGCCGCCTTTGCCCTCTTCTTTCACGCTATCGGCTGGCGCGGACTTTTTATTCTCGGCGCATCTCCAGCCCTGCTGGTGTTCTACGTGCAGGTCCGCGTGAAAGAGTCACCGGTGTGGCTCGCGGGGGAGAAGAAGCGTCTGGCCCGTGGCGCTGCTCCTGCAATTCCAGCCAATCTGCTGGCATTTCTGCCCACGTTTCTTTTTCTGGTACTGCTGATGACGGCTTTCATGAGCTTTTCGCACGGCACCCAGGATGTGTACCCGACCTTTCTGACGGTGCAGGTGGGGCTCTCAGCGCAGACGGTGGGTTTGATTGGAGTGCTCTACGGCCTGGGGTCCATTGCCGGCGGCTTTGTCTTTGGGGCGCTGTCGGAGAAATGGGGCCGGAAGAGGGCTATTGTCACCGCCGCGCTGCTCGCCATTCCGGTGATTCCGCTTTACGCGTATGGGCACTCGGCCGTGACCCTGGGCATGGGTGCGGTGCTTATGCAGTTCATGGTGCAGGGAGCGTGGGGGGTGGTGCCGGCCTATCTCACTGAACTTTCCCCGGCTCCGGTGCGAGCCACAGCGCCGGGGCTCGCTTACCAACTGGGCGGCCTGATCACTTCCTGGAACGGCAAAGGGCAGGCACTGGCCGCGGAGCGCTGGGGCAGTTATCCCGCCGTCTTGGCCGTCACGGTGGTGATTGTGGCGTTGTTGCTGGCGGGGTTGGCGCTGCTGGGGCGCGAAGCCAAGGGGCAGGAGATGAGCGCGACATAATGGCTATGTCGTTGAATCAAGCAACTGCCAATCCGAACTAACTATCCGAGATCTGGTCCGCAGTTCTCCAACCGAATTCAGCTTGGACTCGTTTGAAACAGGTTCGACAGACCCATATGTAAACGCCCTTCTCGCGTTCGGCGTAGTAGGCGTGGCGATAACATCCACGCTCCTCGTGGGCCTGCTTCCACTCCGGGAAGCGGTCCCGATGGTTACAAATGCATGCAAAGCAGAACATGCAGTGATCGTGGGTCCAATCCTCGCGATAGCTATCCCACCTCTTCCAAATGAACGGGGTGTCACGCCAGAATCCTGCCTCGTGTTGCCACGACTCCCGGAGTGAAGCGAGTTCTCTGAGATCCTGCATGAAATCGTCCGTCCCTGACGTTACCATGAACCGATCCTTGCGACATCACCTTCGACTGACCCGAATCGAGGAAGATCACCGGCCATAGCGTGCCACCAGTTCGCCCTGCGCCAGAATGTGTCCATGCATTGCCGTTTCGAGTTGGTCCTGAGTCGCTCCGGGCGAGAGATTGAGTTGCGTATCGAGCGCGTAGAGGCGGAAGAAGTAGCGGTGATTGGTGCCGGGGGGCGGGCACGGTCCGCCGTAGCCGATTTTGCCAAAGTCGTTGCGGCCTTGACGTGAGCCGTCGCCGAGAAACTGAGCTTTTTGAACACCGATGGACAGTTCGCGCGCGGTTGGAGGAAGGTCGTAGAGCACCCAATGGACCCAGGTGCCTGCCGGCGCATCGGGGTCGGTAACAAGCAGGGCCAGACTCTTTGTGGCTGGCGGGGGTGCTGTCCACGCCAGATGAGGTGACGCATCAGCACCGTCGCAGGTGAACTGTCTCGGAATTCTGCTGTTTTGAAAGCTGGAACTGGTTAACTCCATAGATACTTCCCCTTTGGCGATTACTGTTGAGGCTGCGCGGTGACAGCCGCCCGACGCTGAAACAGCCAGTATCACCAGCGCCGCCACACCGTGCACCGGCTTCGGTAGATGAAGACCCTGGCAGATTCCCTGACAACTGCGCTGCTGCGCGAGGTGCATGAGCCTCCCTTCAGCCACACTCCATTGTGGCGCCAAGGCTCCAACCGCACCAATATAGCGCCATTTGGCGGTCGAGCGGCGCACACCGGTTGCGGCGAATTCAATTATTTCGGCCGGATCAACTCGATGCGGTCGCGGGTGCGCACCCAGGTGTTGCCGGCCATGCGGCCTACCCCGGCGAGGCCGTCGGGGTCGACGCGGAAATTATCCACTAACTCCGCGCGCACATGAAAGCGCACCACCTGGCCCAGCACAATGACTCCGCCGCCCGGTGCGTGACTGGTGTAGATCACCTGGAGCAGGCGGCACTCCATTTGCGCAGGCGACTCAGCCACACGTGGCGGCCGAACCACCTCGCTGGCCACGGGGGTGAGTCCGGCCAGCCGGAACTCGTCGACATCCGGCCCAACCTCGGCGGCGGTGGCATTGGTCGCCGCGGCAATGGCCTCGCTGACTACATTGACCACAAACTCACCTGTCTCTTCCACATTGCGCAGGGTGTCTTTTCGCTCGCCGGGTTCCGCAGAACCCTCGGGGCGCAAAGCAGGGCAAAACAGCACTGTGGGGGGAACGGAGCCGACGCCGGAGAAGAAGCTGAAAGGGGCGAGATTTGCGATTCCGCGCGTATCCACGGTGGAAACCAGGGCAATCGGCCGCGGCACAATGATGCCGGTCATCAGCTTGTAGACCTGGCGCTGTTCGCAATGCGACGGGTCAAAGGTAAGCATAGGACTTGTAGAAGAGAGTGCAGTACCCATGTCCTCAGCCTAGAACAAGAACCCGGCAATTGGCTCGTCTAAGAGTTCGTCTAAAAAACTCGAAGGCAACGCCGGCGCGGGAAGAGGGGGCCGGCACCGGGGGGGAGCTGAGAGCATGGCAGGATGACAGTCGCCGGTTAACCGATGAGTAACCCCACCCTCCCCCTCCCCCTATTCTGCGGGTAAATTACTTATTTTCATGCGTTTAAGGTAGGGTTCCGGCGGCAAAATATTGATTCTGGAAGGGTTATCCGCAGAATATAGACAGTAAAGGAGTTAGGTCGCATTTTTGAGGCGGGGTCGATTGTTTGCCTCCCAAATCCAGAAAGACAAGCACCCTTCTGTGTCCGCCGTGCGCAGCTTCAGGACGCGTGGGGTCGACTGGCGATACTTACCGCTCTTGCTATCGACCGATCGATACTCCACCCAAATCCCATTATGCGCCGCGGGCACATAATTCAATGCAAGTGGGTGACGGTTTTCCGCATTCGATGGGAAAGCATCGCCGGACGAAGTACCGCATTCCGCTTGTTGGTTTCTGGGCAGGAGTGAAAGCGCTTAGGGTGACCATGGGAGCCGCCGTAACAATTCTGATACGCGCCGGGAAATTCGTCTGCTGGTAACATAGCTTGATGCACAATCAAGGTTAGGGGAAAAACCGTCGTGCCGCGTATCCATTTTCAATTGCAACTCGCCGAACTCAAGGACAAGCTCCTTGCCATGGCTGCTCTTGCGCAGCAGGCGGTCGAGACCGCGGTAGACGCCTATCTGCAGCGTGACCTGGGCCTGTGCCAGTACGTCAAGCAGAATGAGACGGCCATCAACAGTGCGCAGCGGGAACTGGACGAGATGGCCTATGAGCTGCTGGCCAAGGAGCAGCCGATGGCCATCGATCTGCGCTTCATTCTGGCAGTGATCAAGATCAACGGCGACCTGGAACGTATCGGCGACCAGTCGATGGGCATCTCGCGCCGCACCCGGGACATTCTCAAAACCAATGCCGATGAGGTTGAACTGCCGGTGGACTTTGCGGCGATGGGCGAGTATTCGGGACGAATGATTCGAACCGCCATTCAATCGCTGCTGGAAGGCGATGCACGGCTGGCCGACACGGTCCGCGAGATGGACGACGAGATCGACCGCATGAACCGACGCGCGCACACCGATCTGCTGAAACTCATCCAGGACAAGCCGCAGTTCACGCATCAGGCGATGAACGGGCTGATGGTGTCACGCAGCCTGGAGCGCATTGCAGATCACGCTTCGAACATCGCCACGGACGTCATCTTCTGGATTCGCGGCGCGGATGTGCGCCACCAGCTTAGTCTGTCGATGGACTGAGGGCGGTTCTCCAACTCCAAAAACGAATCATGACCACCCCGGCGACGAGGATCTGCCGCCGGGGAACCCAGGACTTCAGGGTTGGTCGCATCCTGCTGGTGAGACTGATGCTCTACCGCGTGGCCTCGAAGAGGAACCACGCACGCCGTTCGGCCTCGTCGATCCAGATTTCGATCAGGCTTGTGGTGGCGTAGTCGTTGGCCTTGGCAGCCACTTCGTGAGCCGCGCGCAGACTTACTACCAGCGCCTTGTTGTCCCGGTGGAGTTCCTTCAGCATCTCGGCCGGAGCGACAAATTCCTGGTCGTTATCGGCCAGGCGCTGCAGATGCGAAATGTGGCCAATGGAACGGATGGTTGTGCCACCTATCTTGCGCACCCTTTCGGCAATGGCGTCGGTGATGTCGAATATTTGCGTGGCATGTTCATCGAAGAGCAGATGATAGTCGCGGAAGTGCGGCCCGCTCATGTGCCAGTGGAAGTTTTTGGTCTTGAGATAAAGGGCAAATGTATCGGCCAGCAGGGCATTCAGCACACTGGAGAGATTCTTGACCTCTTCGGGGGAGAAACCGTCTGGAACGTTGATTTTGGCTACGTTTGAATCCTGATGTGCAACTGTTGACATACGCAATGCTCCTTGAACGGTAATGCCGGAAGGGAATAAGCGCCGGTTTACCGTGCTTGAAGTTCGATGCGCTAGCGAAGGCAAGGGTTCTCCGCGGAAAGAGCAAAAATGAGAGGGCGCCGTTCCCCAGCGGGAGCGGCGCCCTTGTTGTTTGTTGCAGGGAGAAACTTAATCAGGCAGTTTGAATTGGATGATTGGCGTAGTGCAGCAACACGGCCACGGCGCAGCTGGTCAGGCGCGTCTCCGCGGAGTCGGCACGGCTGGTGAGGATGGCGGGGACGCGCGCACCAAGGACGATGCCGGCCAATTGCGCTCCGCCCAGGTATTCGAGCTGCTTGGCCAGCATGTTTCCGCTTTCCAGATCGGGCACCACCAGGATGTCGGCCTGGCCGGTGACCGGAGAAATCAGGTTCTTGATGCTTGCGGCCTTGGCACTGACAGCGGTATCAAAGGCCAGCGGGCCGTCGAGGATGCCCCCGGTGATCTGGCCCCGATCGGCCATTTTGCACAGCGCCGCGGCGTCGAGGGTGGACTTGATCTTGGGATTGACCGTTTCCACCGCGGACAGGAGAGCCACCTTGGGTTCGGGGATGCCCAGGGCATGGGCAAGGTCGATGGCGTTCTGCACAATGTGAACCTTGTCTTCAAGCTCGGGCTCGATATTGATGGCCGCGTCGGTGATCAGAAGGGTCCGCGCGTAGGCCGGCGTATCCATCACAAAAACATGGGTGATGCGGCGCGAGGTACGCAGGCCAGTGTCGCGGGCCATGGCCGACTTCATCAGCACATCGGTGTGCAAGCTTCCCTTCATCATGGCCTGGGCTTTGCCGCTGCGGCACATGGCCACACTGATGTCGGCAGCCTGAGACTCATTTTCAGCATTGAGGATGGGGAACGAACTTATGTCTTCACCGATCTTTGCGGCCAGCGCTTTCAGCTCGGCTTCGGGACCGACCAGCGTGGGCTTGATGAGCCCCTCGGACGCAGCTTCGACGGCACCCTTTAACGCTACGTCGGACATTGGCCAGCAGACGGAGGTGGTGATGGCCGGCAAGGACTTGCAGCGCTCAAGAAACTGGTGGAAGACGTGGTAGTCGGCCGGATGACCAACCAGGGGGTCAACGGCCACAGCTTCGGCAAGGGGGGCTAGATCGCTCATGAGGTGTTCTCTCCTGGCCGGTGCAGCGCGAAACCGGCGGGCTCCACGCATACATTCTCACCCCGGGCTTGGTTTGAACCTGTGCGGAGGATCACAGTCCGGGCTTGTATACCGCTTTGCGATACAAGATATGGTTTTCGTGAATCCCAGCAACGGGAAGGGTTAGAGTCCCAGGACTTTGCCCTCGCCTTTGACCTTGCGGAGAATGAAGACGAGCAGGATGGCTCCGACTGCTAAAAATGCCAAGCCCTCAAACACATCTGTGAAGGCCAGCAGGGCAGCCTGCTGCTGCAGAAGCTGGTATAACGCTCCGAGGGCAGGGGCCATGCCGTCGGTGCCGTTGACGTGCTTGATAAACAGGAATCTTCGCAGGCCGTTGACGGTTTGTAACAACATTGGATCCTGTGGGATGAGATGCTGCGCCAGCATGGATTGGTGAAGCTGGCTGCGGCGGGCCAGAAAAGTGCTGACCATGGCGATGCCCACACTGCCGCCCACATTGCGCATCAGGTTCAAGGTGCCGGTAGCAGAGCCGATCTCATCGCGACGCAACGGGGCAGTGGCGGCCACATTCACGGGGATGAAGAGGAATCCAATGGCCGAGCCGGCAAGAATCTGCGGCCAGAAGACCGTCCAAGGCGAGATGTCGAGGGAAATGTGCGAGAGGCCAAAGGCGGCGAAAGCAAAGGCGACAAATCCGAGGGCCACAATGAGGCGGGCGTCTATTTTGGAGACGAGGTAGCCGACCAGGATCATGGAGAAAGCGGCTCCCAGGCCCAGCGGCGCAGTGGCGATGCCTGCCGTGAGCGAGGAGTATCCCATCAATAGCTGCAGGAACTGCGGAGTGAGCAGGCCGATGCCATAGAGGAGCACGCAGGTAATGAAGATCAAGACGGTTCCTACGGCAAAGTTCCGGACACGGAACAGGCGCAGATCGACCATGGGTTTGGGCGCCTTGAGCTCACGGGCAACAAATACGATGAAGCCGCCGACCGCAAGCACCACCATGACACAGATGAAACGGGAGCTGAACCAATCATCTTCCTGGCCTTTGTCGAGGGCGACTTCCTGGCATCCGAGCCAAAGCGTCAGGGCCACCAGGCCGAGCGCATCGAGGGGGCCGGGGTCGGATTGGCGCACCCAGGGCGGGTCCTCGACGGTTTGCTGAATGGCCCACATCGCGATGAGACCAAGGGGAACATTGATATAGAAAATCCAGCGCCAGGAGTAGCCATCGGTAAGCCAGCCGCCCAGGATTGGACCGACCACTGGGGCCACTACCACGCCCAGGCCGAAAAGACTTTGTGCGATGCCCTGCTTTTTGGGTGGAAAACTCTCCATAAGGATGGCCTGTGAGATGGGAGCGAGCGCACCGCCGCCGATGCCCTGAATTACGCGCATGATCAGCAACATGGGCAAATTGACTGAAAGACCGCAGAGCAGCGACGACACAGTAAAAATAAATATGCAGGCGAGCAAGAAACGCTTGCGCTGAAATCGATTGCCGAGCCATGCGGTAAGAGGTAGGACCACAGCGTTTGAGATCAGATATGAGGTGAGAACCCAGGTGGCCTGCGAATAGGACGCGGACATGCTGCCGGCGATGTTATTCAGCGCGACGTTGGCAATGGTGGTATCCAGCACCTCCATGAAGGTAGGCAGGATGACGGACAACGCGATCAGCCATGGATTGACCGAAGGCTGCCACGCACGTTGAAGAGCTTCAGAAGCGGCAAATCCTTCGGCGGCGTGTTCCAGTTCGGGGGCAACCAACGTAGCGGATGCCATCTTGCTGACTCCTACTTTCTCGACGACTTTTCCGGATGGAGGGAAAGGAAGTCCTTCACTGCATCCCGGACGCGCGCCCGAAGGACTGACTCGCTCAACTCAAGGTTCGGGTCAAGCATTGCGTTCACAATGAAGTCCCCGAGAACAAACGTGACGAACTGCGCCGCAGATTTGCGATAGGCCGGGCCGCCGAGGCGGCGCGATCTTAGATATTCGGCCAGCAGGCCGTAGCCGCGTTCGATGCACACCTCCCATAACCGTCGCGCCAGATAGGGAAACGCGTGGGTTTCAGCTACGACAATGCGGTAGAGTGCGCGGAAGGTGGGAGCACTGAACATTCTCAGCGTTCTCTCACCCATATCCGTCAGCGCCTGACGGGGCGCTTTGCCTGATTCGACGTAGTCGAGGTGGCGCGCGAAAAGCTGCTCGGTATGCGCGCTAATCACGCCGACGAAGAGGTCTGCCTTGGTGGGGAAGAGCGCATACAGAGTCTGCTTTGAAGTTTGTGCGCGCAGTGCGATTTCGTTGGTGCTGGCCCGCGCATATCCCTTTTCAAGGAATACTGCCGTGGTGGCGTCCAGAATGCGCTTGCGCTCGACTTCATCCAACGGTGGACGGCCGCGAGTCTGTTGAAGGGCATGCGACGAGCGGTCTTTATTTTTCGCGGGCATAATTTCAGTACCATTCGGTACATTTATTCGATTCAAATTCTATGCGCGGAAGGAACTGGTTGGCAAACTGGACCGGGTGGCGCGAATTACTTCCTGCTCGTGCTGTCTTTCGGAACCCGGTACGAAAATTCGATGGCTGCACATTACACCGCTGCCACTCCCTGTCCTTGGCACGGCCTGAGGTGGTATGCTGCCCGCGCCGGGAAAAGCGATTTACAAGGGGGAGGAAGCCATGTGGTTCCTTGGAATGGATGTGGGCACGGGCGGAACAAGAGCCGTGGTGATGGATGCGGCAGGCCAACTGGTCAGCGGGGCATCGAGCGAACACGCGCCTTTTCGCACCCCGCACCCCGGGTGGGCTGAGCAGGACCCCGAGGACTGGTGGCGCGCAGCCCAGGAGGCAATTCGCTTTGCTCTGGCCGCAGCGCCGGAGCCGCACCAGCCCATCGCGGCAATTGGCTTGACCGGACAGATGCACGGCGCAGTGATGCTGGATGAGAACGGGCATGTCCTGCGTCCGTCGCTGATCTGGTGCGACACGCGCACCCAGCCGGAGTGCGACTGGCTGCATGAGCGCATCGGCTATGAGCGATTGATCGAGCTCACCTGCAACCCCGCGCTGCCCAACTTCACGCTGACCAAACTGCTCTGGGTCAAGAAGCACGAGCCGGATATCTTTGCAAAGATTCGCCACATCATGTGCCCCAAGGATTACGTGCGCTACCGGCTCACCGGCGAGTTTGCCATTGATGTGCAGGAGGCCTCGGGGACTCTGCTGCTGGACGTGACCCATCGCCGCTGGTCGCGCGAAGTGGCAGAGGCTGCAGGAATTCCGGAGAGCTGGCTGCCGAAGCTGTACGAGTCTCCGGAGGTGTGCGCGCACATCAGTGAAAGCGCCGCCGGACTGACCGGCCTGACCGCCGGAACTCCGGTTGTAGCCGGCGCGGGTGACCAGGGAGCGGGCGCGGTGGGAATGGGCATCCTGCAGCCGGGCTCAGTTTCGGCCACCATTGGCACCTCAGGCGTGGTTTTCGCCGCCACAGCAAGCCCTACCAAGGATCCCAAGGGACGCCTGCACACTTTTTGCCACGCTGTTCCAGGCTTGTGGCACGTGATGGGTGTAACCCAGTCGGCGGGGCTTAGCCTTCATTGGCTGAAGGAGACGTTCTTTGCCGGGCAGGACTACGACGAACTGACCACTGCGGCCGCCCAGGCGCCACCGGGGAGTGAAGGACTGGAGTGGGCTCCATACATGCTGGGCGAGCGCACGCCGCACCTTGACCCAGAGGTGAGGGCAGCCTTTGCCGGTATTTCCACGACTCATACCGCTGCTCACTTTGTGCGTGCCGTGCTGGAGGGCGTGGCTTATTCGCTGCAGGACACGTTCACGCTCTTCGCGGAGTTGGGAATTCCGGTAAGTGCCATTCGCCTTGGTGGCGGCGGCGCGCGCGGCCCGCTGTGGCGGAGGATTCAGGCCGGTATCTACGGCCAGGCAGTGGAAGTGCTCGTGGCCGAAGAGGGAGGCGCCTTCGGCTCGGCGCTGATGGCTGGTGTGGGCGCGGGCAATTGGGCCAACCTGGACGAAGCCTGCGGCGAGGCAATCGAGGTAGCCCAGCGCATCGAGCCCGACCCTGCGGAACTGGTTGCCTACAGGTCCGGTTACGCGCACTGGCGCAAGCTCTATCCGGCGCTGAAAAGCCTGCGTTAGGCAGGAAAACGTGCGCCGGTGTACAGCGCGAGAGGTGATGGTTTAGCCTTTGATTCGATTTCGGATAAGCGAGGAAGTGTAGATGCGCCATCATGTTGCTTTAGCTTCATTGTTCTTTGTGTGCGCCGGAACCGGCGTACTCGCGCAGCGGTCAGAGCCGGCCGCGCCCACCTGCGCAAATATGCGCCTGGTGCCCGCGCCGCGGGAGTGCACGGCAGTGAAAGAAATCCCGCTGGGAGTGTCCGGGGTACGCGTTCAGAGTGAATCCATCGCCGAGGACGAGTTCGCCAGCAAGGATTTGCAGCAATGGCTGGCGGCACGAGGAGTGGGTTCAGACACAGGAAGCTCTGCGACCGTTCATTTCGAGCGAGTGCATGGCGCCCATGCCAAAGACCTTTTTGGCGGCAATGACGAGGGCTACATGATCGCGCCGGGTTCAGGGCGCGGGCTGGTGGTCACAGCGGAAACGTCCGCCGGCATATTCTACGGCGCGCAGACCGTGAAGCAGCTGATTCGCGGCAGCGGAAAAGATACAGTGCTGCTGGAACCCACTTTGCGCGACTGGCCCGCCATGCCCCATCGCGGCATCTCCGACGACTGGTCGCGCGGACCCTTGCCCAATATGGAGTTTCTCAAGCGCGAGATTCGCACCCTGGCGGCTTACAAGATCAACATCTTCTCGCCCTATTTCGAGCACACTTTCGCTTACTCTGCCTCGCCAGTGGCGGCTTTTCCCGGCGGCGCCATGACCCCCGATGAGGCTCGTGAACTGGTGACTTATGCCGCCCAATACCACGTCACCATCGTTCCCGAGCAGGAATCCTTCGGCCACCTGCACCATCTGCTCAAGTTCGAACAGTTCGGGGCGCTGGGCGAAACTCCTCACGGGGCGGTGCTGGCTCCCGGAGACGCGGGCACTTTGCCGCTTATCGGCAGTTGGTTTGCCGATCTGGCCAAAGTCTTTCCTGGTCCTTACGCGCATATCGGCGCCGACGAGACCTTCGAACTGGGCTTTGGGCAGACGCGCGATGCCGTCAGACAGCGCGGCCTGGGTGCGGTTTATCTAGACTTTCTCAAGCAGATCCACACCACGCTGGAACCCAACCACAAGCGGCTGCTTTTCTGGGGCGACATCGCGGTCAACTCTCCTGAGCTTGTGAGCACGCTGCCCAAAGACATGATCGCCGTGCCTTGGGAATACGACGCCAAGCCCGACTTCACGTCGCTCATTCTGCCCTTTTCCAAGGCAGGTCTTGAGACCTGGGTGGCCCCGGGCGTGAGCAATTGGAACCGTATCTATCCCAATAACAACGAGGCGCTGGGCAACATCCGCGCCTTTGTGCGCGACGGCCAGAAGTTGGGCTCAAAGGGTGTGCTGAATACGGTTTGGAACGACGACGGAGAGGGCATCTTCGATGAGAACTGGTTCGGCATTCTCTTTGGCGCGGCGGCCGGTTGGCAGCCGGGCGAGAGCTCCGAAGACAGCTTCGCTGCGTCCTTTGGCCTGGCATTTCATGGAGACGAGACAGGCAAGATCGACGAGGCGCAGCGGGAGCTGATGGCCGCGCACAACTTGTTCAAAAAGGCCGGGCTGGGGGACGTGGAGGACGGCTACTTCTGGATCGATCCGTTTTCCGACGAGGGCCAGCGCGTCTCCGCCAAGTTGCTGCCTGTGGCCGCGGAACTGCGCCTGCATGCCGAACGCGCCATTACACTGCTGGCCGAGGCGCGGGCTGCTGCCAGGCTCGAAAAACATACGCTCGAAAACGGTGAGGCGCTCGATGCACTCGAACTAGGTGCGCGGCGCATGGACTTTATCGGCCTCAAATTCCAGTCTGCACAGGATTGCGTGGCGCTTTACAGCAGGGCGCAGGCCCTGGCTGGTGATACGAGCCGCTGGAGTGAGATCGAGGATATCCTCGAAACCATCGGCTCCAACAACGGCCGCCTCGAAGACATTCGTGACGGTTACACGCTGCTCGGCCAGCTTTTCAGCCAGGCCTGGCTGCGCGATAACCGGCCTTATTGGCTCGATAACAATCGGGATCGCTACGACCGCGCCGCACAACTGTGGATGAGCCGCGCCGAGCGCTGGAGCCAGGTGACCGGCCACTGGGAGGACACACACACCCTCCCCCCACTGTCGGAGACTGGTTTCCCTGCAACCACGCCGCCGGGCAATTGAGAGGGTCAAAGATCGGCTCCCAGGACTCTGACCGTTTGATATCGTGCTTGCCCACCGTTGCGGCAAAAAACAAACACGCCGCAAGGACAGGGCACCCATATAGGTACAACATTATGAGGCCAGAGACTAGAGAAGCAGGTGCTACAGCGGGGGCTGCCCGCTGTGATGAGGAGCGCCCTTACTGGAAATCTGCGAACATGAACCCATCCCGGTCGACCACTTCTCCAGCCTGCAAGTGGAGCGGGGCCGCGAACATCGGCCCGTCATAGACACAGGTGTGAAACTCGCCGCGCTCGCCACATGGATCCACCTCCGGAGGCAAATCTCGCAGAAGAGCGGCATCGAACTCGCGGCCGGCAAAGGAACCCGGCAATTGCCTTGTGTCCACGCAGGCCACCCTAGAACACAGACCGCCTGCAATCATGTCACGAGCCAGTGTGGTTGTTGGCAATTCCCAGAGCGGGAAAAGAGGCTCAAGCCCGGTCGGCTTTAGTTGCTTCTCCCGATAGGCACGGACGTCGGGCAGGAACAGGTCTCCAAAGGCAAACGCGTCCACATGCTCACTGACAGCCCGATCACAAACCTCCGCCATCCGTTGTTCATAGATTTCATTGGAGCAAGGCCAGGGAAGTGGCACGATCCACAGCGGTAACTGAGCAGCCAAAGCCTGCGCTTCCAGTACCGAACGCCGAGTCCCGTGCATCGCGACCCGCTGGAACTCGCTGTTCAGGGTGGTCAAAAGACCAACCAGTTCAATATCAGGCCTGCAGCGCAGGCAGTGAAGCGCCCAAGCACTGTCTTTACCGCTGCTCCAGGACAATAAGACGCGCTTCATATGGCCATCATAATCTTCATCTTCGGCCCGAGCGAACGCTTCATTTCAGCTTTCGCACCAGCGATCGAAATCCTCCGATTTCCTTTAATTGTGCGATCCGCGCGCATGGACTCGTCGAGCGGGCGGGGACCGCCAGCTCTGGGCCTCATATCCAGGCCGTTGGCGGTGTCGATTGCGTCCCAGTTTGCGAGACCGATCGCCTGGAGTGGGCCCTATCCGAATGTGGTCGAACGAGTTATGAAGGCTTGCCCGACTTGGCTGCAAATCCTGCGCATTGAGTGCCATCTGCGATTAGATTGTGACACGAATCACACCAGGGGGTGAATGATGTCACTGCCTTAGCGCGGAGGGCTGGCGCAGACTCGGTATCCAGCGGGCAGAAAGACATGGTGCCGCCTGCGGTGCCACGGCGTACTCCGGGACGCCGCCGCCAAGAGACATCTGGTGCAGGCCGGCGGCCCCGGCCGGGCGCAGTGCAACTGGACGGAACGCGGTAGGCCTTCTTTTGGAATGGCCAGCCGGGAGGCATGAATGAGTTTTGCAAACGGTTTGAAGACCATTGTTGTGGCCACCGATCTGGCTGGCCGGTCGGAAGCCGCCCTGGAGTATGCCCGCAAACTCGCGGCGGGCTATGGTGCGCGGATCGTGCTTGCGCACGGCCTCGATCCGTTAGAGTACGCCGCCGTGGACGAGGTTCCCGGCCGCGTCTTGCAAGGATTGCCGGAACAAGCGCGGGCCGTTCTGGAGCAGATGACAGCCGACCTGATTCGTGAAGGAATACACAGCCACTCGGAGATTCGTCAGGGCACGGTGGCGCAGATGCTGGTCGACGTGGCACGGCAGTATGAGGCAGGACTTATAGTGATCGGGACCGAGGGGAAGAAGGGCGCGGGGCCGGTGGTGGTTGGGGCTGTCGCCGAGCAATTGGTCCGCTTGGCGCCTTGCCCAGTGCTGGCGGTGGCTGCGGACTGGAACGCGGGCGCAAATCGCCCCACTCCGGGAGGCCCAATCTTGCTGGCCATGGAGCGTAACGAGGCTACACAGTCGGCCGTGGCTACTGCCAGCTCACTTGCCGAGACTTTTCACCGGACTCTTCTGGTTATCCATGCACGGCGCCCGGCGGAGGCTGCGGCCTTTCTCAACCCAGGCGCAACGACTCTGGAGGAGTTTGGCGTCCGGGGCAGCGGTCGCTTTCCCACACGCTGCATCGTCAAGGATGGCAAACCGGAAGACGCCATCGTGGAGGCCATCGAACAGTATCACCCCAGTGTGCTGGTGGTTGGCGTCAAGCGCGCCAGTGGTACGCCGGGGCCGCATGGCACAGCCTTTTCAATGCTGGCCCAGTCGCGTGTTCCGGTGCTGTGTGTGCCGGTCGACACCGCGCCAGTGGCTGCGGAGCGGGCAGTATCTATCCCAGTGGCAGTCGGGTAGTCCGGTGAGCAAAGAGGAGTCAGAGCTTCTGACTCGAACGCAGACAGGGAAGCAGGGAGTGGAACTCCGGCGCCTGTCTTCATAAATCGTTTTGAGAATGGGAAAACTTGGTGCTACTTGCCGCATATGGAACTTGGTTCATCGCGAGTCCGCAGTAACAGAAGCACCCGCCAGGTGATGGCCGGCAGGCGGATTGCAGGTGCAACCCGCCGCGGGACCGAGATTCGGGTGGGAGCAAAGGGAGATGAGACCATGCAACCTGGGGCAAGCCCCGTGCGCCACGATGGCGCCTCGGCACATCCGCTGGCAGAACTGCTGGCCTGCCCGCCGGCGGTTGGGAATCTGCTGAACGCCTCGGCACAGTGCCTCGAATTCGATGCCGGGGACACGGTTTTTCGCCAGTCTGCTGCCTGCCGCGGCATTTATGTGGTGGTCTCAGGGGTGTTTGTGCGCAAGGCGGAACGCCTGGAGTCGCGGCTCACGCTGGGCGCGGCGCGCGTCGGAGACCTGGTGGAACTGGCGGCTGCCCTGGGCGCAGGCAGCCACACCTACACAATGACCGCGCAGACTCCCGGATCGGTTCTGCTGTTGCCCATCGAGGCGCTGCAGCAGGCATTTGCTGCTTATCCGCCGCTCAGGATGCAGTTGCTCGAGGAACTGGCCCGCGAGGTTTCGCGTTCGTATAATGCCTGTTTTGCCACCCGCCTGGCGGGCGTCCGCCGTCGTGGAAATGGGCCTTCAGCGGCCTGAAGACTGGGTTTTCGCGATGACATTTTCGCCCCTGGAGTGGATTGTTACTCCGGGCCGGAACTGGGAAGAAAATCCCTGCCTTGCGCCCGGGAAAAGTACGATATACTCAAATTGTTCCCCGGAACCCGTATGGCTGGACTACATTCCCATCGCCCTCCCGAAGATTGCTTGAACTGTGAGCATCGTCATCTTCGAATGTTCTGCAATCTCACAGCCGAGGCGTTGCAGGATTATGACGGTATTGGCATCATGATGAGCCATGCCCGCGGAGCCAAATTGTTCTCAGAGGGCGACCCGGCGCGAAATGTTTTCGTTATTTGCTTCGGCCAGGTAAAGATCTCCTCCACCTCCCGCGACGGCAAAACCATGATTCTGAAGATCGCAGGCCCCGGGGATGTGATGGGGCTGAGCGCTGTGCTGGCAAATGTTCCCCATGAGGTTACAGCCGAAGCTATTGAGCCCTGCCAGGTAAAGACGGTGCGGAAGCAAGAGTTTGTTGACTTTCTCGGTCGTCACGGAATTGCCAGCATGCACGCGGCACAATCGCTTTCAGGCGAGTACCTGACTGTCTTCCATGACGCCAAGCGGCTGGCGCTCTCCGGTTCGGCCGCGGGACGGTTGGCCAGGCTATTGCTTGACTGGGGTCGATCGTCCGCCAACGGCAAGCCGGAGATCCGCTTCACCATGGCTCTTACGCATGAAGAGATCGCCAACATGGCGGGAACTTCGCGCGAGACCGTTACGCGGCTTCTTAACCAGTTCCGCCGCGACCAGTGGATCACCATCAAGGGCTCAAGCCTCACCATAGTCAAGCCCGACCAGCTTGAACGCCTCACCGCCTAGAGCGAAACCAGAGTCAATGTGGCCTGTTGAGTTTTGAGCGGAGCCGCGCCGACTGAGAGGTGCGCCCGCGGGATACACCAAGTCCGGTTCCGCTGTGGGGCTGCTCAAGAACGGCTCATCTTCTTGTCGGATTCGCCAAAATCACACTCAAAAGCAGCGAAAAGGGGCATTTTTCAGGGGCTTCTGTTTACCATTTAGACAATGGGGTCGGTAGCGGCGCCGACTAGTATGTATTGATTCTAAATATCTTACCTCTTCGTCCGGGCCCACGGTGACCCCGGAAATCGCCCATTGCAGGGGGGAGGGGGGTGGGGGTCGCTTTGGGGTACGGACCGGTCACATGCCTGACACATTGAACGGGATCGATAACGTGCAGGTTCGCCATACCACGATTGTGCGCCTGCGGGGCTTAATTCCCGGCAAAAGCAAGGGCGGCGCACTGAAGGGGAATCGTGGCGCGGATTGAGCGCCGATGATTGGTCTGGCCGAAGAGTCCGCTGAGTGGAGGTTCGTGCTCTCCGACCATTGATGCATACGGCTGCGTCGAGGATGGGGCACCCGGCGCGGAAAAACCTTGCCATTAGCCGACTTTCGAGGACCTATCTGGGTCGTCCGCTTGCATCTGATGAGACGCCGATCACTCTTCACCTCTTCACCACCTCCGAGTGTTAGAACAGAGCCTAAGATGTCAGGAGAAATGTCAATTGGATATTCGTTTCACTAAAAATGGACGGTATTCCGGCAATCGTTTTACGTCAAGTCAGGGTATAGTCCGATTGGACACGCGGCTTGCCGAAGGCGCTCAAGTCATAGCTACACCACAAATTGCCCAATTTCCGCTACACTCTTGACATCGGGGTTATTTCTATGACTAAAGGCGTGAGGGGTTCTGTGCCTCCAGTTGGGCCGGATGCACAGGAAGAGATGACGGTCTTCGTGCTTCGCATTAAGGGCAGCGGGGACACGTTACGTAAGGGTTTCGACGCGCTTAATCATGCCGTTGCCGCACTAGGCACCGGGCAGGCTGCGGTCACAACGGTGAAGCGCCTTTCCGCTGCGCAAGGCAAGGTTGAATTACCTGAAGACCCAGAGCTGGAAACCGTTCAAGCAGATGAGGAAGATGATGTGGTCACCATCGATGCCCCGGCAGCTTCAGGCAACGGGAAGCCACGGTCCGTTTCAAAACCGAAGTTTCTGGACACGTTTGATTTGTCGGTGAGTGACAAGCCTTGGAAGGAATTCGCGGCTCAATACTCACCCAAAAGTGACAATGAGAGGTATCTACTCGCGGCCCTTTGGGTCACGGAAAATGCAGGGACACCCGAGTTTGGTACCAACCACATTTTCACTTTGTTCAGAGCTGTCAAGTGGAATGAGCAGGTTGATTTTTCTCAGCCCATCCGGTACATGAAGAGCAAGAACAGCTATTTTGAGCACCCTAGTGCGAAGACATGGAAGCTGACGCAAATTGGTCTGGACGCGGCGCGGGCAGTAGCCAAGGCGGGATAGCTGACATATGACACTTGCGGACTTTAAGCAGATGGTCCCCGGATTCTCGCAAAAGGGCCATCCCGACAAAATCAAGCTATTCGGGTGGTTTCTCCATCTCTATGCGAAGCAGCTTACCTTCAGCCCGGCTGACGTTAAGCAGTGTTATGACGGTCTGCATGAGGTTCCCCCATCTTCATTCGGCGGCTATTTCAGAAATCTGGCAGATCAAAAGCAACTGCTCAAGAACGGCTCCGGCTACAGGCTTGCCGGTGAAGTTCGGGACCAACTAGCAGCAGCGTACACACCGAGTGGTCACAAGGTGCAAGTGACGGCCATTTTGCGTGACCTTCCGGCCAAAGTGCCGAGCCTAGCAGAGCGCACTTTCCTTGATGAGACGCTCATCTGCTATGAGCACGGCGCATTCCGTGCCACTGTAGTGATGGCTTGGAATCTTGCCTACCACCACCTTTGCGACTACACCATCAAGCACCGCTTGGCAGACTTCAATGCAAGGTGGGTGGTCAAATATCCCGGTCACCACAAGAGCGGGACCAAGACAGTCAGTGTGATTGATGACTTCATGCAAGAGCTGAAAGAGTCCGAGGTCATCACGATTTGCAAGGACGCAGGCATCATCACGAAGGATGTGTACAAGATCATGGATGAGAAGTTGGGGAAACGAAACTCAGCGGCGCATCCGTCCAGCGTGAGCATAGGACAACTCCAGACCGATGCGTTGATAGTGGACCTAGTGGACAACGTGGTGCTCAAGCTAAAGTGAGCGGTCCACCGGAGACGCGCAATGACAGAAGAAAGCTATGAAGATGCCACGAAGAAACACGCTCAACACATGGCGGAGCGGGACAAGCTGACGGATGCGGCCCGCGAAAGTTCACGCACTTTCGATCAAGCAGTGTTGGCTTTCGGCGCTGCCGTATTTGGGGCCTCTGTCGCCTTCCTCAAAGACGTGGCACCCAAGCCTCAGTCCTATTCCCTGCCTTGGTTGTGCGTATCGTGGTCCTGTTTCACCATTGGGCTATTGGCCGTGATTCTGTCATTCTTATTCAGCCACAAGGCGTGCCTTGCGAGAATTGATGACGGCGCGGCGGAGTTGAGCAATTCAAATGCAAAAGCCACTGCGGACCGATGGGGCACACTTACAAGTTGGTGCAATTACCTATGTGTCGGATTCCTCTTTTTTGGGGTAGTTGCATGGGTCATTTTCGCGCTTGAGAACCTAGCAAAACCGGGAGGAAAATAATGCCAGAGACACCGAGTCCATTTCAACCAGATACCGAGCGGCGGGGATACACACCACCACGCAACCCGCCTCCACCGCCTACACAGTCAATTCCGGCAAGACAGCCGCAAGCGCCACCGCCACCAAAGAAGTGAGGGCACATGTCTAAGCCACCAACTCCGCCGCCACCACCGGCACCTTCAAGGAATCCTCGAAAAGGGGGATACGTGCCACCTAGAACGCCACCACCACCGCCACCACGTAACAAGTGAGGCTACCAATGCCGAAAGAACCAACGAGGCCGAGTCCAGGCCCAAACCGGAGCCGAACCACAGACGGATATGTGCCGCCGAAGGCACCGCCACCACCGCCGCCGCGCAAGAAGAAATGAGTGAAGTAATGTCGAAACCTCTGCCGCATTCCCGCGCCGTGTATGAGCGGGCTGTCAATCGGCTGACCGGATTTACTTGGAAGGCAGAATGAGCAGAGACGCACTGAACATTACGGCAATTTTGTTAAACTTCGTCGCATTTTGGTGTGTCACACCTGAGCTGATGGGCGGAGCCAGATTATCCAAATGGGCACCCCATATGTCACGAATGGTGACCACAACTGCGGCACTTGGGATAGTAAGTGCGCTTTTTGCGGTGTTAGTTCCGAATGCCGTCGAATCAATCGGAGCCGGGCACGTCATAGAGCACAGCCTACGGATTGACGCGATAACCGTTGGTTGTGCTGGAATTCTCATTCTTTCCTTTTGGAAGGGACATGATATAGTTCAAGCGCTCTCAGATTGGGAGTGGTTGCGACTTGGGCTAATGTATGGTGGGGCAATTCTCTTTACGCTTTCCACTTCTTTTCAAGTGTGGCTCGCAATTCCGAAGAAATAGCACCGGTCTGGGTTGGGTTTCGCATATGTGTCGGTGCAGGTTTGTTGCAGTTGACCTCTGCCGTAAATTTGCCCGTGCGGGGCAAAGGTCAGAGTCCAGATTCTGACGGTACGCACGACGGTACGGAACTTTGTTTTTGGGTGACTTTAGATGCTTTTCGGTGCCACCGATGCTCCTAGAATCAATAGGTTACGACCATGGGTCTAACTGTCACGGCAGAGGTCAACCGGATTACTCCCCGCAAACGCCCATGTCGCAGGGAATCGCCAATTCCCGAGTCGTCGCCATCCTGTCAGTTATTCGCAGATTTCCGGCATGCGCTGAGGGCTGCGATCAGGATTGAGCGGCCAATCTCTCTTCGTCGCGTGCCGCCAGCTCGGAAACAGGCTCGCGCAAGGTGAGCACGGGACAGCGCGCATGGGCCAGGACCCGGTAAATGGTGCGGTCGCGGGCCAGATTCTGAAACCCGGACCGTTGCGTGGCTCCCAAAACGATTAGACTGGCCTGAAGCTCTACCGAGGCGGCCAGTATCTCGATGGACGCGTTGCCATGGGCCACGCGGGGCTCGACCGTGCCGCAGCAGTTGGAATCTGTGGCTCCGGTTTCGGCGGCTAAAATGCGCAGCTCGTGCATAGCCGTGGAGTCAATGCCCGTCGGCAGGCCCTTCTGCTCCATCTCATCCATAGGAGGCAACACATGGAGCAGAACCAGTTTTGCCTTCTGACTGGCCGCGATCTGGCAGGCAAGGGCTGCGCTCGGGCGGGAGGCCTCTCTAAGTGTGGTGGCGTGCAGAACGACCTTTTGCCGGCCGTCGCTTGCCACTGGGAGATGAGCCTCGGGTCCCACGGTGATGACCGGGAGATTTACCGAGCGCAGCACTTGCTCAGCCACGGAACCAAGGAGCAACTTACTCACCTTGCTCCGGCTCCGGGTGCCGAGAAGGATACGATCTGCTTGAAATTGCCTGACCGAGGCGGCAATCTGCGGGGCGGCATTGCCCTCCCGCACCAGGGCGTCGCAGGCAATGTTCCGTTCGCGGGCCCGAGCGCACCATGGCTCCAGCGTCTTGGCGGCGAAGTCCAGTGCGCCCGAGGGGTCGTAATACGGCATCCCCACAGCATCGACTGCCATGGCTGCGCCTGTCGCGAGCACATGCAGAAGAATGAGCCGCGTCCCCGTGTCACTGGCCTGCTGGAAGGCGAAGGGCATTAGCCGGTCCAGATCGCTGAGATCTGTGGCGACCAGGATTACGGACGGATGAACCCACCGCTCCGTGCCTGAATCCGGCATTGTGCACCTCGCACCGGAAAGCGTGCCACCGAAATGGACCGGCAGATGTGCTACGGAGCACCCAAACGAGTGAGATGGATCACATTTCTACGCTTGCAAGCCGGCGCTGCCTCGTTGCCTCCCCCGTGGACTTTTCCCCGGTTTCTTCATTGAATCCTTATGCGACTTGCCACTAACATTGTGAATGGCAGCGAATCCGCAATCATTCCATCCTTGTAGACTCCCCAAGAAAAAATAATTACCCGCATGCTCTTGCGCGCCCGTGGCCGATTTCTATAGGTCACCTTTCAGGGCGCCAATCTCTACAACTTGATCTGAATTTCAGGAGGTTAGGTGCAATGCTCTATCGACAGTCTCGAACTGTATTCATCGCTATGGTGCTGACGCTCGCCGCGCTGTTTGTCCTGCCGGTCAACAGCGTCGGGCAAACGTTTCGGGGTGGCATCAGCGGAACGGTGACCGACCAATCGGGCGCGGTGGTAGCGGGAGCCTCGGTGACGGCCGTTGAGCTGGGTACCAATATCAGCTACAAGGCGGTGAGTTCCAGCGCGGGCGAGTTTACCTTTGCCAACATGCCCGTGAGCCTCTACACCGTGACGGTAACAGCGGCTGGATTCAAGAACATCAAAGTCGACCAAGTCCCCGTGACTGCAGCAAGCATCTATACGCTCCCACTGAAGCTGAATGTGGCCTCGACGGGGGAGACGGTTGAGGTTACGGCCGACGCGTTGAGCCTGGATACCGTAACCGACACGCAGTCCACGGCGCTGCCCGAAGAAGTGGTGCAGACGCTGCCAAATAGCGGCCGCGACTTTACCCAGATGCTGGCGCAGACACCGGGCTTTGCCGGCCTCTCGACGGGCGGCGGCGCGGGCAATGCGAGTGTGAACGGCTCCCGCTCCAACTCAGTGAATTGGCAGATCGAGGGCACCGACAACAACGATCTCTGGTGGAACATTCCCGCAGTCAACCAAGGCGGCGTCTCTGCAATTGCCGGCGTAGTCTTACCCATCGATGCCATTGAAAACTTTTCATTTGAGACTGCTGGTTCCACGTCTCTAGGGCGCAACTCCGGCGGTACCGCCAACCTGACTATCAAATCGGGATCCAACAGCCTGCACGGGTCGGCTTACTATTTCAACCACAACGAGTTCTTTCAAAGAACCAATCCATTTCTTTCATCGAAGGGAGCCACCCGCAACCAACATTATGGCTTCTCGACGGGTGGTCCAATCTGGCGAGACAAGACGTTCTTCTTTATTGGCGGCGAACACGAAGGTTTCCTCATCGGCGCCGAGAGCAAAGCGACGGAACCCTCCACTGCATTCCAAAGCGACGCATACGCTGTGCTGGACGCCTGGGGCGTTCCCCACAGTCCGGTTGCCGCCAATCTGCTAAACGGCAACGGATCGCTGAAAGGTTTGTGGCCGTCCACTGCGCTGACCGGAGCGGATGTCAACGACAACTATACAGCCACAGGAAATTTGACCGGTCATAGCTTTAACGGGATTGCCAAAGTGGACGAGCAACTGACGAGCAAGGATCATATTGCAGCCAGCTGGTTTGTCGGGCAGGGAACGCAAACCGCCCCGACCTCATCGGCTTTGTCGCCGTACTTTGAGAACGCACCGATTCACGTCCAGAACTACTCACTGGTCTATAACCGCGTTTTGACCACCAGCATCACCAACCAACTGTCGGCTGGTGTCAGCTACTTTAACCAGGCCTTCTCCGACGCCGAAACCGACTTTAACCCTATTGGCCTGGGTTTCAACACTGGGGTCACCGATCCGGCCCTGGCTGGATCGCCTCACCTGATTATCGGCCCATCGACGGCCAGTACCGGACTCACGGCCGGCGGCAGCGGATTTGATCCGATTGGCGTAACCGCGCCCTCGGGTAGAAACGATATTACCGGCCACCTGGACGAAAGCCTGGCCTGGACCAAGGGCGCACATCAATTCATGTTCGGCGGGGAAATTCGCCAGGCGCAAGTCGATGATTTCTACCAGACCGGCGAGCGCGGCACGATTTATTTCGACGATTCGCAGGGTCCCTGGGCCACTCTGGCAGGGGGAACGCCCGCAGCCGCTTGCGCAGCGCAGGCAACCACATCTCCGACCGGCAGCACCCTTGCCGGCTTATCGACAAACATCAACGTCTACTACCTTGCGGATTTCCTCGCCGGCTGCTTTGACCCAGTGTCCTCTGAGATTGTTCTCGGCGACCCGAAGCGCCAGGTCTTCGTGAACACATTCTCCCTCTTTGCCCAGGATTCATGGCAATTGACCAAGCGTCTAAGTGCGGACTATGGCCTGCGCTATGACTATGAAGGCCCGGTTCACTCGGGGGCCCACGACCTCTCGGTCTTCGATCCGTCTCTTCCCACGGGCCTGGCGGTTGCGGGCGTGGATGTGCCGGACATTTACAACAAATTCTGGGGAGGGGCAAGTCCTCGAATAGGCTTCGCGCTCCAGGCCGACTCCAGCGGCAAGACGGTTGTTCGCGGCGGGTTCGGCCTCTACTACGACTCCATCTACATGAAGTCGGTGCTGCAAAATAACGGCCTGCAGAATATTTCAGTTTTCGGCCCCGGCCTGAATCCGGCCGGAGCCGATCAGGTTGCACAGGCGGGGGGTCTCAAAGGCACGGTGGTTGCTAACGGCACGCCAATTTTCCCCACGCTGAGCGAAGCCTTGTCGCAGCAAAGTGGGAATGTGATCAAGATCTCAACCTTCGACAAGAACTTCCGGCCCTCCTACAGCGAGTCATGGGATCTGAACGTGCAGCATAGCTTCACGCCTTCGGTCATCCTTCAGGTGGGATACGTGGGCACCAAGGGCACGCATTTGATGGGCATGTTCGATATCAACCCGGCTGCGCCAGGGACGGCCAACCTCACCGACCCCAATTTGACCCGGCCCTATTACAGCCCCGACTACAACACGCCGGGGAAGTTCCCGTTCTCGGTGATCGACGAGGCACGGAGCAACCTCGGTTCCATCTACAACTCACTGCAGTCCACACTACGGGTACAGAACTGGCACAGCCTATCGTCGCAACTGGCCTACACATGGGGTCATGCCCTGGACTACGAGACAGGACTGCTGCCTTATGTTCCGCAGGATCCAACCAACGAGGGAGCCGAGTACGGGAATTCGGACTTTGACGTGCGAAATACCCTTACCGGCTACGTAAACTACCAAGTGCCTGGCTTTGTTGGTCCCAGCCGACTGACCAAAGGCTGGGAAATCAATTCCGGCTTCTCCTTCCACGGCGGAACGCCTTACACCGTGACGTCGGCCAACAACCCCAGCGGCAACAGCGAAGGCGCGGATCGCGCTGTGCAGGCGGTTGCCCATCCGTCGGCCGGCGTTTCTCACGCCATCACCGGCGGTGTGGTGCAGTGGTTCAGCCCCACCGCGTTTGTCGATGCGCCTGCGGGCCAGTACTCGCCCACGCGGCGCGGGCAGAACTACAATCCCGGATACTCAGCGGTGGACATGGCATTCATTAAAAACACGCCGATTGTGGAGAGAGTCAGCTCACAATTCCGCGTGGATGTCTTCAACATCTTCAACCGCACGAACCTGGCCCCGGTGGGCTTCCCGTTTGCCGGCGAAACCGCCCAGATCAGTTCAACACTTGGGCCCTACCTCGGCAACCCAGGCATTGGGCCGGGTGAGCCGCTGAACGCCCAGTTCTCGCTGAAGATCCTCTTCTAACCGAAACCATGGGTCAATTACGGCGGTCTTCCGATTTCAATCCGTGGGTTGAAAACCTCTAAGTAGCAAGAGCCTCCGTCGATCGACGGGGGCTCTTGTCTTCTCCAGAAACTCAATTTTTAAAACCGGCAACCGACACCTGTTATTACGACAGGTGAGTAAAGGGATGATCGGCCAGCCTGCGGGGCAACGGCGGAGGGACCAGACCCGCCGTCGATGTGCTCATCACTTCAGTGAACGCCTTGCGGAAGGATGTCATCTCATCTGGCGTGCCCACGGTAACGCGCAGGCAGGTGGGCCACGCCGGCCAGATGCGTCCGACAAACATGTCTTTCGATGCCAGCGCTGCCTGCACTTCTTTTCCAGGGCGTCGCACATCGAGCATGAAGCAGTTGCTGTCAGATGGCGTGGTTGCGTAGCCCTCGCTCTTGAGCCATGCCAAAGTGTCGCGGCGAATGTCGCCGATAATCTTCTTGCGCTTGGGCACCAGATCCGAATCCAGCAGACTGGCTTTGGCTGCGACCACGGCGGTGATGGGGAGCGAGTTCTCCCCGCCCAGCGACGTCACCTTGGCCAACAGGTCGGGCCGCCCCACAGCGAAGCCCATGCGGATACCTGCCATTCCGTAAAGCTTGGAGAACGTGCGCAGCACGATCACATCCTTGCCGTCCTTCACAAAGTCCAGTGAAGGCGCAGCATCGGAGAGGTGAATATATGCCTCGTCTATCAGCAGGATGGTACCCTTGGGCGCATTGGCCACCGCGTATTCAATGTCGGCGCGAGGAGTCACGGTGCCCGTGGGGTTGTTGGGATTGCAGATGTAGATCACGCCGGGATTTGAAGCGGCTGCGAGCATGGCCTTGATATCGTGCGTGGCCGCGCCTTTAGGGTCGGCCAGAGGCACTTTGAGGATGGGAGCGCCGGAGACCTTGGCAGCCCACATAGGCGCCTCATAGCCGGGGTCGGCGATTACCAGCGGCTTGTCCTTGCTGGTGAAGGCCAGAACTGTATAGTGCAGCGGCTCAGAGGAACCAGCAAAAGGCGCCACCGACTCCGGATTCAGGCCTTCGAGCCTGGCAAATGTCTCCGCCAGCTCCTCCTGCATGTTGAACAAATACCGGCCGCCACGGGGAATGATGCTGGCCATCGCCTGGCGCGCAACTTCACAGGGCCCGAGCGGATTCTCATTGGCGTCGATGTGTATGCCGATATTGGGGTCGGCAAACTTGGGACGGTCGGCCAGAGCGAGACGCGCTTCGGTGAGGATGGGAAGGCTAGCCAGAGCAGAGGCGCCAGCGGCGTAACGGAAGAAAGTGCGGCGCGAAAATCCACTACAGGCAGCGGGGTCTTCAGACGGATGCATCGGCATGGCTCCTTGCGGTGGAAATAGGTTGTGCGGAGTGCTCCGCGGGATGCAGGGGAACAGGGGGCAAAAGGGAATCAGGTAGTTGGATAAAGGGGAAGAACAGTTCCATATCTCAAGTTATCCCTCAAAGACCATGAAGACAAGAGCGAAATGTGCACGCGCGTTAAGCCGAGGCCGGCGATGCGCTCTCGGCTCGCTGCGGCGGTGGCATGCCGCACACAGGAAGGCTGTGCGCTGCAGAAATGAGTGGTAGGCGGCCTTTGCAGCGAGGCCCAGCATATTGGCTGTCAAACCGTATTCCATCGTGATCTGGGCGATGTTGCAAGGAGAGCAAAATGTGGTAGACTTCCGTCCGGTAAACGTTTCCTCGCTGCGAGTGCCAACTTAACCGGGGAATCTTCCGGTTTGGGCGCTGCTCCGATGCCCGATTGCTCATTTCAGCTGCACAGCGCCACCGCTTGACATGCTGGGCAGTAAACCCATTTACTTAGGGGCGAACGTCCTCATGCCTTATGGACGAAATGGCTCCTGACCAGGTGACATAATGCTCGGATTGGTCCCAGTCTCCGCCACCGCCGGTTCATTTTCTCAATTGCCGGCTTTGCTGGCTCTCAGCGCTGCCCCGCTCGCACGCCTCAGGCCGCTCGATATTGCGGTAATCGCCATCTACTTCGTGATGGTGCTCTGGATCGGCTTCTACCTGAAGGGCAGATCCAACACCAGCGAAGAGTTCTTCATGGCTGGCCGCGAAATGACCGCCTGGATTGCGGGTTTAAGTTTTGTCTCGGCCAATCTCGGTTCATTGGAATTGATGGGCTGGGCCGGTTCGGCATACCAATACGGCATCCTGGCCACGCACTGGTATTGGATTGGCGCCATTCCCGCCATGATCTTCCTCGGCCTGGTGATGATGCCCTTCTACTACGTGTCCAAGACGCACTCCGTTCCCGGCTATCTCGACCTGCGCTTCGGGGGGGCAAGCCGTAGCCTGGCCGCCATCTCCTTCGCGACCGAGATGGTCCTGATGAGTGGGGTGAACATGTTCGCCATGGCCGTAGTGATGAAGGTCGTGCTCGGATGGGACATCACATTCAGCATTCTGGTCTCGTCGGTCGCAGTGGCGCTTTATGTCGGCCTGGGCGGATTACGTTCAGCCATCTTCAATGAGGTGCTGCAGTTTGTGCTCATCTGGGGTGGCGCGCTCCTTGTTCCCATCCTCGGCCTGGTACAGGCAGGTGGGTGGAACGGCCTGAAAGCCAGGATCCTTACCAATCTGCACTCCGATAGCTATTTCCACCTGTGGCGCGATACCGGCCATTTTTCCGCCAACCCCATGGGCGTCCACTGGACGGGGATCGTTTTCGGCCTGGGTTTCGTAATCAGTTTCGGTTACTGGACTACCGACTTCCTAGTGGTGCAGCGCGTGCTGGCGGCGCATAACCTGCGCGCCGCGCGAATGGCTCCCATCATCGGTTCCTTCTTCAAGATGGCGGTTCCATTCATCGTTATTCTTCCAGGTCTGCTGGGCCTTGTGCTGTTGCAGAATCCTGATGGAAGCCACCGCCAACTGGTCGGTGAGGATGTGGTGAAGTCCTGTGCGGCGAGTACGACAGAAGATAAGATCCAGGATCCTGCCGGCTGTTCGACGGCGCTTTCCACCAAGACCTCGCTCTCGGCGGAGGCGCAGCAGAAAGTTCTGAGCGCGGCTCCGAATTCTGAGCTCCATAGCTACAATGAGGCGCTACCGCTGATGATGGTCCGCTACTGCGGGCCAGGTCTGCTCGGCCTCGGCATAACTGCTCTGATTGCGGGCTTTATGAGTGGCATGGCGGGCAACGTGAGCGCCTTCTCCACGGTGTGGACCTACGATATCTACAAGCCGCTCATCAACAAGAAGGGTTCTGACAGCCATTACGTGATGGTGGGCCGGATGTCGATCCTGGTTGGCGTGGCAGTGTCTATTGGCGCCGCCTACTTGGTGATGCATGCGCACGGCATCATGGACTACGTGCAGGCGCTGTTCAGCTTCTTTATCGCGCCGCTGCTGGGCGCCATCCTGATGGGCATGTTCTGGAAGCGGGCCACCGCGCCTGCCGGTTTCCTCGGCCTGCTGATCGGCATCGTGACTTCAGTCAGCCTCTTTGTATGGGTCAAGTTCAATCCCGTCGAACTGTCTACCGTGGCGCTTTCGCCTGACGCCAAGCCCATGGCTGAGAATCTTTATCGTGCGCTGTGGGCGTTCCTGACCACAGTGATCGTCATCTTTGTGGTCAGCCTGTTTACTAAACCCAGGCCAGTTGCGGAACTGAATGGCCTGGTCTATGGCGCCACCATCCTGCCCAAGGAAGACCCTGTTCCGTTCTACAAGAACGAATGGATGTGGGCGATTCTAGTGGTGATCATCTTTGCAGTCCTCAACATTTTGTTCTGGTAGCGAACAGAGACTCCGCTGGCAGGCGCGAGAGAAAGGGAAAAAGACAAATGCATGGTTCCGGAATCCCAATTTGGTTCTTCATCGGAGTACTGCTGGTTGCCTATGGCGGAATGATCTTCGGTTATGGTGTTTTTGAATGGGCCACCGGCAGCTATCCGCAGGCTGTGCAGTTGACCAATCTTCATACGCCCGTCTGGTGGGGCGCTCTGCTGTTCCTTCTCGGAGTGTTCTACGTCCTTAAGTTCCGTCCAGCGCGCAGCAGCAAGTGAGTATTGTACTGGGGTGCATCGAGCCCTTGGAGAAGCGATGTCTGAAGGTACGCGTTTAGCCGTCCTGGCGCGAGGAGCAGTTCAATCCGATCCGTGTCGCGGAAGTTCCGGAATGACGACGGCCATTCCGGCTCCGGCGCGGGCACTCGAGCCGTACAAACGGTAATCAATAGAGGAGCAGAGAACATGACAGCGCAACGAACAATGACCTTTGGCGTGGTGGTGGGCAACCGCGGCTTCTTTCCGGATCACCTAGCCAAGACCGGCCGTGAAGAAATCATCGCCGTTCTTGAGGCCGCGGGAGCGCGGGCGGTAGTGTTGAGCCCCGAGGAATCGAAACATGGCGCAGTGGAGACATACGCGGAGTCGCAGTGTTGCGCCGAACTTTTCAAGAAACATGCCGAGGAGATCGACGGCATTATCATCACGCTGCCGAATTTTGGCGAGGAACGCGGCATTGTGGATGCCATCCGGCTTTCCGGGCTCAAGGTCCCGGTGCTGGTGCAGGCCACGCCCGACCGCTCCGATGCCATGACCATCGCCACGCGCCGCGACAGTTTTTGCGGGAAGATGAGCGCGTGTAACAACATGATGCAGTACGGCATCCCCTACTCGCTGACCACCCTACACACCGAGAGCCTGACTTCGGCTGAATTCAAGTCTGACCTGGAGTGGTTCTCCGCGGTCTGCCGCATTGTGAAGGGCCTCAAGAACCTGCGTATCGGCGCAATCGGTGCGCGGCCCACGGCTTTTAATACCGTGCGCTACTCCGAACGCATCTTCGAGACGAGCGGCATCACTATTGAGACCATCGATCTGTCTGAGATATTCGGCCGCATCAATCGCATGAAGGACACCGACGATGCTGCCCAGGCCAAGTTTGCCGCCATCAAGGCTTACGTCAGCACCACCGGCATCGCCGACGCGGCTTTGCTGAAGATGGCCAAGCTGGGTGCGGTCATCGATGGCTGGATGAAGCAGGTCCACGTAACCGTCAGCGCCGTGCAGTGCTGGACCTCGATGGAAGAGTTCTTCGGCGTAGTGCCTTGCACCATCATGAGCATGATGAGCAACGATCTTATTCCTTCAGCCTGCGAAGTGGATGTGCCCGGCACGTTGAGTATGTATATGCTGGCCCTGGCCAGCCAGACGCCGAGTGCGCTGCTCGACTGGAACAATAATTACGGCAATCACCCTGACAAATGCGTCTGCTTCCACTGTTCCAACCTCCCCAAGCACTTCTTCAAAGATGTCCGTATGGACTACCAGGAAATCATCGCCGGCACGGTTGGCAAGGAGAATACTTTCGGCACGTGCGTGGGCCGCGTCAAGGCGGGCGCCATGACCTTTGCGCGCTACTCCACCGATGACCGCCGCGGTGTGGTGCGTGGCTACACTGGGGCAGGGCGCTTTACCGAGGATCCGCTGGAGACCTTTGGCGGTGCGGGCGTGGTCGAGATTCCGCAATTACAGAAACTGCTCAAATACATTTGCCGCGAGGGATTCGAACATCACGTTGCCGCCAACTTCAGCGATGTATCGAAAGCGGTGCATGAAGCTGCGCGCTATCTCGGTTGGGAGAGCCACTATCATCCCGTACTCGACGAGTAGACTGTAGGCGCGAAACCATCGGGCGTTGACGAATACAGTCAGCGCCCGAAACTCATTTGCTGTTATTTCTAAGAGGGAAGCGCAATCATGAGTAAAAGAATTGGCAAGAGCCTGGTAGCCGGCGGCACAACGCTGGTGACAGAAGCCGCATGGAATGCGGAGTTGGACGCAAAGCACGAAAAGTTGGTGGAGTGGCTGCGGGCTCAGAAGCTCGCCGGCGTCCTGATCCGCCGCAATGAGAATATTGCGTGGCTTACGGGTGGCGCGGTAGAGGAGCGGGTGAACTCGGCCTGCGAGACTGCAGTGGTATCGCTGTTGGTGACCGCCGCAGGCAAGCGCTATTACCTGACTACGGAGAATGAAGCGCCGCGGGCCCACGACGAGGAGTTTGGCACATTGGATTTTGAGCCGGTGCTGTTCCCCTGGTGGGCGGACGATACCGCGGCCGCGGCCACCAGGCTGGCCGGCGGACAATTGGGCTCCGACACTCCAGGTACGAACCTGACGACGGTGAGTTTCTATCCGCTGCGCGCCGCTTTGAGCGAGCCGGAGATTGCGCGTTATCGCTGGCTGGGTGCGGAAGTCACGGCAGCCACGGTTGAAGCGATCCACCAGGTTGAACCCGGACTAAGCGAATACGATCTTGAGGCTATCACCGCAGCCGGTCTGCTGCGCCGCAGCATTCTGCCCTCGGTTTATCTCTTCGCAGTCGATGAGCGCATCCTCAAATACAAGCACGCCGCCGCGCGGGGCAAACGGTTGAAGCAGTACGGCATGTTGAATCTCTGCGCGCGCAAATGGGGACTGGCCATCTCCATCACCCGCTTTGTTCATTTCGGCGCGTTGCCGGCGGATCTTGCTGCACGCTTTCATTCTGCAGCACAGGTCAACGCCGCGCTGCTGGATGCGACCAGGGTGGGCGCGACTTCGGCAGATTTGTTCCGCGTATGCCAGGCGGCTTACGCAGCCGAGGGCTTTCCCGGCGAAGAGCGGTTCCACCACCAGGGCGGCCCGACCGGATACGGCGAGCGCGAGTGGGTGGCAACGCCAAATGGGACAGAAGTTGTGGTCAACAACCAGGCCTTTGCATGGAACCCCAGCATCCGCGGCGGCAAAGCAGAGGACACGGTCATTCTGAGGGATGGCAAGATCGAGTGGCTTACCGCTACGCCGGAGTTGCCCGTAATCCATGCCATCGCAAACGGCCACGCGTATCCCGCCGCAGGCGTGCTGGTGCAATGAGCGACAGCAGTCAGCGGAGCGAATTCTCTCCGTTTTTCCAACGGAGGATTAAACCGGTTCATTGCGAAGAGGCATGATGAAAGCTCTGGTGTTGGAGGAAAAGCTTAGCCTGTCATTGCGCGAAATCGACCTTCCACAGGAAATGGGACCGCACGACGTGCGCGTGAGAATTGCGCGGGTAGGCATCTGCGGCAGCGATGTGCACTATTACACGCATGGACGCATCGGTCCTTACATAGTGAAGGAGCCAATGGTGCTGGGCCACGAGTCTGCAGGCATCGTGGTTGCCGTGGGCAGCGAGGTGCGGGAGTTTGTGCCCGGCGATCGCGTGTGCATGGAGCCGGGTATTCCCGACCTCTCTTCGCGAGCCAGCCGGGAAGGCCACTACAACCTCGATCCTGCGGTGCGCTTCTGGGCAACACCGCCTTTCCACGGCTGTCTTTGTACTGAAGTCGTGCATCCAGCGGCCTTCACATTCAAGTTGCCCAGCCACGTTTCGCTGGCCGAGGGCGCGATGGTGGAGCCGTTCGCGGTGGGGATGCACGCGGCCACCAAGGCCGGGATCAAGCCGGGCGCCACAGCGGTGGTGTTGGGCGCCGGACCGATCGGCACCATGGTTGCGTTGTCCGCGCTGGCCGCTGGTGCAGGCCAGGTGATCATCTCCGACTTAGCCGCGGAGAAGCTGGCCATCGCCGGTCAGTATGCGGGAATTCGCCCCTTCAACATTCGCAATGGCTCGTTGGTGGACTATGTGGCTGAACTCACCGGCGGCTGGGGCGCGGACGTGGTATTTGAAGCCAGCGGCAGCACGCGCGCCTACGATAAGATATTCGACTTGCTGGCGCCGGCCGGTACTCTGATACTGGTGGGCTTGCCGCTGGAGCCGGTGGCTTTCGATGTGGTTGCCGCGCAGGCAAAGGAAGCTCGCGTCGAGACCATCTTTCGCTATGCAAATGTTTACCCCAAGGCAGTCGCACTGCTGGCTTCGGGAAAGGTGGACTTGAAGCCACTTCTCTCGGCCAGTTTTCCTTTTGAACAGAGCATCGCCGCCTTTGAGCGGGCAGCGGAAGGCCGTCCCACGGATGTGAAACTGCAAATCGTTGTTGAGGAATCCGCCGCGTGAGCGTTCCCGGCCCGGAAGTTTCAGAGAGAGAGGTCAGCCAGGAAGGCCGCTTCGTCCTGGGAATGCCCCTGGCCCTTCTGGGTGGCTATATTGCCATCGTCTTCTGCATGACGGGCGATGGTATTGAGCAGGCGTTCCTGTCGAAGTACCTGGTCAACCTGGGTTTCACCGCCGGCGATGCTGCGCTGGTATTTACCGTCTACGGCGCCAGCGCCGCGCTGTCCAGTTGGCTCTCCGGCGTTCTGGCTGAGGTCTTTCTGCCGCGCCGCATCATGTTGCTGGGGGTCGCATGGTGGCTTGTCTTCCACGCGCTCTTTCTCGGCTTTGGCCTGACCCACCCGAATCTGGCCCTGACGCTGATCTTCTATGGCATCCGTGGCTTTGCGTATCCCCTATTTTTCTACGGCTTCTTTGTATGGGTGGTGCAACAGAGCCGCCCGCATGAGCTTGCCTCGGCCATCGGCTGGACGTGGGGCATGTTCACCATCGGCTACGGTATTGTTGGTTCATACCTGCCGAGCTTTACAATCCCCTGGATCGGCTACATGGGTACCCTGTGGATGTCGATGGCCTGGGTGCTGGTCGGCGGGTTGCTCATCTTCTTCTTCACCCGTGGCGTTCCGCAAGTGCCGCGCGACCATGTTTTGCGCGGCGAACCCGAATCCAGCAAACTTGCTGAGATCGGGAAGTGCGCTACGCTGATCTTCCACAACCGCAACATTGCCCTGGCGCTCATCACGCGCATCATTTGCAACCTGTCGCTGTTCGGTTTTCCGGTCATCATGCCGTTGCTTTATACCTCGTCGCGGGTCGGTTTCAGCGTGCCGCAGTGGCTGCGTATCTGGGGAACCTTCTTCCTTGTCCAGCCCATCACCAACGTCTGCTGGGGCCTGATCGGTGACCGGATTGGATGGATGCGCCAGATGCGCTGGGTCGGCTTTGTCGGTTGCGGTACGGCGACGCTGCTCTTCTACTGGATACCGCTCAGGTTTCCCCACAACACACTTGCCGCCACCGTGGCCGCTTTGTTCTTCGCCTTGACGATCACTTCGTTCGTGCCCATGGGAGCAATATTTCCCACCATGGAGCCGAAGCACAAGGGCGCCGCGGTCTCAGTGCAGAACCTGGGTGGCGGCCTGGCCAACTTTGGTGGTCCGGTCCTCGCCACCATTATTCTTCCCATCTGGGGAATTGGCGGCGTGGTCGTGGTCTACGGAGTCCTCTACTACCTGGCCGCAGTGCTCACATTCTTCATTCACGTCGATCAGCCCAAGAATGCCTCGGCTGCCTCGTTGGCGACGCATTAATGTGAGCGGTTCGGAATTGGCGCGTGGTCTCTGAATTGGAACAGTTGGGCAGAATAATGCTCTAATCCGTCGCATCCACCGGCTGCAATGTCAGGCGCGCCGTCAGCACTACCAAGGCGATCCAAAGAGCGTCGGCGCCGAGCAGGTGTGCCACCTGCAGCCAAACTGGAGCCAGAAGAAAAACGTCGAGCACGCCCAGAATATATTGCGCTGCCAGCAGAAGCAGCACCAGAGCAGAGAGCCCGCGATTGTCCCAATTTGCGGTGCGCTGCGCTGCGCGTACCAGCAACCAGATGAGAAAAATGCTGGCCACGAACGCGACGGTTGGATGCGCCCAGCGCCACCGCACCAGCCAGCTGCTGGCCGATGAGAAATCCTGCGCCAGTGCCGCGCCCAGTGAAGCGGAAGGAAAGAGCGTGTCGCCCAGCGCGGCCAGAGAGCCGGTGACGCCTACCGCCATCACCACGACAATGGCGGCCACGGCACCCAGCGGCGTAACCAGCCGGATGCTGCCGCGCAGGTATCCCTGCCGGCGGTTGAGCAGGTGCGCGGTGAGCGTGAGCGCGGCGAGCAGCAGGAGCGTGTTGGCGAGGTGCAGCGCCAGGTAGGCCGGGCGTAGCGGTGACTGACTCTGGGCCGTCAATCCCAGCTTAACCAGCAGCGCGCCGAGGATCGCCTCAACCAGCGTGAATGCGACGGAGGCGACAACAGCCGCGCGCGCCAGGTGACCGCGCACCGTGCCCGCAAATGTCCACACCAGCAGGGCCACGGCAGAGAAGAACGAGAGTGCGCTGGTGATGCGGTGGGTGAACTCGATGATGGTGTCCAGGCGCGCTGAGTGCTGCATCACCGTGCCGTTGCACAACGGCCAATGGTCGCCGCACCCCGCACCGGATCCAGTGGCACGCACCAGCGTGCCCCAAAGGATCACGGCAACAAAGTAAAGCAACACTCCCCATGAAAAGCGGCGCAGTGCGGGCGAGGGCAGGCGTTGCAAGTGCACTGAAGCAGCGGCAGCAGGCATCAATGAAGACTCCGTATCGAACCTTTCAGTGTAGAACAGAGACGATTACCGCGGCGCAGCGCTTACTCCTTCAGCAGCCGCACCACGTGATTCACGATCATCAGGTCCTCGGCGGGCGGAATCACGCGAACGGTCACTGGCGAGTTCTCAGCCGAGATCACAGCTTCGCCGCGGACATTGTTGCGCTCCGCATCGAGCACGATGCCCAGGGCTCCCAGTTCAGTGCAGATTTCAGCGCGCGAAGCAATGTCGTTCTCGCCGATGCCTCCGGTGAAGACCAGCATATCGAGCCCATTCAACTCGGCTACAAAGCTGCCGATCCATTTCTGAATCGTCCAAACGAACTTATCCACGGCCAGGCGCGCTTTGGCGTTGCCATTTTTGATGGCGTCGCGGAGATCGCGCATGTCGTTCGAGAGCTCGCTCACGCCCAGCAAACCGGCTCTCTTGCTGGCCACCACTTCCAACTGGTCGGCTGCCGCGGTGGCGTTTTCGGCCGTCTCGGCAATCTTGCGCAAAATAAACAAAAGCACACCCGGGTCGATATCGCCGGTGCGCGTGCCGCTGATGATGCCGCCGGTGGGGGTCAGGCCCATCGACGTATCGAGGCACCGCCCATTCCTGATGGCGGAGATTGATGCACCGTTGCCCAGGTGAGCCACAATGAGTTTTTCCGGCACATTCGGCTGCAGCTGGTAGACGATGGACTCGTAAGAGATGCCGTGGGCTCCATAGCGGCGCACGCCCATTGCCGAATATTCCGCGGGAATCGGCATGTGCTTTGCTACTTCGGGCATGGTGCGATGGAAGTAGGTATCAAGGATTACAAAGTTGGGAATGCCGGGAAACAGCCGCAGGGCCTCGCGCATGATATAGACAGCGATGGGCGTGTGCAGCGGCGCAAAGGCCGTATAGCTCTCCATCTCGTCGATCAATGCGGGCGTGATGCGCTGGTTCTCGAGCACCGTTGGCCCGCCTGCGACCATGCGATGGCCGATGGCCGCCGGAGCAGGGAAATCGGCCGAGTGCAGCGCGTCGGCCACGAGCGCAAAAGCGACTGCGCGCGTGGGCAGGGCGGGCGTCTGATCGACGAGTTTTTTGCCCGCTGCATCCTTGATCCAGAACTTGCCCANNGGCAAAGATGACATGAAATAAAACCTCGATAGGTTAGGGCTGAATGAATCAGCGGGTTAGGCACTCCGCAGCGTGTCCGCGGAGTGGGGCGAGACTGCGGCGGCCTAGTCTTTTGGCCAACGCCAATCCTTCACTTCGGGCAAGTCGTCTCCGTTTTCCGCAACATACAAACGGTGGCGCTGTATGGCCTCGGAATACCACTGCTCGGCCTCGCCTACCTGCGCAGCCAGACGAGGTACGCGCCTGATGGCGTCGAGCGCCAACTGGAAACGGTCGATGTTGTTGAGTACGCACANNCCGCGCACGTGAATGTTGTCGTGATTGTGCCGCCGGTAAGTGAGGCGGTGAATCAGCCATGGATAGCCGTGAAAAGCGAAGACGACCGGAATGCCGACAGGGAAGAGGTGGTCGAAGTCCTCGTCGGGCAGGCCATGCGGATGCTCGGACTGAGGCTGGAGCGCCATCAGATCCACAATATTCACCACGCGGATGCGCAGATCCGGAATCCTGGCGCGCAAAAGGGTAACAGCGGCCAGCGTCTCCAGCGTGGGCACGTCGCCCGAGCAAGCCAACACCACATCGGGCGAACCTTCGTCATTGGAGGCCCAATTCCATGCGCCAATCCCGGTAGTGCAGTGAGCGATGGCCTCGTCAATGGTGAGCCACTGCGGCGCCGGCTGTTTGCCGGCCACAATCAGGTTGATATAGTTTCTGCTCCGCAGGCAGTGGTCGGCCACGGAGAGCAGTGTGTTTGCGTCGGGCGGAAGATAGACGCGCACTACGTCAGCCTTCTTATTCACCAGGTGATCGATAAAGCCAGGGTCCTGGTGGCTGAATCCGTTATGGTCCTGCCGCCACACCAGCGAACTGAGCAGGTAATTGAGCGAGGCGATGGGCTTGCGCCAGGGAATCTGCCTGGTCACTTTGAGCCACTTTGCGTGCTGGTTCACCATCGAGTCCACAATGTGGATGAAGGCCTCATAGCAGGAAAAGAAGCCGTGGCGCCCGGTGAGCAGATAGCCCTCAAGCCAGCCCTGGCACATGTGCTCGCTGAGAATCTCCATTACACGCCCGGTCTGCGAGAGGTTCTCATCCACCGGCAACGTCGCGGCCATCCAGGCCTTGCCAGTCCCCGTTATCACGTCGCCGAGGCGGTTGGATGCCGTCTCATCCGGCCCAAAGACGCGAAAGTTCTTCTGCTCCTTGTTGGCTTCCATCACAGCATGGAGCAGTTGGCCCAGGACGCGCGTGGATTCGACGTCGGCTTGGCCGCGGCCTTCGATTTTCACCGCGAAGTCACGGAAGTTGGGCACTCTGAGCGGTTGCAGCAGCAGGCCGCCGTTGGCGTGGGCGTTCATGCCCATGCGCCGCCGGCCCTTGGGCGCCAACTCAGCCAGCTCCGCACGGAATGCGCCTTTCTCGTCGAACAGTTCGTCGGGCTTATAGCTACGCATCCAGTCTTCGAGCAGACGCAGGTGGTCGGGCTTTTCCCGGAGTTCGGAGAAGGGAACCTGGTGTGCGCGCCAAGTGTTTTCCACGGGTTTGCCTTCCACGAACTTGGGCCCGGTCCAGCCCTTGGGTGTGCGCATGATCAGCATGGGCCACGCCGGCCGCTGGGTGGCTCCTCCTTCGCGCGCGGCCTTCTGGATGGCGGCGATGCGGTCGAGCATGGTCTCAAATACCGTGGCGGCCTGTTGGTGCAGCACGGTCGAATCATCACCCTCAAGGGTGAACGGTTCGTATCCGTAGCCGCGCATTAGATCTTCAAGTTCTGCATGAGGTATTCGCGCCAATACCGTGGGATTGGCGATCTTGTAGCCGTTCAAATGCAGGATAGGCAACACTGCGCCGTCGGTGGCTGGGTTAAGAAATTTGTTGGAGTGCCAACTGGTGGCCAGGGGACCTGTTTCGGCCTCGCCATCGCCCACAACACAAGCCACAATCAGGTCAGGATTGTCGAAAGCCGCCCCGTACGCATGCACCAACGAATAGCCCAGTTCGCCGCCCTCGNNTGGATCGAGCCCGGAGTCTCCGGCGCCACATGACTAGGAATGCCGTAGGGCCAGCTGAACTGGCGGAACAAGCGCTTGATCCCGTCTTTGTTCTGCTCAATGTGGGGATAGATTTCGGTGTACGATCCCTCGAGATAAGTGTTGGCCACAAGCCCCGGTCCGCCATGCCCCGGGCCAATGACGTAAATCATGTTCAGATTGCGCTCACGGATCAACCGGTTCCAGTGCACATAAAGAAAGTTGAGTCCCGGCGTGGTGCCCCAGTGGCCTAGTAGCCGCGGCTTCACGTCGTCCAGCGTAAGCGGGCGTTCCAGCAGCGGGTTGTCTTTGAGGTAAATCTGGCCAACTGAGAGATAATTCGCGGCCCGCCAGTAGGCGTCCATCTTCGCCAACAATTCCGGGCTCAGAGGACCGTGACTCGTCGCTTCGCTCATGTTGCACCTCGCAAGGGCGAAATTGCGTGCCACTCAAGGCTAGCAGCCAAAGGTTACAGCCAGGGGTGATTGGAGTCACAAGCGGCAGTTGCGCCGACTCTCTTGTAGGACTGCGCAGCTTCATTCGCAAAGTGTTCAGAAGTAGCGCTTGAGTTTCAGGATTTGCGACTCAAAGCCGTACCAGAGAACAGTGGCCAGCACAGTAGAGGCTGCCAGACGGAACGCCACCACTGCGAGATTGCCGGCCATACCGAAATGATCCATGCGCAGATCGAACCAGCCAAAGTAGATGAAGACCGTGATGTGAATCATGTAAAGGCCATAGCTGATGCGGCCATAGAAAGCCAGCGGTCCGCGGCGCAGTATAGCGTTCACCGGATTGCGCGCACCTGTGGAGGCAATGGCCGCCAGCACCGCGCCGGCAAAGCCGAGCGCCAGGGCGGAATCCAAAAATGCGGTTCCCCCGGCCACAGTGGCCGCGGCAGCAATGCCCAGTACCAAGCTTCCCAGGCCAATCGATAACCAGATGCGCCGGGCCAGAGGGATTGTGTAGATCCCTAGCGCCATGAGGCTGCCCAGGGCAAGGCCGTCCAGGTGAATCAGCGTGTGGGTGGGCGTGATCCAGGCGTGGTGGCCGTGGCGCAGCAGGGGAGAGCAGATCAGCGCCAGAGTCAGCAGGAGGGCCAAGAGCCAGGGGCGGCGCAGGAAGCGCACCGCAGGCGCCCAGAGGAAGTAGTACTGCTCCTCGATGGCCAGCGCCCAGGTGGGTCCGATCGCCGGCGGCAGAGTGAGGTGAAAAAGGTTCTGGACGAAGAAAATATAAGCCAGCCAGGGTGCGGATTTGATGGCTTCCAGCACGGTGGGGCCGATGAACCAGGGAGCGTTCAGGTAGACAACCGCCAGCAGCAGCGCATACAGGGGCCAGATGCGCAGCACCCTGCGCGCATGGAAGGTATGCAGGTAGTGCGGCTTGTCCAGCGTGCCCAGGAGAATGGAAGTAATCAGAAACCCGCTTAAGACAAAAAAGACAATCACGCCCGACCATCCCCACATGCTGGCGGAGAAGAGCCACGTTCCCTGGAGCCGCAGATGGCAGTGGTAGAGAACGACCCACAGAATCGCAAGCCCGCGCAGGCCGTCTAGTTCCGGCAGGTAGTTGGGCAGCCAGGTTGGGCGTTGAATGGGCAAGGAAGTGTGTGCGCAGGTCAGCGAGTCAGCGCTGAGATCATCCCGCCGCCAGCTGCTTGGCCCTCTCCGTGGCGCGCATCACGGCCTTGATGAGCGTGACGCGCAGGCCACCTTCCTCAAGCTCGAGAATGCCGTCGATGGTGCACCCGGCGGGAGTGGTTACGGCGTCCTTCAGCAGCGCCGGATGGTAGCCAGTGTCGAGCACCATCTTGGCGGCGCCATAGGTGGTTTGCGCGGCCAGCTGCGTAGCCGTGTCGCGGGGCAAGCCCACCTTCACGCCCGCCTCGGCCAGCGCTTCAATAATGATGTAGATGTAGGCCGGTCCCGAAGCCGATAGGCCTGTTACGGCATCCATGTGTTTTTCGTCCACCACCACAACGCGGCCCACCGTCTCAAAAATGCGTTGCGCCAGTTCCATTTGTGCCGGGGTCACAAAACGCCCGCGGCACAATCCTGCGGCTCCCGCGCCCAGGGCCGAGGGTGTGTTGGGCATGGCGCGAATCACGCCTATCTCCAGCCCCGCCGCGTCTTCAATCGCCCTGGTCTTGACCGATGCAGCAAAGGAGACCAGCGTTTTGGTCTTGGTAAGCGCGGGGCGTATCTCGGCGATCAGGTCCGGCACCTGGAAGGGCTTCACGCCCAGCAGAATCAGATCCGCCTTGCTGGCCGCGGCCAGGTTGTCGGTGCTCACGTCCACACCCCATTGTGTACTCAGGGCGAGCGCTCGCTCGGCGTGGCCTACGGTGGCGTGAATCTGGTCGGGAGCAAAAAGGTTCTGCTTCAAAAAGGCTTGCAGCAGAATGCCGCCCATCTTGCCGGCTCCGAGCACGGCCACACGGACATTGGGCAACTGCGCGGGTACTTCGGTGGCCTCAACGGCTATCTCCGCCATTTTTTCCTTTTTCCCTTGATTTAGATGAGGGTTTTGAAACTACGTCCAGAATACGCGCATCGCCGCGCCTATGCTACGCCCCGAGTAGGTTCGTAGACAATTCGGCCAGGGAATCGCTTCACAACGAAGCGATTCTCCTGGCCGCACAACTGTATAAGCTTGCCTGCTTCCTAGGGGGTGAGCAGTTCTTCTTGTGAGAGATAGGACCTAAATGCCTTGTCAGCGTTGCTGGTCCGCTCTTCAGCTGTCCAGGCCTCGTTCCAAACCATGTAGCCGCCCGGAAGGGTGAACGTTTTCAGCCGGTTGGCGATTCCACACAAGATTGCCGTTTGCCCGGCGTGGCTTTCCAGATCATAGATGTCGGTCGATTTCGCGGCCGACTTGGGGGCGCGAATATCGGCAATCTGTGATCCGGCATAGGCAATGGCAATGGCCAAGGTTGTGTCCTTCAGCCGGTTCTTGTCGAAGATGCAGCTGAAGAGCACGCCATCCGGGGAGTCAACGTCGCCCTTGACCTCGGATTTTGACGAGGCCTCATTGGCGCCGCCGAATCCAATCACTACGCCATTGTTGTCAACCTTAGTGCCGAAGGCGTTGGCAGCCCGTTCCACATCCTCACCTGCCGCGTTGCCGGGACCGAAGGCCTTTGCTACCAGGTGAATAGTCGCCAATGGGTCGCTGACCTGGGCATCGAGCGGAATCTCGCCCTTGGTGATCGGAGCGATTTTTGAGTAATCGATCTCCTGGGGAGTTACATCGGAGACCGATTGCAGGACAAGCCGCGCGGGATAGGCATTCAGATGCCCGAAGCCGCTGATGAGTGCAATCTTGCCCGACGCGTCGTGATGCAGAGCCACGTCCGCTCCGTCCAGCCGGCCCACCAGTGTGGCGCTCACGTTGTTGCGCCCGCATCCGATGCACATGCCGTTGCCTTTGTAAGGTGCGGCAAGCGCGGAATCGAACTGCTTGAAGTCTTTGCTCTTATCCAGGGTTACAGGCGTCCGCTCGACAGGCGCAACCGTCCCGGCGAAGTTGCGGGCGGGCTGCATCTGAACCATGAGGGCGGGGCCTGCCTTGGCCTTCGTCCCTTCAGGATACGAAAGCCAGATGTCGCTCACGTGCTGGCCGCAGCCAGTGCCCTTGATCACAAATTGAGACAGCCCAGCCGTCACCGTTCCCTTGACGCGAACAATCTTTCCGTTAAAGGACTGCGGATTCTTGAGAATGTCGCAGACTGTTGTATCGACCACCTGCGCATGCAGGCAGCAAGAAAATGCACACACCAACCCGATTACAAGAAGGCGCTTCATTCCACTCTCTCCATTGATTGCGAAACCCGCCTCACCCGCCAACCGCAGCAAACGAGCAGACTAGCTCCAGATTTGAACTTTCCAGCCTACCACGCCGGGACGGCTGGGGAAGTGTTCTCGGCCACGTTCCGGGGGCTATTTCGTCCCAACCGCTTTCTGGTTCGCGATCCAGGCATCGATGCGGTCGCTGAGCACGTCCAGCGGCAGTGCGCCCGTGTCCAGCACCTGATCGTGGAAAGCGCGAATATCGAACTTGTCGCCCAGCGCCTTCTTTGCCCGGTCCCGTAACTCGAGAATCTTGAGTTGACCGATCTTGTAGGCCAGCGCCTGGCTGGGCCCCGCGATATAGCGATCCACCTCGGACTGGATGCTGGTTTCGTCGATGGCCGAGTGGTCATGAAAGTACTGGACCATCTGGTCGCGGGTCCAGTGTTGGGAGTGGACGCCAGTGTCGACGACGAGGCGGATGGCGCGCCAGATGTCGCCTTCCAGTCGGCCGTAGTCCGAGTAGGGGTCCTGGTAGAATCCGACATCCTTGCCCAGCCGCTCGGCATACAGGCCCCAGCCCTCGGAGAAGGCGGTATAGCGCTCGTACTTCCGGAACTCGGGAAGACCCTCCAGTTCGTCGGCGATGGAGATCTGCAAATGGTGGCCGGGAATGCCCTCGTGGTAGGCGATGTCCTCGACCGAATAGAGGTTCAAAGTGGTGGCGTTGTAGGTGTTGATGCGCAGGCGTCCAGGGCGGCTGCCGTCGGGCGTGCCCGCTTCGTAGTAAGCCGGCGCCGCAGTCTTCTGGATGTAATCCGGAACCGCCGCCACCTCAAAGGGCGCTTTGGGCAGGCGACCAAATAGTTGTGGCAGCTTGGCCTGCATGGGAGTCAGGTAGCCGCGATAGGCGTCGAGCAGAGCTTCGGCCGAGGCGGGATGCAGCTTCGGATTGGTCTTGAGGCTGGCCTGGAAGCTCTTCAAATCCTTGAAGCCAAGCTGCTGGGCGATGACCTGCATCTCAGCTTCATCCTTTTTCACCTCGTCGAGGCCGATCTGGTGAATCTGGTCCGAGGTCAGATTCGTGGTCGTTGTGCGGCGTATGAGGAACTGGTAGTACTTTGCCCCGTCGGGCAGGGCGGAGATTCCGGGCTGCTCACGTCCGGCGGGAACATAGGTGACCTGGAGAAAGCGCGCGAAGCGCTGGTAGGCGGGCAGCACCTGCTTACCAATCGCGTCCATCATTTCGGACTTGATGCGCTCCTGTTCCGGCGCGGGAATCGACGCTGGAAAGTGCTTCAGGGGCATGGCCAGTGGCGAGTCCTCCGGCTTTTGATCGGCCAACTGCTTCACCTGATCCAGCGCCTTCGCCAGCAGGAACTTGGGCGGGACTCGGCCATCGTCGATGCCGATGGTCATGTTGGTGGTTACCTGGTCGAAGGCTTTGGGGAGGGCGCGCAGCCGAGCGGTCCAATCGTCGTAGTCCTTGACGGTGGTGAAGCTGAGTTCGGCCACTAACTGCGGATATTCGGTGTAAATGCCCCCTTGCTGACTCACGGGCATCTCCCACTCTTTGAACTCCGCGGATTCTTCATCGTCGGCAAACTCACGCAGGAGCAGATCGCGACTGGTCTTCTCCTGGTTTGTCAAGCCGGCGGTGTCGATGGCAGCCAGGTGCATCAGAAAGTCCTGTTTGCGGGCCAGCCAATCGTTCTCGGCCTTCACGGAGTAGTCGGTGATCTGGTAGTTATAGCGCTTGTCGCCAAGGGTGGAGGCGAACTCGGGAGAGTGCTGGAGAGTCGCTTCCCAATACTCGTGGAAGATGTCGTTGAGGGCTTTGCGGCGATCTTCGAGGGAAGCCGGGGCCGAGGTGAGAGGCAGGGCCTGCGCGCGGGCGAAGGACACGCAGGCCAGCAGCAGGAAGGCCGAGGTCAGTGCAGGGAGCCAGACTTTTCTCAACGGAACAGTTCCTTGGAGTGAAGTTGAGGGGCGAATACGCATTCCCATCGAGTGTAGAGCACGTGGCAGAGAACAACATTTCCCAGAGAAGAATGGGCGTGTCGGAATTTAGATTTGGTGGTCACGTCCGGCGTGGGGTGGACCAAAACACTGGAAAAACAGCCCCAAGAGGACTTGGACGGTCAGGCCTTCCGCGATCAGCCACCCCGGCGCGCTTTCGCATCCTGACCCCATGCAGTTAACCCTTGCGGCTCCCCAATGCACAGGCATGCGCGGTATGCTCTGACCATGGTGCGCTTCACGGTGCTGGCGTCGGGGTCCAGGGGTAACAGCATGGTTGTGTCCGGGGGCCGCACACGCATCCTGGTGGATGCCGGGCTGAGTTGCCGGGAGCTTTTCCGGCGCATGAAGCTGGCAGATGAAGACCCCACGACACTGGACGCTATCCTGATTACCCACGAACACCAGGACCACATCAACGGGCTCTCCGTTACGGCGCGCAAGCTGGGCATTCCGGTGTACTTTACCGAGGGTACTCATCGCGCCTGGATGCGTTGGCTGACGCCGCGCCGGCAGATGACTTATGCCCAGTGGCTGGAGCAGTGCCGCCAACAGGCAGCCGCCCGACAGGCGGAGGCCGACGCAGCAGCCGCCGAAGGGGAGCCGGATGAGGTGGACCTTGCTGCGGAATGCGACTCGGCCGGGGTGGACTCGACACAGGGCTCTGCCGCGGAGGCAAGCGCGAAAGCTGCCGAGGCCAATCCTCATGCTGCAGTCGCGACGGTGCAAAAGGACCCAACGTGGTTACCTTCAGTCGCTTACTTCCAGGCCGGACAACCCTTCCAGGTCGGCGATATCGCCGTGAGCCCCTTCACGATTCCCCATGACGCAACGGACCCGGTGGGCTTTGTGTTTCAGACAGAAGGGGTGCGGATGGGTGTGACCACCGACCTGGGCTACATTCCGCCCAACGTCAAGGCCCAGCTCAAGAAACTCGACTTGCTGCTGCTGGAGTCGAACCACGACCTGGAGATGCTGCGCGACGGGCCGTACCCCTGGTCGGTGAAACAGCGGGTATTGTCGCGGGTGGGCCATTTATCGAACGAGGCGGCGGCGGAGTTCCTTGAGAGCGAGTATGACGGCCAGGCAGCCTACGTTATCCTGGGGCATCTGTCTGAAAGCAATAATCTTCCCGATCTGGCGAGAGTTACGGCGGAGCGCGCGCTGAACGGACGGGCAAGTCTGCTGGCCAATCGACTGTTACTTGCAGAGCAACACCAGCCAATCTCATCTATCTATTTCTAGATGGGATGGTTTAAAATGGTTACATTAGTAAGAACAGTCATCACTCTGTACCAGGTGGATTGGCAAGGGGAATGCCTGGGCGCTTCGGCCCTGGGGGTAGTTGAGTTATTGGAACACCAGTGAATCACGCATGGCTGGTGGAGCATCCAAGACGCACAGGGCTCTCTATTGCCACGCAGGCCGCGCTGACGCACAGCGATTGAGCAGAACCTTTGCAAAGTGAGTCTAAATGTCTATGGCAAGAACACGCTGCACAGATCGAGTAGTTGGCAATATCCTGGCAAGCTGGCGCTATGACATTTCGGGAATTTCACCCGAGATGCGGAAGGACTACGAGCAACATCTGGCCGACTGCAACCACTGCAGTGCGCGGCAGAGATTTCACCGCAGCCTGGACGTGACCCTGTTTGTGCTGACCTCGCTGGCGGTCTTCTTCTTCCTGTTCGCGCTGGCGGTGCTGCAGCACATCAAGCCGTTGGATCATGTCGCCTTCCATGTTTTTCAACTTGATATCTCCGACATGTACCACATGCTGTTCTCGGCAGGCATTGCGGGGCTTTGTTTCTCGGTGATTGCGCTGGCGCTGGTGCTGATGGCTACGCCGGCTCCCTCCTATCTTGGCGGCATCGCATCGGAGCGCGCCAAGCTGCTTGAAGAGCGTCTGCCGGACGCCATCAAGTCGCTGCGCCCGCGCTAGAAAGCGACTTCCTTCGGTATAAGTTCAGGGCCTCTCGCATGCGGGAGGCCCTTCTGCTTGGTGCGCATGGCTATGCAGCAATGAGAAGCTAATACTCCTCGTTCTGACGCGAAGAGGCGGAGTTTTTGACCAGACCCTCTAAATCCGCCTGCTTGGGTGTGGCGTGTCTCCTTGCTCGTGGGGACCACGGCGCGTGAAGGATGGCGCTCCCTCTATGTCGTGGGAGGTCGAGCGTAAAGTGCTGGTGCTGTTTCTTTAGGGCTCCGGGAATCACCCGACAATCTGGCCATGGCCGAGCCAGCGGCGCAGGTAGCTGACCTGGCCCACATGGTAGGCCTCGTGAAAGGCCAGGAAGACGACCATGCCGCTGACCTTCCCGTCGAAGCTCGGCGATTTCTCCGGAGCCGGTGCGGACAAGACTTCATCCGATGCGCTCTCGAGCGCGGCGGTCAGGTTTGCGGAGACCTGCTGCCAACCAAGCAGAATCTCCTCTGACGAAGGGAACTCTGACGGCGCAGGCAGTTTGGCTCCGCGCGCGAAGAGGGACAGCCATGGCCGCTCCCATGGCGAACCAAGCATCTTGAGAGCCATGGAGCGCGCCCAAACGAGGTGGCCCAGAATCCAGAGGGCCGGGTTTGTTGTTTGGTTGGGGCAGGCAAGCAACTCCTCGGTGGTGAGGCCGTCGAAACTCTTTGCGAGTAAATGGCTGTTCTGGCGATAGGCATGTGCCGCGGTGTCAATGCGACTGTCGATGGGCATGATTGTGGCTCTCCTTTGATGTGGATAGGGTGGCGGGTAAGCGGTGGCATCGGACGCAGGTGCCCGGCTAGGATTTCGCGGCGCGCTCGAGTTCGGCGATGTCCAGCTTGGTCATCTGCAGCATGGCTTGCATCGCTTTTGGGTGCTTAAGGAGATCGGAGATGCGCGCGGGCACAATCTGCCAGCGCAGGCCGAACTTGTCCTTGAGCCAGCCGCACTGAATTTCGCTGCCGCCTTCGCTGAGCTTCGACCAATAGTAGTCCACCTCCTGCTGGGAGTCGCAGCGCACGACGAACGAGACAGCTTCAGTGAACTTGAAGCTTGGGCCACCATTGAGGGCCGTAAACTGCACGCCGTCCAGCTCGAAAGCGATGGTGAGAACGCCGCCTTTTGGTCCAGGGGCTTCGCCGGTGTTGCGCAATTCGTCGAGACGGCGTGAGTTCTTGAATACGGTGAGGTAGAAGGCGACCGCCTCTTCAGCGTTGGAATCGAAGCAGAGAAACGGGGTAATGCGGGGGAAGTTTTCAAGAGCGCTCACCGGAGTCACCTGATCATTGATTTGAAAGAGATTTGCAGGACGCACCAAGAATGGCAAAGACATTGAAGAGCAAACCAAGCGAACTGGCGCACATTGTAAACACAATTCGATTGCAAGTTGCAAGTTAAAATATGTAACGTATTTCTGTGGTCAGAAAATCCATCAAGAAGCCTCGCTCGGGATGCCCGGTGAGCGTCTCGCTGGAACTTTTCGGCGATCATTGGTCGCTGCTGATCATTCGCGATCTGATGGTGCGTGGCTACCGCACGTTCAGGGAGTTTCAGCAGGCCGGGGAAGGGATCGCCACCAATATCCTGTCTGCCCGCCTGCGCAGGCTGAAGACCGGGGGCATCGTGATGGCAGAGCCTGCAGCAGAGGACGGCCGGAGCATTCACTACCGGCTCACGCCAAAAGGTATCGCGCTGGCGCCGGTAGTGCTTGAACTGCTACTCTGGGCGGCGCGGTATGAAGAGACGGCCGTACCCTGCGGCTTTGTGGAGCAGGTGGAAAAGAACCGCGAAGCCGTGCTTGCGGAAACTTATCGCCGATGGGAACAGCGCGATCCCACGCCGTTGATTCCTCCCTTCAAAGTCGAACGTAAACGCCACAAGGAGAACACAAACAATGAAGATGCACACCTATCTGAACTACGGCGGAAACTGCACTGAGGCGTTCAAGTTCTACGAAAAACATCTAGGCGGAAAGATCGGCATGATGATGACGCACGCCGATTCGCCTGGCCCCAGCAATGTGCCGCCGGAATGGAAGAACACGGTACTGCACGCGCAAATCACCATTGGAGAGGCGCTGCTGATGGGAGCGGACATACCGAGTTACAAGCCAATGCGCAGCGTCTATCTTTCGCTGAGCGTCGACAGTGACGCGGAGGCGGATCGCATTTACGGGCAACTTTCCGAGGGCGGCGAGGTGTTCATGCCGATGCAGGAGACATTTTTTGCGACGCGGTTCGCCCAGTTACGGGATAAGTTCGGCACGTCGTGGATGCTTATTCACGAGCGCCCCATTCCGAGCCAAGGGTAAAGAGTGCGCATAGGGATTTCGCACCTTTGGGAGTGCTATCCCATGTCCGAAAATCCGGACATGGGGCACCCACAGCCTCCGGTCCAGTAGGCTATGCAGGCCAGAGAGTAAGTACCTTGCTTATGGCGGAGACTACGGTAGCCGCTGTGGCGATATTTTTTGTAATTTGATTGATCTCGTCCTTTATCGTCTGCAGCGCCTTGTTCACGGCATCGATCTTAGGTTTGAAAGCAATAAATAGCTGAGTGTTCTTGGCAAGACCCTGCTCATCAATGGCGGTGATGATTTCGCCAATGGCTTCCTGGGCGCCATGGATGAGATCTTTGCTGGCGATGTCAGATGCTTCCCAATAGGCTCTGCCGAGCGCATCGTAGGCAGCCTGGTAAGTAGCGCCTGGGTCGGGATTTTGCAGAATTGGCGGTGTGGCAGGGCTGCTCATCGATATCCTCCTCAAGGATGAAGTTATTTCGTCGGAAGGGACTTATAAAAGGTTGAGAGGTCCTGGCCCACGGCTTGAAGATCGGCAATCTTTTGCTGAAGGGATTCAGGATTGTTGCCCTGGGCTGCTGCGGCCAGCGCCTGGTGAGTTAGCGCAAGTGTGCTCAGGGCCGTCTGGAGCTTGGCGAGCAGATCATCGTTCGCCTTTTGCTGGGCGGCGAGTTCGATGAGGCGGCCGACTTCTTCGCGGTGCTCGAAGGGGCTGACGGCTGTGCCCTCATGGCGGATGGAGTGATCCAAATCAATGATCAATGACTGATAGTCAACATCGGCCTGGCGGCGAAGAATCTTGATGTCGCTGTCGAGTAACTCACATAGAGCCTGGACATTTGGATTCATCGCCTGGGTGATTTTCGGAAGGGAGCCTTTGACCTTTTTGGCCCTGAGGTAATCGGCGAGAGCGAGAATAGTGGTGCTGATAGCGTTGGACTGCGCCGCACTTAGCACGGGGATGTTAGGGATGGCGGTGCTGAATTTGGTCGCAATGTTTTGGTTCAGATCCCCGAGGTTTGCGCCCACGCCAGCAGCGGCGTCGTCGAGCGCTTTATCTTCGTCCTTCTGTGGCTTGCCGGTAAGCTCCACGAGAGAGGCGGCGTAGGCTTTGAGGCCGTCGAGAACCTTGACGCGCGCATCAAGCTGCTCCGGAGTGAGCAGGGGCTGGACATTCAGATAGGGGCTCCAGGTGGGGTTTTTGTCGTAGTCGTAAACGGCGGCTGCGACCTGCTCGTCCTGGCGGAGCTTATTGGCGGCGCGGTAGGCATCTTGAGAACTGTCGACCACTATACCGGCAGCCTGGGAAAATGCAGTGGCGTGCTTGGCCAGCGGTGAGAGGCAGCCGGTGGCGGATAGGCTCAGACATAACCAAAGAGTCAGTACACCGGCGTGCGCAAGCTGCCTGGGGAGCCTTTGGGGGAAGTGGTCCTGCGGGCGTCGCATTCCTGCATAAAAGACCACGACCGGTGCGTTGTCAAGACAAAATATATTGATCTTTCTAAAAGTTCGACTATTCGTGGATGCCGGGGCGTGATACAAGGTTAGGCATGTAACTTCCCCCGGAGGATCACAATGGCCAAGAGAATCGTGTATTGCGCGGACGGAACCTGGCAGGCGCCGGTGAATAACACCAATGTTTACCGGCTGTATAAGGCTCTACTTATGAGCGCAGACCAAGTTACCTATTACGACGATGGAGTGGGCGCCGACGCCTCGGGGTTGAGCCACATTCTGGAAGGCGCGTTCGGTCAAGGACTATTCCAGAAGATACAAGACGGCTACACGAAGATAGCTCATGCGTTTGAATCGGGCGACGAGATATATCTGTTTGGATTCAGCCGGGGAGCGTACACGGCGCGAAGCCTGGCGGGAATGATCGCAAATTGCGGCCTGCCGACAGGAACGTTCAGCGACAATTGCGTAGCACAGGCATTTGCGGCCTATCGGGATCCGGTGAACAGGGCGTCGATTCTGGCGGGACTGGGGCCGTGTGGGCTGGGAGACGCAACGATACGGATGATTGGTGTGTGGGACACGGTGGGTTCACTCGGAATTCCCGCGATCCTTGGCGGGATCGATGACAAGATATATGGATTTCTCGACACGGGACTGCATCCGGATGTGAAAAACGCCTACCACTGCCTTGCAATCGATGAACAGCGACCACAGTTTCCAGCTACGCTTTGGACCTCGACTCCAGCGCCCGGGCAGACGATAGAACAGGTCTGGTTCTCAGGCACCCATGGGGATGTGGGCGGAGGGACAACCGCAGCAGGGGGCGTGGATGCGGGAACGCAGCTGTGCGATATCACGCTAGGATGGATGGCGGCCAAGGCGCAGGCGCTGGGCCTAACGATGGATCCGGCGGTAGCCGCACAGTTTGCGACATTGCCCTCGCAGTACGCCCTGGATGCGATCCACCAGACGTGGACCCCGTTGGATGGGCCGCCGCACCTGCGGCCGATTGCGGCGAATGCCGAGGTTGCAAACAGCGTGGCCGTACGGGTGCAATACGGATTGACCTACACGCCGGGAAACCTGACCCTGGCGAATGGCTTGCTGGGGAGTGGGTATTCGCTGGTGACGGTGGTGAGCTAAAGCCGGCTGGTACGAGAGCCGCAATTATTCGCCGTGGAAGCGGACAGCGAGGGCGGCGCGTGCAGCCTCCAAGAAGCGGGCGAGCCGGGTCATGTGAGGGAGTGCGACTGGGCGCAGACCGCGACCTTACCGGAGATCACTTCAACGTCTGACCTTTGTCCGTCATTTGAGCCAGAAGGGTCTGGCTCTCCGCCTGGACCAGGGCAGACAACTTTGCATAGGAAAGCGCTTCGGCCGAGTCCTGACCCGTGGCGATGGCGTAGGCGCAGTTCGCCGCCAGTGGTGGCAGGGGGAATGCTGCATCAGCGCAGCAGGTCTTCGAGGGTGGTACTGAGGTCAGTCTTTTCGTCGCGGTATTTCACGATGACGGGCGCGTAGAGGCTGAGGCCCCAATTCTGGCTACGCGCATGGCCCTTACCTTTGGATACGGCGCGGGAGCCAGGCACGACAACCGCATTTGCGGGGACGATGAGGGGCATGTCGCCGGCGGCGCGGAGGACTGTGCCGTTGACCAGGTCGAATACGGGAGTGCCACGGGTGAGGATGGTTCCGGCGGCCAGGACCGCGCCGCGACGAACAATGGTTCCCTCATAGACGCCGCAATTGCCGCCGACGAGTACGTCGTCTTCAATGACCACGGGACTGGCGTTGACGGGCTCGAGGACGCCGCCAATCTGCGCAGCGGCGCTGAGGTGAACGCGCTTGCCGATCTGGGCGCAGGAACCGACGAGGGCGTGCGAATCGACCATGGTGCCCTCGTCGACCCAGGCGCCGGCGTTGATGTACATGGGTGGCATGCAGACCACGCCACGAGCCACGTAGGCTCCGGCACGCACCGAAGAACCGCCGGGCACGACGCGGACCCCGTCGGCCACGGCGAAGCGGTGGACCGGGAAGGTGAGCTTGTCGATGAAGGAGAGGCCAGCCGCAGAGCAGTCTACGAGAGCGCCTAGGCGAAAGCCGAGCAGAATGCCCTGTTTGACCCAGGCGTTGACGCGCCAGCCGGTGGTTGAAGCGGCGTCCGGCGAGGCGGCGCGCGCCTGACCGGACTCGAGGGCGGCACGAAGTTCGAGGAAGTCGTCCATGGCGGACTGGTCACCGACGGCAGCCGGACCGGCGGCAAAGTGGCGCTCCACGGCTTGCTGAAGCTGAGAGATGGACATTGCATTCTGAGTCTATCAAGGCAGGGAACAGGGGTTCAGGGACTAGGGTTGGGGCGCGCTGATTTGGTACCGAGCGGCTTCAGGAGGCGCGAAGTGCGCGTGGAGAAGCACACGAATTCTGCGGAAATCAGGTAGGGCTGAGTCGCGCCGATGGAAAAACAGTAGCCTAGCAGGAACGAGTCAGGCCGCGGGCCGAGGCTGCAGCTTTACCTTGGCGTGGCCGTTCATCGCAATAGGCTGGAGGCGGAAGGAGTTCTTTCCTGCCGGAACCAGTGCCAGGGGAACTGGAGCGCGGTTCGGTTTTGAGTGCAGTTGCTTTGATTCAAGCCAGGCGCACAGCCGGGGGTCATGAATCTCAGGCTGACCTTCCCAGAAGTTTGGACTGAGGCCACACTGTATTTGCAAATGATCGAGTTGCAACTCGATGGCCGAAATGCGCTTAGGAAAATAGCGGCGCACGTTGTCGATGCCGACATGGAGTCCAGTAACTCCATGGCCTTTGGATTGTGTGAGAACCACCATAAGTACCTGCTCTTTAACAGCGAATGAGGTCAGTTTAGGGAGACAGGATGGGGAAAACTGCGGGGAATACCTGGAATTCGCAGTACGAATTCCTAATTTGAAACCCTTTGGAAAAAGGGTCAATTTGGGTTAATAGTGCACCCCTTTTTCTTCCCTGTCAAGAACTTGTCTTGTTAATTCAACTTTGCGCGCTAGTCAAAGGTTGATAAAGATGCCTGGAGGCGCGTGGAGATTGCTGGAGAGCCCTCTGGGCGGCTAAATCGTGTGCAGTAATAGACGCAGGCTTCTGCAACTTAGTGAGCAAGCAAATAAGTCACAGAGCGGTGATGGCTGGAATGCAAGTTACAGCTTAGAAACATGGTGGGGAGGCAGCAAGTTATAGGAGATAACTTCAGCGAAGTTATCAACGTTTACATTTTTGGAAGGCGAAGCATCTAAAGAGTTCGGCGTCAATCTTATGCCGCTGTTTAGTGATGAATTGATTGAGGGATTTGTGCGGATGCGAAACCGCGTACTCAGGAGACGGGCTATGGCTGCACTTCCGGCACGGGCTGGACAGTGCAGGGGGCGGTCTGGAACCAGGGAGCATGGAGCCTGCCGGGGTGGAGCTGGAGACAGACCTGACTGCCAGGAATTGTGGCGTCATAGGTGCTGGGGGAGACGGCTACCTGGTTCGGTTTTGCAAACGGTCCCCACGTCTCGAGCTGGAGATAATAAGTGTTGGAACGGCCGTGTGAAATGTGTTTGCCGATGACAGTCACGTTGTAGGCAATGGCAGGGGACTGATCCGCGAGCGAGTCTGCCACGAGGACGAGGCCGTAGCTGTACATGCCCGCGAAAAAGAGCAAGGCGATGAGGCGGCCGAAGGCTTGAGGTCCTTTGGGCGCGGCGGCGTAAAGCAATCCGGCGCAGACGATTGCGACTGCGGCGATCAGCGGCAACAGGGGCTGCATGGAGACGAAATGGATGCCGCGATTGTGGAGGACGAGTCCAAAACCGGCGACAAGCAAGGCATAGCTGAGTTCAGCGCGGGGATCAGATTTTTGCTTGACGACGGCATAGAGCAGGGGCGACCGCTGCAACAGGAGCATCAAAGCCACGGGTATCAGCGCGAGGACGATGGCCGAGGGTACCTGCAGGGCGGCATCCGCGAAGTTCAGCGCGGCCGCGGCGGCAACGGCGATCACAAGGGCAAAGATGCTCCAGGTCCGGGCCGTGGACAGAGCGGCGAGGCGCTCCTCGGGGGTGGCGCCCAGTTCCTGGTCATGGGAGATTTCATCGAGCAGCGCATCGCGATCACGCTTGTCGAGGTCAGTGATTTGCTGGGACCATGCGCGGAAGTCGTCATCGGTAGCGAAGGAACTGGATAGAGTGATGGATCCGCGCCCGTCTTTGAGGTAGAGCTTCCGATAGGTGCCATTGCGCGTGCTTATGGTGCGGAATCCCTCAATCTCGCTGAGATCGGCGCTGCGTTCGCGGAAGGCGCCGCGCACCTCGATGCGGGTGCCCTCGATGACCAGGCGGGAGCGCAGCACCACAGCGAGCATGTAGGCGCTGAAGGGCAGGAGGAACAGAAATACGATCGCGCTGGCCGGGCCGTTGGGGTGCGCTGCAATCGAGATCGCAGCGAAGATTCCGACAGCGGCAAGCAGAACCGCAAAGAAGAGAAGGAGCCCTTTTGGTGCAATTCTCAACCGGTATTCGTGCCGTGTTGCGGTTGCTTGTTGGAACGAATTCATCGTGCTCCTCCGTTGCTCGCCTTTGTACCACAGGAGACAGACCTGCGCGTATGAATAGAAGCAGAGGCGGTACACGGGCCGATGGGAACGGTGTGGCCGCTCGCATACACTGAATGGTTACGCGGTTTTTTGGGCATTGGGCTGGGCCGAGCCGCGCTGGAGAGGAAGTTGGGAAAGAGATTGATGCGAATTGGCGGGCAGTTGGCCCTGGCGGTTTTTTTGGCGACGGCGGCGGGAGCACAGCAGCGCTATGACGCCGAGGCGATCCGGCTGAACAACCGCGGCGTGGCGCTGATGGGGCAGCAATTTACCGAGCGGGCCGCGGAGAGCTTTGCGGCGGCGTGCAAGAAGGACCCGAAGCTGGCGCAGGCAGCCATCAACGAGGGCATTGCGCTAATGACGCTGCAAAAACTGCCGGAGGCCAAAAGGGCCTTGCAGACGGCGCTCGCCCTAGACCCTGGGAGTGCCCAGGCCTGGTACAACCTGGGACTGGCGCAGCACGCCGACAATGAACTGGACGCGGCACTGGCCAGTTTTCAGCAGGCGGTGAAGTTCGATCCCCGGGACGTGGACTCGTATTACTTTGAGGGCGCCACCTATCAGGAGATGAAGCAGTACGACAAGGCGATTGCGGTGCTGAAGCAGGCACTGGAAATCAGCTCGCTGCACGCTTCGTCGGAGTTTGCGCTGGCGCGCGCGCTGCAACGTTCTGGCGACACAGCGGATGCGAAGGAGCACTTCAAGCGCTTTCAGCACCTGGCGAGTACCAAGATTGGAGCGCCGATCGGGCTGGCCTACGGCGAGCAGGGGCACTACTCGACGGTGACGCCGGTGGAGGAGCCGCAAGCGGTGGAACGGACGATGATCCCGGTGAAACTGGTGGCGGAGGCGATGATTGTGGAATCCCAGGTCCCAAAGGCGGGACCTGGGGCACCCACGTACTCAGGGACGGGCGGGGCTTGCATGATGGATGTGACCGGGTCGGGGGGCATGGACCTGCTGCTGATGGGGTCGGGAGCGCAGGCCATTCGCGTGCTGCACAGGCGGAACGATGGAAGCTATGAAGAGCTGGACTCGGCGGCCACGGGGCTGAAGGCGCAGGGTCATGCAGTGGCGTGCGCGGTGGGCGACTACGACGCCGACAACCTGAACGATCTGGCGGTGGCGCTGGACGACGGGGTGCTGCTGTTTCGGAATCTGGGCAAGGGAAAGTTTGAGGATGTGACGGCGGAGGCGGGACTGGGCCCGCGCAATCGGCCTACAGGGATCACATTTGTGGACTACGACCACGATGGCGATCTGGATTTGCTACTTACCGGATTGGCGCTGAATGCAGGCGGGGAATCGAATGTGCTGTGGCGCAACAACGGCAACAAGACATTTACCGAGTGGACCGAGCCGACGGGACTAGGCGGCAGCGGCAAGACGGAAGCCGTGATTCTGACCGACTTCAACAACGACCGCGCGGTGGACCTGGCGGTGACCAGCGATGGCCCGGCGCCATTGCTGTACGTGAATCCGCGTGAGGGCAAATATCCAACACAGCCGTTGTATGAAGGCGAAAAGCTGCCGCCGACGGTGGGCATCGCGGTGCTGGACTACGACAAGGACGGCTGGATGGACATGGCCGTGACGCATGCCGGCGCGCCGGGACTGACGCTGTGGCGCAACGTCGAAGGCCCCAACCATATCGGACGAAGGTTTGAGCGCGTGACGCTGCCGCTGCATGGCGCACTGCGCGGATGGGGCTTGACGCCGATCGACATCGACAACGACGGATGGATCGACTTGGCGGCCATCGTGGAAACGAGCGCGGGACCGCGGGTGCGGGTGTTGCGCAATCGCGGAGACGGCAGCTTTGAGGATGTGAGCCATGCGCTGGGACTAGACAGCGTGACGCTGCACGCGCCGCGAGGGCTAATTGCCGCCGACGTGGACGGCGACGGCGCGGCGGACCTGATTGTGACACAGTTGAACGCGCCGCCGGTGCTGCTGCGGAATATAGGCGCAAACAAGAACCACTTTGTGCGCCTGGACCTGACGGGCTACGCGGACAACAAGACCGCGCTGGGCACCAAGGTGGAGATATTTTCAAGCGGGCAGTGGCAGAAGTGGGAATTGGCGGGCGCATCGGGCTACCAGACGCAGGGCCCGCAGCAACTGCTGGTGGGGCTGGGCAAGTCGGAGGGCATCGACCTGTTGCGGATGCTGTGGCCCACCGGGGTGCTGCAGGACGAGATCGATTTGCCGCATACGCCGGTGATTGCGATGAAGGAAGCCGACCGGCGGGGTAGCTCGTGCCCGGTGCTATTCGCGTGGGACGGGCATAAATACAAGATGGTGACGGACGTGATTGGCGCGGCGGTGGTGGGGCACTGGTTTACACCGACGCGGCGCAATATTCCGCACGATGGCGAGTGGATCAAGGTGGACGGCGCGCAACTGGCGGGGGTGAACGGAAGGCTGAGCCTGCGCTTTATTGAGCCCATGGAAGAAGTCAATTACATTGATCAGTTGCGGCTGGTGGCCGTCGATCATCCGGAGAGTGTCGAAGTGAATCCCGATGAGCGGTTCCTCGACGATCCTCCATTTGCTTCGGGGCGAGTGGTGGCATCGGCGGGCGCGCATTTGCCCGTGGGCGCGTGGGACGGCGAGGGCCGCGACGTGCTGAAAGAAGTGAGCCTGCGCGATCACGAGTTTGCAAGCGGATTCACGCCACTGCCGTATGACGGATTTGCGAAATTGCATACCCTTACGCTGGACCTGGGCGAAGTGAACACGGGCGCGCCGTTGCGGCTGCTGATGACGGGCTATGTGAATTACTTCAGCGCGACTTCGCTGTATGGCGCGTGGCAGGCGGGGGTGAAGCCGGTTTCGCCGTACGTGGAGGCGGAGTTGGCGGACGGCACGTGGCAACGGATTCCGGGCGAGGCAGGTTTTCCTGCGGGGCAGGAGCGCACGATAGTGGTGGACCTGACGGGCAAGCTGCCCGCGGGCGTGCGTCGGATACGGCTGGTGAGCAACCTGGAGATTTATTGGGACCAGGTGCTGATCGACAACCAGGCCGAGGGTGAAGTGCGCACCACGGACGTGCTGCTGGCGCTGGCCACAGAGCATTTTCGCGGCTACCCGTTGCAGATTGAGGGCGCGAGCCCGGGGGACCTGGACTACGACTACGACCGCGTGAGTTTGACCGGGCCATTCCAGCACCAGCGCGGCAACTACACGCACATGGGTGACGTGACGGCGCTGGTGAAGGGCATTGACGACCGCTATGCCATCTTCGGCAGCGGCGAGGAGATTGCGGTGGAGTTCGACGCCAGCGAACTGCCGGCGGTGGCCGAGCACTGGAAGCGCGACTACTTCTTCTATGCCAACGGATATGTGAAGGACATGGACTGGTGGGATGCGTCGCCATTCACCGTGGCGCAACTGCCGTTTCACAAGATGAGCACGTATCCCTATGCGGACGGCGAGAAATTTCCGGATGACGCGGATGCATTCAAATACCAGTTGGACTGGAACGACCGGTTCGACTCGGGTGAGCCGGTGCGGTCGTACCGGTTCGATTACAAATGGTTGCCGTCGACACCAAAGGACGATGAGACGACCTGCGTTGGGGCAGACGGCGCCTGTACGACGAGTGGAGCGGTGCGGCCGTGAAAGATCTGACTCTGGAACCGGCAGTGAAGCAATTGGAGATGCTGCGGATGGGTGAAGTGTCCGTGATGGAGTTGGCCGAAGCGCATCTGAAACAGATTGAACGGTTGAATCCAAAGCTGAACGCATTTGCCGACCTCGACGCGGAGCGCGTGCGGGCCGAGGCACGGCGGCTGGATGTGCAAAAAGAAGCGCGCGGGCCGCTGCACGGGTTGCCGGTCACGGTGAAGTCGTCGATTGCCACGGAGGGCTACCGGTGCGAGATAGGCAGCCTGCTGCACAAGGGCGATGTGCCGCGCGAGGACGCGGTGGTGGTGGCGCGGCTGCGGGCGGCGGGAGCGCTGATTCTGGGTACGACCAACTGCCCGGAGTTCCTGATGGCCTACGAGACGGCGAACCTGCTGCATGGGCGCACGCGGAATCCGTGGGACCTGGAGCGCTCGCCGGCGGGATCGAGCGGGGGCGAGTCGGCGGCCATTGCGGCAGGAATGTCGGCGGCGGGTTTGGGCAGCGACAGCGGGGGCTCGGTGCGTGTGCCGGCACACTTTACCGGCATCTGCTCGCTGAAGCCGACACCGGGACGCATTCCGGGACAAGGGCACCTGCCGCCGTGCGTGGGTCCGTTCTCAGTACTGGGCGCAATTGGGCCAATGGCGCGGACAATGGCGGATGTGGATCTGATGTTTCGTACCCTCAGCGGCCAGGACGCGACTGATCCAGTGAGCCCGCCGGTGGCGCTACGCACGCGCAGTTTGGACGAGCTGCGCGGCCACACAATTGGATTCTTTGAGGACGACGGGCTGGCGCCGGTGACGGCGGAGACGCGCGCCGCTGTGCAGGCTGGGGCAGCCGCATTGCGCGAGGCGAGGTTTCGCGTGGAACCCTGGCGGCCGGGCACGCTGGAACCGCTGCGCAAGCTGTGGTGGAAGCTGTTTGTGCAGTGCGGAGCCATGTTTTATGCGCCCGAGATAGCCGGCAAAGAGAAGCAGTTGAGCCCCATCTTCAAGGAGTTTCTGGAGATCGCAGACGGTGCTCCAGCACTGACCGCGACGGAGATGCTGGATGCATGGGCGGAGCTGGATTTGCTGCGTGCGAAGACGCTGGCCGAGATGAGGGAACATCCTGTGCTGCTGTGCCCGGTGGCGAGCATTCCGGCATTTCGCCATGGAGAACGAAGCTGGATGGTGGAGGGGCGCGCGGTGGAGTATCTCGACGCAGTGCGGCACACGCAGTGGTTCAATACGCTAGGCGCGCCGGCGGCGGTGGTTCCAGTGGGCCATTCGCGGGAGGGATTACCAATCGGGGTGCAGATCGCGGCGCGGCCGTTCGAGGACGAGGTGGCGCTGGGGATTGCGGCGATTGTGGATGCGGCATTTGGGTATCGGGCACCGGCGATGGCGGGAAGCTGACAGCGAACAGCGAACAGCTAACAGTGCACAGTGAACCGCTTCGATCTGAAGGGGCTTTGGTTCGGGCCTGGGAGATGCGGCCGCGCGCACTGGCTGCGGGCGGACGTGCCGCCGGACGGGGATGATCTCCACCTTTCGATGGAGATGAGGGCAAGTCAAGTTCATTCGTCACAGACAAACGTTCATTCCGCCGCTAGAAACGGAGTGGCAGGTGCGGCAAGAGGCACGAGGCGCATCTCCACCTTTAGATGGAGGCGTGGGCATGAGTGGGCGCGATAGTCTGACGCTTCCCCGGATTGGAGCGCTGAGGGTGCGCGAAAGCTGGCAAGAACGTTTTGCTGAGACCCCCGATGTGCTAAAGAGTTCCATACGCCCGCGAACCATTGTGCGGGTGAGGGATCTCGACATCGGCGGCGGGGAGTTTATCACCATGGCTGGGCCGTGCTCGGTGGAGACCGAGTACCAGCTGATGGTCACCGCCGATCATGTGCGCCGCGGAGGCGCGCGAATTCTTCGCGGCGGTGCATTCAAGCCGCGCAGTTCCCCTTATGCATTTCAAGGACATGGGCTGGAAGGGCTGAAGATGCTGGCGCGTGCCCGCGAGTCGAGCGGGCTGGCCATTGTGACCGAAGTGATGTCGGAGTGCGACGTACCGATGGTGGCCGAGTATGCCGACATTCTGCAGATCGGCTCGCGCAGCATGGAGAACTACACGCTACTGGAAGCGGCGGCGCGGTCGGGCCGGCCCATCCTGCTGAAGCGGGGCATGATGGCCACGGTGGCCGACCTGCTGCGTTCGGCGCAGTTGATTCTGGACAACGGCAATCCCAACGTCATTCTCTGCGAGCGCGGGATTCGCACCTTTGAAACTTCAACGCGCAACACCTTCGACGTGACTGCCATTGCACTGCTCAAACATATTTCGCACCTCCCGGTGATCGCCGACCCCAGCCACGCGGCGGGGCATCGTGACCTGGTGGCCGCGCTGGCGCGCATTGCGGTAGCGGCGGATGCAGACGGCCTGCTGGTGGAGGTGCATCCGGACCCGAACACAGCTTGGAGCGACGGCGAGCAGTCGCTGGACTTTGCCGGATTCGACGAGATGATGGCAATGCTCGATCCCTACTTGGCGCTGCGCAGGCTTGCGCATAGCGAGCCGGCCGGCGCACGGACCCTGGAGGCTGTTGGATGAGGGATGGGGCCAGGGCTGTCTGGGTAGCCGTCTGTGCTGCATTGCTGTTGCCGGTCTGCGGGTTCGCACCCGATCCAGCACAGAGCGTTGGGGCGGACTTTATTGTGACCGCCGCACCCACATACGAACCGCTGGCGGCGCTGCGCGGGCAGGAGCGATTCAAGAAGGGTGCACAACTTTTATTGGTGCATGAGGGCCAGGCGGAGCCACTTGTACCAGGCTTTGCGGCCACCGCGGACGCCAACGTCTCCTTCAGTGCGAAGAAGGTACTGTTTGCGGGCAAGCAGGCGGCAGGCGATGCGTGGCAGGTGTGGGAGCTGACGTTGAAAGATCATTCGGTGCGCAAGCTGACCACGGGCGCGGCGGATGCGATTCGTCCGCTTTATCTGCCCGGCGGACGGATGGTTTACGCGCAGCGCACGCCGTTCGGGTTTCAACTGGAGTCAGCGCGGATCGACGACCGCGCGGCCACTCTGGCGATGGAGCCAGCGGGGACACCCGCGGTCCTGGCGCTGACCTATATGCAGGCGAGCGCGCTGCCGGCGGACGTGCTGGCAGATGGGCGCATCCTCTTTGAAGCCGGATTTCCGCTGGGCTCGGGAGCGACACCGGAGTTGTACCTGGTGTATGCCGACGGATCGGGTGTGGAGTCTTACCGCTGCGATCACGGCCACGCGCGCTGGGGTGGACGGCAGTTGGCCTCGGGCGACGTAGTGTTTACACACGGAGCTTCGCTGGCACGATTCACCTCACCTCTGGCGCACGAAGAGCGCGTGGCTGCTCCGCACGCGGAGTATGTGGGCGCGATTGCGGAAACGGCGCAGGGAGAATGGCTGGTGAGCGCGCGGACGGCAGCGAGCGCGGCTTACGCCGTCAAGTTGTGGAATCCGGGTGCGCCGGCGATGGAAGCGGTGCTGGCCGAGAGTGGAGAGAATCTCGTGGAGCCGGTTCTGCTGGCACCGCGCACGTGGCCCCACAGGCATCCGTCGGGGCTGCACCCTTGGGACTACGCCAACATGCTGGCGCTGGACGCGCGGCTTTCGCGGGACGGGGATTTGAAGGGTGTGCCTGCCCAAGTGCGTCTCGAGATGGAAGACGCGCAGGGGCATGCAGTGGCGATGGGAATGGCGCCGGTGGAGAAGGATGGCTCATTTTTTGTGAAGGTTCCGGGGGACAAGCCGATTCGCTTTGCGCTGCTGGATGCGAAGGGCGCTGTGCTGCGGCATGAGATGGGATGGTTCTGGATTCGGAGCGGGGAACAGCGCATTTGCGTGGGCTGCCACACGGGGCCGGAACACGCGTCGGAAAATCGTGTGCCCGCCGTGCTGTTGCGCACTACAACGCCGGCAGATCTTTCCGTGACAGGCAAGGCGCCGCAACGCTCGACGGGAGGCAATTGAAATGCGTGCAAGTTTTCTGCTTTTGCTGGGAGCCATTTCGATTGCCGCTGCACCTGGCGCGCTGGCGCAGGCTACACCGCCTGCGGCCGCAGGACAGGCTGCCGCATCGGCGAAGCCTGCCGACGCACAGGCTCCCACTATTCGTTTTGAAGACGCCGGCGACAAGGCGGGCATTGACTTTGTGCACAGCTACGGGTCAGCGCAACTGGGGTCGCTGCTGGAGGGAACCGGCGCGGGCTGCGTGTGGCTGGACTACAACAACGACGGCCTGCCCGACTTATATGTGGTGAACGGACGGCCGCTGGACGACTCGATGCATCCGCATCCGCTGAAGGTGAAGCCGAATCCACCGCCGCACAATCACCTCTATCGCAACGACGGTAATGGTCATTTTACCGACGTAACGGAAAAGGCAGGGCTCAATCCGGATATGTATTCGGTGGCCGTGACGGCGGCGGACTACGACAACGACGGTTTTGAAGATCTGCTGGTGACCGGCTACGGCAAGACGATTCTCTATCACAACGACGGCAACGGGCACTTTACCGATGTGACGGAGAAGGCGGGCATCAAGGTGGACGGCTGGGCGATCAGCTCCACATGGCTGGACTACGACAAGGACGGCTGCGTCGACTTATTCGTGGGCCGGTACGTGAAGTTCGATCCCCAATATCACGCCTTTTATGCGGCAGACAACTATCCGGGGCCGCTGGATTACGAGGGAGAAACCAACAAGCTGTATCACAACAACTGCGATGGAACGTTCACCGACGTGAGCGAGAAGTCGGGCATTGCGGCATTTGTGGGCCGCACGATGGGCGTGACTGCGGCCGACTTCGACGGCGACGGCTGGGACGACATCTACGTGGCCAACGACCGTACGGAGAACTTCCTCTTTCACAATAAGCACGATGGAACCTTTGAAGAGATTGGCAACGATACGGGCACGGCTTTTGGGCAGAACGGCGAATCCACTTCGTCGATGGGACCGGTGTTCGCCGATCTTGAGGGGCGGGGAACGCTGGACCTATGGGTGACCGACGGGCACTACAACCGGCTGCTGCGGAACACCGGGAAAATGGCGTTTGACGACATGGGCGCAACCAACGGCGTGTCGCAGGCGAATGCGCAATACGTTAGTTGGGGCACGGGTGTTTTCGACTTCGATAACGACGGGCTGCTCGACATTCTCATCTTTCATGGTGGATTGATTCACTTGATTCCGCAGGAGCATACGCTGTTTCGCGGGCTTGGTGGCGGGCGCTTTGCGGATGTTTCAGAGGCGGCGGGAGCGGTGTTGAGCGTGCGTACGGTGGCGCGCGGCGCGTGTTTTGCAGACTACGACAACGACGGCAAGGTGGATGCATTTCTGGTGAATCTCGGCGCCAGGGGAACGCTACTGCACAACGTCTCGACGAATACCGGCCACTGGGTGGCGATCAAGCTGAAAGGCACGAAGAGCAACCGCGACGGCATCGGCGCGCGTGTTGAAGTCTACGCGGGCAGCAAGCGCTGGACAGCGGAGCGGGTTGCAGGCTCAGGCTATCTGTCGCAAAACGACGACCGCCTGCATTTTGGATTGGGCGGAGCGGAGAGCATCGACAAGATCCTGGTGCACTGGCCGAGCGGACGCGAGCAGACGGTGGAGAAGCAGAGCGTGGATCGTGTACTGACGATTGAGGAGCCGAAATGAAACGGCGCGTGCAGGGCCGGTTGCGAACCGCGGTGGTGGCGGGCCTTTGCGGGCTTGGCGCGGCGCTCTGCGGCATTGCGCTGTGGACCGGCGGACCTGCGCACGCCGACGTAAATGGCAGGACGGGTGAGGTTCTGACCTACGCTTCTCCCGTGGAAGTGCTGTTTTCGCCGGACGGTACGCGGCTCTACGTGTTGTGCCAAGGGAGCGCGGAGGTGAGGGTGCTGGATGCGGCCAGCTATGCGGCGATCAAGAATATCGCGGTGGGCCGGGTGCCGCGCGGATTCTCGCTGTCGGCCGACGGCAAGCGGCTCTTCGTGGCCAATTCCTGGGACGATACGGTGTCGGTGATCGATACGGGCACGCTGGAAGTGGCGGCAACATGGCCGGTGGGCGCAGAGCCTTCGAGCGTGGTGGAAGACCGCGAGGGCAAGCAGCTGTTTGTGGCCAATCGCATCTCCAACGACGTAGCCGTGCTGAATGCGCAGACCGGCGCGGAAGAGAAACGGCTGGCCGCTGGACGCGGCGCGAGTTACATCACGCCTTCTCCTGATGGAAGCCGGCTTTACGTGACCCATGTGTATCCGAATTTCAAGCCGCGCCGGACGGGGATGGAAAACCGTACGCCGCCCGAAGCGGAGATCACGGTGATCGACACGGCGCGGGCGGTGGTGGCGGAGCGTATTCCGCTGCACAATATTGCGCACGGATTTCACGTGGCATTTTCCACCGATGGACGATTGGGTGTCGCCGCGCAATTGCATCCCAAGAACCTGGTGCCGCTGGCGCACCTGGAACACAGCGGAGCGTTTGCGGATACGCTGACTCTGTTCGGCGCGGATGTGGGCAAGCCGGTAGAGATCCCGCTGGACGAGCTGGAGCGCTACGCCGTGCGGCCCTTTGGCGTGGCCATCACAGCCGACAAGTCGCGCATCTATGTGAGCTGCGAAGGCTCTGAGATTGTGACCGTGATCGATGTCGAGCGGTTGCTTCGCTTCATTCATACGCATCAGGGGCCGTATGCACAGGATCTTTCGGCCAGCGCGAATTACGTGGTGGCGCGCATTGCGGTGGGGCACGATCCGCGCGGCATGGTCCTTTCGCGGGATGGCAAGCTGCTGGTAGCCAACCGGCTTGAAGACACGCTGAGCGTCATCGACACACGCAGCAATGTCCTGTCGAAGACGGTTCCGCTGGCGGGGCCTAAGCAGTTGTCAGTGTTGCGTCACGGTGAGCAGACGTTTTATACCGCGCGCTACTCGTTCCAGGGTCAGATCGGCTGCGCAAATTGCCACATCGACTCCACCTTCGACGGGCTCACCTGGGATTTGGAACCGGACGGATTCGGGCGCGACATTGTGGACAATCGCCTGCTGGAAGACATCAAGGGTACGGAACCCTACAAGTGGAATGGCGGCAACCCCAACCTGCCCACGGAGTGCGGGCCGCGCACGGAAAAGTACTTCTGGCGTGCAGAGAATTACGACGACCTTACACTGACAGACCTGGTGGTTTACGTGCGCAGCATTCCACGCAGACCCAATCGCTGGAAGCTGCCGGGCTACGAGTTGACGCCAGCCCAGGAGCGCGGCAAGGCGCTGTTTATGCGCACGGCGGACAAGTTCGGAAATCCGATTCCCGAGGGCAACCGCTGCTCTTATTGCCACAGCGGGTCCAAGGGCACGAGCCAGAAGTCCTTCGATGTGGGGACGAAGAAGGCGACGGACAATACGGGGCTGCTGGATACGCCGCAGTTGATTAATGTGGCGCTGACCGCGCCGTATCTGCACGACGGCTCCGCGGCCACGCTGGAAGAGATATGGACGGTCTTCAATCCAGAGGACAAGCACGGGCGCACCAACGACCTGACCAAGGATGAACTGAACGACCTGATTGAGTATTTGAGGACGCGCTAATGAAGTGGGCATGGAACAAGTCTGCAATGGTGCTGGCTGCCGGGATGCTGGCCGTGGGCGTGGTGGCTTTGGGCGCGCCTCCTGACGTGCCGAAGGCAGGTGTAGCGCCGACGATGCCGCGCTATCGGTTTGAGAACTTCACCACTGCCAATGGACTGCCCGACAACCACGTGTACGCCGTACTGGTGGATGGGGATCGGGTGTGGGTGGGCACCGACAACGGCCTGGGACTCTACGAGAACGGCAAATGGAAGATCTACACCACGCAGGATGGGCTGGCGCATCGGGCTGTGTTGACGTTGGCGTTTGATAAGCGTACCGGCGACGTGTGGGCAGGGACCATGGGCGGGCTGAGCCGCATCTCCGGCGGGCGCATCGACACCTACACGCAGTTGAACTCCGGGCTGAGCAACGACGTAGTGTACGGCGTTTCAGTGGAGGGCGAAAACGTGTGGGTGGCCACGGCCGCGGGGGCGTGCCGGCTTGATCTGCATACGGGGCAATGGTCGCTCTACAACGAGCGCAACACGCCGATGGTCGAGATTTGGGTGTACGGAGTCTCGGCCACACCCACCAAGGTGTATTTTGCGGTGTGGGGTAGCGGGCTGCTGGAGTACGACCAGAGGACAGGGCGCTGGGACAAGTACGAGGACCCCGACGGCGAAAACGAGATGGTGCTATTCAAAGACCAGGGGCTGATCCACGAGATTGTCACCTCAGTCAGTTATGTAGACAATATTGTCTGGGCGGCCACGTATTTCGGCGACAGCCGATACGACGGGCGCTACTGGCACAACTTTCTGACCAAAGACAGCGGACTTCCCTCGAACTTTACGAACTTTATCAAGGGTGTTGACGCCAACCGCGCCTGGTTCGGCACCGACAAAGGACTGGCCTACTACGACGGCGTGAACTGGGCCGTCTATCGGCCCTCGCTGACCACCGGCAAGCCGGAGATGACGGTGCGCGACGCGAAAGGAAATGTAACGCAAGTGGCGGTGACCACCGCACCGGCGCACAACTATGTCCTGGGAATCGATTTTCAAGGGAGCGATATCTGGGTTGCGACCGCCAAGGGATTAAGCCACGGGATTTTGCAACGATAGGGAAAAAGAGGAGCCATCATGAATGCATTTGCTGAGATTCTGGAGACCATCGCACAAGCACCGATCAAGAAGCGCGCTATGACCAATCATGGCGTGCTGAACGAAGCCTATGCCTACGCCAAGCCGAGCTCGTTTTCGCGTGGCATGAGGATCGACCTGAACGGCCTGACCATCCTGCTGATTTCGGGCACGGCTTCGATCGACGAGAACGGCAAGAGCGTGCACATCGGCGACTTTCCGGCACAACTGAAGCGTACGTTCGACAACATCACGGGCCTGCTGGAGAGCGAAGGCTGCACCTGGCACGACGTGGTGCGGACAAGCTGCTACCTGCGGGATATCGATCGCGACTACGAAGCGTTCAACGCCGGGCGCACGGCCTTTTTCAAGGAACAGGGGCTCGATCCGCTGCCTGCGTCCACGGGTATCGAGGCCAAGCTATGCCGGCCGGAACTGCTGGTGGAGATCGAGGCCATCGCCATGTTCCGCACGGAAAAGGCTTGCTGCTACAAGGAGTAATTCAAATGGGCAAGGGATGGTTGTTGGCGGCGGCGTGCTTGTGGGCCGTCGGCGGCATTGCGAGCGTTACCGGACAGGTCCCGAGCAAGGATGCGCATGTTTGCGAGTGCGGCGCGCATCCGCCGGGACCGCCGAAGGACCGCGTGGTGGCGCCGTACGCGGGCGAGCCAACAGACCTGAGTCCTTATGAGAAATTCGCCAAGCCCTACGACCTGAATTACGTCCATCCGAATATTTATTCCGGGGCGGGGCGCGACCTTCCGGAGCCGAAGAACGTGACCGAGGTGCGCATTGGCTTCTTTGGGCCCATCGAGCACAATCCGGAATCGGTTTTCGGACTGCGCATGTTGCATGGCGCGCAAGTGGCGGTGGAGGAGGCCAATGCGCGCGGCGGCTATGGGGGCAAACCCTTCAAGCTGATGCTGCACAACGACTACGACAACTGGCAGGCCAAGACGGTGTATGGCGAGGAACGGCCCACCGACCCGACCATCTGGGGTTCAGCGTCGAATGAAGCGGTGAAGATGGTTTACGACGACCAGGACTGGGCGATTTTTGGCTCCATCAGCTCCGAATCGACGCACATCATGTTGCGCGTGGCCTTGCGCGCCGAAATTCCCATTGTGAACTCGGCTTCCACCGATCCGACCATTCCGGAAACATACATACCGTGGTACTTCACCGACCTGCAGGACGACCGGGTACAGTCTCTGACGCTGGCGCGGCACATTTTCAGCGAACTGGGAATGAAGCGCGTTGCGCTGCTGCGTGTGAACAGCCGCTATGGGCGGTTTGGGGTGCTGAAGTTTCGAGATGCGGCGCGGCGGCTGGGCCACCCGGTAGTAATCGAACAGAAGTTCCTGCCCGGGGATACGGACTTTACGCGGGAGCTGAAGATCATTCAATCGTCGCGCGCCGACGCTATCGTGCTGTGGACCGACGAGATTCCGGCGGCAAACATTCTGAAGCAGATGCGCACCCTGGGCATGAAGCAGCGCGTGTTCGGCTCCTACCGCACTCTGGGGCCCGAACTGCTGGCCGAGGCCGGCCCGGCTGCGGAGGGATTCGAGGCCGTGTTCCCGTACGATCCGACGCGGAAAGATCCGCGCTGGCTGGAGTTCAAGCAACGCTTCGCGGCACGCTTCAATGAGCCGCCGGAGCAGTTTGCGTCTCTGGCTTATGACGCGATGAATGCGCTGCTGGACTCCATCTGCAAGGCAGGGCTGAATCGGGCGCGGATTCACGATGCGCTGGCCGACATTGAGCAGTACGACGGCGTGACCGGGCATATGATCTTCGATCCCAACCAGAAGAACGTGGCGCCTATGTACCTTGGCACTGTCCATGATGGAACTGTGACCTACCGGGTGGCGACGATGGAGAAGCCACCTGCTCCACCCGCTGGGGGGCAAGCTCCGATTGCGCTCGGGGTGGGGGATAGCCTTCCCAGGTCCCAGAATCGGGACCTGGGGCACCCGGTTGTGTCTTCTGCATCGCAGGAACCTTATGCGCGCGTGGGTGAAGATGGCGTGGAGTATCACGGTCCCGAGCGTCCGGATATACCGCCGGGAGCGGTACGGGTGGTGCTCTTTGGTCCGCAGGCGCAGAAAGTGGCGAATTCGGACGAGGTGCAGGCGGAGTTGGCAGCCCATCCGCTGAAAGGGCGGGAGTGGAAACTGCTGCCGGTGGCCAGCGACCAGAATTGGGGCGCGGCTTCAACCCAGCTGGTTCATGCGCTGATGGACGAGCACGCGTTGGCCATCGTGGCCCTGGACCGCGACGCGGCGCACCTGGCCGAGCAACTGGCGCTGAAGGCTTTTGTGCCGGTGGTGGCCCTGAGCAACGACAAGGCTCTGACTTCGACCAACGTACCGTGGATATTCAGGCTGCCGGGCGGAACCACGCCGGCCGCGGCATTGAGGCTGGTGAAGGAAGCAGCGGCACGCAGCGGAGCCAATCCGGAACGGCTGCGGGATGTGCTGGCTTCAGGGGACGAGGTGGCAGGTGTGGCCTTTCTGCCCACGGGAGAACTGCGAGCGAAGTAGCGCATGAGTGGGTTGCACAGGCCTTAGAGCCTGTCCAAGAACTCGAAGGCAGTGCCCGCGCGGGGACAAAGGGCCGACATGGGTGGAGCAGCGACCAGCACGGTGATAGTCGCCGGTTCCGATGAGTAACCCTACCCCCATCCCCCGATTCTGTAAGTAAATTCTCTCTTTTCATGCGTTTACGGTAGGGGTTTCGCTGTAAACTATTAATTCTGCAGGAGTTCTCCGCAGAATATAGACATTAAAGGAGTTAGATCGCAATTCAGGGATGCGATCGATTGTTTGCCTCCCAAAATCAGGAAGACAAGCACGCCTCTGAGCCTGCTTTGTGTAGCTTCAGGACGCGTGGTTCGATAGGTGATGCTCTCCGCCCCAGCGATTAACCTATCGACGCTCAACTCAAATCCCATTATGCGCCGCGTGCACATAATTCTACGCAAGAGAGCAGGCGCAAAATGGAAGCGCAACAGAAAGGGCAGCCCGGAGTGCGGGCTGCCCTTTGCTGGTTGCGCGGCGACTGGTGCGCCGCTGAGAACTACGGCAAGTAGTAGCGGAAGGTGGTCCAGAACATGTTGTCGATGCCCTTGGCGCCGACGCCGGCGCCGCCCGAGGTGAGCGGAGCACCTGACCATCCTTCGCGGACCGCGTAGCCGTACTGGATGCCCTGACGCAGGCGACCGCGGTCGCCCCTGTAGATGTCATACCAGTAGCCGCCGGTGATTTCCTGCACGTCGCGGGTTTGTGCGCCGCAGGAGCCGCCGGGGTAGTAGCCGGTGGAGCTGCCGTTGTAGCCCGGATTGGCAGGAGTGAGGCAACTGGAGTTGGAGAGCAGGCGCGAACCGTATCCCACGGCAGCCGGTTTGGGTGCAGCCCACGTGGCGCCCCACGCGCCAGCATCAACCTGAGCCGTGCTGGAAAGGGTTTTGTACGTCTGGCAGCCGGGGGCGGACGGAGTGATGAAGCACGCACTGGGGGCGCTCAACGTGGTGGCGGTGGGGGTGGCGAAGTCAGTACGGCCAGCGTAGTCGCCGCCATAGTTGAGATAGATGGTCAGTCGCGGGGTCGGCGTGGCTTCGACGGTGAAGAGACCGCTGAGATTGTGGATGGGAGCAAGATTGCCATTGGCATCGGCGGTGACGTCGGCCAGCGTGGAGTCGCCGTAGCGGCCCATGCCAGGCCCGTAGAGGCCCTTGGCGCCGAAGGTGAGCTTGTTGGCGACGAGGGGGACGCGCAGGCTGCCGCCAATGCCGCCGAGCTTGATGCTGTTGCTGTAGGAGCCAGCCGTGGTAAGGGCGGGCGCTGCAAGTACCTTGGCGCCGGCCGTCTGACTGGCCAGAACGTCGGTGATGCCGCCGTAGAGGTTGCTGTTGGTGGTTTCGCCGGGGTAGACCGTCTCGTGTGCAAAGCCGCCGATACCGAAGATTTCATAGTGTCCCCAGCCGGGATCGAACGCCGCCTTGACCAGCACGTCCGGCGCCTGGTTGAAGGACAGGTTGGCGATGTTGGCGCAGGAGTTCACGGTCTTGTAGACGGGGACCGCGATGTGGACCAGGTCACCGAAATCGTCGACGTTCTCCTGGTCGGCGTAGTTGACGATGGAGGTCGAGGGCGAGCAGGAACTGATGCCTGCGTTATAGTTTCCACCGTTGGCGCCAGCGCTGCCGAGTACGGCGTAAGGAGTATTTCCGGCCAGCGAGGCGGTGTAGAGAAGCTGCGGGTTCTCAACTGCGAGGCCGATGGCCGCATACTTGCCGCTCTTGACTACGCGGAAGCCGTACTGGCGTGTCCATACGAAGCCCGTAACGTAGTTCGGGTCCACGGTAAGCGGGGTCAGGACGTCGGCAGGCGAACTGGTAATGCCCTTTTTGTCCTCAGTGGCCAGGGACCAAAGCTGGCCGCCCGCGAATGTCCAATGCGAGTTGGTTTCAGCCTGGCCGTAGAGGATGCGCTGGCGGAGCACGTAGCTGTTGGACTGGTTGTTGTTGGAGGAGATGCCGGTGCCCAACCAGTCAGCCTCATAGTAGCCGCGCAAGGTGCCCCAACTGGTTTTTCCCTCGGCGAGCAGAGTGACGCGCGACTGGCGGGCGGAGCCGTAGAATTCGCCGAGCGTGTAGGCATCCGCGCCCTCGTAAGGGAGCGCGCTGAAGGCGGTGGGAATGTCGCCGCCGGTGGCCTTGGTGCGGTAAATGGTTTCAGCCGCCAGGAAGCCGCCGGGTGTGATGTTGATTCCCTTGTAGTGAAGCGCGGTGGGGTTGTTGATTGCTTTCTTGATGCTGGCGGTTTCGTCAGAGACCGTGGTGGCCAGAGAGACGGAGTTGGCCTTGAGGTCGGTCACAGTGGATTGCAGCGTGGTGACGGCGGTGGCGTTTTCGCTGACCGCCTGCTGCTGCGCGGTGGCATCGGCCTCGGCCTTGGCTGCCGCGGACTGAGCATCGGCTGCAGTCTGCTGGGCTTGCTTCAACTGCGCGTCCTTGTCGGCCAGGTCGGTCTTCAGGCTGTCGATCTGGCCTTGGAAATTCTGACGCAGTGTCTCGATCTGCTCTTCCACAGTGGGTTTCGCGGGTTTCTTCGCCTTGGTTGCGACGTGCTTCTTCGCAGGCGCAGGGGGGTCACCGGCGTAGGTATACGAGCCGACTAGACTGGCTGCCAGAGTTGCAATGACAGCCGCTTTGAGTCTGAAGTTCATTGGGCCTCTCTTTTTCCTCTCGATTGGTATTGGAACGTGCTTGCGCCCACCGACCACGCTGACGCATCCTTCTCCCGAATTCCAGGATTCCTCAAGATGGATGAAAGCCGAATTCACTTGGGAATGCAGGAGGAGCTTTCGTGGCCGCGAAAAGCAGAATCAAACAAGCGGGCTTTTCCCGGCCGCACCTGAGACTCAGGCTCGCAGAGTTTGATTAACATTTGACGAATTCACATACTTTTAACGGAGTTGGAGGGCGGGAAGATGCTGAGCGAAAAGCTGGATAGGAGCGCAGGCAAAGGGGTTGAGCGCCAGTCGCTGCGATGAGGGGCAGAGAGGCAAAGGGCATTCAACCGCGCTGAAAATGGCAGCGCTATTTATCGGAAAAACGGAACGACCGAATGAAGCAAAGGGCAGGGAATCCGGCTCAGAATCCCATGATGTTGTAGCCGCAATCCACGTAGAGAGTTTCGCCGGTAATGGCGGCGGCGAGGTCACTGGCCAGGAACAGGGCTGTACCACCGACTTCAAGCTGGTCGACGTTGCGGTGAAGGGGGGCGCGTTCGGCGTGAGAGCGGAGCATCTCAGTGAGGTCGCCCACGCCGCGGGCGGCCAGGGTCTTGATGGGGCCGGCGGAGATGGCGTTGACGCGGATATTGCGGGGACCGAGGTTCCAGGCGAGGTAACGGACGGTGGCTTCAAGGCCAGCCTTGGCCACGGCCATCACGTTGTAGTTAGGGACTACTTTTTCTGCGGCGTAGTAGCTCATGGTCATGATGCTTCCACCGTCGGTCATGAGCGGAGCGGCGCCACGGGTGACGGCGATGAGAGAGTAGACGCTGACGTCGAGGGCGACGCGGAAGCCTTCGCGGCTGGTGTTGAGGAACTCGCCGCGGAGGTCGGCGGCGGGAGCAAAGGCGACGGCGTGGACGAGGATTTCAAGCTTGCCGTATTTTGCCTTGAGGGCCGCAAAGAGGGTATCGATTTCCTGGTCGTTGGAGACGTCGCACTGAAAGCCGCTGGCGCCAGGCAGCTCGTCAATCAGGCTCTGGGCTTCCATTTTCATGCGCTCGTTCTGGTAACAGATGGCCAGGGTGGCGCCGGCCTCGTGCAGTTTTTGGGCGATGCCCCAGGCACTGGAACGCTTGTTGGCCAGCCCGAAGACCACGGCTGTCTTACCCGCCCGATCGATCATGCTTGCTTTCTTCCTCC
>PLSM01000035.1 GCA_003165075.1 Acidobacteriaceae bacterium | reverse complement strand
GCGGCACACCCTGATGCCGCTGCAAGGCCACTCCGCCGGAGAAGCACGGGCCCTACTATCAGGTCAGCTTTACCCGCAAGTGAAATAGCAGCTCTAAGTTCGTGCGCAAGTAAGATCTCGCTGCCATCCGACGGGAACTGAAGAACTACGACGCCATGAAGACGCTTGTGGACCAGTGGATCGATCTGGCTACCGAACTATCCAACCTCCGCCAGGCCAACAAGCGCCCCTGACCGAACGGAGAACTTGGCACTGTCCAGATAGTAAGGCGGATCGGTTGAAATCACTTTCTCAGTGGAGATTTCTTGGTTGGCAGCGTCTGCTTGAAGTGCGAATCCAATCCTCCCCAGACCGAGTGTTTCGAACGCGCGTATTTGCCTGTCAATGAGATTGCTGTAGCTGCCAGACGAATCAGAAAAGATATTTGCTTCTGCATAGTCCCAAGTCATCGAAAGAGCATGACGCGAGAAGACGCTGCGCATCTGGGTGTTTGGGTGATTCCAACTACAAATATTCGAAGCATGATTCGCAACCTGATCTACAAGCAGAGCAAGATAAAGGGAAACAGCTTGAGAATAAGATTTTGATCCACACCCTGCATCCTCAAGACCCGAACCAACTTCGTCGAAGTGGGGAGTTGCCGCTGCCTCGCACAATCCTTGCACTTCAAGACAGAGGGAACTAAGAGTGTCCAGAGCGACGAGCTGCCTATTTGAGAATAAATCGCTCCACAATTCAAAGCCGTAGTTGCCGAGCCTGAAACCGAGAGCTTTCTGAAAGAAAGGGACTTCTGGCTTCCAAGTCGGGATGGACTTCTCGGCGGCCTGCTCGTGTTCGAGACAGGGTTCAAGAAAGCACCTTCCCTTGGGCCCCTCGGCAACAATCGCGAGAAGACGAGAGCCGATTCGGCCAGCCTTCCCCTCACCCATGATGTATTCACTTGTGATTGGAGTACCCGACACAATGCAACGAAAGTTTGCGCCACGTCCATCAGCCTTCGTTCCTGCCTCCGCCTCTGGCGTCGGCTTCCCGGTCTTGACAGTGAAACGGTACTGATTTCCATCAACGACCGGTTGAACATAGGCTTCTTTTCCTGGCTTCGAAGAAAGCACGAAGCTAGACACAAGTGGAATGTCAACTTGCGAGTAAGCGGGATTCGGCGACTTCACAGTGCGTGCCCAAAGCCAAGCAATCACGGTCAGCCTCTGACCGGTTAGCGCCTTCAATTCCGGACGGCCTGCCGCCATCTCTGCTGTGATCTCTGCTTTGGGGTACAGGTGGCCAATGCGCTTTTCGGCTTCTGTCCGCATCCACGCACCGTAGCGTCGCACATCCTCTGCCAGACCACTTGCTCCAGGCCAAGCCTTCTGGCTGAAGTCTTGTTGTTCACCGGCGGGTAAGGGGCCGATTGGTGCTCTGCCCTCGAAACGCGGCGGGATTTCGATCATGGCTTTATTGATTGTCACCGCAACAGGATTCAGGTCAGAGGCAAAGCTTTCGAGGCCAAGCCGTTGAGCCTCCAACGGGATTGCACCTCCACCTGCGAACGGATCATGGAAGGCCGGGAGCTTCTCGGGGTTAAAGAGGGTTGCAGCATCTGGATGGTTGCGATTTAGCTCGCAGGTCTCCCGCCAGGATTTCCAGATCTCGTCGCGGGCAGCGTTGAGCACCGTCTCGTTGTTTGTGTTTTCCCAGACTACCAAGTCTTCAATGATCTTGAAGAGCCGCTCCCGCTCCTTAGCCGCTTCCACTTTGTTAACACCGCGATTGAGGTGCCGCTCATAACCTGGATCGTTCACAAGTTGAGCAAACAGGACTGCCCGAGCAGCTGCCAGTGGTCGACGCGCCCACCAGAGATGAAGGGAACTAGGATGGCCGTGCCGGATACCCTTTTCTCGTGCTGCCGCTTCATTGATCTTGTCGAGTGGCAATGCCACTTCAATGAGCTTGCGCGGACTCTTAACGGCGATGTTCTTGCTTGATGCCATGGGAGATTAACTCGGAAATGCGGGTTCTGCCCGCGATAGCAAAGATTTCAGGTTGAGATTGACGCTTGTGGTAGCCCAGTCGGGCTCCTGCGTAAATGGGCAACGAATGTAGTACGGGCCACTAGCCTTCTCGCCCTCCACCAGAACGATGGCAAGCAGAAACTTCTCCCGCTGGTTCAAGCCGTACATAATCTCGTTGCTTGTCACTGTTATGGTATCGCTTCCCTGGATGCGCCCCTTGACTTCAATGTGCCGGGGCTCGGGGAGCGGACAGCCGGGTGGCGACTGCGGCTGGCTGGTTATATCCCAGCCGCACTTCTGGGCGGACACATCCAGAACCTGATGGCCGAGCGCCTGCTCCGCTTTGACTACAGCATCCATTGCGATTCGCTCGATGCGCCTACGAGCTTCAGCATCTGCGCTCCATGTCGCGCCGTCCGCCGGTTCACCTCGCCTTTTCGCCAGCAATCCAGCCGGTATGACAAGCGCTCCACCCAATACCACTGGAGTGGCTGAGCTGACCTCTCTCATTGCGGCCAGTTCAATCTGGCGGCTGCGAAGACGGTTCGTGAGGTCATCCAGAATGCGGTCGATGTTTCCGAGCGTCACGCGCGGCACTTTACCGGCGGCGATCTCCTCCTGTATGCGAAGGCGGCGATTCTGCCAGTGATTGATCTCCCGCACCAGGCGGTCCTGCACCGCGGCAAGGACACGGTCCGCATTCCGCTCGACGCGTTCTTTTACGGTTCGGAGATGCTCCGGCACCAGCGTGGCCGAGGCCTGCTGGATGGCGAGCTTTTCAAGATCCTGGGTGATCCAACTTGCGGCAAGGATGTCGGGGATCAGCTTGAGGTCCGCCTCCGACGCTGGCTGGAGGTCCAGGTGAGGCGCCCACCCAGCGTTGCTTGCCTGCCCATCGGCATGTACGTCGATGAATTGCACAAGCCTGGAGATGGTCCGTCCCGAATCGCCTCCCTGGCGAATTGAGTGGTCCACAAGAAACATGATGCGAGGATCGGTGGAGGGATCTGCACCGGACTCGATAGGGTCAACCAAGACCGCTCCCTGCTTAAGCTTGTTGCGCAACTGCTCAAGGGTAAGGTCTGTGACTGCCTGCATGAGGGGATGGGCTGGATGCAGAAGGCTGGCCATAGGGGCACCGACCCTATCTTCGATGTTCACAAACTTCTTCTCAAAGCAGACCCGCTCATACCGGAGAGTGACCGGATTCAGATTGCGCCGGTCCCGGCCAGTGAGCTGCCGGTCTCGTTCGCGAATGATTGCTGGGACGTTCGTTATCTCGTATCGTCCCTCTTCACGGGGGCGCAACTCACCGCCGAGTTGCTGAAAGGCCTGGGTGAAATAGGACCGAATGAAGTAGGGCTGCAGCTTGCGCGCCTCGGCCTTTTCCATCTCCTCTTTGACCGTATATAGACGCTGCATGTCCATGACTTCTTCAGACAGGGCATTGCGGGAAAGAATCTCTTCGATATGCGCGGTGTCGAGTGCGCCTTCCACCTTGGACCGCAGCTCGTCACGCCGTTTCGGATCGTCACCGTAGCGAATAGCCTCGATGAGCAGGTCTTTGAGGCTCTTTTCCTCGAAGACTTCGCCAAGGATGTCGAAGACGCGCCCGCCGAGGGCCTCGCGCTCGATTTCCAGTTTCTGGAAGAGCCGGGCAAACACATCTCCCTCCCGCGTCTCGGAAGCGAGCATGTTCCACAGGTGGCACACATGAATCTGGCCGATACGATGGATGCGGCCGAACCGCTGCTCAATCCGGTTGGGGTTCCAAGGGAGGTCATAGTTGACCATCAGATTGGCATTCTGAAGGTTGACGCCTTCGCCGGCCGCATCAGTGGCCACAAGCACGCGAACGCGCGGATCGACGCGGAAGAGTTCCTGGATTTTGCGACGCTCATCCCGGTGTACACTCCCATGGATCTGGACGACGGATTCCTGGCTGCCCAGCAAGTCCTTNNAAGATGATGAGCTTGCGCTGGTTCCCGTCGACATCGCGCATTTCCGGATTGTCCTGAAGAATGTGAGAGAGCTCATCCCACTTTCGGTCCTGGTTGGAATTCTTGAGTTGAAGTGCCTGAGCCTCCAGGTCGGCTAGTTGCAAGATTTCAGCTTCGAGTTCCTGGATCGTCTGAGCGGCGGTTGCCTGATCGACAACTTCCTCCTCAAATTGATCGAACTCCTCAGGGGGCAACTGGTCTGCCAGGTCCCAGAGATCATCTGAAGCCTGCTCGATTGGGAGTGCTTCCAATCGACCGCGAGAACGGAGCCTCTCCTCCTCCAGACGACGCTTCATTTTTCCGTGGCGGCGACGAAGAGACTGATAAATCGCCTCCGGACTTGATGCCAAGCGACGTTGCAGCGCGGCCAACGCAAAGCCAACGGTCCCTTTGCGACCACCATCCTGAAGACGATCTGCGCGGTTCATTTCCTCGGTGACGTAGGTCGTTACGGCTTCGTAAAGGGCTGCCTCAGCGTCGGAGAGCTTGTAGGATGCGGTGTACGCTCGGCGCTCCGGAAAAAGCCGGGTACCGTCAAAGCGCAGCATCTCTTCTTTGACCATCCTTCGCATGAGATCGGCAACATCCACTCTGTGGGCGCCGTCGCGGAACTTTCCGTAGAAACGGTCCGAGTCCAGGAGAGAAAGAAAAAGCTGAAAGTCCGCCTCTTTGCCGTTGTGCGGAGTCGCAGTCATCAAAAGGAAATGACGAGTGACGCTGCCGAGAAGCTGCCCAAGCTCAAAACGCTTTGTCGTATTGATTTTGTTCCCGTAATAGTTTGCCGACAGCTTGTGAGCTTCATCCACGACGATTAGGTCCCAGCGTGAGGACTTAAGCTTTTCCTGCAAATCTTCATTGCGGGAGAGTTGATCAAGCCTTGCGATCAGGAAATCAGTGTCCTCGAATGGATTGCCACTCAAGGATTGCTCGACGTGCTCCCTAGAGAATATGGTGAAACTCAGTCCGAACTTCTCAAAAAGCTCATCCTGCCATTGGTTCACAAGGCTGCCAGGGGTGACGACGAGGATGCGGACGGCGTCCGCCCGCATAATCAATTCGCGGATGTAGAGTCCGGCCATGATCGTCTTGCCTGCGCCGGGGTCGTCGGCAAGCACAAACCGTAACGGCTGTTTGGGCAGCATCGCCTCATAGACTGCCGTGATCTGGTGCGGAAGCGGCTCTACGTTCGAGGTGTGGACGGCCATCATCGGATCAAAGAGGTGGGCGAGGTGAATCCGGAACGCCTCTGCGGCGAGCTTGAAGTCCTGCCCCGACGCGTCGAATGCCCAAGGGCGACCGGCTTCTGCCAGGAAGAGAGTAGGTTCGTCGGCTCTGAAGAGCATCCTCTCCAGAACAACTCCTTCAATCGTCTTGTAGTAGACGGTCAGTGCATGATCCCCAACAAACTCCGTCGCCACGATACGGACCGGGCGGTTGGGATCGATACCCGAGATCGCCGACTGATTCTTGATCTCTTCCAACTTCAACATGCTCTTCCCTTGAGTCGATTATTTCCACCTGCCAAGATGAATGAAACCCGTTCACGTATGTCCGACACGATCGAGCCTTCGTATTCATTCTGAGTTGGAGTTCGTCAGGTACTTGATGCCTTCGCTTTGGAAGCGCTCTTCGCCGCTCGTTGGCACGCCTTTTCGAAGGAGTCAAGCATGCCATAGCCACTGAAGCTGATCTTGACAGTCTTCACCGTTGCTTTTGGGTCAGACCTGGTTACCTCAAGCCATCCGCGGGCGATCATTTTTTTCATCAATTTCGCCACGTTTGGTTGAGGTATCCCGGTCATTTGCGCAATCTGCGTCTGCGATTTTGGCACAGGCTTGTTGCATTCCCGCAGAATCAGCACCACCGACCTTGGGTCCGCCAACGGGAAAGCGCCCCCCAGTTCCACTCTGTAGGCGTCCATCATATCTAGAAACGCGTCCAAATATGCCACGCATCATCCTTTGATACAACAACATGCCAATTGAAATGTAACGCAGCGCCCTCCCAAATGAGCAGCGACATTCCAAATGGAATATCCCCAAGTGCTTGAGGGGATCAGATCGATATTCCAAATGGAATAAAGGTAAGTGTCTCTTAAACGGACGACTCATGTAAAGGCCAGCGCTACTTGGAACTCGTGGATTTGGTTCGCAACTCGCATGTCTCACTCCATGCATGTGAAATGCGACCTCCAGATGCAGGGCCGATATGGCCCGAGCGTTTGGTTGTCTCGGCAAATATCGGATGATCGCAGCGTGGTGGGAGCAGTCTATCTTCGGGCTCACCCCACCCGCCGACAAGGCCGTAAGGTTATGCGCCAGACCCGTCACACGAATTGAAAGCCTGCAAGAATGGCGATCCGTGGGACGCCTGCGTTCCGCCGCTGGCCCAGTTCTCGCTGGCCGCTACCTGAGGTAGGCTGTTCAAGCAAATCGCTGGTGACCAGCGCGGCAGGGATCGCTACCCGAACGGCTGGCACGAAAGGCCGGTTGTCATTCTCCACTTCGGCTTCCGGCGTCG
>PLSM01000022.1 GCA_003165075.1 Acidobacteriaceae bacterium | reverse complement strand
ATCAATGTCCGGCTCGCGGCGGTGCGCAAGCTGATCGAAGAGGCGAAGCGCAACGGCATCCTGGGAGCAGAGCAGGCCGCGCAGATGGCCGACATACCCAATATCCGCCAGCAGGGAACTCGCCTGGGCAATTGGCTGACTCGTGAACAGGCCAAGGAACTGCTCACTGTTCCCAATCGCGATACCCTCAAGGGCAAGCGCGATGTGGCGATTCTTGCTTTGTTGGTTGGCTGCGCTCTGCGCCGTGCCGAGCTGGCCGCGCTCACGATGGAGGATATTCAGCAGCGCGAAGGCCGCTGGGTGATCGCCGATCTCCGCGGTAAAGGCGGCCGCATTCGCACGGTGGCCATCCCTATGTGGGTCAAGCTCCTGATGGACACTTGGACGGCTGCCGCAGGCCATAGTGCCGGACGCCTGCTCCGTCCGGTCTCCAAAAGCGGGCGCGTTGTGGGAGAGGAACTGAGCGATTGGGCGGTCTGGAGCGTGGTTGAAACTTCCGCCAAAGCCATCGGCATCGAGCGTTTCGGGGCCCACGATCTGCGCCGCACCTGCGCGAAACTCTGCCGCAAGAACGGCGGAGACCTCGAACAGATCAAGTTCCTGCTCGGCCATGCCTCCATCCAAACGACCGAACGCTATCTTGGCTCCGAGCAGGAGATTGCCGTCGCCGTGAACGACAATTTGGGGCTGTGAACTTTGCTACGGGCGCGGCCTGTTGCCTCATGCAAGACGCCTATTTTGAGGTCCTTCTGAAAACGGACAAAATAGCATTCATGGAGACTGGGCCATCACCAATAAGGAAACGCATATTTCCTGAAAACATATCTTCATTCACTACGAAACCATAATCCGTAAAAGCGTTTAGTCAGGGATGGACAGGACCATTTAGACTGTTTTATGGTGTTTTGTGCAGCGCGATTGCGCCATTGAAGGGCTAAACCATGCCACGACCTAAAGGCCGGCTGCTTCCGCACCGGGTTTCTGTAGCCCTGACAGGTGACCAGCACGCCGCTCTTGAAGAGCTTGCGGCCAGCAATAGCGCCCCTGTGTCCTGGCTGGTAAGGCGCGCGGTAAGCGAATTCCTTGAGCGTAGCGGGCACACCGAACAGCAACGGCTCCCGGTGCAAGGGAAAGATTATCCGAAAGAGGGAACGCGATGATTGAGCGCGTGTCACCGCAAGGGGGAAAACCCTTGACGAATGGATTGACCACTTCAACGGCCCTCAATGAGGCCCTTCGCCTGCCCGATGGCGCGCGCTTCTATCGCTGCGCCTTGCAGGTAAACCCCTTCGCCTATCTGGGCCGCCATAACAAGCAAACCACGTTTACAAACGAAACCGACTACAACGCGGCCATCGTTCAAAAGTGCCTTGATCTGAATATCGAGATAATCGCGGTCACGGATCATTACCGCGTCAAGCACTCCACGGGGCTTGTGCAAGCGGCGCGCGCCGCCGGAATATTCGCCTTCGGCGGGTTCGAGGCCTCAACCAAAGACGGGGTGCATTTCCTCTGCCTGTTTGATCTCGACAAGGACAGCCGCCTTGAACGGTTCATCGGGGAATGCGGCGTTCACAACGATGACGACCTCTCACCGACAGGTAACAAGGATTGCTTGGAACTGCTGGACTGCGCCCGGAGCTGGGGCGGAATCTGCATCGCGGCCCATGTCGCCGGCAACAACGGCCTTCTTCAAACGCTGAAGGGGCAGCCGCGTATCAATGTCTGGCAGTCCGATGACCTCCTGGCCTGCGCCCTGGCCGGCCCCATCAGCGCGGCCCCTGCTAACCTCCGCGACATTATCGAGAACTCGAATGGTGACTACCGCCGCGCCAGACCGCTGGCGGTCATCAACGCTCAGGACGTGGACAGCCCCGAAGCTCTCGGAGAGTCCGGCTCAACCTGCCTTATCAAGATGTCGAAGATTTCGGTTGAGGCCCTGCGCCAAGCCTTTCTTGATTCGGAATCTCGTATCCGGCTGAACGGTGACCCCCAGCCCGTGCCCCATTCCGAATTTCTCGGCATGGCTTGGGAAGGTGGCTTCCTTGATGGCACAAAGCTTCACTTCAACAACAATCTCAACGTACTGGTTGGGGGCAGGGGCACCGGAAAATCAACCATCATTGAGAGCCTTCGCTATGTGCTGGCGCTCGATCCGCTGGGAGAGGACGCCCGCAAAGCCTATGAGAGCGTCGTCAAGCAGGTACTCAAACCGGGCACAAAGATTTCTCTGCTGGTCCGGTCGCATCATCCAAGCGAACGCTGCTACACCATCGAACGCACCATCCCGAATCCATCCGTTGTGAAGGATGAGAGCGGAAAGGTGCTGGTCCTGGCACCACGCGACGTAGTGCGAGGGGTCGAGGTCTTCGGCCAGCATGAGATTTCCGAACTGACCAAAAGCCCGGAAAAGCTGACGCTGCTCCTTGACCGTTTTGTCGAGCGCGATTCGAGCACCGCTTCCCGGAAATCCCGCCTGCAGGCGGACCTCGAACGCTCGCGGTCGGGGATTGCCAACGTACAAAGGGAAATCAAGCTCGTCGATGACCGTCTGGCAGCACTGCCAAGCCTGGAAGAAACCTTGAAGCGGTTTCAGGAAGCCGGCCTGGAAGAACGTCTCAAGGAAAAGAGCCAGCTTGTCCGGGAAGAACGGGTCTTGACGACTGCCGGCGAACGGCTGGACCCTGTGCGGTCTGCCTGTCAGGAATTGGCTGGGGTGGTGCCAATCGACACGGCTTTTGCCTCGGCGAAAGCCTTGGAAAGCCTGCCGAACGCCGAACTACTGACACAGGCGGAAGGCATCTTGAACCGCCTGACTGAACGGCTACGGCTCGCGGCGCAACAGATCGCCGGCGACATAACCGCCGCGGAAAAGGAACTGGCGGCACTCCGGGCAAACTGGAACCTGCGCAAGGATTCTGTAGAGGCTCATTACCAAACCCTGCTGCGGGAGCTGCAAAAGTCGAAAATCGACGGCGAAGAATTCATCCGCCTGAAGCGCCAGATTGAAGAGCTGCGCCCACTCCGCGAACGCCGCGAAACACTGACGCGCGATCTGGCGGCGTATCAGGAACAGCGCCGCAAATTGCTGGATGAATGGGAAAACATCAAATCAGCGGAGTACCGCGCCCTGGAAGCCGCCGCCCGCAAAGTTTCGCGCAAGCTGAGGGACCGTGTGCGCGTCGATGTTCTGATGGCCGGCGCGCGTGAGCCGCTGGAAAAGCTCTTGCGCGATACCATCGGCGGGAACCTGAGCGCGACAATCGAGCGGCTGCGCCGTCCCGATCTGTCGTTGCCTGATCTGGTTGCTCGCTGCCGTGAAGGGCGGGACGCCCTTGTCAAGCAATATGGCCTGTCCTCGGCTGCGGCTGAGCGGCTGGCACAGAGCGGCGATGACCTGTTCATGAGAATTGAGGAGCTGGAGCTTCCCTCAACAACGAAAATCGAGCTGAACACGGCCCCGGAAAAAGAGCCGGCATCCTGGCAGGAATTGAACTCTCTCTCGACCGGCCAAAAAGCCACGGCGGTTCTGTTGCTGTTGCTGCTGGAATCAGACGCGCCGCTCATCGTCGATCAGCCTGAAGACGATCTCGATAACCGCTTCATCACTGATGGCGTGGTGCCAACCATGCGCCGGGAAAAGCAGCTCCGGCAGTTCCTTTTCTCGACCCACAACGCCAATATCCCCGTGCTGGGCGATGCCGAGCTTATCATCGGCCTGACCACAGACGTTCAAGACAATACCGTCCATGGCCGGACTGACCCGGCCTTTATGGGAGCTATCGACACCGGCCCGGTTCGGGAGCTGGTCGAAGAAATCCTTGAGGGCGGCAAAACCGCTTTTGAAATGCGCCGACTCAAATACGGCTTTTAGAGGTCTTCCATGCCCGTCACACGCACCGAACTTCTCGACATTCTCCGCAACGGCGAAAACTCCGCCGTCGAGTTCAAGCGCGACGTTATTACACCGGAGCAACTTGCAAAGGAATTGGTCGCCTTCTCCAATTTTGACGGCGGCATGGTGCTGCTCGGCGTCGAAGATGACGGCACCATCAGCGGGATAACCCGCCCCAAACTGGAAGAGTGGGTCATGACCACCTGCCGCGACAAAATACGTCCGGCGATCATCCCCTTCTATGAAGTGCTGCGCGATGTGGAGCCGGGGAAAGATGTCGCGGTTGTGAAGGTGCCAACCGGGTTAAACGTGCAACGCGTTTGGCACAACAATCGGCATATCGACTACATTCGCGTTGGCACCCAAAGCCGTGAGCCAACCACGGACGAGCTGAGCCGCCTGTTTCAGCAGCGCGGCACGTTTCGCGCTGAGCTGCGGCCAGTCTCAGGGGCAACCTTTAATGACCTCGATCTGCGACGGCTCAAAGACTACTTTGGCCGTGTGCGCAAGCAGGATGACATACCCGCCGATGATGATCTGGCGGGCTGGCAGACGCTTCTCCTCAACACCGAATTGATGGCAGAGGATGGTGTTACCCTGTCAGCCGTCTTGCTGTTCGGTCGCAACCCCAGCCGGTTTTTGCCTCAATCGGGCATCGACGCCGCAGCCTTCCCCGGAACGGAAAAGGATTATGCCGCGGTCGAGCGGGTAAAGCTGCGCGGACCGCTCACGCCCTTGATGAACGAACAAGCCGAACTGGTAGAAGCGGGCCTGGTCGAACAGGCTTTCGACTTCGTGCGCCGGAACACCGGCACCACGGCCACGCTCGAAGATGGGGTGAGGCGCAAGGAACGCCCCGCCTATCCGCCCGAAGCAATCCGCGAAGTCATGGTCAATGCCCTGATACATCGGGACTACCTGCTATCCGCAACCGATATTGAGCTAAGCGTCTACTCTGACCGTGTGGAAGTGATTTCCCCTGGACGCCTACCGAACGGCATCACGACAACCCGAATGCGCGCCGGCTGCCGGGCCGCCCGTAATCAGCTCCTCAAGGACGTCATGCGCGATTACGGCTATCTGGAACACATGGGGCTGGGCGTTCCCCGCAAGATCGTGAAATGTATGCTGGAGAACAACGGAACAGACCCTGTGCTTCTGGAAGAGGACGAGCGGTTCACGGTGCGCCTGCTCGCCGGCACTGCCACAAATTGACTTTCATGGACGACCATCATGATTAGCACCACAACAACGCAAGAGGCCAATAGCGGCAATGGTGTCACGGCTCGGGCAGAAGGGCCATGGTCAGACCTTGCGCTCCATAGTATCGGCTGGAAAGCGTTCCAGGATTTATGCTCTCAAGTCTGCGAGGAAGTTCTTCATCGACCGGTCGAGATATTCCGCGAAGCACAGGATGGTGGTCAAGACGCGGTATTTCTGATTCCATCTCCCTCTGGGACCCCCTCTGAGGTTGGTAGCGTTCAATGCAAACACTCCTCTGACCCCAAAAAACAGCTTCGACTCGCAGACCTGACGGCGGAACTCACTCACGTTGAAGAGCTTGTTAAAGCTGGTCAAGCTCATACCTATATTTTCATAACCAGCATGAGCGTTGACGCTCCGGTCGCTATACAAATTCGAAACCGCCTACTCGAACTTGGGGTACAGAAGCCCCACGTCTTCGGCAAACAATATTTAATCCGGGCGATCAGAACCAGCGCACACTTGCGCGCGCTGGTTCCTCAAGTCTATGGTCTCGGTGATCTATCAACCATTCTCGATCAACGGCTAATAGAACAGACTCGTGCACTCCTCGACCATTGGATACCAAAGTTAAAAGTGTACGTGCCTACCGAAGCCCATCGCAAAGCCGTTAAATCTTTGACTGAACACGGTATCGTTCTGCTGCTTGGCAACCCGTCATCTGGGAAATCGGCAATTGGCGCGATTTTATCGACTATCGCCTCTGAAGATTTGCAGCATACTGTCCTGAATTTGACGAGTCCTCGCGACTTCGAAGCAGGGTGGAACCCATGCGACCCTGGCCGCTTCTTTTGGATCGACGATGCGTTCGGGTCGAATGTTGTACGTGACGATTATGTGCAAGATTGGACGTCATCTTTTAGAAAAGTCCAAGCGGCTATCAAATATGGGAATCGATTTCTTCTAACTTCGCGCCGTCATATATACGAGGCTGCCAAAATAGGTCTCGGACAACGCAACCTGCCTGAATTCCTCGATGGCAGAGCGGTTGTTGACGTAGGAGACCTGAGCGCTGCTGAAAAAACTCAGATCCTTTACAATCACGTCAACTTCGGCGGACAGACACAAAGCTGGAAAAGGAGTGTGAAACCCCACCTGCCGGTGATTGCGGCGGTCGATAACTTTCTTCCAGGGATCGCAGAGCGGTTGGGTGATCCTGCATTCACGAAAAGTCTCGCAACCACACAGGCTGAACTTCTACGATTCATGCAAGAACCACGGGCGCATTTGATCGATACGATCAATGCGTTGGATAGTGCACTCAGAGCAGCTCTTGTTCTTGTGTACGTCCATCAGGGCTCAATGGTAAATAACACATGGGATCAGTTGTCCGCACAGGTGGTAAGCGAACTAACGGGAGTCGGGCTGCCGCGCATTACCGGTGCCTTGCTACAATTGAAAGGCTCATTCCTTCGCGTTGCTAAAGTCAACGGCAAAGAGACTTGGGCATTTGCGCATCCGACCATCGCCGATGCACTAACCGACATTTTGAAAGAACAACCTCAAATGATGGCGGCCTTGCTGCGCGGAGCCACCATCGAAACGATCTTAGGGAATTTTGTGTGTAGCGAGGGTGCTCCCTCTATAAGGGATGCACCAACGATTCCACCTGCTCTGGACGATATACTCATTGGGCGACTGACTCATGTACCCGATCAGGAGTCAATTAACTGGTCTCTATTTCGGTGTCTCTCTGAAAGGGTAAGCGATAACGTGTTTAGACGCGTTATCGCTGCTGATCCGGACATTCTTGGTCGTGAGACATGGGCATACCTTCGTCGCACGGAGCACAATCCAAAAATAAGATCACACGCCCGTGCATATCGCCTCGGAATCCTCAATGAATATCTTCAGAACCAAACAGCCTCTTGTCTAGAAGAAGCCGCTACAGGCACCTTCGACCTGTCATTTTTTGAAGATGAAAACATTCTTCGTTTAATACCACCAGCGCGCCTATTATCACTTGGTATCAGACTGCGCGTTGATACTTTGACCAACGCACCAGACCGCATTGCGGAAATAGCGAATGATGCCGATCTCAGCGACGAGCCAGAAAGCCATTTTGAACATTTTTCTAGAGGCCTCGATATATTGGAAGAGCTTCCTGACATTGATGACACTACAGTAGACCTAATAAAGGAAGTAAAGAAGGCACTATCTTGCGCCATTGACGACGTTCGAGAAAGAAAAGAAAAACAGGATGCAGAGAACGAGCGTGACCACTCCTCAGAATGGGGTTATATGTCCTCAGTTCCGAGGGAGGGCACCGTTAAAGAGCCTCTGGTCAAACAGCAGACAAATCGCTCTGTCTTTGACGACGTAGATAGCTGACAGGTGATTATTGCCCAGCGCCTCGAAAAGGTAAAATTGGCCACTTCAACTGTGCTGGGCTAGGCAGGGTTTTGTCCGCGGTGTGGTGCTCCGGCACCACAAATACACGGGTGGGGTGCCGGGGGCGTAGCGGGCGGCGCCGGCAATGACGCATCCTGCGGAGTTGGCGGGAAAGCGGGGGCCGGATTGCTCCGGCCCTTGGATGGCGTCAGTTTTCGATGAGCAAGAGAGCGGTGTTGACGTTGGTTCCCTGGCTGGCAAAGGTTCCGGCGGGCAGGTCTTCGTACCATCCTCCTGAGTTCTCAGCTAGAGGCTTCAAGGTGGTTTGCTGCCGGGTGCCGTTTGCGCAAATTGCAACCAAGCGGCCTCCGGGTTTCAGAATCTTCATCTCGAGTTGAATGTGCTTGATGTCTGCGCCGTTCAGAAACGGTGGATTCATCAAAAATCGGTCAAAGGTT
>PLSM01000103.1 GCA_003165075.1 Acidobacteriaceae bacterium | reverse complement strand
AAGCAAGCAGCGGGGCTTCAGCCCCTGAGGGAAAAACGAAATATGGCTATTCCTATCTCCCAGGCGTGGACGGTCGCCACTTATGTATGGAAGAAAAAGCTCACGGGCCAAAAGCGCTATCCGCTGGTGCTGATGCTTGAGCCGCTCTTCCGCTGCAACCTGGCCTGCGCCGGCTGCGGCAAGGTGCAATATCCGCCCCACATCCTCAAGAAGCAGCTCACCCCCGAGCAGTGTTTCGCCGCGGCTGAAGAGTGCGGCGCGCCGATGGTGGCGATTCCGGGCGGCGAGCCGCTGCTGCATCCGCAGATCGTAGACATCGTCAATGGCCTTGTCGCGCGCAAGAAGTATGTCTACATGTGCACCAATGCGCTGGAACTGAAGAAGCGTTTGCACGAGTTCACGCCGTCCAAATACCTCACCTTCTCCGTTCATCTCGACGGCCAGCGCGAGCATCACGACTTCGCTGTATGCCGCGAGGGCGGCTACGACATCGCAGTCGAGGGCATCAAGGAGGCGGTCAGGCGCGGCTTCCGAGTCACGCCTAACTCCACGTTCTTTGACGGCACTGATCCCAACAGCGTGCGCGCGCATTTCGACGAGATGATGGCCATCGGGGTAGAGGGAATCGTCCTCTCGCCCGGCTACAGCTACGACAAGGCGCCTGACCAGACTCACTTCATGGGCCGTGCCCGCGTGCGCAAGCTCTTCCGCGCCATTCTGTCCAACCGCAAAAAGTCGTGGAAGTTCAATATGTCGCCGCTATTCCTTGAGTTCCTCATGGGCGACCGCAGCTACGACTGCACCCCCTGGGGTTCGCCGGCGTACAACATATTTGGCTGGCAGAAGCCTTGCTATCTGCTTCAGGATGGGTATGTCGATACGTTCAAGGAATTGATTGAAACCACCCAGTGGGAAGACTACGGCGTCGGCAGCGGCAATCCCAAGTGCGCCAACTGCATGGTGAGCTGCGGCTACGAGCCGACCGCGGTCATCGACGGATTCCTCTCGCTGAGCGGCTTCTGGGGCATGGTCAAGGGAACGTTCAGCAGCTACAAGAGCGCTCACGCGCTCAAGCAGCTCAATGAGTGGGGAACGCATGCGTCCGCACCCCTCGTCCAGATCGCCAATCCCGCGCACACCCTTGAGGAGACCAACGCATGAGCGCCGAGGTGCTGAAATATACCCGCGAACAGGTTGAAGCTCTTGAACTGGCCCCCGCCGCCGAGCGCGAAAANNTGGAGAAGGCCTTCGACTATCGCGGCGACGTCATGCTCACCCTCAAGAGCGGCGAGCGCATTGAGGCGTTCATCTTCAATCGCCGCACCGGCGCCACGCTGGCCGACTCCTTTGTGCAATACTTCACCCCCGGCGCGCCGGAAAAGCGCTCCCTCAGTTACGCCGAAATTGGCCGCCTCGAATTCAGTGGCAAGGACCGCGCCGCCGGCAAGCACTGGGAGGACTGGGTCAAAGCCTACAACGAAAAGAAAGCCGCCGGCGAAAAGAACATCGCCCTCCTCCCCGACGCGCTGGAGTAGGCAATAACTCAATCTTGTCGTCCGAGGCGCATATGCTGTCATCCTGAGCGACCGCAGGGAGTCGGAGGACCTGCGTTTGTCTTCTTGGTTGTCATCCCAAGCTGGGTGGCGGGCCCACCCTAACCCCACCACAAACTGGGGTGCCAGTGATATTTCAAGAGGTTGTCCATTCTTCCGCAAAAAAGGGCAGGCGGGTACGTCCCCTCACCGACCCTTCCAAGCCGTGTTTGCAGAAAATAACCCGCCCAGGCCGCACAATCGAGATGAGGGAACCAGCGCTCAATTCACGCCCCCGGCCCATACCGCTCTGCACCCCACCCCCCTCCCCCTCCCGCAGTGCCCATACAGGGTGCGTGGAGTATAATAAGATCCGTATAATCAGCGAGTTGTAAATCCTACATAGATACTCATCAGTAATCAGAAGGCCCTGTTTTTCCCGCTTAAATCGGCTTTTTAAGCCAATTTCGCGTCCCTGACGCAGCAAAAGTGCCGCCGTTTTCGCGTCCGCTCATTTCTCAGCACGGCAACGCGCGACAATTAGAATGGAAGTTCGCAAAGAGTTCTCGAATGAAAGTCTTTCTCACAGGCGCAACAGGATTTGTAGGCCATCATGTGGCGCAGGCGCTCGCCGCCGAAGGCGCAGATCTTCGCCTCCTGGTCCGCAAGTCCAGCAATCTGGCCAATCTGGAAGGCATTCCCGGTGACACTCATCTGGGCGACCTGGCGCGGCCGGAGTTGCTTGCTCCCGCGCTCGCAGGCTGCGACGCCGTGGTCCACGTGGCCGCGGATTACCGCCTCTGGATTCCTGACCCCGCGGCCATGTACCGCGCCAACGTCGACGGCACCCGCGACCTTCTGCGGCTGGCGCGCGAGGCCGGCGTGTCCCGTTTCGTCTACACCTCCAGCGTGGCCACCATGCACTTCCGCACCGATGGCATCGTCATCAACGAGGACACGCCAGTTTCGCTGGCCGACATGGTAGGTCACTACAAGCGGTCGAAGTTCATGGCCGAGCAGCAGGCCATCGCCGCCGCCCAGGACGGCCAGCAGGTCATCATCCTCAACCCCACCACGCCCATCGGCCCCAACGACCGCAAGCCCACCCCCACCGGCCGCATCTTCGTGGACTTCCTCAACAACAAGTTTCCCGCCTACATGGATACGGGCCTGAATCTGGTGGATGTGGCTGAAGTCGCGCGTGCGCATGTGGCTGCACTGACCAGGGGCCAGCCCGGTCACCGCTACATACTCGGCGGCGAAAACCTGACCTTCAAGCAGATCCTCGACAAGATGTCGGCGATCACCGGCATCCCTTCGCCCACCGTCAAGATTCCCTTCGCTGTCGCCGCCACCTACGCCTTCTTCGAAGAGTGGATCACGGGCCGCATCCGTGGCCGCGAGCCGCGCGCCACCCTTGAAGAGGTCCGCATGGGCCGCAAGAAGATGTTCGCCTCCAGCGCCCACGCGCAACAGGAACTGGGTTTCCGCATTGTGCCTGTCTACCCCGCCATGCGCGCGGCTATCGAGTGGTTCCGCGCCCACGGCTACGCGCCCCAGGGTCGAGCATGACCCGGATCGCCATCATCGCCGCCTTTCCAGACGAGTTGAAGCCGCTGGTGCGCGACTGGCCCCACAGCACACGCAATGGCGTGAATTTCTGGGCGCTGCGGAACTCAGAAGAAGAATGGATCGCAGCCTGCGCCGGGGCCGGCCTTGAAGCAGCAACTCGCGCCTTTGCGGCTATCGAAGATGGCGGTCCGGTCGACCTCCTGCTCTCCGTTGGCTGGGCCGGCGCACTCAATCACGAAGTCGCAAGCGGCAAAGCCTACAATGTAGCCGGTGTAATCGACGTCCGCACCGGTGAGCGCTTTCACTGTGAGGCGGGCGCGGGAGAACTCTGGCTCGCCACCAGCCCCAAAGTCGCCGACGGGGCAGAGAAGCGCCGTCTCGCCTCCACCTACGACGCTGCGCTGGTGGATATGGAAGCTGCCGCTGTCGCCCGCCTCGCAGCGATGCGCAATATTCCCTTCTACTGCATCAAAGGAGTCAGCGACGGCTTCGCCGAAAAATTACCTGATTTCAACCGCTTTATCTCGCCGGGCGGCCAATTTCGGATGACCAGTTTTGTTCTCTTTGCCTGTCTTCGTCCATGGCGCTGGCCCGCATTGGTGCGGATGGGCGAGAATAGTAGAAGGGCTTCCCAAAGCATAGCGAAGTCGGTGCACGATCTTCTGGATGAATGAGGTCGCATCACAAAGCGGAATGGCTACTCAAATCTCAAATCCTGACAGTCTCGTGGAAACAGAGATTCCTTCCTCCATGCGCGCCGTGGTCTACCGCGGCGTCAACGACATGCGCCTTGAAAGCGTGCCGGTTCCCGCCATTGGGCCTGGCGAGTTGTTGGTGAAGGTAGCCACCTGCGGCATCTGCGGGACGGACTTGAAGAAGATTCACACCGGTTCCCATTCCGCGCCGCGCATCTTCGGCCACGAGATGGCGGGCACCATCGTCGCCGTGGGCAAGGGTGTATCGCGCTTCCAGTTAGGCGAACGGGTCGTGGTCTTCCATCACGTTCCGTGCGGCCAGTGCTACTATTGCCGCAAGAAAACGCCGGCACAATGCCCGCTCTATAAGAAAGTGGGTGTTACCGCCGGCTTTGAGCCCTCCGGCGGCGGCTTCGCAGAATACATCCGGGTGGTGGACTGGATCACGGCCAGCAGCGGCGTGGTGCGCATCCCCGATGATGTGCCCTTTGAGCAGGCGGCCTTCATTGAGCCCGTAAACACCGTGCTGAAGGGTGTAAAGATGCTCAACCTGGCTGCAGACGAAACGGTTTTGGTCATCGGGCAGGGACCCATCGGACTCATGCACGCCGCTTTGGCGGCCCGCAGTGGCGCCAAGGTGCTCACCTCGGATTTGTACCCGGAGCGTCACGCCATTGCAGCCAGGTTTGGGTTGCACCATCCCATCCATGGCGGTTCCGAAGATGTGGTCCAGCGGGTTCTTGCGGAGACCGATGGCCGCGGAGCGGATGCGGTAGTTCTGGCCGTAGGTGGCAACGCGCTCATTCGTACGGCAATGGATGCGGCCCGGCCCGGTGGCAGGGTGATGTTGTTCGCTCAGACACAGCATGGCGAGGCAACGATCGATCCCGGCGCCGTGTGCATGGACGAGAAGACGCTCCTCGGCTCCTACTCCGCTTCGTTCGATATTTTGGATGAGGTAACCGCCCTGGTTTTCGACGGCTACCGCAACGGATTTGACTTGACGCAGTTGATCTCGCACCGCTTCCCGCTGGAGCAGGCCGAAATGGCGATTGACGTGGCTTCGCATCCCAAAGCGGATTCTATGAAGATTATGATGGAGCCAGTCTTAGGCGGCGGGAGCAAGCGAGGAGGGACCTGATGGCGACAACCATGAGGGCCGCTGTTCTCCATGGACGCGAGGATGTTCGCATCGAGCGGGTACCGGTTCCCGAGGCAGCTCCGGGCGAGTTGATCGTCCGCGTCGGCGCCGCGCTTACCTGTGGAACAGATTTGAAGGTCTTTCGGCGCGGCTATCACGCGCGCATGATTGTGCCTCCGGCGCTATTTGGCCACGAACTTGCCGGGACGGTTGTGCAGGCCGGTGAGGGAGTCACGGACTTTGCTCCCGGAGACCGCGTAGTGGCGCTCAACTCCGCGCCCTGCGGGCAGTGCTATTTTTGTGCGCGCGGCCAGGAGAATCTCTGCGACGACCTGCTCTTCAACAACGGCGCCTACGCGGAGTTCATCCGTATTCCGGCTCGCATCGTGGACAAGAACACGCTTCATATTCCGGATCACGTGCCGCTGGAGCACGCGGCGCTCACAGAGCCGTTGGCCTGTGCGGTACATGGTCTTGAGGATTCAAACCCTCATCCCGATGACACGGTGGCCATCATCGGCGGCGGCCCGCTGGGGTTGATGATGGTGCACGTAGCCGCGCTGAAAGGCTGCAATGTCATCGCGGTCGTCAGGCACGATGGCCAGGTGGAGGCCGCGCGCCAGTTGGGCGCAGCCCACGTAGTTCAGGCCAGCACCATCCGCAAGGCCATCCGCGAAACGCGGGCGTTTACCCCCAAGGACCGTGGCGTCGACATTGCCATTGAAGCCGTGGGAGCGCCTGAGGCATGGGAAGAAGCGGTGGAGATGGTACGCAAGGGCGGCACAGTGAACTTTTTCGGCGGTTGCGCCGTCGGTACACGTGTGACGCTCGATACCAATCGCATTCACTATAGCGACATTACGCTGCGGGCCACCTTCCATCACACTCCGGTCATCTGCCGCAGGTCGCTGGATTTGATTGCCGGCGGCCGCTTCCAGGCGGGTGCGTTTATTACCGGCCACGCTCACCTTTACGAACTGAATCGTGTGTTCGAAAAGCTGATGAAGCGCAGCAGCGAGATTAAGACCGCTATCGTGCCCTAAGGCGACGGAATGACCACGGCAGCCCTGCACCCTGACAACGATGCGCTGGCCCAGGACGAACTGATCGCCCGCGGCTGGGCGGCGTTGCCTGCGTCGTATCGTATGCCTGAGGCTGCTCCTACGCTCCAGGAGGCCCAGGCGTGGTGCAAGCGGCTGGCCGAGTCTCACTACGAGAACTTTCACGTCGCCTCGTGGTTTCTGCCCCGCGCGCTGCGCCCGCACTTCCATGCTATCTACGCCTATTGCCGCGTCTCTGACGACTTGGGCGACGAAGTGGGCGACAGGGCGCAGGCCTTGGCATTGCTCGACCTGTGGGGCAGGGAGTTGGACGCTTGCTACGAAGGCCGGGCGCGTCATCCGGTGTTTGTTGCTCTGGCGCCGACGATCCGCTCCTGCTCCATTCCCAAGGAGCCTTTTGCCGACCTCCTGACGGCTTTCCGCCAGGACCAAACCGTCAACCGCTTCGGCACCATGCAGCAGGTGCTTGCCTACTGCCGCTACTCGGCTAATCCGGTGGGCCGGCTGGTGCTTTACGCGTGTGGCTATGCGGATGAGGAACGGTTTCGCCTCTCCGATGCAACTTGCTCCGCGCTCCAACTTGCCAACTTCTGGCAGGATGTCCGTGTGGATTACGCCAAGGGTCGCGTCTATCTTCCCCGGGAAGACATGCAGCGCTTTGCGGTGAGCGACGCAACCATTGCGGGTGGTGTGGTTACGCCGGCGTTCCGCGCGCTCATGGAGTACGAAGTTGACTATGCGCGCCGGTTGTTTGAACAGGGACTGCCGTTGATCGGCATGGTGGGCCGCGAGCTTGCGCTCGATCTGGACCTCTTCAGCCGTGGCGGCCTTGAGATCCTGCGCGCTATCGAACGGCAGAATTACGATGTGCTGAGCGCTCGGCCCGCAATATCGAAGCGCTCCAAGCTCTCACTTGCGTTGCGCGCTGTAAGCGGGAAGGCGCTGCCATTTCTCCGCCTCGGAGCACGACCCAGAGGGAAGGCGGCTTGACGCAAGCAATTTCATTGGAAGAGGCCTACGCCGCATGTCGGGCCATCGCCAAACGCGAAGCGAAGAACTTCTATTATGCTTTCGTGGCCCTGCCCAAAGCGCGCAGGAACGCTATCTGTGCCATCTACGCTTTCATGCGCATGGCTGACGATCTGGCCGACGACGAGAGATTCTCGCGTGAGGAACGCCGTGTGCGCGCAGACGCGTGGTTAGCCGCGTGGCGCGATGTCTGTGAGGGCGGCGAAACGTCTGACCCGATATTTGTTGCCGTGCGCGACGCCACAGAGCGCTTCGCGATTCCACTCGGTTTGCTGGATGAGCTGGTCGCCGGCACCACCATGGACCTGAAGCCCTCTGCCGGCGATGTGCCAGACACCTACGCCACCTTTGCGGATCTATACGGCTACTGCTACCTGGTGGCTTCCGTGGTGGGCCTGGTCTGCATCCGCATCTTCGGCTACAGCGACAAAGCTGCCGAGAAACTGGCCGAGGAAACGGGCATCGCGTTCCAACTCACCAACATCCTGCGCGATGTGGCCGAAGATGCGGAGCGCAATCGCGTCTATCTGCCACTTGAAGATCTGGCCGAACATGGAGTTTCGCTCGATGCACTGCTCCATCGCTCTCCGGGCACACCGCCCAGCGCTGCCGAGCGCGCATTGCTTGCCGGAATCGGCCGTCGCGCAGAGAGCTATTACCAATCGGCGCAGTCCCTGTTGCCGCTGATCGACCGTGAGAGCCGGCCTGCGCTTTGGGTGCTGGTGTCGATTTACCACGACTTGCTCAAGCGCATCCAGCACGCGGACTACGACGTTTTCACGCGCCGCGCCAGCGTCCCAATGGCACAGAAGCTCGCGATTTTGGCAGTTGGCTTTGCGCGCATGGCAGTAGCGCGTCTGTCGGTATGACTCAATTGCGCCAAAGTGCGGAGCGGACTGTCACCGTCATCGGTGGCGGCGTTGCAGGCATGAGCGCGGCCTGCGCGCTGGCCGAGGCGGGCTTTCATGTGCAACTCGTCGAGCGTCGCGGCTACCTGGGTGGACGGGCCTCGTCCTATTTCCATCCTGGCGTCAGCGAGGTGATAGACAACTGTCAGCACGTGCTGTTCGGATGCTGCACCAATCTCATCGGCTTCTATCGGCGCATAGGGGTTGCGGGCCGCATCCGCTGGACCAGCAATATGACCATGATCGAGCCGGGCGGGAGGCGTTCGTTGCTCGGCCCTGTGTGGTTGCCTGCGCCCTTGCATGGCCTGCCCAGATTGATGGCCGCAAGGGCATTCTCGCTCGCCGACAAGCTGGCGTTGGCACGCGCCTTTGAAGCGTTGATGCGACCCGTGGCGCAGGATGCAACCGAAACCCTCGGTGCATGGCTCAGGCGCAACGGGCAGACCGAGGGCGCCATCAATCGCTTCTGGCGGCTGGTGATTGCCAGCGCTCTGAACGCGGACATCGACTCCATCGCTCTGCCTTATGCGGCCAAGGTGATTCGCGAGCTGTTCATGAACTCGGCGCGGGCGGGGAGCATGGGGATGAGCACTGTGCCGCTCAGCGATCTCTATGCGGGTGTTGCGGATTTCCTTGCCGGGCACGGCTCAGGCCTTCTGCTCAATTCGAATGTGGAGGCGGCGGAGTGGGACGAGGAGACATCTCAATGGACAGTCCGCACGCGGGAGGCGAACGTGGCATCGGGCTTCCTGGTGCTTGCCTTGCCCTTCGAGGCGACAGCGAAGCTGCTTCAACACATGCCTGCGGCCGAGGGTGTGAATTCGCTCGCCGGCCAGATCGAAAGCCACCATCACTGGCCCATTTGCAGTGTGCATCTCTGGTTCGATCGCGAGATTACCAATCTCGATCACGCCGTGTTGCTGGATCGCGAGCTTCACTGGATGTACAACAAGGGGCGACTGCAACCCGGGCGCAAGTTGCAGGGGAGCTACCTGGAATTGGTGGTCAGCGCCTCGCCTGGTTTCGCCGCGCTCTCTCGCGAGCAGGCCATCGACCAGGCGGTTAAGGAGCTGGCCGAGTTTTTTCCCGCGGTATCTTCGGCGAAGTTGGAGAAAGCCGCGCTGGTGAAGGAAGTACGCGCCACATTTGGCGTGCCGCCAGGCATCGATGCCGCGCGGCCAGGCGCCGTGTCGCCGTGGTCCAATTGCTTCCTCGCCGGCGATTGGACCGCAACCGGCTGGCCTTCGACCATGGAGAGCGCCGCGCGCTCAGGACACCTGGCCGCCGAGGCCGTTTGCCAGGCGGTCAGTGAGCCCCGCGCCTTCCTCAATCCCGACCTGAAGCCGCGCGGACTGATGCGCTTCATGAGGAGGTTTTGAAGTCGCCATGGCATTTCCGGGGGTCGCTGAACCTGAAGGGGATACCCCCATCCCCCTATTCTGGAAATAAAATCTCTATTTTCATGGGTTTACGGTAGGGGTTGCGCTGCAAGATATTGATTCTGCAGGATTTGTCCGCAGAATATAGGCATTAAAGGAGTTACAGTGCATTTTCGGGGCGCGGTTGATGGTTTGCCTCCCAAAAATCCAGGAAGACAGACACCCTTCTGCGCCTGCCCGTGCACAGCTTCAGAACCTGTGGCTCGACTGGTGATGCTTCCCGCTCTTGCCATCGACCTGTCGGTAGTCGACTCAAATTCCATTATGCGCTGCGGGCACATAATTCCCTGCGAGTGGGCGGGCGGTGTGTCGACTCGATGGGGATGGCCGCCGGAATTCGCGGAGTGGTCGAAATCGAGTCGGAATGGACGGCGCGACTCCGCGGCCCACTCATCGCGATAAAGCCGCGATGAATGGGGCACAGATTCATCTTTCTGAGAAGGAAAAATGGATGGAGGGACATTGAGTGGGCCACTCACTTGTGGGAGGTTAAGGGTGGACCACCCGCCTCCTTGCTTTTGAGACGGTTCACCACTGAATTTTCAAAGCGAACTGGAGTACACGCGGGGCCTGCGCCTCCGTGATCTGCCCGAATGCAGGCGAGTTCATGTCGAATACGGGCGGGATCAGATTGACGTGGTTCGTCACGTTGAACGCCTCAGCGCGGAACTGCAATTTTGACTTTTCAGCGATCGCAAGAGTTTTATCGAAAGAAGCGTCCAGGCTGCCATAAGCAGGGCCATCGACGCTGTTGCGTCCCTCATCGCCGAACTGCCCGGCGTTCGCGACCGGATCGAGCCGCTGAAACGCGGAAGGAGATACCCATTGCGACACTTTGTGCGGGGCTTCGCTATTCGGATTGCCGACAGCATTGGGCCGATCTCCGAACATGCCAGAGACTCCGGGGTGCGGCGCCTGCAACGAGACATTCGCGGAGTCGTAGACTGTGAAGGGAGTGCTGGAATTTACGGCTAACAGGGCATTGAATTGCCAGCCATCCAGGACAGTACGGGACAGACTCGTGAGACCGCGCGCAAACGGAATGGCGTAGGTCACGCTCCCGGCAAAGCGCTGGCGCGAATCAAAGAGCGAACGACCGTGTTCAGCGCTTAGATCCTGGTTGTTCTGGGCAATGTCGAGCTCTCCAAGGACCATCCATGGAGCGGGTCCGGACATATGGAGGCTTGATGAGTAGTCCAAATCCTTGGAAAAGGTGTAGGCCAGCGTGTAGTTCAGGTCCGGTGTGCCGCGCCGAGTGAGTGAGACCTGCGCCGAGTGGAAGGTCGAGTTCGCATTTCCTTCAACCACTCCGGCAGTGCCCAACGTGCAGGTGCCTGTCGTCAGCGTACAGCCGGAGTAGAGCCGGCGCCGAGGGGAGTTAGCGAAGGTCGCACCAGGCTCATAGACAGCAGGATTTGCCTCGACCAACCTCGGCATGCGAGTTCCTTTGGAACCAATGTACCCGACCGACAGTATTTGTTTGCTAATGCTCTGGTCCAGGGTAAGATTCCAGTCTTGCGCATAGGGTGGCAGCAGCTTGGGATCGATGGTGAAGGTGGACGCGGGTAGCGCAAACTGGCCGGGAGTAAACGGGTTGGCCACGGTACCGAGCGGGTTCGCATAGTTGATCTTCGTGTACCCGGTTAGGGTGCGTACGACTGTTTGTCCCAGTGCGCTGCTGGTGGCGCGGAACGGCATTCCCACGCCGTTGAGCAATTCGTCGTAGAAGATGCCATAGGCTNNGGGAAACAGAAGGCCGGTTGGAGCGTTAGGGTAAACGGTGGATTGGTGGCCCGGCGCAAACTCCATCATGCGATTGTGGATGTCTCGGAACGGCGTCGTGATCTCGTAGCGCACGCCGTAATTCAGCGTCAGGGTCGAGCTGATGCGGTACT
>PLSM01000028.1 GCA_003165075.1 Acidobacteriaceae bacterium | reverse complement strand
TATCTACAACTGTAGTACTAGGCAGGTTCTCGCAATTCGTAGGCTGCTGGACAAGGGTCCACGTGTCATGTCAATGCAGCGTCTTCTGAACAACATTAAGGTAAATCGACATTTAATCACTCGCGAAAATTATGTTGCACACGACGGGAAACCATACGACCCGGATGGATGGCGGTCGTTACCGGCCAGTCCAGACAGCCAGATGATGCGTGTCGATGCTCCGAGGTTCTTTGGCTACGTAATGCCTGGAGAGCGGCACAAAGTATTTGACAAACTCTCCGGGGTTCCAGAAGTAAGCTGTTCCCGTACCGACCTGATTAGTGAGAAGATTTTCGACAGATTGGAAAGCTGGCTGAGGTCAGCCGAGGAAAAGCTCGTAACCCTAAGCCATAAATTCTTCGCCCATGCTGCGGACGCGGCCACCCGTGGAAATCTCACTCACTCCGGTTTTCCATTTAGCGACATTGAAAAGGCGCAGAGAGCTATCGTTCGAGTCGAAAGGGCAATAACGGATGACATTTTGTTCATTGGAGTGGCACGTGAAGCAGTAGCCTCGGAACCGCTCGGATTTCTTAATCGACTATACGCACCCTACGTTACTACGGAGATGATTGCGAAAATGGATGCACATTGGGATGAACTCAAGGCCGAGCGGAACACTTGGAGTAAGGGTTACGAAAACGACCTATACTCGTGAAAATGACCTTGCCCTCAGAATGCGTATCTCTTAGCCGGCCGGATTTTGAGAATATTCATCACCCTCGTGGTCGTCGCGGCGGTGGGAATGTGGGAATCGGCTTCATCGATTTCCAAGGTTTGCGGGAAGGGCGGAAAATGGCACTATCGTTTTCCGGGCTTTCCATAAACCGTCATCTCCACAGCCTGCCTCGATCGCCGCGAACTCTCAGGCGGCGATCTTCATCGTTGCATCCATCCAGTCTTTCTCGAAACGCATTGGGCTTGCATAGTGCAGCGTCGAGTGCATTCGGGTTTGGTTATACCAGAGCCGCCATGCGATGGTTTCATCCTTAGCCTGACGGATGGTTTCAAATCGCTGCCCATGCAGCCGTTCCACTTTCAGTGAACCAAACAGAGTCTCGCTGCACGCGTTGTCCCAACAGTCGCCCTGGCGGCTCATCGAGGGCGTGATTCCGCATTGCTTCGCCGGGGTGCCCATCGCCATGGACAAAGATTACGAACAAATCATGTGGATACCGCAATAACATCCAGGCAATGAATCAGGACTTGAACCACGGGCTGCTAAGAGAAACTAGGATCTCCAAGGTCCGCTTCGATTCATCCGCAGAATTCTTAGCGAGCCCTCTTTTCCCTATCCATCTCAGGATGTGTGAAGCCCACCTATGAATGGACGAGCCACGGCAACAAAATCTTAGGGATCGCAACAGGAGAGGCTTGGTCGATGCTGGGCATCTTTGCGCTAACGTTCAATAAGCTGGACGAAGTCAAAGTGGATAGCTCTAGTTGGCGAGTGAGCTGCGGGTACGGATTACCGGATCCGTCAGGGAAGGCTCAGCGAACACGGTGAAGAATAGAGTAAGAGTCGCCACGGGCAGCGCAACTTCAATGCAGAAGAACTACGCTGATGCGGATCAGTCCAGGTAATTGAACACATTAAATGCGATGAATCACTATCTGATTGACAAGCAGGAAGAAGTGAAACTTAATCACACATAAGAGGGCGAGTGCCTCCGATCTCGTATCGTGTTGAGCAACTGGAACTGGTACTAGGGCCCTGTTGGTGAGTAGATCTGTTAACGTCTGATTCCTTGTTGGTTAACGATCGATACGCGCTTTCTGCGATAGACCTGTCATGGCAAAGGGGTTGCTGCCATGAAACTTCCGGGTACCTATGCCCGAGGTGCGGCCGAGAGTATCGAAGGTTGAGAGGACAATTCAATGAAAAAGATCGCGAACTGGACTTTGGGGACAAAGGCGTGCATGTCTTTCTGTGCAGGGCTGCTTCTGGCAGCCCCCCTAGGCGTTCCAGCCTGGGCGCAGTTTACGACTGCTCGGCTCAATGGCACAGTTGTCGATGGGGCAGGGTTGGCACTCGTTGGAGCGACCATTCAGGTGGAGCAAGTGGGAACGGGGTACTCTCAGTCGGCCACGACGGGCGCATCCGGCGAGTATCTGTTCCCCAGCCTGCCGGTGGGTGCTTACAAGGTGACCGCGACGATGACTGGCTTCAAATCCTATATCCAGCAAGGAATCGAATTAGCCGTGGGCCAGGCAGTCACAGTGCCGATTCACATGGAGTTGGGTTTAGTTGTTCAAAACGTAACGGTCACTGCAAATGCGTCGATGGTGACAACCGACTCAGCAGCACTCGGTCAACTCATCGACCAGAAGCAGGTGGTCGAGTTACCGCTGTCAAGTCGGTATGTGCAGCAGTTGGTATTTCTAACGCCCGGAGCGTCGAACGTAACAGCCAACTATTGCGCTGCAAACTGCGAGGGCGGTGTCTTTCCCAGCGAGCAATACGCCAAGGTCAACGGCGCCGGCGCAAATGGTGTGAGTTACCAACTGGATGGCGCGGATTTTAATGACACTTACATCAACACAAATCTACCTCTTCCGAATCCAGATGCCATCCAAGACTTCAATCTGATGACTGCCAATATGAGCGCCACATATGGAGATGCGATTGGCGGCGTTGTCAACGTTACGTTAAAGTCCGGTAGCGATTCGATCCATGGCGATGCCTTTGAATTTGCCCAGAACTCTGTCTTCAATTCGAAGAACTACTTTGCAACCACTGTGAGCCCTCTCAACCAGAACCAATTTGGGGGCGATATCGGGGGTCCAATTCTCAAGAATAGATTGTTTTACTTTGGGAGCTACCAGGGAACCAGGTACGGTTCGACGAACAATGGTCAAGGGGCTTATGTGCCCAGCACCAACGAGCGCCAAGGAGACTTTTCCGATCTGCTGCCTGCGGCCGGAATCTGCAGCACTTCATTGGGGACATGCGTTCAACTCGTGGATCCTGCTACGGGAGTTCCTTACAACAACAACCAGATTCCAGTCAGCCCGATCGCGACGTACATTCTGGACAAGATCCCTCTTCCCAATGCGGCGTCCCTTGGTTTTCCGGCACCCCCTGGAGAGCCAAACGACGGCCTCTACTACAACGGCCTGCCAACAGTTCAGACTACCAATGAATATCTGGCCAAGGTTGACTTCAATTTCAACAAGCATCATCTCAGCGGCCATTATTTTCAACAGAACTACTCTCAGCCGCTCGTGCTGCCCCCAACAACAAACATTCTTGAAATGAGCGGCAGCAGTGAAACGCTGATCGACAAGAATGTGAGTATTGTGGATCTTTATACACTTTCGTCCCACGCTTTGTTGGGAAGTTATTATGGCTTGACACTCATCGACGGTACGACCTATTCGTCAGCGCCATTCTCCATGGCGGATGCAGGAGTAAAGATAGCTCTCCCGCCCGGCAAAGGCGGCGGGGACGTTCCCTCACTCAATCTTGGAGTCAGCACATTTGGATTGGGGAGCGGCAACTATGGGGTCTGGAATCGAGGGGATCAGTCCCTGCGGGAGATCGCCACTCTCACCAGAGGCAAGCACGTGCTTCAATTTGGCGGAGAGTTTGTTCGCGTAACACAGCCAATGGGCAATACGTTTCAGGAGGGAGGCACATTCGAATTTACCAACGCATTGACCGGCTACGACATGGCGGACTTCGAACTGGGAGCCATGTCCAGCTTTGTCCAGGGCGGTGGGTTGTACCTGAACTTTACCGGCATTAACTGGAGCGCCTTTATACAGGACGATTGGAAGGCGACCTCACGGTTCACGGTGAGCGCGGGCCTGCGATGGGATCCGTTTGTTCCATCTAAAGACAGTTTGGGCAGAGTTGCATGTTTCGAGCCGGGCGCCGCGGAGTCGGTGCGGTATCCCAACGCACCACCGGGATTGATCTATGGGGGCTCCAACCACGACCCTGGATGCCCGGACTCCGGTATCTTCGCAAGTTATAATAATTTCGGTCCAAGACTCGGGTTTACTTATCAACTGGATGCGAACGCGAAGAATAGTCTGCGCGGTGGCATCGGATATTACTATGAGCCTCCGAATTCTCTCATCTATCAGCAGATAGTCGGCGTTCCGCCATTTGCCCCGGTCATCAATCTCACTGATATAAGCCTTGCCGATCCTTATGGCAGCGCGGGAGTCGCCAGCCCATTCCCGGCAGAGTTTGGTCCGGTGAACCCTGGTCCATCGGCGATCTTCCCGGCGGGCGCAATCTCATTCTCGCAGTTACAGGACCCCCACCTTCGACTGCCGATGGTCCTGACCTACAACCTTACCTATGAGCACGGCTTTTGGCAGGACTGGCTGCTTCGCGTGGCCTATTTCGGAAATAATGGCCATCGTCTTTATGGCACTGGCGACCAGGAGAGCGGACTCTTACAACTGAATCCTGCCATCTATATTCCCGGGCAGTCGACAGAAGCGAACACCCAGCAGCGGCGTATGTATCCGAACTATGGGTCGATCGCTTCAATCAATTCCGGCGTGAACAGTAACTACAATGCTGCCCAGGTTACGGTCGAAAAGCGTTTCTCAAAGGGATTCTCCTTGTTAAGCAACTTCTCATGGTCGAAGGCGCTGGATGATTACGCTCCACAAGGATCCCCATACTATACGAATTCTTGTAACTGTGGACGGCACTTCGATTACGGGGCGTCGGCGGATGACCTGAGCAAGGTGTTCAAGCTCAATGGGAATTACGAGACTCCGCATGTTCATGTGCAAAAGTTGACGGACAAGATTGTGAACGGGTGGGAACTCACGACGATTGCCAGCTGGCAAACAGGAAATCCATTCACCATTTTCAGCGGCGTCGATAATTCATTCAGTGCCATCGGATCGGATCGGGCCGACCTGACTATTCCGAACATTGGCAAAGCGGTTCTTGGCCACGTCCCGCATCCCGGTCTTGTCGGCCAATGGTTCGATCCCACGGCATTCACTGCAAACGCAATAGGAACATTCGGCAACAGCGGGAAGAATGCCATGTTCGGTCCAAGGTTTTTCGATACCGATCTTGCCGCAATCAAGAACTTTAAAATCCGCGAGCGGGTTTCTGTTCAGTTTCGGGGTGAGTTCTTCAATGTGTTCAACAATGTCAACTTCGGCTTGCCCGGCAACGTTCAGAACAGTGTTGGATTCGGCCAGATCGGCGGAACGCGGGGATCGGGTGCCTACGGCGGAGCAACGTCTTATGGAACAGCTCAGCCCAGGACCATGCAATTCGGACTCAAAGCGTCGTTCTAAGCCAGGGTTGCGGTGCAAATTGTCGCTCTGAACAGAACGACCGAAAATCGAGGAAATTGACAGAACCTAGTTCATTTCGCAGAAGCTTCCTGAAACTGGCAGGAACAGGTGTGGCAGGGGCTGCGGTTGAGGCACTCGCCATTCCCCAGAGCCGCGCACAACATGCTTCTGCAGCAGAGAACGAGCCTGTTGCGAGGTTTAATGTCAGGGCTTTCGGGGCAAAGGGAGATGGCACAACCCTGGATACATCCGCCATTAACGAGGCCATCGAAGCTGCTAATAGAAGTGGCGGAGGAACTGTTCAGTTTCCACCAGGGGTCTACCTTTCCTATTCGATCCGTCTCAGGGACAATGTCGTCCTATCTCTCGATTCAGGCGCAACGATCCTTGCAGCCAGTGTTCCGGCGGGGGGCAGATCTAGCGGAGCATACGACGCAGCGGAGCCAAATGAGCCATGGGATCGCTATCAGGACTACGGGCATAGCCATTGGCATAACAGCCTGATCTGGGGCGAGGACATCCACAATGTGGGGATTGTGGGGACAGGGTTGATCTGGGGTAAGGGTCTCAGTCGTGGAGCGAGCGAAGTACCGCGGGCCGAGACTCAGGGGATGGGCAACAAGGCCATCGCACTGAAAAACTGCCACGGCATCGTTCTGCGCGATATTTCCATATTGGAGGGCGGTCATTTCGCGATCCTGGCAACGGGTGTCGATAACCTGACGATCGACAACCTTCTGATCGATACCAACCGTGATGGCATTGACGTCGATTGCTGCCGCAATGTGCGCATATCGAACTGCAGCGTGAACTCTCCATGGGACGACGCGATTTGTCCCAAGAGTTCGTTCGCGCTGGGATATGCCCGTGCGACGGAGAATGTAACGATCACAAATTGCTATGTTACAGGCGCATACGAATTGGGCACCATGTTGGACGGAACATGGAAACGATGGCTTGCAGACAAGACAAGTCAGTCCAAGGTGGCTCCCTATTTCCCGGAGGAGTTCAACGGAAGTATCAAGCTGGGAACTGAATCCAACGGTGGCTTCAAAAATATAACCATCTCCAATTGTGTCTTTGACGGAAGCAAGGGGTTTGCGCTTGAAAGCTCCGACGGAGCAGTCATCGAAGGCCTCGTATTGTCTGGCATTACGATGCGCGACTGCACCAACACGCCATTGTTTTTGCGGCTGGGCAGCAGGATGAGAGGGCCAGCCGGCATCCCTGTGGGCACTCTGCGTGGAATTACACTTTGCGATATTGTGAGTTACAACTCGGTCGCTCGACTGGGTGGCGGAGGGATTATTGCCGGCATACCTGGGCACGACATCGAAGATGTGAAGATTCACGATGTATACCTTGAGCACGGTGGCGGAGGTACAGAGGCGATGGCCGCGCTCAATCCGATCGAGGCTGCGAAAGACGATCCGTATCCCGATCCTGACATGTTCGGCAATGTTCCAGCAAGCGGGTTCTTTCTTCGCCACGTAAAGAATGTCGAATTCACGAATGTAGAGATTGCAATGAGAGCGCCGGATGCACGACCTGTCTTCTGGATGGACCACGTGGACGGAGCCGATCTGTTCCGCATAAAGACACCCAGAGCGCACAAGGCTTCGGTCTTTGCGCTTCGTGATGTAAGAGATTTCCGGGTGACTGCGTCTCGCGGCGTTGGAGATGCGTACATCGAGAGCGTAGTACAAAAGGATCTTTGAGGCCGGAGAACAGACTCCACAGCCAGCAATCTCTTCGCGGCCAATCCAGGCTGCCAGCTAGCTATAGAGGAAGAAAAGGAAAAACGCATGAGGAAGATGGTATTGCGCGTTGTTGCGGTATGCGCTTTATGTGCCCTGGTGATTGCATATCGTGATGCCCACGCACAGACAACGATGCTTCCGTCCATCGTTGAAACCCTAGCACACCCCGTGCAGCCCCCGGCAGTGACCCAGTTTCAGCTGCAACGTTATCTTATGGATCGCATCCCACCGCTGCCACGGCCCTCGGGTCCCGAGCAGTGGACTGCCGAGGTGAAACGGCTGCGTAAGCACATTCTCGACGATGTTGCGTTTCATGGATGGCCGCGGGAATGGGTGGAATCCGCACCGCACTTCGAGGAAATGGGGGTAATTGAATCCGGTCACGGCTACAGGATTCGCAAGCTTCGTTATGAGATCGTGCCCGGGTTCGTGTCAACGGCGCTGCTGTACGAGCCGGAAGCGATTTCCGGACGGGCGCCTGCCGTCCTGAATGTGATCGGGCACGAACCGGCAGGGATTGCGGTGGAGTATGAGCAGAAGCGGTGCATCAATCTCGCCAAGCGCGGCATGGTGGCACTGAATCTGGGCTGGATGGAGTTTGGTGAGCTTTCACAACCGGATAACGCACACGATTACGGTGCTCATCTCGATCTTGCAGGATCGAATGCACTAGGCCTGTTTTACCTGGCGATGCGACGCGGTCTGGACTATCTGGCGGCCTCGCCGGAAGTGGATCCCGCGCGCATCGGCGTTACGGGGCTTTCCGGGGGTGGTTGGCAGACAGTTCTGCTCGCCGCCCTGGATCCCCGCGTTGCGGTAAGTGTAGAGGTGGCCGGGGTTGGATCGAGAGAATCGAATCTTACCGCCCCAGGAGACACTTACGAGATAGAAGAGGATGCGCCGGATTTCATGAAGGGATTTGACTTTCCGGAACTGATTGCCATGCGCGCGCCGAAACCAACCTTGCTGGTGCATAACGGAGTGGATAGTTGCTGCTTCAGGGCGCCGCTGGTTAAACCCTATATTTATGAAAACGTGACGCCTTTCTTTAGGATGTACGGGGCTCAAGAGAATTTCGACTGGCACGAAAACATCGATCCCGGGGTACATAACTATCAGCTCGATAACCGGATCCAGGCTTATAGGTTCTTCACCGCACATTTTCATTTGCCAGTCGCCGATAACGAGATATTCAGTGATGGGGAGATTCGTACGGCCAAGGAGCTTGCGGTCGGCATTCCTGCCGGCAATCAGACCGTTCTTGGGCTGGCCAGGAACTTGGCCGCAAAGATCATTCGGGAATCAATTCCGGAGAGTGGCGCGGCGCACATGGAGTGGGTGCAAACGAAACGGGCGGAGCTGAGATATGTCGTACGTTATCAGCCTATAACGGTAGACCGTGCACTTCGCAAGGCGAACTCCAAGGGGATGGATTTCCGGAGCCTTTCTTACCGCTTCGATTTGTCCAATGGCTTGAGCGCCACGGGGATCTGGTTTAAGCAGGACGCGTCTCCTGCGAACGAACCGGTGACAATTGTGCTCAACGACAAGGGTTATCAGGCCGCCGGGGAACAAGTGTTCGAAAGCCTGAGTAGCGGACACGAGGTGTTGGCGCTGGATGTTCTGTTCAATGGGGCCACACGGCCTGAAGTACCTGACTCGAGCGATTGGGAACTGCTGGTGGACAGCAGCGGTGATCGTTCGCTGGGGCTGGAGGCCGATCAACTGCTCTCCGTAGCGCATTGGCTTCGGGCCGCGGGAGGAGCAAGCGAGATCAAGGTGGAGACAGATGGAATTCGCAGTCAGGTCATTGCGCTGGTTGCGGCCGCGCTCGACCCCAGTGCATTTGTCGAGGTGACCACGCAAAACGGAATGAAGAGCCTGGGCTATCTCCTGGATAAGCCCGTCCCCCTGCGCGATGCCCCAGAACTGTTTTGCCTGGATCTCTACAAGGACTTCGATATTGACTCACTGGGAGCGCTGGCCGCGCCGGTGAAGGTCGTTCAAGCAAGCGCTGCGGGGAAATGAGCGGCACCAGGTCACCGTAGCAATGGCGAACTGTGGGTGCTGATTGGATATATAGACCGGCTTAATGAGCTCACAGGTGTGTGCAAATCCTCGGATGCGATAGATAATGCGAGTTACTACTTAACCCGCAGGCGCAAAAAGGCGATTTGCACGGAGGAACTCCGCTGTTATGGGCTGCGACCGCGCTGCTGCGATAGAGCGCGATCCCTGTGCTGTTTAGGGTCCCCATCGGGAAGCGAAAGGTACTTGGCGTCATGTTCTGTCATCGAATCAGAATCAAGCGTGAAGAAGAGCTCGACTAGATAAGTACTCTTGGGGG
>PLSM01000044.1 GCA_003165075.1 Acidobacteriaceae bacterium | reverse complement strand
ACATCATTTGTGAAAATGCTCTAAGGTGGGGATTGCGCCGCAAACTATTGATTTCGCAAGAGTTAGCCGCAGAATCTGGACATTAAAGGAGTTAGGCCGCATTTTTGGCCTGCCGGGTAGTTTGCCTTCCAAATTGAGGAAGACAAAGCCCGTTCCGCGCCTGCCTGTGCGCAGCTTCAGGACTCGTGGACTGATTGGCGATGCTCCCAGCCCTGGCACTCAACTCAAATTCCATTATGCGCCGCATGCACTTAATTCAATGCAAAAGGGCAGCCGTTCTCTTGCGGGGGAGGGAGATCCCGGAACTAAGTGCGGTAGCTGGCCTTGTGGGTCTCTGTGGGAGGCTCTTGGTATCAGAGTTGTAATTGCCTCCCGGCCCGTGAAAGCAGTAAAGGCCCGGGCCTGAATAGGCTGCGGAAAAAGTCGAGATTCCAAGCCAGCGGCAGTGCGGGCATCCCGCAGGGGCTGAAGTCCTCGCTAATTTGGCTGCATTTGCGGCACGACTAAACTCGTGCCCTGACGCAATGCATTCTTATTTTGTCTTGAAATTGAGTTCTTCCGCACCATGTGAAGGCCCCCGGAATTTCGCACGCATTCCGGAGGCTAAAGCCTCCGGCTCCCTCCGGAATCCGTCATTCCGCAGCCCGTGAAGTCGTGCGCTTTCAAACATCGATCTATTCAGAGGTCACTTAACTGATTCCCGCCATCACCAGCATGCGGGGCTCGGTCATCTCTTCGATAGCCGAGCGCAGGCCTTCCCGGCCCAGGCCGGACTCTTTGACGCCCCCATACGGCATGGGGTCGAGGCGCCAACTGGGAGTGTCGCCTACGATCAGCGCGCCCACCTCAAGTTCGCGATAGGCGGTGAGGATGCGGCCGGCATCGCGAGTCAACAGACCGGCCTGCAAACCGTAGCGCGAATGGTTCACGTCGGCCAGCGCCTGCTCAAAATCTTCGTAGGGCTCAATGGCCACCACCGGCCCAAAGAGCTCTTCGTCCCGCACCTTCATCCCCGGTTTGGTCGCGGTCAAAATAGCCGGCGTGATCACCGAGCCGTGGCGCTCGCCGCCAGAAATGAGCTTGGCGCCGGCCTCCACAGCCTCTTTGATCCATGCTTCCACGCGCTCGGCTTCGGCTGGCCGGACCATAGGGCCCACTTCCGTCGCTTCGTCGGAGGGATCGCCGGAAATGAGCTTGGCAGTGCACTCCACCACCTTCCACAAGAAGGTCTGAAAGACACTGCGATGCACAAAGACACGCTGCACGCTGATGCACGACTGGCCGGCATAGCCAAAGGCCGCGTGTGCGGTACGGAAGGCCGCTTCGTCCAGGTCAGGCCAGTCGCTATGCACGATCAGCGCCGCGTTGCCGCCCAGTTCCAGCAGTACGCGCTTGCGGCCGGAGTGCGCTTTGATCTCCCAGCCCACTTTGGACGTGCCGGTAAAGCTAACCAGCTTGATGCGATCTTCCTTTTCGGCCAGCCATGCGGTGTCGGCGTTGGAGAGCGGCAGCACGGCCAGCGCCTCCTGGGGCCAGCCGGCCTTGAGAATCACCTCGCCGAGAGCCAGCGCCGTAAAGGGCGTCTGTGGCGCGGGTTTGATAATCAGCGGACACCCGGCGGCCAATGCAGGCGCGGCCTTATGCGCCACCAGGTTGAGCGGGAAGTTGAACGGCGTAATGGCCAAGACCGGCCCGACGGGAAAGCGCTGCACCAGCCCCCAGCGATTCTCATTGCCCTCGGTCAAGTCCAGCGGGATGCTCTCGCCGCCCAGGCGCGCGGCCTCTTCGGCGGCGGTCTTAAAGGTCAGCACGGCGCGGTCCACCTCAGCGCGAGCCAGACGCACGGGCTTGCCCGCCTCGGCCACGATCAGCTGCGCAAAGCGCTCCTTTTGCTCGATCAGCGCGGCGGCGACGTCCTCGAGGATTTCGCGGCGTTTCCAGCGGGGCAGGGCGCGGGTGCGGCGCATGCTGGCCACCGCGTGGTTCACGGCCTGGCGTGCATCGGCGCGAGTGGCCACGGTGACCCGGCCCACCAGCCCCTGGTCCCAGGGAGAGCGGACTTCCAGCGTCTCTCCCTCAATCCACTCCTTGCCGCATAGCAGAAATCCCGTTTGTGTTCCCGGCCGCATCTTCATGGCGCGCTCCTGTTCAGTGGCTACGCTCTGATGTTACAAGGGCGGCCCGGACGCGGGCAGGCTCGGCCCCACAGGTCTCTGACACTGGCCAGTTGGGGCGCGATACACTGGTCCCCTATGATTCACGACGGTCGCAGCCGCAAACTTCCCTTTGACCCCGCCGAGGCGATCGCGCACTTGAAGACGAACGACCCCAAGCTGGGTGCGCTCATCGATCGGGCAGGCGCATTTACGCTGCGCCTGGACCCGTTGCCCTCACCCTTCGAGTCGCTGCTGGAGTCGATCCTCTACCAGCAGTTGCACGGCAAGGCCGCGGCCACCATTCACCGCCGGGTGCGCGAGTACTTTGGCGGCGACCCCGCACCGCAATTGCTGCTCGACACGCCGGACGATCCGCTGCGCGCCGCGGGTGTTTCCGGCAACAAGATTAAAGCTCTGCGCGATCTGGCTGCGCGCACGCTTGACGGCACGGTGCCCACCCATGCGGCCATTCGCAAGTTGTCGGATGCCGAGATCCTCGAGCGGCTTACCGCGGTGCGTGGCATCGGCCCATGGACGGTGGAGATGCTCCTGATCTTTCGCATGGGGCGGCCCGACGTGCTTCCGGTGACCGACTACGGCGTGCGCAAGGGGTTTGCGCTCACGTTTCAGCGTCTGCCCAAATCGCGGCCCATCGAGGCCTCCGATTTGCCCAAGGCGGATGTGGTGCTCAGGCGCGGCAAGCGCTGGGCTCCGTTCCGCTCCGTGGCCAGCTGGTATCTGTGGCGGGCGTGCGACCTGGCCAAACCTATGGCTGCGGCACCCTCCGGACGCGCCAGCCTACAATAAGCAGGATGGCCGCGCATCCTGTAATGGAGCGCCGGCGCACGATTGGATTTGTGCATGCCTCCGAGTAAACACTTTGTCTGCATTCATGGTCACTTTTACCAGCCTCCGCGCGAGAACCCCTGGCTGGAGACAGTAGAAACCCAGGACACAGCCGCGCCTTATCACGACTGGAATGAGCGCATCTGCGCCGAGTGCTACGCGCCCAACGGCGCGGCGCGCATCCAGAATGAAAAAAATCAAATCACGCGGATCGTGAACAACTACGCGCGCATCAGCTTCGACTTTGGGCCCACGCTGCTGAGCTGGCTCAAGGAGAATGCGCCCCGCACCCACCGCATGGTTCTGGACGGTGAGCGCCGCAGCCGCAAGAGCTACAAGGGCCACAGCTCGGCCATGGCCCAGGTTTACAACCACATCATTCTGCCCTTGGCCAGCCGCCGCGACCGCATCACCCAGATTCGCTGGGGCATTGCCGACTACCAGGACCACTACGGCCTGCCGCCCGAGGGCATGTGGCTGGCGGAGACCGCGGCGGACACCGAAACCCTGGAGCTGCTGGCGCTACACGGCATCAAGTTCACGCTGCTGGCGCCGCACCAGTGCAAGCGCATCCGTCCGCTGAGCGACGATGCTGCCCAGCCCGAGACGAGTTGGACCGACACGCCCGACGCCAAGGTCGACACGAGCCGCCCCTACCTGGTGCGCTTCGAGTCCGGCGTATCCATCGCGGTGTTTTTCTATGACGGCCCCACCTCCCGGGCCATTGCGTTCGAGGGGCTGCTGAACTCAGGCGAAGGATTTGCGGCGCGTCTCAAGGCCGGCTTCAAAGAGGGTTCGGAGCCTCAGTTGGTGCATGTGGCCACCGACGGCGAGTCCTACGGCCACCATCACAGATACGGCGAAATGGCGCTGGCCTATGCACTCCGGCTGCTGGAGCAGGACAAGACCGTCAGGCTCACCAACTACGGGAATTTCCTGGCCCAATTTCCATCCGAATACGAATGTGAGATTGAGGACAACACCTCGTGGAGTTGCATGCATGGGGTGGAGCGCTGGCGCTCAGACTGCGGCTGCAACGGAGGCCACCCGGGATGGAACCAGGCATGGCGCGCTCCGCTGCGGCAAGCACTGGACGAACTCCGCGACGCGCTTGCGCCGCTTACCGAGCAAGAGGGTGCGAAGCTCTTCCACGATGTGTGGGCCGCGCGCGACGGGTATATTCAGGTGATCCTTGACCGGGACGAAGAGCCGGTGCAGCGCTTCTTCGACGAGCACCAAAGCCATCCGCTTACTGAAGCGGAGCGCGTGCGCGCGCTGGAGCTGATGGAATTGCAGCGGCACGCGCAACTGATGTACACCAGTTGCGGCTGGTTCTTCGACGACATTTCGGGAATTGAGACCGTGCAGGTGATTGCCTATGCCGCGCGGGTGCTGCAACTGGCGCAGGATCTGTTTGGCGAGCAGGCCGCGGCGCTGGAGCCGGCATTCCTGGCCCGGCTGGCTGAGGCCCGCTCCAACGTGGCCAGTGCGGGCGATGGCGCGCGCATCTACAAGGAAAAGATCGGCCTGCTGGAACTGGGCCTGGAGCAGGTGGCCGCGCACTACGCTATCAGCAGCGTTTTCTCATCGTATTCCGAGGAGACGGAGCTGTTCTGTTACCGCGTCCGCCGCATCTCCCACGACATCTACACCTCTGGCCGTGGACGCCTGGCACTGGGCCGGGCGCACATTGCCAGTGTCATCACCGGGCAGGCGCAGGGCTTTTCTTTTGCCGTGCTCCATTTCGGCGACCAGAACATTACCGCGGCCGTCAAAGCCTACAGCGAGAGCGACGCCGCAGAGTTCGACGCCTTTGCGGCCCAGGCCGCGGAGTTCGTGCAGCACGCGGACTTTCCCAAGGTCATTCGCCTGCTTGATCGCTATTACGGCCACGTGGATTACTCGCTGACCTCGCTGTTCACCGACGAGCAGCGGCGCATTGTGCAGCTTATTCTCAACTCCACGCTGTGGGATATTGAGAACTCGCTTACCACCATCTACGAGGATCACGCCAGCCTGTTGCACTATCTGTCGCAGGCCGGGCTGCCCAAGCCGCCGGCGCTCACCCTGGCCGCCGGATTTGCGATCAATGCGGGTTTGCGGCGGGCGTTGGAGGGCGATCCCATCGACCAGGCACTACTGCGCTCGTTCCTGCAACTGGCCAAGGCCGACCAAGTGCCGCTGGAGACGGCCACGCTCTCTTACATTGCCGACCAACGCATGAAGCGCGCCATGGTGGAGCTGCAACTGTCAGCCGGTTCGCTGGAGATGCTGGACCGCGCCTTGGGGCTGGCGCACACCCTGGCGGAGTTGCCCTTTGAGCCCAACCTGTGGCAGGCGCAGAACATCTGGTACGAGATTCTGCGCACTTCTCGCTATGCGCTCACCACCCTGGCCGCCGAAGATCGCCCCCGCTGGGACAAGAACTTCAGCGAACTGGGCACCTGCCTGTCGATCGATGTCACGGCTATCACCGCACAAGACCCGCAGGCGCTGACGACGGGGGACTAGCAAGGATTGCCAAGCGAGTCGGACGCACAAACCGCGGAGAGATGCTAGCTCTTCAACTGTTGACTGTTTTCGGCGTGTCGGCCATCAGACGGGTGGTTTTTCCAGAGCCGCGATTACCGCCTCAAGTTCCCTACGCAGGTCGGGAATATCACGTTCGATTACCTTCCAAACAACGTCGAGATCGATGGCGAAATACCCATGCGAAAGCTGGTTGCGCATACCGTAGATGGCCGCAAACGGAATTCCGGGGAACCTCGTAGTTGCATCGGGAGCCGCGTCGAGAAGATTCTGGACGCTTCGCCCAGAATCTCGAAATTGCGGATTACGGCATCCTGAAGAAGCCGGTCTGAAATAAAGCTCTCCGCGCTCTTACCGCGCGCGTATTCCTGAATCTGCCGGACTGCATCGAGCATGTGGCCGAGATAATCGCGCACTCTCAAGGGATGAGGATTCATACGGGCATGGCTTCGTCCAGCACTTTGTCGCGGAAGGATATAGGAAGAAACTTGGGCGTTCGGAGGTCCACTTTGATTCCTACTGTTGCCTCGATCTCTATCTGTAGCTTGGCGATGTCAAGCAGGCTGGTCTCGGGCGATGGATCGACAAGAATGTCCAGATCGCTTTCGTCCACATCGTCGCCGTGAATAACCGAGCCGAACAGACGCGGGTTTGCCATGCCGGATTGATGCACTAACCGGCGGATCGCATCGCGATGCTGGGGCAAAACCTCTGAAGGCCTCATGGGCACGCTTTTACCGCAACGGTCAGCTCTTCAACGCCACCCGGATGTGCAGTTCCTTCAACTGCTGCTCGCTGACTGTCGTCGGCGCGTCGGCCATCAGGTCGATGGCTTTGGCGGTCTTGGGGAAGGCAATCACTTCGCGCAGGCTGGGTGCGCCGGTCAGTAGCATCACGATGCGGTCCAGGCCCAGCGCGATGCCGCCGTGAGGTGGTGTGCCGTACTCCAGTGCATCCAGGAAAAACCCGAAGCGGGCGCGCGCCTCGTCGTCGCTGATGCCCAGCGACTGGAAGATCTGCTGCTGCACATCCTTGCGATGGATACGGATGGAGCCGGAGCCCAATTCGAGGCCGTTCATCGCCAGGTCGTAGCAGTTGGCGCGGACGCTCGCCGGATCGCTGAGCAGGTGGGCCATGTCGGCCTCAAACGGCGCGGTAAAGGGGTGGTGTGCCGGCATCCACTTCGCACTCGCCAGATCGTACTCGAACATGGGAAAGTCGGTGATCCAGATGGGGTGGAAGGCCGCACTGCCCTCGACTGTGCTGCCACTCTTTGGGTCGGCATCCGCAACAGCTTTTTCGGTCACGTGGAAGGCGCCGTGCTTCTCGGCATACTTCTTGGCCAGCTCGGTGCGGAAGTTGCCGGCGGCGGAGTAGACGTTGATCTCGCGCTCGCTGAGACGGCCGGGGAATTTGGTATCGCTGGCTTTGACCGGATGTGCCGGATCGCCGGCTACGACCACCACAAAATCGCCATCGGCTGCGCCGGTCAACTCCCGCACCTTGCTCGATGTGTCGGGAAAGCTCTTGGCCAGGCGCTTGAAGTCGTCGATGAACTTCGCACCCTTCTTCTGGTCGAACAGCGGGTGGTTGTCCTCGCGCTCCTTGCGGCTCAGCTCGCCCACGCCGGGAATGCACAGCGCCACCACCGGCAGCGCGGGATCAATTTGCAGTGTGGCCAGGGCAGCGTCAGGGAATGCGGAGCGCACATCGGTCAGTCCGGGCAGGCGCAGATCAGGCTTGTCACTGCCGTGCCGGCGCATGGAGTCGTCGTAGGTGATGCGCGGGAAGGGCGTCTGCAGCTTGACCCCGGCCGCGGCAAAGCCCGCCGCCAGAAACTGCTCCACCACGGCAAACACCGTCTCCTGGCGCGGGAAACTCATCTCCAGGTCAACCTGCGTGAACTCCAGTTGGCGGTCGGCCCGCAGGTCCTCATCGCGAAAGCAGCGGGCGATCTGGAAATAGCGGTCGAAGCCGGAGATCATGAGAATCTGCTTGAAGATCTGCGGTGACTGCGGCAACGCGTAGAACTCGCCGGGGTGCACACGACTGGGCACAAGAAAATCACGCGCGCCTTCGGGGGTCGACTTGGTCAGGATGGGGGTCTCAATCTCAAGAAACCCCTGCTTGCTGAGGCTCTCGCGGATGGCCAATGTAATCTGATGGCGCAGCCAGAAGTTGCGCTGCATCTCCGGGCGGCGCAAATCAATGTAACGGTATTTGAGCCGGACCTCCTCGTTCTGGATGGCTTCTTCCGAAGGCGAAAACGGCGCCAGGCGGGTGTCGTTCAACACCAGCAACTCCGTGGCTTCGATCTCGATCTCGCCGGTAGGCATTTTGGGATTGATGACGTCAGGATCGCGCAGGCATACCTTGCCCACCGCGGCAACCACATATTCGGGCCGAACCTGTTCGCCCTTGGCGTGGCCTTCGGGGGTTAATTCCTTGTCCAGCACAATCTGCGCGATGCCTGAGCGGTCGCGCAGGTCGAGAAAAATCAGGTTACCGTGGTCGCGGCGGCGATTTACCCAGCCCATCAGAACCACTTGTTGACCAGCCTGGGCAGCGCGCAAGTCGCCACATAGATGCGTCCGTTCAAGATTGCCTAGAAAATCGAGCACAACGAGTATCCTTTATCCCTTTAGAGGCTCGGCGAGAAATGCTGCCAGCTCGGCGCGAGGGACTTTAGTTTGTACGCCGGTAGCGAAGGTCTTCACAGTCAGGATACCGGATTGAAGCTCGTCTTCGCCCAGGATGACGATGGAGCGGGCGGTCTTGTCGGCGGCTTCAAAGGACTTCTTGAGCCGGAAACTGCCCTCGCCAAGCTCAATGTAGAGGCCGGTATGGCGCAGTTCGCGGGCCAGCGCCAGGGCAGCGGAGTTTAGCGACTCACCCAAGGGCGCGATATAGGCATCCACCTGCGGTGGGGCAGACTTTTGGTTGAGTTCCTGGGCGAGAAGCGTCAGAACCAACCGGTCTTCGCCCATAGCAAAGCCGATGCCCGGTGCGCGGGGTCCGCCGATGGCCTCACTCAGCCCGTCGTAGCGTCCGCCGCCCAACAGTGCGTTCTGCGCACCCAGGCCGCCGTGGGTGAATTCGAATGTGGTGCGGGTGTAATAGTCCAGGCCGCGCACCAGGCGGTGATTGCGGGTATAGGGCACGCCGGCTGCGTCCAGGGTCGCCGTCACCGCGGCAAAGTGGGCCTTCGAGGCTTCGTCGAGCGAGTCGTAAATCCTGGGCAAGGTCTCGATGATGGGCTGGTCCTCCGGCACCTTGCAGTCCAGCACCCGTAACGGATTGGTGACGGCGCGCCGCCGGCAATCCACACACATCTTGGGCGCGAGAGGGATGAGCGCTTCGCGAAGAGTTTGGTTATAACGTTCGCGATCCGCGGCTGAGCCTACGGAGTTGAGCTCCAGCGTCCAGCCCTTGATGCCCAACTCATCCAGCAGCGTGGCCAGCATCTCCAGGACTTCCGCATCCCGCAGAGGCGATTCGCTACCCGCCGAGGGCGGTCCGATGACTTCAGCGCCGATCTGCGAAAACTGGCGGTAGCGGCCTTTCTGCGGCCGTTCGCGGCGGAACTGCGGGCCAATATAGTAAAGCTTCTGCAATTGGCCGGTCTCGCCCAGCTTGTGCTCGATGTACGCGCGCACTACGCCGGCGGTGTTTTCAGGGCGCAGAGTCAGGGTCTGGGTCTTTTCCGACTGCGCCCGCGCGCGGTCCTCCCAGGTGTACATCTCTTTGGAGACAATATCGGTCTCCTCGCCCACGCTGCGTGCAAACAATGCGGTGTCTTCAAAAACCGGCGTGCGAATCTCGCCGAAGTTGTAGCGGGCAAAGACCGAGCGGGCAGTGGACTCGATGCGGTTCCACAGCGCGGTTTCCGGCGGCAACAGGTCGCGCGTTCCGCGCACGGCTTTCAGGGTTTGGCTCATGATGCTAACCTTTGGGGCAACCTCTTAGAATACTAGGTGGGAGCGATGATCCTTCATCTCGCTTCGATGGCCCGTGTTTCCCAGCGGTTGGACAATCCCGCGATAGCCGCCCTTCCCGGTCGCGGCCTTGACTCGCGAACTCTCCAGCTCCCGCGGTATTCTTGACCGAGCGGCAGGATCGAAGCGCAGAATTGAAGTGATGTCCCTTTCGCGCTTTCAGGAGGTCCCAGGATGCGCCTGATCCACGCCGTCTTCTTATTTGCTCTTGCCAGCCTCGCCATTCCGCTTTGCCGGGCGCAGAAGCAATCGGGTGCGGAGCCATTCTCGGGTGACATTGTTCTCCACTCCACCACCAATCTGGTGCTGGTGGATGTGGTGATCACAGACAAGGGCAAAGCTGTGCACGGCCTTGATCGGAACCGGTTCCACGTATTCGAGGATGGACACGAGCAGCTCATCGCTTCCTTTGATGAGCACCAGCCCGCGTCTGTGAAGGCTGCTGCCCCCACTCCGCCTGCGATGCTGGCCTCGTTGCCGCCCCACACATTCAGCAATGTCCCCGCCTACCTTGAAGACAGCGCGGCCAATGTGCTGTTGCTGGATGAGCTGAACACACCCGCGGAAAACCGGGAGTTTCTGCGCCAGCAGATGCTCGAGTACCTGGGCACGGTCCAGCCGGGGACGTCATTGGCAGTCTTTACGCTAACTTCAGAGTTGCGGATGGTGCAGGGCTTTACCGGCGACGCTTCCCAGGCGACAAAGGTCCTCGAGAGCATGAAGCATGAGGATTTCGGAGGCCACCTGAGCGACCAGAAGAAAAGCGTGGATATTCCGGACTTCTATGTCCATGTTCGCCCGCCCGAATATGACCCGCTGACCGACGGCAGGCCACAGATCACGGTGGTGGCCGTGCAGCAGCTCGCCCGCTATCTGAAGCTCATCCCCGGACGTAAGAACCTGATCTGGTTCGCCGGCACCTTCCCTGTTGCATTCGATCCCGGCGCCTCGCTGTCGGCAGCTCAGGTAGCTGTCTATCCCGTTGACGCGAGAGGCATCATGTCGTTGGTGGGCACGCACGCGAGCGACCGGTACGGGGAATACGGAGGGGGAATGGAGGGCGACGAATATAGCAAAGACCAAATCAAGGCGGAACATGCTGCGATGGAGCAGTTTGCGGAACAGACCGGCGGACGGGCGTATTTCAATACCAACGGGCTCAGAGAGGCCGTTGCGGGCGCCGTTGAAAATGGCTCAAGCTATTACACCATCGGCTATGTTCCGGCCGCCAAAATGCTGGATGGTAAGTTCCGCAGCATCAAGGTTCATCTGGACAGCGGCAGTTATGAACTCGCCTACCGGCGCGGATATTATGCTGTTCCGCCGGATCAGCCCTCCACCCGCGACGACCCGATGCAGCCGAGTCAATTGACCGAGTCCGTGGTCCACGGCGCTCCGGCGGCCACGCAGATTCTGTTTCAGGCGAGAGTGTTGCCGGCGACCGACCCGCTGCTGCGCGGAACCAGCGTGCCGCCGGGTCCGGCGGGAGAAATGGCGGCTGACCTTAAAGCGCCCGTGCAACCCACCATCATCGACATCAACTTGGACCCTCAAGGTCTTGGCTTTAGCGAAACGCCGGAAGGCACGCACCGGGCACGAATCGAGTTCACCCTGGCGGCATATGATTCCGGAGGCAGACGCGAGAATTACCTTCTCCGCGGTGTCCAATTGAACATCAAGCCAGACCAATTCAGGCGGATCATGGCTGAAGGAGTTCCCATTCGCCTCGCGCTCGATCTGCCTACCGGTCAAAGCTCTCTGCGCATCGCTGTCTACGATCTGGGTGCGGGCAGGGTCGGCTCGCTCGAAGTGCCGGTAACGGTGGCGGCGAAATAAGACTGGAACTTGAACGGTGGTCGGCCCGTGGGAGATCAATAATCATCCTTGCCCCATCGGGAAGTCAGCTATGCACCTGTTTCATACCCGGGCCAGGATTGGGGCTTCACTCTGAGCTGGTTGCCAGCCGCCAGGCTGCTGAACTCGCTCGCCAACACGAACAGATGGCCAAGGACGCAGAACAGAAGTAAGTCTCGGGCGTTCTGCACCAGGCATCGATCTACGCCTCCACACACGCCCCTGCCTGCCGGTAGACCAAGCCGGCAGATGGAGGGCGATTTGTGTCCAAGTGCGCCACTGCGTTGCTTTTGCACCCTGCAACGGGAGTGCCGCATCCAAATTGGCATGGATTACCGTCTTCTTGGAGGCTCTGGCCTCAAAGTTCCAGTTCTCAGTTTTGGCGCCGGTACGTTTGGCGCGGGCAGCGATTTCTTCAAGGCATGGGGCGCGACGGCGGACGCTGCCGAGGCTCGGCGGATTGTCGATATCTGTCTCGAGGCCGGGGTCAACTTGTTTGACACAGCCGATGTCTATTCCGATGGCCGCTCGGAAGAGGTGCTGGGCAAGGCTCTCAAAGGCAAGCGCGACCGGGCGCTGATCTCCACCAAGGCAACCTTCCGGCTGGGTGACGGACCCAACGATGCAGGTTCCTCGCGCTACCACCTGCGCCGCTCGCTCGAAGGCAGTTTGCGGCGCCTGGGCACCGACTACGTTGACATCTACCACATGCACGGCTTCGACGCGCAAACCCCCATCGACGAGGTGCAGGACACGCTGCACACGTTCGTCCGCGAGGGCAAGGTGCGCTACATTGCGGCGTCGAATTTCTCCGGCTGGCACCTGATGAAGTCCCTGGCCGTGGCCGACCGCTACGGCTGGACACGGTTTGTGGCCCACCAGGTCCACTACTCGCTCATAGGGCGCGATTACGAGTGGGAACTGATGCCGCTGGGTCTGGACCAGAAGGTGGGCGCCCTGGTGTGGAGTCCGCTGGGCTGGGGCCGCCTGACGGGCAAGATTCGCCGCGGCCAACCGCTGCCCAAGGTGAGCCGCCTGCACAAAACCGCTGACTTCGGACCCCCGGTGGCGGACGAACACCTCTACAAGGTGGTGGACGCGCTGGACGTTGTAGCGGCAGAAACCGGCAAGACCGTTCCCCAGGTGGCGCTGAACTGGCTGCTGCAGCGGCCAACTGTTGCGTCGCTGATTATCGGAGCAAGGAACGAGCAGCAGTTGCGGCAGAATCTGGGTGCGGTGGGCTGGAACCTGACCGCAGACCAGGTGGCCACACTGGACAAGGCCAGCGCCACCCAGTTGGCTTATCCCTATTGGCACCAGCGACAGAACGGTGAGCGGAACCCGTCGCCGGTGTAAGCCTAGGCGACAACCTCTTTCAGATAAATATCCGTGTAGTCCAGGTAATTTTGTGCATATTCGAGGATCAGGGCACGGTCTTTGTCGTCCAGTTCGCGGCGCAGTTTGGCGGGGACGCCAGCCCAGAGCGTACGTGGCGGCACTTGGGTGTGCTCTGGGACCACCGAGCCGGCGGCGATAATGCAGCCCTCGCCGATGCGGCTGTGGTTCAGAATGGTGGCGCCGATGCCGATCACAACCATGTCCTCGACCACACACCCATGCACGGTGGCGTTGTGGCCGATGGTGACCCAGTCGCCCACGATGACCGGGTAGAGGTTGCGCTGGCCGTGGAGCACACAACAGTCCTGAACGTTGGAGTGCGCGCCCACACGAATGGAATGCACGTCGCCGCGCAAAACCGCGTTCATCCACACCGAGGAGCGCTCCCCGAGGGTGACGTCGCCGATGACCTGGGCGGATGGATCGACGTAGCAACTGGCGGGAATCCGGGGAAGATGACCCTGGTAGCTGCGGATCATGAAATCGAGACCTCAGGGGCAAGTTTAAAGCACAACCGAAGGCGGGAGACAGCCCCCCAACGCGCCCGATTCCAGCCCTTGGTGATGCTGAAAGAAGCGACAAATCGACCCAATCCGGGAAAATGAACGTGCGACAAATCAATTTGGGCTGGGAAACGACTACTTTGAGGGGGATAATGGGGCTGCGATTCGCCCTACGTTCAAGAATTCCAGTATCATTAAAGAGCCCCTTGGCAGGTTTGGAGGTGGGATTCTTTTGGCAGAGGTTCGCATACAGGAAGGCGAGCCGCTCGAAAATGCGCTGCGCCGGTTCAAGCGGAAGGTACAGCAGGAGGACATCATCAAGGAAGTCAAGCGTCACTCCTACTACCTGAAGCCCGGTGAGAAGCGCCGCGTGAAAGCGGCATTAGCGCGCAAGCGGAATCGCAAGAAAGCTCGCAAAGAGCAGGACTAGGGCAGAAACCGGAGTAGAATGCTTTCGCGGTGTGTATTCGAGGTGACTTCTTCTTGAGGGAAGAGCCGCTTCAAGGAATTGCAGGCGGGGGTGAATCTACTCTGCTTTCGCTCTGTTTCAACCGAATCGTGACAGCCGCCCCGGCGGCGCCTGCGGATACAACGACAGGCGGCGCCAGAAAGATTGCTAAGAGCAAGGTGGCTCGTCACGATTCGCTGTTTTGCCTTGATTGACCTGCCAGGATGCAGCGTGGCAGGGTGAACGTAGTCCGCCCGCTGCTGCGGGCAGACAAACAATTTGCCGCTGTCCTTGTCGCGGCCCGGGCCCTGGTTATTGAAAGCAGCACGAAGACTAGGGAGACGGGACCGGCAGAGCTCTCATGTTGAAGGCCGATGTCAGCGTTTTTCCCTCTTCGGGGGAAGCCGGCCATGGAATTTACCGACAGAGTGTTGAAGTGTATTGATTGCGGCGCCGAATTCGTTTTCACGTCCGGCGAGCAGCTATTTTTCCACGACAAGCAATTCAAGAACGACCCAAAGCGCTGCAAACAGTGCAAGGCGAAGCGTGTGAGCGGAGGCGGGCGAGTTCGGTCGGAGACGCGCACCACGTGTTCGGAGTGCGGCGCGGAGACCACGGTTCCCTTCAAGCCCACCCAGGGCAGGCCGGTGCTCTGCCGGTCCTGCTTCCAAAAGCAGGCGAAGCCGGTTGTTGCGCCTCCTTCTAGCGTAATGCAGAGCTGAAGAGCAGGTCCCCTTTAAATCCCGATGGGAACCCGGCCGCGCGGACCAGTGTGGCCAATTGTGCCCAGTGGCGCTGGCTGTGGAAGAGCGCATGCGCCAAGACCTTGCGGCGTGAGACGGTGCGGTGTTCCGGCGGAATCCAATCGAAATTCAGAACGAATGGGCTGTCCCAGCTTGCTTCTGGAGTGGCCAGCAAGTCGCTGAAGATTGCCACCGCCTTCAGATGCAATTCGAAGAGCGCTGGCAACGGGCCGGAAGGCATCTCTTCGCGGGGCATCTCGGGCCGGCCAGCCAGGCGCTGACTCCAGCGGAGTTCCACTCCCCAGATGTGGCGCACGAACTCCTGCACATTGGCCGTGCCCCCGATACCGCAGGGCAGTTGGAGCAGCGCTGGGTTGGCATCAAGGTGCAGCTTCCAGAAGTTGGAAGACTCCCGATTCCAAGCCAGCAGTTCTTCAAGCGAAATAGCGGTTGTCATGGTTTCCTCCCCAATGCCCGATGGCCGATATCGCGACGATAGTAGATGCCTTCAAACTGAATTTTGACCAGTGCCTCATAGGCGCGGGCCAGCGCCTCATCCAGCGAGTCGCCGGTCGCGGTGACGCCCAGAACGCGGCCACCTGCGGTCACAAGCTGGCTGCCCAGCCGTGCTGTACCGGAGTGGAAGATCTCCACCCCAGGAACGTGGGCGGCGGCGCCCAGTCCGCTGATGGGAAACCCTGTCTTGTAGCTGCCGGGGTATCCGGACGAGCTGGCCACCACGCAGGCCGAGGCGCCGTGGCTCCAGCGCAGCTCCGTTTCCGCCAGCCGTCCGTCCACGCAGGCCTCCAGCGCGTCCATCAGGTCGCTTTCCAGCCGCAGCAGGATGGCCTGAGTCTCAGGATCGCCGAAGCGGGCGTTGTACTCCAACACCTCGGGGCCGCGCGCGGTCATCATCAGCCCGCAGTAGAGCACGCCTGTAAAGGGAGTGCCTTCCTCCGCCATGGCGCGCACTGTGGGTTCGGCAATGTGGCGCAGAACCCACTCCGTCATGCCGGGATCGAGCATTGCGTCGGTGGAGTAGACGCCCATGCCGCCGGTGTTGGGTCCAGTGTCGCCCTCGCCGATGCGCTTGTGGTCCTGCGCGGGGGCCAGCGGCGCCACGTGCTTGCCGTCGGTCAGGCACAGAAAGCTGATTTCCTCGCCTTCCAGGAATTCCTCGATCACCACCTGCTGCTCGGCCGCGCCCAGCAGCGCGCCACTGAACAAACCGTGAGCGGCCTCGATAGCCGTGTTGCGCGACGCGCAAATGATCACTCCCTTGCCCGCGGCCAGCCCGTCGGCCTTAACCACGATGGGCGGATGGAAAAACTCGATGGCCTTTTCAAACTCGGCTGAGCTGGTGCACACCGCGTAGTTGCCGGTGGGAATCTGGTTGCGCTTCATGAATTGCTTGGCAAACCCTTTGCTCGATTCCAGCCGCGCCGCGTCGCGCGTGGGTCCAAAGACGCGCAAACCACGCTCCCGCAGCGCGTCTACAATGCCCAGCGACAGGGGCAGTTCCGGTCCCACGATGGTCAGGCCGGGCTGCTCCGCCTCGGCAAGACGAACCATGGCGTCCAGGTCCTTCAGGTCCACTGCAACGCAGCGGGCAATCTGCGCGATGCCGCCGTTGCCCGGCGCGCACACCACCTCTGTGACCCGCTCGCTGCGTTTTACCGCCCAGGCCAGCGCATGTTCGCGCCCCCCTGAACCCAGGATCAGAACTTTCATTGGTTTTGCTTCCCCCCGACAGGTTATCTGAGCAAACCGGGGGTGGGATGTCAAACCGCGCGCTTCGCAATCGGAGCAGCGCCACTCCCCTATACTTGTGCGTGGACCGGCATCTTCATGCGCCTGAACCGGTTCTGAAGACGCGCCATGACCGAAAGCCGCATTAAACCCTATCGCGAACAGGTGGCCGAGCAGGAGCGGCGCGAACAGCAGCGGCACGATTACCGGCGCAACCAGGTATTTGGGCTTCTTCTACTGGCGTCGGCCATCCTGGCGTGGTGGCTATTCCATACCAATCCAAAGTGGATTTTCCCCACGGGCTGGTGGAGGCCATGAGCACGGAGCCCACGGCAAACGGCAGATGCGCAGAAACGCAGCCCCTTGCTGTGTTGCTGCTCGGTCCCACAGGCAGCGGCAAAACCGCGCTCTCGCTCAACCTCGGCGAGCGGTTTGGCGGGGAGATCGTCAGTTGCGACTCGGTAGCCGTTTATCGCGGCATGGACCTGGGCACGGCCAAGCCCACTGCCGAAGAGCGGGCACGCCTGCCCCATCATCTCATCGATGTAGCCCCGCCGAACCAGCCCTTTACCGCCGGCGAGTACAGCCGCCGGGCGCGGGCGGCGCTCAAGGAGATTGCGGCGCGTGGCCGGTTGCCGATTGTCACCGGAGGAACCGGCCTCTACCTGCGCGCACTCACCGAGGGACTGTTTGCCGAGCCTGCGCGACAGGACGATCTGCGCAGGCGCCTGCGCCGTAGCCATGCGCGCCACGGTGCGGCGTGGCTGCACCGACTGCTCGGCAGGCTCGACCCCGCTTCGGCCGCCCGCATCCATGCCAACGACACTCCCAAGCTGATTCGTGCGATTGAGATTTGCCTGGCCACGCGCGAGCCGTTGTCGCAGATGCTCTCAAAAGCCTCGGCGAAGGACCCTCTCACCGGCTTCCGCCTTCTGCGCATCGGCCTCAATCCGCCGCGGCAGGCGCTCTACGACCGGCTCAACCGCCGCGCCGCCGCCATGTTTGCCGCCGGGTTGATCGAAGAGACGCGAGGCTTGCTGGCCCGCTATGGGCCGGTCACTACGCTTGACTCCCTCGGCTACCGCCAGGCACTTGCCGTGATCGCGGGGACTCTGCGCGAAGAGGACGCAATCGTCGCCGCGCAGCAAGGACATCGCAACTATGCCAAGCGTCAGTTGACCTGGTTTCGCCGCGAACCGGATGTGCATTGGATTGCGGACTTTGGCGATGAACTGCAGACCCAGAGCGCGGCCGCCGCCCTGGTTCAGGCCGCGCTTGTGCCGGGCTTTACCGGTTGACGGATGCGGCAGCGGGTGCGCCCGAGGGCGGTGTCACGTCTGCTCTTATCCGCTCTCCGCATCCGTTAGACTGGACGCTGAAATGCCGCGCTCCCATGGATCGCGGTAAGTGTGCAGGCAAGCGGGACTTCCAGCGGGAGATTCTGCCCCAGGGAATCATTTTTTGCGACAGTCGCTTCCTGCCTGGAGTGGTGGCTCGTTTAAGAAAGCTCGTGCGCTCATGAATCATCGCGTTGTGCTGGCAACCTTGGCTTTTCTTCTTATTCCCTTCGCGGGATTGCAATGCACTCGCCAAGCCCTGGCCCAAACCCAGCCGGCAAACTCTGAGGCGGCTGGCCTGAAGCAGTGGCCTTCGCAGCCCCCCGCGGGCAGTCCGTTTGAGTCGTCGACCGAGCTGACCGGCATAGTGTTTACCGGAAGATATGCGCAATATGGTCATGCGGATACCTGGTATCCCTCCTGGGCGGCGGATGGAAACCTGTATTCACCATGGACGGACGGCGAGGTGAACGGGATAACCTCATCTTCCGGCGGCCAGGCTCCCAGGACCGGTTATGCTACGATTCGCGGCGATGACCCTCTGCATCTTGAAATTACGAATGCCGCGACTTATCCTGCCAGCGCGGTACCCTATGAAGGCAGATATCCATCGGCTAACTTGACTTACAAGGGGGTCTGGTACTACGGAACTTACTGCCTGCACGAGACACCGGGTAAACATCTGAACTGGGATGTGCTGGGCCCGTTTGTAGGATTTCGCTACTCGACGGATTACGGAAAGAGTTGGCACGAGACAAGTCATACGCCCGCTCATCCGCTCTTCTCCGAGCCGGATCATTTTGCGGGCAAAGTCAAAATGGGTGCTCCGCATGTTGTCGACTTTGGCCGTGAGATGCAGTATTCGCCGGACGGCAAGGCTTATCTCGTCGCGCATGGCTCGTCAGATCCGGACCCCAACCCTCGCGATGCGGACCTAAGCTGGATTACAGGAGATGAGATATACCTGGCCCGCGTGAAACCCAGTCCGCATAACATCGACACCGCCGCGAAATATGAGTTCTTCGCCGGTTATAACCGCCGAGGCGAGGCCATCTGGACCCATAACTTCGCATCCATCAAGCCCATGCTTAAGTGGGACAATCATATGGGTTCTGTAACCATGACCTATGATGCTCCGTTGAAGAAGTATCTGCTTGTAGTCACCGACGGGGGAACTACGATATCAAAGTTTGACACGTACATCCTGGAGTCGTCACAAGTTAGCGGGCCGTGGAAACTGGTAACTTATATGAAGAACTTTGGCGAGCAAGGTTACTTTGTCAACTTCCCGTCGAAGTTTATAAGTCAGGACGGGAAAGTGGCGTGGCTGTCTTACTCGGCCAACTTCACCAACGGCCCCAACGGCTCTCATTACGAATCAAATCCCGCCGGTGGAGGATATTGGTGGACGCTCCAGGAGGTTCATCTACTTGGGCCTGCGCAGCCGCAGTAAGCGATGGGGTTCTTCTGCGTGGGCACCCCGCCTGGCAGCTTTGCGCTGTAATGCGCAACCGGCGGCCATTTAAACTAAGCAATATCAGGCGCGGTGCCGGATTCCTGCGAGCGCCCGGAACGGAGTTCTGATGGCAGAGACCATCTACGACGTGGCCATTATCGGCAGCGGGCCGGGCGGCTACACCGCGGCCATTCGCGGCGCGCAGTTGGGGCTGAAGGTGGTGCTCATCGAGTCAGACAGCGTGCTCGGTGGCACGTGCCTGCACGTGGGCTGCATCCCCACCAAGGCTCTGCTGTTTAATGCCGACATCTGGGACCACGTGAAGCACGCCGAAGAATATGGCATCGACGGCCTTGGTACGCCTGCGCTCAACTGGCAGAACGTACTCAAACGCAAGAGCGCCATCGTCGCCAGGCACACCAAGGGCCTGGAATTCCTGATGAAGAGACTCAAAGTCACCATTCTCAGAGGTTTTGGGCGGCTCACCGGCAGTGCACAAGACGGCATACAAACGGTCGAACTCTCTTCCAGCGGCGAGACCAGCCTGGTGAAGGCGAAAAACATCATTGTGGCCACCGGATCGGAAGCGAAGACGATCTTCGGCCTCGCACCGGATGACCGCATCCTCACCAACATCGAGATTCTTTCCATCCCCCAGCCGCCCAAGTCGCTCATCGTGATCGGGGCGGGCGCGGTGGGCGTGGAGTTTGCTTCAATCTTCCGCAGCTTTGGCGCTGACATCACCATCGTGGAGTTCCTACCGCGCATGGTTCCGGTCGAGGACGAGGAGATTTCAAAGGAACTGACGAGGCTGTTCAAAAAGCGCGGCATCGACATCAACACCGGCGCGAAGGTGGAGAAGATTGAGAAGACCGGGACCGGCGTGAAGGTGACGTGGACCGACGCCAACGGCAAGACCCAGGAGAAGGAGGCCGAAAAGGTGCTGGTGGCTGTGGGCCGCGCCCCACGCACTGAGGGTATCGGCCTGGAGAAGACTCGCATCGAGCTCGACCGCGGCTTTATCAAGGTGAATGAAGCTCAGGAGACAGCCGAGCCCGGCGTCTTTGCCATCGGCGACATTGTGGCCGGGCTTCCGCAGTTGGCCCACGTGGGCGCCATGAGCGGCATCGTAGCCGTGACGAAGATTGCCGGCCGCGCCTTTCGCCCTGTGCGCCGCGACCGTATCCCCGGCGCCACCTACTGCGAGCCGCAGATCGGCTCGGTGGGGCTCACCGAAGCCCAGGCCAGGGAGAAAGGCCATGCCGTCAAGGTGGGCAAGTTCCCCTTTGCCGGCAACTCGAAGGCTACGATTTTGGGCAATCATGACGGCTTTGTGAAGATTGTCGCGGACGCACAATACGGCGAAATCCTGGGCGTGCACATCATTGGCCCGCAGGCCACGGAACTGATTGCCGAAGCGGTAGCCGTGATGGAGCTTGAAGGCACGGTGGACGAGCTGATGTTCACCATCCACGCGCATCCCACGCTGGCCGAAGCGATGCTCGACGCTTACGGCGCGGTGGAGGGCATGGCGATTAACGCGTAAGGATTTACGCCGGACAACACGCTCGTGCCCGAAACTGCCTGGCAGCCAAAAGCCGCCGGATCGGAGAGTTACTTCCGGATTGGGGGTGATCCGCCTGGAGTCCCAAGTCCGAGACCTCGCGCAGCTCAATGTGTGCTTATGGCGATGTGGCATCAACCGGGATCCGATGATCTGCTAAGCCAACCTTCCCGTTCCTTGGACATGCGTTTCAGCTTTCAGATCAGCTCGCATGCCATTCAGAATCAGCTGTAAACCGTGCTCGAAAGTCGCATTGCGATCAGACAGGGCCTTTACCGATGCATAGAACAGTGGGCTGCTCTTGATTGTCTTGCCACCGGTCCGAGGTTGGCGGTGCCTTGGCCCGCGCTGCTCTTCGAACACAGAGCCCAACGTGTAGCTTGTGACGGTGAAAAAACCTTGTATGGCATCGGCCCCACTGAAGCCCGAGGCTATCAACCTACTCAGAAGCCGTTCCATAAAGACGAAATGCTCTGCTTGCGGACTGGCGGACGTGAGAACCAAGGCCCCGTCGCGGCGCGAAAGCATTGTCTGTCTCCACGACCTTGCAATCGCTTCCAACCACGAATCCCACGCCAGTTCATCCGGCAAGTCGTCTATAGGAAACGGGATGGAGATGGCTTTTGCAATTGCATCGATGAGAGCCTGCTTGTTCTGGAAATGCCAGTAGAGCGCCGAAGCATGGACACCGAGCTCATCGGCGAGGCGCCGCATGGAGAGAGATTCAAAGCCAATTTTGTCGAGGAGGCGCAATGCCGTCTGTACGATGCGGGCTTGATCGAGGCGCATGATGTGCACATGATGGCAGAAACGGCTTGACAATTCAACAGTGTTCAGGCGATTCTGATTGGGAATTGAACACTGTTCAAGTTTATGTTGCGACGATACTCGCGGAGCGTTGCCGCAGGAATAGGAAACAGCCATGTCGACACTTGAGATTACTGCCCCTAGCGATTGGAGAGAGGCAGTGCAGAGAACTGAAAATGCGAAGAATGCTGCGATCAAGAATTCAAGGAAGCTCGATCCGCTGGCGGGCAACTTTGTATGGTCCGGAAAAATTCTGCCTGGAACTCTTGGGCCCGGCGCTCCACAGGCGGAAATGTCCGGGCGAACGGAAGGTGCCTGGGTCAACGATGGGCTCTATCTGCTGATTCAAGGTGATTATCGATTCAGCACTGAGGAGATCAGTGGAAGCTTCTGGAAGTTCGGCTATTTTCTTGGGTACGATCCTCTCGCCAAGCGGTATCGTCAATGGTTGGCGGACAATGTTGGCATGGCGATCAAGGATTGCACGCTGACGGGGACTCGCCTGATTGTTGACTTTCCTCCCGATGCGCGGATTCAAAGCGGTGGACATACGATCGTGTTCCGACAGACCTACGACTGGGGTGAAGCGAAAGTAATCAAGAACACCTTCGAAATCCGGGTGGATGAAGGCGAATGGGTATTAGTAGCTGATCTGGTTGGTCACAGGCAGTAGGTAAAATGACGGCACTGCCAAACACTAGTGCGAAAGCAATTCTGGCCACAAATCAGGGTCGCGGCCGAATGGTGGACAAACGGTCAGCTCTTCCGCCAACTGAATTCCGGTTTCCATTCGATAGCACTTTTCACAATTCCGTCGACTGGCTCTCGACCAGCGTTTTGCACTTCGCGATGAACTCGGCAAGCGGCTTTGAGCCCTGGTCGCCTTTGCCGCGGGTGCGCACGCTCACCGTTCCGGCCGCCTCTTCCTTGTCGCCAAAGACCAGGATGTAGGGCGTCTTCTGGTTGGCAAGGTCGCGGATCTTGGCGTTCATCTTCTCGTTGCGGCCGTCCACTTCCACACGAAGGCCCGCCTCTTTGAGAGCCGCTTCGACCTTCTTGGCGTATTCCAGGTGCCGCTCGCTGATGGGCACCAGGCCCACCTGCACTGGCGCCAGCCACAGCGGAAAGGCTCCCGCATAGTGCTCAATGAGCACACCAAAGAAGCGCTCCACCGAGCCAAACAGCGCGCGGTGAACCATCACCGGCTGGTGGCGCTCGCCGTCCTCGCCCACGTATTCCAGCTCAAAGCGCGCCGGCAGGTTGAAGTCGAATTGCACCGTGGATAGCTGCCATAGCCGGCCCAGCACGTCCACCAGCTTCACGTCGATCTTGGGCCCGTAGAATGCAGCTTCGCCGGGAATGGTCTTGTAGGGGATGCCCTTGCGCTTGAGCACGTTTTCAAGCGATTGCGTGGCGAATTGCCAATTCTCGTCCGAACCCACGTAATGGGCGCGGTCTTTGGGATCCCACGTGGAGAGTTCGACCTTGAATTCATTGAAGCCGAATGTCTTCAGCACCGCTTCGGCAAAATCGATGCAGGCGTCGACTTCGCTCTCGATCTGTTGCGGGGTACAAAAAATGTGTGCATCGTCCTGCGTAAAGCCCCGCACTCGCAACAGCCCATGCATCGTTCCAGAGCGCTCGTAGCGATACACGTTGCCCAACTCGGCGTAGCGCACCGGCAAGTCTCGATAACTCTTGGGCGAGTTCTTATAGATGAGGATGTGGAATGGACAATTCATGGGCTTCATGCGGTAATTCGCATCGTCCAATTCCATGGGCGTGAACATGTTCTGCGAGTAGTAGCCCTCATGGCCTGAGGTCTGCCATAGATTCACGCGCGCGACGTGCGGCGTGTAGACAAGCTGATAGCCGCGCCGCAGGCACTCCTCGCGCATCCAGTCCTCCATGATCTTGCGGATCATGGCGCCCTTGGGATGCCAGAAGATCAGTCCCGCGCCGGCCAGTTCCTGAATACTGAACAGGTCAAGTTGCTTGCCCAGCACGCGATGGTCGCGGCGGGCCGCTTCTTCCAGCCGCGCAAAGTGAGCATCCAGATCCTTCTTCGAGAAGAATGCCGTGCCATAGATGCGTTGCAACTGCGGATTCTTCTCATCCCCCAACCAGTACGCACCGGCCAGCCCAGTTACCTTCACGGCTTTTACGCGGCCTGTGGAGGGCACATGCGGGCCGCGGCAAAAGTCCACAAACTTGCCGTTGCGATAGAAGCTGACCTGGGAGCCGGGCTCAGTGAACCTGGTGACGAAGTGGGTCTTCATGAAGTCCCCGTCGCGCTCAAACTCTTCCAGGCTCTTCTCTCTCGGAGCAAATTCGTGCAGGAAAGGCTCATTCCGCGCGACCACCTCGGCCATCTTGATTTCAATCGCAGCCAGGTCTTCGGGCGTAAATGGCTTTTCCCGATAGAAGTCGTAAAAGAAGCCCTGGTCCGTCGCGGGCCCGTGTCCAAGCTTGGTCTCGGGGAACAGTTCCAGCACCGCCGTGGCCAGCACGTGGGCGGCGGAGTGGCGGACGACTTTCAGCGCCTCAGGGTCATTCTCCTTGACCAGCTCCAGACGTGTGTCGGCAGTCAGCGGAGTGGCCAAATCCACCAGGCGCGGTGCGGCGGAGTCCTCGGCGGCATACATTGCTGCCTCCGCCGAATCGCCGTCGGAGACGTGGCTTTCGTTGGCAGTGCCTGTGACGGGCGTGAGCCGCGCCACCACGGAGGCCGCGGCCAGGCGTGGCGAAATGGAGTTGGCAATCTCAAGAGGCGTGGTGCCCGCAGGCACTTCGCGAACAGCCCCATCGGGCAGATAAATTGAAATGGTTTGCGTGCTCATAATGATGACGGGTCCTGTCGTTTCCGGCGGTGGTGTGCGCTCACAGCAAGTAGCGGCAACTCTTAAGGATATACCGGTAACGCGCCAATCTTGACCTGGGCGCAGGCTCTTTCAGGCGGCGGAAGCGTGGATTCAAGCCATTTTTCAAACGGCGCCTCTTGCAATAACCCGCACCGGGGGTCTAGGCTATCTCCATGCATCGATGTCGCTAACGCCGCCCTGGTGAGAGCTCCGATGCCCGATGTGCGCTTTGTACGCGCGGTCTTTCCTGCCTGACAGCTCCACCACCATCCCCAACACATCAAAAACATGGTCCGGGACCATTTTCCCTGAAATGAAGGAGAAGAACATGGCGCGTATTGCCGCGAATGTAACGGAATTGATTGGACACACCCCGCTGGTGCGGCTGAATCGCGTGGCGGCTGGATTGCCTGCCACCGTGGTGGTGAAACTGGAAAGCCAGAATCCTGTGAGCAGCGTGAAGGATCGTATCGGCCTGGCAATGATCGAAGCTGCCGAGAAGTCCGGCAAGATCAAGCCCGGCGAGACCGTACTGATTGAGCCCACCAGCGGCAACACCGGCATTGGCTTGGCGTTTGTGGCCGCCGTCAAGGGCTATAAGCTGATCCTCACCATGCCGGAGACGATGAGCGTGGAGCGCCGCGTGCTGCTTCGCGCGTTTGGCGCCGAACTCGTGCTCACTCCCGGTCCCAACGGCATGAAAGGCGCCATCGCCAAGGCCGATGAAATCCTGGCCAAGACGCCGAACGGCTTTATCCTGCAGCAATTCAACAATCCGGCCAACCCGGCCATTCATTTGGCCACCACCGGACCAGAGATTTGGGACGATACCGACGGCAAGGTGGATATCTTCGTCTCCGGCATTGGCACCGGTGGCACCATTACCGGCGTGGCCCAATACATCAAGCCGCGCAAGGCCTCGTTCAAGGCCGTCGCCGTCGAGCCTACCGATAGTCCTGTGCTCTCGGGTGGCAAGCCCGGCCCGCACAAAATTCAGGGCATCGGCGCCGGCTTCGTACCTGCCGTGCTCGACACCAAGCTCATCGACGAGATCATTCAGATATCCAATGATGAGGCCATCGCCACGGCGCGGCGGCTGCCCCTGGAGGAGGGGCTGTTTGTGGGCATCTCTTCAGGTGCGGCGCTGGCGGCAGGGTTGAAGCTGGCGGCGCGGCCCGAGAATGCCGGTAAGCTGATCGTGGTGCTGCTGCCGGACTTTGGCGAGCGCTACCTCTCGAGCGTCCTGTTTGACTCGCTGCGCCAGGAAGTGCTGGCCTTGCCCACGCAACCGGTTACGCTATAGGAAGCCTGGCCGGGTCGCACGGCCTCGCGGTTCGAACTTCAAGGCCATGGATCTGTTCCAACGCATGCGCGAAGATGTGAACTCTGTTCGGGAGCGCGATCCCGCTGCGCGCTCCCGGCTGGAGGTCCTGCTCTGCTATCCGGGGCTGTGGGCGGTGTGGATTCACCGCGTCTCCCACAAGCTGTGGCGTGTCCGCCTGCGATTGCCGGCGCGGATACTCTCGCAGGTGGGCCGCTTCTTCACCGGCGTCGACATCCATCCCGGTGCGTTGCTGGGTCGCAGGCTGTTTATTGACCACGCAACCGGCGTGGTGATCGGCGAAACGGCCATTGTGGGCAGCGACGTGACCATGTACCAGGGCGTGACGCTGGGCGGAACCGGCAAGGGCCACGGCAAGCGCCACCCCACGGTTTGCGACGGGGTCTTTATCGGCAACAATGCCAACGTACTGGGCAACATCACAGTGGGCGAGAACTCCCGCGTAGGCGCGGGCTCGGTGGTCTTGACCGACGTTCCGCCCAACTCCACCGTGGTGGGCGTTCCGGCGCACATCGTCTATCGCAACGGCGAGCGGGTGCTCCTCACCGATCCACACGACATCAAGGATCCGCTCTCCGACGCCCTGATCGCCCTTTCTGTCCGCGTTGAAGAGCTGGAAGAGCGGCTCGGTGCGGAGCCCGGGCGTGAGGAGCCTTTCGCTGCCGAAACCGCCGAACGCGAGGCCTACCGCGTGGAGCTGGAGAACCTGCGCGGCTATGTCTCAATGGGCGAAGGCATCTGAAGCGGCGCCGCCCGGTGCTACAGTGGTTTCGTCTTCATTCTTCCGCCGGGGTCCTTTTTCTTGCCGGGTTTTCGCGCGCTGTTCGTGGTCTTGCTTCCGCTTGCTGGCGCCGCCTTTGCCGCCCCTCGCGTTCAGCCCGTGCCGGTTCCCCCGGAGATGCGTTCCTCGGCCTTCACGGTTACGGTGAATGGCAAGCCGGTGGACGTGGCACATGCCGCGGCAAGTTATGAGTTTGCCAGTTTCGACATCACCGGCTCGGTCACCGTGGAGATCACCGCAGTCGAGCCCGGATTCTGGGATCGCGGCGTCGATATCCAACCTTGGCGTCTTGGCATTCGCCCCATCCGGCAGGGTCAAACCATCCGTTTCAAACTGGCCGGGCCGGCCAAGCTTTCCATCGCGCGGCCGGGCGACTTTCTTAACCACGCGCGGATGCTGTTCTTGTTCGCCGGCGCGCCGCCGCCATCCCAGCCGAGTGATCCCTCCGTCCATGTTTATCCGCCGGGAATCTATCGCCAAAGTCTGAACCCCAAAAGCGGCGAGACGCTCTATCTGGCGCCCGGCTCGTATTTCTTCGGCAGTCTCAACCTGTGGAAGGTTCAGGACGTCAAGGTACTCGGCCGCGGCACCATTGTCTACGACGGCCCCCAGGACCCCGATAACGACGAGGGCTGGATGCAGAAGCCCGACTGGCACTGTATCGGTTCGCTGGAGGCGCGCAACATTCAGATCAGCGGCCTCACCTGCATTGTGCGATCGCGCACATGGTCCATCCAGATGAAGGACTCGACCGGCTTCACATTCGACGACCTGCGCGTGGTCGGCGGCAACCCTGGCAACGCCAACCAGGACGGCATGGACTGGCTGGGCGGCGGCGACACCGTTGTGCGCAACTCCTTCCTGCGCACATCCGACGACGTCTTTGCCATGCAGGGCAATTGGGACGGCTACTCCGATGAGGACATGGTGCGCCCCGGCCACGACGTGCAGAACATCCTCATCGAAGACAGCCAGCTCTCTACGAGCATTTCCAACATTGTGCGCGCGGGCTGGCCACGCAAGACTTACAACTCGCGCAACTTCACCCTGCGCGACTCCGACATTTTGCATGCCGGCATCGGGGCTTGCGGCCAGATCTTCGGCATTCTCGGTTTCTGGGGAGCCGACGAAGCCAAGGGCGACCACACCGGCTTCACCTTTCAGAATCTGTGGCTTGATGACTGGTACTCGCTGGTCCAGTTGGAGCAGGAGTATCCCGGTCTGCACAACATCGTTTTCAGAAACATCTGGGCTCTGGATCAGCCTCCGCTGGCCACTTCCACGTTCGTGGGCGACGTGGCCGGCATCACCTTCGACAATGTGAAGTACGGCCAGACCCGCGCCGCCGGAAACGCCGACCTGCCGCTGGTGGTATTAGGAGGTGCGGCGCAGGCGCATTTTGCAACCCCATCCGGACCGTTGGCCTCCTTCACCGTGGACCCCCCGATCATCGTGCCGGGCAGGAGCGTCACATTCACCGCAGCGCTCTGGCCGCATGCCCGGTTTACATGGCTCTTCGGCGACGGCACGGTGGCCCATGGCCGCCGCGTGCGCCACCGCTACCCAGATGCCGATGGAACCGCGCTCGACGGGGCCCACGGCGCCGGGCGCTTCAGGGTGCTGCTGGAGGCCGAGGACGCGCAGGGCCGTCAGGACTGGGCGGCGCAGGGAGTGGTGGCCGTGGCCAATTGGCATGACGCCTCCCCCATCGCCGGACCCCTGATGCCGGGCCTCGCCTTCCACATCTACCCCGGCGCGTGGACCGAGTTGCCCGACCTCACAGCCCAAACCCCGGTCTTCGACGGCGAGTCGCCCAATCTAAGTGCAGACTCGCACGGATATACGCGCTATGCTACTGCATGGGATGGGTTTATCGACATTCCTGCCGATGGCGGCTACAGCTTTCACCTGATGGCTCGCGACGGCGCGCACTTGCTGATTGACGGGCTGGAGGTGGCGAAAACCGGTCCGCCCTTTTCCCAGGTCTGTAAGTCGCCGGGCAACGCCATGCGCTACGACCGCGGTTCGCTGGGCCTGCGCGCCGGCCGGCATCAATTTCATCTGGAAGGCTTGCACTTTGCCAGCCAGGGCTCGCCGCGCCTGCTGTGGGAAGGCCCGGGCCTACCGCTGTCCGACGTGCCGCCGGCGGCATTCAGTCATCTGCGCCAGGATGCGGTGGGGCGCTGAAATGCGGAGCGTCGAAGCGAGAGCCTGATTGCTCTGTGTGTCTCTGTTCCCTGCTTCACTCGTACCGCAGCGCCTCGATCGGGTCCAGGGTCGCAGCCTTCCACGCCGGATAAATACCGAAAAGCAGGCCAATGGCGCAGGAGACTCCGAAGCCGATCAGCACCCACATCGTGGACATGGTGGCGGGCAGTCCAATGGGCAGCAGATAAATGATCCCGGTGAGCACGGCGCCCAGCAGAACGCCGATCACACCGCCCACCGCACACAGCGTCACCGCTTCAGTGGTGAATTGGGTCAGCAGGTTTCTCTTGGTGGCGCCCAGGGCCTTGCGCACGCCGATCTCCCGGGTGCGTTCGGTCACGCTCACCAGCATGATGTTCATCACGCCCACGCCGCCCACCATCAGGCCCACACTGGAGACGGCAATCATGAACAGCACCAGCCCGCCCGTAAGCTGGCTCCATAATTTTGAGAGCGAGTCCGGCCCGAAGATCTCGAAGTTGTCGTCCGCCGATACCTTCACCTTGCGGCGGATGCGCAGCAACTCGCGGATCTCCTCCTCCACCAGCGACTTGTTCCTGGGGTCGTCGTACTTCACGCTGACCCACAGATCCAGGTCTTCCGGGTGCAGGTTATGAAAAGTGCCCTCGGGGAAATAGACCGCATTGTCTTCCGGGTTCCTGCCACCGCTAAAGGGCTGCTTGCGCTTTGCCAGCACACCAATCACGGTGTAGAGACCGCTTTCGACTGTGACTTCCTTACCCACCGCCGACTGGTCGCCGAACAACTGCTCCCAGGTGTCGTGGCCCAGAACGCACACATGTGCCGCCCGCTTGTCGTCGTCGTCGGTATACAGGCGGCCCTCCTGCAGGGTCAGATCTGTCACATTGGCAACTTCTGCGGTCGTGCCTTCCAGCATGGTTCCCGCCGCCTTCTTGCCCTCGTACTTCACGCTTACGGCGCCCACGCGGAACTGCCCCGTATGCTGGTGGGCGCCGTCGGCGGCAACCACGTGGGGCAAGGTGCGCAGGGCCAGCACGTCATCCATGGTCAGCTTCTTCCGCGTTAACTGTTCGGTGGTAGGCCGTACGCCCATGACCGGCATATGGAAGACCCAGAAGACATTGGAGCCCAGCGAACTCACAAAGTCGTTCACCCGGTTATTGACCCCGTTGATGACCGACGAGATGGTGATCACCGTGGTAACTCCGATAACAATGCCCAGAACCGTCAGCCCCGAGCGCAGCTTGTTCGTCCTCAGGGTGTCGAGGGCCATCTTGACGGATTCCGCGGTTTGTCCTTTTGCCATAAAAGCTCCGAAGTTTCTAGAAAGCAGCTAACAGTGGACAGCTAACAGTTGTCAGTTCTCCCGGACTTGCTCCTTGAGCGATTCCAGAAGCGAGTAGATCATCTTTCCTATTCCCGAAACGACTGCGCCATCGAAGAGTCCAACTTTCCCGCTTCCGACTACTGAAAACTGTGCGCTGTTAACTATCTGCTGTTAGCTGCCTTTCTCACATCTCTGCACGCAGCGCCACTACCGGGTCAAGCCGCGCCGCCTTGCTGGCCGGATACACACCGAAAAAGATGCCTACCGCGCTGGCCAGAACCAGTCCAAGGAAGATGGCCCACAGCGGCACCGCAGTCGGGAAGCCTACAAAAATCGTGATCAGTTTGCCCACCAGGACTCCGCTCATCACTCCCAGGACTCCGCCCACCAGGGACAGCGAGGCGCTTTCGATGAGGAACTGTATCAGCACATCGCGCTGCTTGGCACCCAGCGCCTTGCGCACCCCGATCTCGCGCGTACGTTCGGTGACGCTCACCAGCATGATGTTCATAATCACAACACCGCCCACCACCAGGGCGATCGAACCCAGGCCCAGCACCACCCAGGCAAATACTCCCAGCAGCTGGTTGGCGATGTCCAGAAAGGTGTCGTTGGTCTCGATCTCGAAATCGTCCGGCGTGCCTGCCGCAACATGGCGCCGCGTCCGCATCAGCACTCGCGCTTCATCCTTGGCCTGTTCCATCACCGCGGCGCCGCCCGATACGCGGGCGTAAATGTCCACTGAATCGTTGTTACCGTAGGTTTGCTGGTAGGTGCTGATGGGCACGGCCACCCAGTTGTCCTGCGACTCTCCTAGAGTTTTGCCCTTGCGATCGGCTACCCCGATGATGGTGTAGGGGATGCCGTCCACGCGGATCTCCTGGCCCAGTGGATCACCCGCCCCCAGCAGGTTGTCCACAATGTCGTAGCCCACGATGACGTTATGCGTCGCGTGGTCCTGATCGGCAGGCGTGAAGCCGCGGCCCAGGGAGATGTCGACGTTGTTCAGCGACACCATTGTCCAGGTATAGCCGCGCACCTCGGTGTTGTTGCTGGAGTGTCCGTTCGCCACAACATTTGTGGACTTGTTCAGCAGCGCACCTACTTCGCTGCATTGGGTACAACCTTCACGCACCGCTTCGTAGTCGTCGAAGTGCAGCAACTTACGCTTCTGAAACCTGAGATACTCCTCCGGGCCCATGATCACGCTGGACATCCGCGTCACCGTGAACACGTCGGCCCCATACCCTGAGAGCTTGGTGCTTACATATTTCTTCGCGCCCTGCACCAAGGTCAGAACCATGATTACGGAGGCCACGCCCATCACTACCCCGATCAGGGTCAGAATGGACCGCAGTTTATTGCCCCAGAGGGACTCCAGCGCGAGTTTAAAGGCCTCAATCAGCTTCATGGTTCTGCTTTCTCTTCTTTGTCCGGCTCTTCCAGTGTATGCAAACCAACCGCTTCAGGCGCCCCACGGATCGATTGGGCCGCCAACTGCTCTGCCCGGAATTGCCCGGCAGGGTGAAGGGGAGAAATCGCGCTGCTACTCCTATATGGACGGAACACAACGCCATCTGGCCTCGAATAACTGGCCGCGATCCCGTGCCGGGTCCCTGTTCTATCTCTATTTGCTTCATACGCAGGCGGCCACGCCCCGGTTCCGGAGCCGTCTGCTGCGGCCGGCATTTCGTGGCCTTCATACACCGTGATTTGCGTCACTGGCAGGCTTGTTGAGGCGGGCCTAGTATGGCAGACACTCAGCGAGAAAAGGACGCAAATGAAGCGATTTACGAGGCGTCGATTCATGGCTGGCGGAGTGGTAGCGGGTGCGGCGCTTGCCGCCGGCTGCGCTTCGCGTGGACGGGGAAACTGGGACTTTCTCAACGACGGCCAGGCCCATACGCTGGCTGCAATTTGCGACCAGATTATTCCTGCCGACGACTTTCCCAGCGCATCGCAAGCCGGTGCTGTCACCTACATCGATCGTCAGCTTGCGCGTCATTACCGGCGCCACCGCGAGGCCTACCGGGCCGGACTCGAACAGGCTGAGCTGCTCAGCAGGAAGCTCGCCGGCGTTTCCCTTTCGCAGGCCCCCCAAAAAAGTCAGTTTGAAGTGGTGACCGCGATCGAAAAGGAGCAGCCCGCATTCTTTGCCTTGGTGCGCAGCCACACCTTCGAGAGCTTTTACGGCAACCCACGCCATGGCGGGAATCGCGACGCCGTGAGCTGGCGGATGCTGGGTCTGGACGAACCTCCGGTGCGGGGGCGTGCGCAGTACGACTTCACGAAGGGCGCGCAATCATGAAGCGTGTAAATGCTGTAGTGGTTGGAGCCGGCGCGGCAGGAGGCATTGTAGCCAAGCAGCTGGCCGTTTCTGGAATGAGCGTGGTGCTCTTCGAACGCGGCAAGTGGTACACGCCTGCCGATTGCCGTAAGGACGATTTGCGCAATCAGCGCACCACCGTGCTGGGCAACGCCTTCGGACCGGAGGATGAAGGCAATCCCCGGGTCCTGGTGGATGCCGCAGGCAATGCGCACGTGGTACTGCCCAGCGAGGGCAGTTACCAGAACAACGCCGCTTGCGTGGGCGGTGGAACCCTCAGCTATGGGGCACAGGCCTGGCGCTACATGCCCCAGGATTTTCGCTTGAAGTCGACTTACGGCGCGCCGCCGGGAAGTTCTCTTGAGGACTGGCCCATCTCCTACGACGACCTGGAGCCCTTCTACGACCAGGCCGAATATGAGATCGGCGTCTCCGGCGACTACTCGCCAACTCCCTTCCGGTCGCCGCGGAAGCGGCCGCTGCCCATGCCTCCGCTGCCGGCCAACCGCGAGTTTGAAATTCTGGAGCCCGCCGCCAAGCGCCTCGGCCTACATCCATTTCCGCTGCCCATGCTGCGCAACAGCGTGCCCTACAACGACCGCGGACCGTGCATGCGCTGCCGCTGGTGCTGCGGTTTCGCCTGCGAGGTGGATGCCAAGAATGGTTCTCAGAACACCGTAATCCCCATCGCGCTGGGCACGGGCAACTGCGAACTGCGCATGAGCTCCACGGTCAAAGAGGTCCTGGTCGACGACAAGGGCCGTGCCCGCGGCGTTTCCTACTTTGATGAAAGCGGCCATCTGCAGGAGCAGTTGTCTGACATAGTCGTGGTCTCAGCCTGCGCCATCGAGTCCGCGCGCCTGCTGCTCAACTCCAAGAGCCGCCTGTTTCCCAACGGATTGGGCAACCGCTACGACCAGGTGGGCCGGAATCTGCAGGGCCATCACTACACCGGCGCCGTCGGCTATTTCGACCACGACACTTACGACGACATGGGCCCGGGCGCCAGCATTGCCGTGATGGACTATAACCACGGAACTCCCGGACTGGTCGGCGGCGGAATGTTGGCGAACGAATTCATCCGCCTCCCTATTCACATGGTCGATCGGGTTCCCAAGGATACGCCCCGTTGGGGCCTGGCGCATAAGCAAGCCATGCGCGCCTGGCACAAGCGCTCGATCGTCATCATGGGCCCCACCCAGCAGATTCCCACCGCCGACGCCCGGGTCATCCTCGATCCGGCGGTCAAAGACCAGTGGGGACTGCCCGTGGCGCGCATTCAGGGCAACTGCCACCCGCATACGTTCGAGATCGGAGCGGTGCAATCGCAGCGTGCCGAAGCCTGGCTCAAAGAGGCAGGCGCGATTTTCACCTCGCGCACAGGCGGCAAGCCCGCTACTATTTCGGCCGGCCAGCATCAGGCAGGAACCTGCCGCATGGGCAACGATCCGCAAAGCTCCGTCGTCAACCGCAATTGCCAACTTCACGACGTCGACAACGTATTTGTGATCGATGGCAGCGTTCATGTCAACAACGGCGGCTTTAACCCGGTGCTCACCATCATGGCCATCGCCTACATGGCGTCGGATGCACTGGTTCACAACTGGAAAGGCACAGGGCTCCGGTCTTGAAACGGATTCTGAAAATATGTGCTCTCGCCGTGGTCGCGGTGGCGGCTCTTATCACCTCCGGCATGTTTGGGGCGTCCTACTACTACACCACGCAGCATGGAGCCGGATGCGCCGGCTGCCACGAGATGGCGAGCTATGTCAGCGTGGTCCATTCCTCCGCTCATCAAAACGCGACAACCTGCCTGGACTGCCACGATGCCAGCATGGCCACCAAGCTGCGCCACATCGCCATTCACCTCAGCGGCAGGATCCCTGAAGCCATTCGCCTGCGTGACGTGGACGTGGTGGCCATGACTGCGAACTGCCAGAAATGCCATCAGAAGGAATACGCCACCTGGCACGCCGGCCCGCACAGCGCCACCTACCAGCAGATCTTCGCCGATTCCAAACACAATTCAAAACGCCGCCTGATGGACGACTGCTTCCGTTGTCACGGCATGCACTACAGCGGACCGGTCCGCGAACTCGTTCAGCCCCAGAACATTACGGGGCCATGGCATGTCGTCCGCGCAGGCTTTGCCGATCAGCCGACGATGCCCTGCCAGTCGTGCCATTGGGTTCACCGCGAAGGCCAGCCTGAAACCAAGCCTTCCACGCGCATCTCCGTCGCCGCCCCGGCACTGGACGATTCACTGGCCTTCTTCGACCGCCGCGAGCAGATGCACTTCGCCGCCGCCAACCTTGCCCTTCCCCAGCTTTATGAAGGCGCAAGGCCGGTGCACGCCAGCCCCGACCGGCGCCAGGCCCTCTGCTACCAGTGCCACGCGTCGCGCATGCCTGAACCCAGCACAATCGCGGACACCAATCACTGGGGTCCCCAGGTGGGCTCCGGTGACGACAGAACCCCGCTCGGCGTGCACGAGGGGCTTAGTTGCTTCTCCTGCCATAGCGGACACAACGAAAACGCGCGTGCTTCCTGCGTCACCTGCCATCCGCAGATGTCGCATTGCGGCCTCGACGTGGAGAAGATGGACACCACCTACGCCAACCCCGCGAGCAAGCACAATGTGCATTGGGTCAAGTGCGTAGACTGCCACACCCACGGCGTGCCCAAGCCCAAGGTGCAGCGCACCGCAGCACTGGCAGCAGGCCAATAATCTGACCGAAATACGGGATATCCGGCTCGTTTTGAATGAGTTCCGGGTTGCGTAATTTTTGCGTCTTCACCCGGTTCGGGATTGTATCCGCGACTCGACCCCCCCCGCGCTGGCCTGGTGTACGGAACTAACCTCCCACAGTACAGCTCAGATTCTGCAAGCACTTTTGTCCTGAGTATCTTTAATTCTTGACCAATTTGAATTCTCGCCGTAGCATCGCTGACACGCGTCGTAGATGAAAAGACGGGAGTCATAGACATGGCTGGCGCAAGATTGACCAGATTTGAAATGCAGATCATGGAGACGCTTTGGGCCAGAGGCGAGGCGTCCATCCGGGAGATGCAAGAGGCCTTCCATGAGAAGAAGAGACCGGGGTACACGACGGTCCAAAAGATGATCTATCGCATGGAGGCGAAACAAGTAGTGCGCCGTGTGCGAAAAGTTGGCAATTTTCATATATTCACGGCTACTGTCTCGCGCGACGCGGCGCAGCGGCGACTTGTGGATGACCTGCTGGCCATGTTTGGCGGGGAGTCGCGTCCCGTGGTGGCTCATCTCATCGGGGCAGGCAAGCTGACACTTGAAGATGTGGAGTACGCGGAAAAGGCGCTGAAGAGCCTCAAGAATGGAGGCAAGCCATGATTACGGAACGCCTGCTCACTTTGGCGAGTGGTCTGGGACCGGCGCTGGGAAATCACCTTTGGCAATCGACCGTCTTCGTGGCAGTGGCTGGCCTGGCGACGCTGCTTCTACGCAAGAACCAGGCATCGGCGCGCTATGGGCTTTGGCTGGCGGCGTCGGTCAAATTTCTTATTCCCTTTTCGTTGCTGGTTGGGCTTGGCGGTCTCTTGCCCCGTCCGCGTCCGGCGGTTATTCAGCCGCAGATGACGGTTTACTCCGCGATCGATGTCGCGAGTCAGCCATTTCGCGCCACAATGTCCATCCCTTCGTCGACGCACGACGCAAGTTGGATGGATCGTGTTGTGGCGCTAGTGCCGGCAGTGTTGGCCGCAGTGTGGCTCTGCGGCGTTGGGATGGTGTTGCTCATGTGGTTTGTGCGCTGGCGCCGGGTCTCTGCGACGCTGCGTGAGTCTGCCCATGCAATGAAGGGGCGCGAGCTGGAGATACTGCGCCGGCTGGAGTGCAACGCAAAGGCAAATGGGCGCATCGCGTTGATGCATTCGCAGGAAATGATGGAACCGGGAATTTTCGGCATTGTTCGTCCGGTGTTGTTGTGGCCTGTGCGACTCACCGAACGACTTGAGGATGGGCATATCGAAGCCATCCTGGCGCACGAACTGTTGCACGTGCGACGCCATGACAACCTGGCCGCGGCCACTCATATGGTGGTGGAAGCTCTGTTCTGGTTCCATCCGATGGTGTGGTGGATGGAGTCGCGCATGGTGGAAGAGCGCGAGCGCGCGTGTGATGAGGCCGTGATAGAGCAGGGAGCCAGACCGAACGTCTATGCCGAGAGCCTTCTGATGGCCTGCCGATTTTGCCTGGAATCGCCTTTGGTGTGCGTGTCCGGCATTGCCGGGGCGAACCTGAGAAGACGGATTATCCGCATCATGGGCGAAGGCGTTACGCAGAAGTTGGATTTCACCAGAAAACTAATTCTCGTTCTGGCAGGATTGGCGGCCGTGGCTGTGCCGGTTGCGTTCGGCTTGATACATGCGTCACAGGTGCAGGCGCAGTCTCCCGCGTCGGATTGGCAAACAGCGGCAGGGGGCAAAATGGAATTCGAATCTGCCTCCATCCGGCCGGGTACGCCGGGTAGCTTCACGCCGCCCAACTTCGCATTGGATGCCGGGGACACATTCGGAAGCAGCGCGGATCCCAATGGGCGCTTTTCGGCCGATTTCACGTTACCGGATTACATCATGTTCGCCTACAAACTTTGGCTTACCCAGGACCAGATTCAGTCGATGATCGCTCAACTGCCGGCGTGGGTGGCCAGAGACAGTTTCGTCATTGAGGCGCGGGCGCCGGGCAACCCCACCAAGGACCAGATGCGCCTGATGATGCAATCTCTACTTGCCGATCGCTTCAAGCTCGCCGTTCATTTTGAGAGTCGTCAAGTTCCCGTGTTTGCCCTGGTTCCAGAGGAGCCCGGAAAGACAGGGCCGAAGCTTCGGCCACATGCCGACGGCCCTCCTTGTGCTGTCCCAAATGCATCTTCGGACCCGCCCTCCTCGTCGAATGCTACCGATGTGTATCCACCTTTCTGCGATGGTTACTGGGTGAATCCTGAGCCTGGCCATAAGATTCTTGCGGGCTCCCGCGACACCACTATGAAGCTGATCGCCGCGTTCCTTCCTTCGGTCGGGCACTTAGGCCGACCAGTGGTGGACCAGACGGGCATGACCGGAAGATTTGATTTCTCGTTCGAGTTGACGGAAAATCCCGGCAACCCGCCGCCATCCGGAGATGGATTTCAGCCGGACGTACCTATACCGGCTTTGTTGCAAGCTCTGAAGGATCAACTTGGATTGAAGCTGAAGCCGATAATTACTCCGCTCGATGTTCTGATGATCGATCACATCGAGCGGCCCACCGATAATTAACAATGAACAAAGAGCATGGCCTCAACTCTAAGGGTGAAATAAGGCAGAAAGTCTCGATCTTGCGAAAACGAATTGAAGAACCTCCGGTCTGCCGGCACCTGAACGCCTTCGGCAACGGAAACTACCAAGCGATGGCCAGGACAAAAATGCGAATTCCACTGCTGATTACCAGTCTCGCGCTGTGCTGCACGGTGCTCTATGCGGACGATGCTCCCAAGCCTGGCGTCACGCCTATTCAGGCGGAATTGATGACGGATGTGCGCGCGCACAAGTTGAAGGTGGGCGAACCGGTGTACGCGCGGGTCCAAATCGGTTGGCAGGGTACCGATTGCGTTCTCAAGAATGGGGCAATTCTGGGGGGACAGGTGGTTTCGGTGGTTCCTCACACCAAGACTGCCGCAGATTCCCAGCTCGGTCTTGAGTTTACGAAGGCGCAATGCAGCGGATTGAAGATGGACGACTTCAAGCTGCTCGTTGCTGCGGTGGCGGCTCCGCCGCCCAGTATGGATCGCGGCGTATTGACGGACGCGCTGCCCATGGACACAAGGGCCACCGGTCCTGGGAATACGGGCATTGGCGCTCTGAAAACGATGCAGGAGAGTACCACCATGAACCTGCAGACTGACCTCATGGGCGGTGGGCCTCCGCCGCTTCCGCCCATGAAGATGGGCGATGTCGTCGGCATTCGAGGATTGAAGCTGAGTATAGGCAGCGGGCCGGACAACAGCTCCGTCCTCACGGAGACCAACCACGATTTGACGCTGCTGGAACACACGGTGTTCCTACTGGTTCCGATGGAAGGGACATTTCCCTTAATGCGGGCTCATGCAGGGGTGGCTCAGCCGGCGGCTGGGGGAGCTTCCGGGTTGAGCGGTGCGACGACGGCAAATGCGGCCGCGGCAGCAGCGCTGCCGGCTCTTCCCGACATCGACCTGTGCGTGCCTCCGCAGTGCGACGTGGCCCTGCCTGCGGGCAATGCGACTGCAATCGGTAACGCGCCGGACAGCATTTCGATCAGCCAGCTTGGCTATAATCCTCGCCCGCAGAGGGCGATGATGGCCTTCGACCACGATGAGGCGCTGGCATATCTTGGCCCCAGAGAACTGCTGGTGGCATTTAATCCGCACCTGCTGCTGTCAAGGCATGCGCTGGGATCGGGTGGGCGGACAGTACGGGTGATCCGCGCCGTGCTTGTAGACACTGCTACCCATAAGGTGACACACACCGTCGACTGGGAAATGCCCGACAACAACCAATACCTCTGGCCGTTGTCTGAGGGCCATGTGCTGGTGCATGTCGGCTCGGAACTGCGCGTGTACGGCGCGGGATTGAAGATTCAGAATCGAGTCGGGCTGACCGGTCCGCTGGCCTTTGTGCGCGTGACCCCCGATGGAAGCTTCCTGGCCATCGGTGTGATCCACGAACGCCACTCGGCGGAGTTGCATGAGCAACTGCGTCAGCACCTCGATGGCGAGCCGGAAGAAGATCTCGATATCCTGGTGCTGAATCGGAACTTCGATCCCATCGCGGCAACAAAGACGCATTCGGGTCTGTTGCCGCCTACGCTGCTGAACGAGGGTCAGGCCAAGCTGCTGGCACAGCCGGATATGCGCTACCGGATCCTCATGCAGGGTTGGGACAATCATACTTCGACCTTTGCCCGCTTCGACTCGAGTTGCAGACCGGAGCTTTCGAGTATCGCCCCGGACCTCATCTTCCTGGTGAGTTGCGACAGGCATACTGACGAGTTCCAGTATCGCGTGGTGCGGCCGAATGGGAAGCTGGCGCTGAAAGGTAGCGCGAGCTCGAGCGCCTTTGGCTATGCCGCCGAAGGCAGCGCCAACCATGAGGTCTTCGCGGTGAAGACCGTGCAATCTACCCGGCCGGTGCCGGAGGGAGCCACCTTCAGTGCGGCGGATCTCACTTCAGAGGCACTGGGTGTTTATCGCGCCGCGGATGGGAAACGGCTGCTCAACGTGCTTGTCGGTTCTCCGTCCTCCAGCCGCGACGGCTTCGCGCTGGCCCCGGATGGTTCGCAGCTTGCAGTTCTCACTCGCGACCAGATCGCGGTCTATCCCGTGCCTGTAAAGTGAGCCTCTGGCGGTGCCCATTGCGATCGTGGCACCAGGCCAATAAACTCCAAGCGTAAAGGTCGGGCCTGATTGGCTCCGCAAGAGCGAGCCGCCGCCCGGCCCTCGCGTCTTCACCGGCTTCGCAAACCGATCCCCAACCAGCATTCACAGGAACCTTTACCCCCTGCCCGGCGTACGATACAGTGTCGCAATGTGCGCAGACGTCCTTACAGTTAAACTGAATCTGCTCACTGCACCGGAGGCCCGATGAATCGCACTTGCCCCCGGCTGGCGCTTGTTTCTCTTGCGCTGGCCACGCTTCTGCCCGTCTTTGTTGCCGCCCAAACCCCGTCCGCCCAGCCACCGCTCCTGCTGCGCAATCCCTCGCTCTCGCAGGACAAAATTGCCTTCCGCTACGCCGACGATATCTGGACGGTCAGCCGTCAGGGCGGCGATGCCGAGCGCCTTACTTCGGACGGGCAGGTCGTAGCCGGCCCGTTCTATTCGCCGGACGGCACGCAGATCGCCTACTCCGCCCATCTGCACGGCAATACGGATGTCTACATCGTTTCAGCCCAGGGCGGTGTGCCGCGGCGCGTTACCTGGCACCCGGTGGGCAGCGAAGTTGTGGGCTGGGCGCCCGACGGCAAGGATGTGCTCATCGTGAGCGGAGCAGTCAGCTACCGCCATTTCCTCAAGTTCTTCCGCGTCCACGCCGACGGCTCGGGCATGCCTGAGCCGCTGCCCCTGCCCTCCGGCTTTCAGGGTTCTTACTCGCCCGACGGCCAATCCATCGCCTACCAACCGTTGACCAAGTGGCAGCCGGCGTGGAAGCGCTACGTGGGCGGCCAGACTACCCCCATCTGGATCGTGAACCTGAAGACCCTTGACCTGGTTAAGGTCCCGCGCGACAACTCCAACGACGCCGACCCTGTGTGGGTGGGCAACCAGGTTTACTTCCTCTCCGACCGCAACGGCCCGGTCTCCCTGTTCCGCTACGACCTTGCCTCAAAACAGGTGAGCCAGATTGCGCCCAACTCCGGCTACGACCTCAAGTCGTTCCAGGCCGGCCCGGGAGGGCTGGTTTATGAGCAGTTTGGGTCCATTCATCTGGTCGACACCGCCACCAACGCCGACCAGGTCCTCTCCATCCGGATTCACGGTGAGCTGCCCAACCTTGCGCCCCATCTGGCCTCCATCCTGCCTAATGAGATCCAGAACCCAGGGCTCTCGCCCACCGGCGCCCGTGCCGTCTTTGAAGCCCACGGCGAGATATTCACCGTGCCCGCCGAAAAGGGCGATACCCGCAACCTGACCAACACTCCGGGTATTGCCGAGCGCAACCCTTCATGGAGTCCCGACGGCAAAACCATCGCTTACTTTTCTGACGCCTCCGGCGAGTACCAGCTCTTCCTGCACGAGCAGACCGGCTTCAAGCCTCCCACGGTCATCGACCTCGGCCCAGATCCCAGCTTTTTCTACAATCCCATCTGGTCTCCGGACTCCAAACACATCGCCTACGCCGACAAGCACCTGCGTCTCTGGGTTGTCGATGTGCCCTCGGGTAAGCCTGTGCTAGTTGACAAGGGCACCTACGGCGGGTTCGATTCCAATTTCAGCTATACCTGGTCGCCGGACTCGAAATGGATCGCCTACCAACGCGACCTCGACAATCAGTTGAATGCTGTCTTTCTCTACTCCATTGAGACTCACAAGTTCACCCAGGTCACCGACGGCATGAGCGATGCCGGCAACCCGGTCTTTGATCCCAACGGCAAGTATCTCTATTTCCTCGCCTCCACCGACGATGGCCCTTCACGCGCCGGCATCGACCTCTCTTCGCTCGACCGCGCCCAGACCAATGCCGTCTACGTGGCGGTGCTGGCCAAGGACGGCGTCTCGCCCGTTCCCCCGGAAAGCGACGACGAAAAGATCAAGGACGAGAACAAGGACGACAAGAAGGACCAGCCGCAGAAGTCCGCCGACGACCAGAAGAAGGACGACAAGTCCAGCGCCAAGGATGAGTCCAAGCCTGGCGACAAAGACAAGAATGCTTCAAAAGACGACAAAGACAAAGAGAAGGACAAGCCCGTCAAAGTCACCGTCGATCTCGACGGCATCGGAAACCGCGTGCTTTCGCTGCCCATTCCACCCCGCAATTATGGTGGCATCGCGGTCGGCAAAACCGGCGTCCTGTTCCTGTCTGAGAGCGCGCCATTCGGCCGCCCCTCTGACGAGGGGGGAGGCTCCGGCATCCGTGCTGTCTGGCGCTTCACGCTGGAGAAGCGCAAGCCTGAGGTGGTGCTCAGCGATCTCGATACCTTTATTGTTTCGTCGGACGGCTCCAAGGTGCTCTTCAGCCGCAAAGGCAGCTTCTCCATCGCCCCCTCCGACGACCTCAGGCCCGGCAACGACAACCCCGGCAAGCCGCTGAACCTGGGCGGCATGGAAACCGCCATCGATCCCCGCGCCGAGTGGCGTCAGATTTACCACGAAACCTGGCGCATCGAGCGCGACTTCCTCTACGATCCCAACACTCACGGCCTCAGCATTCCCAAGGTCGAAGCCAAATACAAGCCCTACCTCGACGGCCTCGCTTCCCGCTCTGAATTCACCTACCTCTCCACCGAGATGCTGGGCGAAATCACCATCGGCCACATGTTTGTGGGCACCCCGCGGCCTCAAGACACCGCTCCCAAAGGCGGCCTTCTGGGCGCCGACTACACGGTGGAAAACGGCCGCTACCGCATCGCCAAAATCCTCGGCGGGCAAAACTGGACCCCCGGCCTCGCTTCGCCGCTCACCATGCCCGGCGTCTACGTCAAGCAGGGCGATTATTTGCTGGCCGTCAATGGCCGTGAGTTGCATGCCACCGACAATATCGATGAGTTCCTCGACGGCACCGCCGGCAAGCAGACCGTCCTCCACGTGGGTCCCAAGCCGGACGGCAAAGACTCCCGCGATGTCACCGTGGTACCCATCGCCGACGAAGACGGCCTACGTAATTTGGACTGGATTGAGGCTAACCGCCGCAAGGTTGCCCAGCTCTCCGGCGGCAAGGTGGCTTACGTCTACATGCCTAACACCGGCGGCTCCGGCTACACCAACTTCAACCGTTTCTTCTATTCCCAGCTCGACAAGCAGGCCCTGGTTCTTGACGAGCGCTGGAACGAGGGAGGGTTCATCGCCGATTACGTGGTCGATGTGCTCAAACGCTTCCCGCTCTCCAGCGCCATCGAGCGCGACGGCAAACCCATCCACGATCCCGTGGGCGCCATCTTTGGGCCCAAGGTCATGCTCATCAACCAGAACTCCGGCTCCGGCGGCGATGCCATGCCCTGGTACTTTCGCAAGGCCGGCATCGGCAAGCTGGTTGGCACCCGCACCTGGGGCGGCTTGGTCGGCATCGGCGGCTATCCATCCCTGCTCGACGGCGGCCGCGTGACCGCTCCGCGCTATGCCATCTACGGCATACACGGCGACTGGGAAGTGGAGAACCACGGCATCGCGCCCGACGTGCCCGTCGAGGAACTGCCAAAGGACGTGGCTGAGGGCCACGATCGCCAACTCGAAACGGGTGTGCAGATGGTGCTGGATGAACTCAAGGCCAACCCCATTCCCGATATCCCCATCCCGCCCTATCCCAACTACCACAAGAACGACGGCCTGGGGAGAAACTAGAAGTCCGACTCAAGCGCCCGGGTACCCGACCCTTGGCACGGCGTTGAATATGGTTGGCCCATCCCTTCCACAGTAATATCGTGGAAAGGATGGGCGCCACGAACCCCGCCCGCACCCCATCCTCTGATCTCCGACCCCTCACCGGTTCGAGCAACCTACAACCCCTGTCTGCTCAGCGGCCTGGACTTCGGGCTTTCACTTTGCTGTGTCCCACCCGTTCCTACCCTTACTTTGGTGTCTAACCCCCTTGTCTATAAATCTGTTAGGCTGAGGCCAATTTTCGTTGTTATGCTCTGCCATCCGGCACCTTCTTCAGGAAATTGAGGGCTCATGGAAAGCAGAAAGTATTGCGCATACAACAAGACTCAGGCAAGTTTCCTCAGCTTGGGAATCACGGTCGTCGATACCGTAAATGAGCCTTTCAAAGGGCAGATTGAAGATCTCGCCCGTAACGCGCCCGCAGGTCTCTGGCTCAATCCTTGCCGTGAACTTCCAGTCGGGCTTGGACTCGTCGACTTCGACGTTGTTTATCTTGACGAAGACTTTCAAGTTGTTGAAGTGGTCGAGTCGTCCCCGGACCTTGCTTTCGAACCGCCGAAAACTCTGGCTGCCAGCGCCCTCGCGCTACCGTCCCACACCATCGCTTCGTCGCAGACCCAGTGCGGCGATGAACTCATCATCTGGGCTGCCGAGGGAACGGGGCGAAAGTCTGCACAAAGTTCCAAGTCAGTCACTCAGGCCCTAAAGCGTCTCGTTCCGTCACCGGCGGAAAATGACTCCGCAAAGCCGCAGGCAGCAAGCGGGCAGTTGGACGACGGGGAGAAACCGTCGTTCATGACGCGGCTCAAGGTCTGGACTGCCGCGAAGAGAGCTCATCGGGTCGCGGACATTCCCCTGTCAACCGCCCCTGCGCCAACTATCGCCGCTCCAATTGCTCCTGCTCTGGTTGCCTCTCCTCCGGCCATCCCAGCGGCATCCACTCCAGCACCAGTCAAACCTGTTCCGGCAGTCCCTGTTCAAGTCGTTCCAGACCCAATTACCGCTGCCCCGGTCATCTCTGCTCCGGTGCTACCGTCGGCAGTTACTCCGGCACCAGTTAAGCCCGCTGAAGTCGCCCCTGTTCGAGTCGTTCCGAGCCCGACTGCTCCTGCCCCGGTCATCTCTGCTCCGATCACTCCGCCACCGGTCAGACCTGCCGTCGTCTCGCAGAGCATAGAATCCGTGGTTGCGAAACAGGACGTAGCCCAAGCAGGTTTTACCCTGTCGCCAGCCGGCGATGACACCGCAAAACCACCCGCGGCAATCGAGCCCTTGGAGGTCAAGCAGCAGGCTGAGCCCGGGCCTCAATACAGACCTTCGCTGATGTCGCGGTACAAGACTTGGGTTGCCGAGAAGGCAGCGCATCCTGCTGCGGACGCTTCCATCTCAATCGCGCCCGCTCGAACTGCCCCAATTCCAGTTGTTCCAACTCCAATCGCTCCTGCTCCTGCCGTTCCAGCGGCAGCCGCTCCAGCACCAGCCAAAGCTGCTCCCGTCACGCAGAGCGGCGAATTTCTGATTGCGAAACCGGCTGCGGTCCAAACCGGCTTTACCCTGTCGCCAGCCCGCCGCGACACCGCAAAACCTCCCGCCGCAATCGAGCCCTCGGAGGTCAAGCGGAAAGCTGAATCCGAGCCTCAACACAGACCTTCGTTGATATCGCGATACGAGACCTGGGCTGCCGAGAGGGCGGTGCTCCTGGCTGCGGACATTCCCATCTCGATTGCCCCTGCCAAAACTACTCCGGCGCCTGCCGATGCGGCTCCGGCCGTCCCGGTTCGGGTTGCTGCCGCTCCCATTGCCCCTCCTGCCCCGGTCGTTCCGGCTCCGATTACTCCGACCGCAATCGATGCCGCTCCGGTCAAGCCAACTCCGGTTACCCCAGTTCCAGTTGACCAAACTCCGGCCAAGCCAAGCCCATTCATACCAAGCTCAGAAACGCTCTTTGCGAAGAAGCCCCGGGCCGAAAGGCACTCAGGTCAGTCACCGGCCGGGCATGTCACCGCAAAGCCGCAAGCTGTGGTCAAGCCGTCGGACGATAAGAAGGATGCCGAATCCACATCCGTGGAGAAGCCTTCGCTCAAGATCCGGATCCTGCGCTGGTTGAACAATCCCCGGCCCGCCGCCCAACGACACAGCAAGCCGGGACTGGTCGCCTACTACTGGACTGGCGGCCCTCCGCAGGCACATGAAGTCGTCAATATCAGCGCCACCGGACTCTACGTGCGCACCAGAGAACACTGGCTGCCCGACACCGTGATCCTGATGACTCTGCAAAGGATCGGAAGCAATCCAGACAATCCGGAAGATTCAGTCTCCGTGCTGTCGAAGGTCATTCGTCAGGACGAGGATGGCGTGGGACTAGAGTTCGTCACGTCCGAGTCGGCGGGCCTGACTGGCAGCCAATTCGTGCCCGGAAAAGGGAAAGATAAAATTGCGCTGCAGCGATTTATGCGCCGGATGAAGTCAAAGGATTGACAGATCCCAGAACCGATTGGACTCGGCGACTGGTTCATCACCTTTTTGGCTGGTCGCTTGCACCCTGATTTTCTTTACGTTTTCTGCGCGGTGAGAAGTGAATCGTAAAGCCTCCACCGAATACGGTCAGAAAGATACCGCCCCACAGGCTGGCGTGATAACCGGCCAGCACCACCGCCGGAGGGTGATGGAATTCACGAATCCCCACAAACAGAATCACCAGCCCGTAAAACAGCAGAAGACAACCGATAAAGAACCAGACCGGCAGCATCTCGTGATGTGCGCGATGCACATGAAGGGTTGAGTTGTTGTCTTCCATTGCTTCTCCTCACAGGAATCTGCCGGCACAGTTTACGCAAATTACCAGAAAACGATTTGCAAGGTCGCGAACAACACCGCCACTCCCACAGCCCAGAATATCGGCCGCTTGTAGAGTGGTACTGCTTCTTCATCTGTAGCGGAAAGATGGCCCATCACCAGATTCTTCAACTCCGCAATCGGCTTGGGTTCGGTAAACAGGCTCACTCCCACTGTGACGACAATACAGATGATGCAGGACCAGAGGGCGCGGTAGAGGTCGTCGGCGATGGGCTTGGCTTGGGCGGAGAGAGCAACGTAACGCAGCGCGTCCGGATGAATCGTCACCACTGCATACATCCCCACCGACGAGAGGGTCCCGGCCAGTAGTCCCCAGAATCCCCCTTTGGGAGTGGCGCGCTTCCATAGCATTCCTATAATCACGGTGGCGCCAAGCGGGGCGATGAAGAAGCTCACCAGCGCCTGCATGTAATCCATGATGCTTCTGAAGTGCGTCACCAGGTAGGCTGTGCCGATGCTCGCAATCACTCCCAGAATCGTGCACCACCGCCCCACCAGCAGGTAGTGCTTGTCGCTGCCGTGCTTGTAAATGTGCGGCTGATAGATGTCGTAGGTCCACACCGTGGCGAAGGCGCTCACGTTGCCCGCCATGCCCGACATGAACCCCGCGATAAGCGCAGTCACACCCAGCCCCAGCAAACCCGGCCCGCAGTAGCGCGCCAGCATCAGCGGCAACACTTCGTTGTAGCTATGCAACCCCATCCCCACGGTGTTTGCCGGAACCAGCTTGAACGGCAGCACTGCGATCCCCAGCAATCCCGGCAGAATTACGATCGCCGGAACCAGCATCTTGAAATACGAGGCGATGATGGGCGCCAGGCGTGCCGAGCGCAGGTCCTTGGCCGCCATCGCCCGCTGCACTACCAGGAAGTCCGTTGTCCAATAGCCAAACGCGATCACTCCGCCCAGGCCGAAGACGATTCCCGTCCAGTGAACGCCCATCGGGTTGCCTGAAAAGGTGCTCATCGGCGCCCACAGGTGCACATAGTCGCCCTGCACCCGCTCATGAATCTTTGCCACCAGCCCGTTCCAGCCCCCGGCCTCGATCATGCCCAGGATCGGAATCGAAAGCGCGCCAAACCAGATCAGGAAGAACTGCAGCACCTCATTGAAGATGGCAGAGTACAGCCCTCCCAAAGTCACGTAGATCGCCACCGTCAGCGATGACACCCAGATGCTGAAGTGGAAATTCCAGCCCAGTACCAGTTGCATCACCAGGGCCATCGCATACATGTTGATGCCCGACATCAGCACCGTCATCACGGCAAACGAGATACCGCTGAGCGTGCGGGTGGCTTCGCCATAACGCAGTTGCAGGTACCCGGGCACAGAGTGGGTGTTGGAGGCGTAGTAGAACGGCATCATCACCAGGCCCAGGAACACCATCGAAGGAAACGCCGCGATCCAGTAGAAATGCGTGGCCAGAATGCCGTACTGGTAGGCCGCCGCGGCCCATCCCATCAGCTCCAGCGCGCCCAGGTTGGCTGAGAGAAAGCTCAGCCCCGCCACCCACGCCGTCATATCCCGTCCGGCCATGAAGAAATCGTCTGAGGTGGTCGCATAGCGCTTCAGATAGAACCCGATGCCCAGCACCATTGCGAAGTAGGCAACGATGATGATCAGATCAGGAGCCGAGAGCGAAATCAGCCGCCCCGTGCTCTGCAACTCCACGGCCGCAACCATATTTGCGAGAATCACGAACCCTCCAGCAAGCCTCCATCCGCAGGCCGCTACCCATGCCTTTCACCGGCCAACGAGCGCCGATTCTCCGTTCAGCCAAACCGCATGCGCTGGGTCTTCTCGATCCTCCCAGGATCAGGGGAGCGGGAGTACTTTTGCGGATCGTAAAAGTATACGTCGCCCCATTGCTCGATGGCTCCTGGAACTCCATCGCCTTTACAGCCGAACCAGAGTTGGGTTATCGCGGAGGCACATCTCTCAAGTCGAAGCGACCATCAAGGCCGTGCCCCCTGCCCCGCAGCACAGCAAAGTCGGAGGGAGCGGAGGCCTACACAGGCCCCCGAATCGGGCTGCGGCAAAATCGGAGGAAGCGGAGGCCCACACAGGCCCCTGAATCAGGCTGCTGCAAACTCGGAGGGAGCAGGGGCCTNNAGGGGCCTTCAGGCCCCTGAACGAGTTGCCTTCAATCCTGGGCCTTTAGGCCCGGGCCTTATCTCCCCACAGGCTACGGATCTGAAGGAAAGAAAAGCCTTAGGGTCAAGAACGGCAGGGTCGCTCAAGCCGCGCCAAGAGTCCCCTTCAGTTCGCTGCCCTTGCCGAGAATTAGATCCCAAAGGCGCACAATCTCGGTATGGCAGCCATTGCACTATCGATCGGTTTCAATCTGTCTGGCATGTCCCCGGTCCGCACCCACCGGAGACCCCCCACCCCCCTCCCCCCTGAAATGGGCGATATCCGGGGGCGATTTCGGTCCTGTCGAAGAGATAAGCTGTATTGAATCAAGAACATGATGGATGTGCCTGCTAGCCGTACCGTTATCTTAATGGTAAACAGAAGTCCCTCAAAAATGCCCCTTTTCGTCGCTTTTGGGTGTGATTTTGGCGAGTTCGACAAGAAAGTGACTGAATTTGACGCCCGGCAATTTCGTTAAGAGTCAGAGCCAGGTCCAGCCGGCCACCCGCACTCTTTCCACAGCTTTTCCCAGTTCCACATTCCGTCTGACGCCTTGTACGGCAAAGGGAATCCGAGTTGATGCGCCAGCATACACACCTGTCCGCGATGGTGCGCTTCGTGAGCAACCATGTAGCACAGCATTTCCATGCCCACCGGCCAAGGCCGAGCCAAGCTGTCTCTGTGAAACTCCTCGACGCGGCCACCAGGACCACCGAGCGCATCAGCCAGCATCTCCGCACAGCAGGCGGCGCTCTCGGTCAATCCTGCACGGGCTTCCTGCGGTGTACAGTGCGCGCGATTGAGCTGTAAGGGCACCTTCAGGTGTGGCGCGGTGAGCCGTATCCACTTGGTGCGGACGTTGTGCATGTGGGTAAAGATCGCCACAATGGTACGGGTCTTTCCGGGAGGTTTGGCTGTCCAAGCGGCAGGGTCAAGATGTTCGATGAGAACCTGGTTCATGCGGTCGTTGGCGCTAAACATCCGCGCCGCGGCTTGACCGAGTTCAGTGTGAACCTTGGGTGGATGCATGGTCACGGCTCCCGGCTCCCCGCTTCGCTGGAAACTGAATGCTGTTAGCTGGTAGCTGTCTCACCGCCCCGAACTCCCAAATCCCTTCTCCGCCCGCGCCGACTCTTCCAGTGTTTCCATCTCTTTGACGAGTCCGGTCAGCACGGGCACAGGAATCATCTGCGCAATCTTTTCCCCCGCCTTCAACTTTACCGTGGCCTCGCCCAGGTTGGTCATCAGCACCTGAATCTCGCCCCGGTAGCCCGCGTCGATCACTCCGGCGGTCGTCGCCAGACCCCGCGCCGCCATCGACGAGCGGTCCCGCACCAGCAGCCCCAGCGGCGCATCGGTTTCGGGGTGCCGCGCCTCCACGGCGATGCCGGTTCTCACCCGCACCGTGGCTCGCGGCCGCAGCACCGTATCCTCCAGCGCAAACAGGTCGTAGCCCAGGTCCTCGCCGGGGTGCGCCACCACCGGCAGCCGGGCGCCTTGCTCCAGCAGCTTCACGCGTAACATGCCTTGATGGTAGCAGCGGGGATCGCGGAGTTAGCGGTGTTAGTGCGCGTGCCAGCTACGCTAACACGGTTAACACGTCCGCCGCAGCGTGCGGCCAACTCCGCTCCCCGCCAAAATGGTGAGCCCCGGCCGGGAAATCTCCCAACCGGGGCTCGTGCTTTCGGCAAAAGGACCTGTAAGCCGAATTCTGTCGTGTGCGGTCATTCCTCTAGGCGCCGCGTTGCCGCGGACACTCATCAGCGACCTACCCGGAGGTTCCGGCAATTGCTCGAGCCACCTGGGCGCATCGGGCCGATACGCAACCCCGCCTGACTCTTGGCGGCAGCTTCCCTCCCTATTTGGTCTTGCTCCGTGTGGGGTTTACCCTGCCTCCGGCTTCACAACCGGAGCGGTGCGCTCTTACCGCACCATTTCACCCTTACCCCGGCGCCGGGCCAGCAAGCTGGCTCGGGGTGGCCCGCTTCCCGAAAGAAGTGGGGTAGCCGAGGCGGTATCTTTTCTGTGGCACTGGCCGTCCGCGAGCCTTCCGGCGCACGTCCCGGACGTTATCCGGCACACTGCCCTGCGGAGTTCGGACTTTCCTCCCCCGGCAGCCCAACGCTTGCGCGAGAGCCTCCGGCAGCGACCGCCCGGTCCTCCTGCCAGTCGCTAGTGTATCGCGAATGAACTTGTTCTGCGCCCCGCCGCAACTCTATGCGATCATTTCTCTTCGACCGAAGGAGATGTTGCATGAAGCGCCTGTTTCTCTTTCTTCTAGTGCTCGCGCCGCTCAGCGCCCAGACCTACCAGCCGACTTGGGACTCCATCGACAAACGGCCCACGCCTCCCTGGTTCAGCGACGCCAAGTTCGGCATCTTCATTCACTGGGGCGTCTACTCCGTGCCGGCCTATGCGCCGGTGATTCCCGGCAAGCTGGCTTACGCCGAGTGGTACTGGCACCAGATGACCCAGGGCCGCGACGACCCCAAGGCCAACGAAATCGAGGCTGGTACCTGGGCCTATCACCAGAAACAGTTCGGCGCCGACTATCCCTACCAGAACTTTGCGCGGCAGTTTCGCGCTCAGCTCTTCGATCCGGATCAATGGGCAAGTGTCTTCGCCGACTCGGGAGCCAAGTATGTGGTGCTGACCTCAAAGCATCATGAGGGCTTTGCTTTGTGGCCCAGCAAGGAAGCCTCCGCCACCTGGGGCCGCCCTTGGAACGCCACCGAGATCGGCCCCCAGCGCGATCTGGCAGGCGACCTGGGAGATGCGGTGCGGCGGAAGGGGCTGCGCATGGGTTACTACTACTCTCTTTATGAGTGGTATAACCCTTTGTGGCTCAGCGACAAGCCGCGCTATATCCACGATCACATGTTTCCCCAGTTCAAGGACATGGTGACTCGCCTCAAGCCCTCCATCATCTTCAGCGACGGCGAATGGGACCTGCCCTCCAGCGATTGGCACAGCCCCGAACTGCTGGCCTGGCTGTTCAATGAGTCTTCAGTCAAGGACGAGGTGGTCATCAACGACCGGTGGGGCAGCGACACCCGCCACAAGCACGGCGGCTATTGGACTACCGAGTACACCGCCGGCATGAGCGGCATAGATCATCCCTGGGAAGAGAACCGCGGCATGGGTTATAGCTATGGCTACAACCGCGCCGAGCGTCTGGAAGATTACCGTTCTGCCCACGAACTGGTCATCATGCTGGCGGACATCGTGAGCCGCGGCGGCAACCTGCTGCTCGATATTGGGCCCGCAGCCGACGGCACCATTCCCGTCATCATGCAGGACCGGCTGCATCAGATCGGCGTCTGGCTCAAGGTGAACGGCGAGGCAATCTACGGCACCCGGCCCTGGAAGGAGACCCGGCAGTGGAGCACGGGCGAAGTCCCAACCGTCCAGTACAACTCTGAATATCAGAGCGCCTACGACGTGTCGAAACTGGCGTCCCAGCCCGAACCAGGGAAGGCAGCGATCGAGGCCTTCTTTACCGCCAAGGGCGGCACTGTGTTCGCCATTCTGCCGCGCTGGCCCGGCTCCACTTTCCTGGTCAAAGATGTGACCGGCGTCAAATCGGTGAGCCTTCTTGGGTTTGCGGAGCCGCTCACGTTCAAGTCGATCCCAGGTGGCGTCGCAATCGAACTTCCGCGCCTACCTGACGATCTGATACGCCAGCCGGCATGGGTGCTGAAGATCAGCCAATAATGTGCCGTTTGTGACCATTTGAATCGCCGACTAATCCTTGACCATCCATTGCTTGCGGAGAGAGATTCCCGCCGCCTCCACAGAACTGTGCGCCAGCTGAAGTTCATCCCGGAATTCACCTCAACTCAAAAGGAGAACGCAATGAAAATTGTGGCGATGATTGCGCGCTATTTGCTTGGCCTTATGTTCGTGGTGTTCGGTTCGAATATGTTTCTGAATTTCATTCCCATGGGGGCCATGCCGACGGGGCTGGCTGGACAGTTCACTGCCGCCCTGTTTGCCGCGCACTACTTTTACGTGGTGGGCGCGATTATGGTTGTCTCCGGGATTCTGCTTCTGGTGAACCGGTTTGTGGGGCTGGGGTTAACACTGCTGGGTCCGGTGCTGTTCAACATCCTTGTGTATCACCTTCTGATGAACCCAAGCGGTATTGGGATGGGGGCGCTTGCGACGCTTCTTTGGCTGCTGGTTGGTTGGGAACATCGGATCGTGTTTGCAAGGCTGTTTGCGGCGCGGCTCGAGGAATGAAGGCTGTTCCGATGAACGTACCGGGCGGCTGACTACAATCAAAGCAGCGATGATTCAATACCTCTATCTCGGGCGCGTGGACTACGCAGAAGCGTTGCGGCTGCAGGCAGAAGTGGCGGAGATGCGCCTCCAGGGCCGTATCGAGAACGTGTTGCTCTTGCTCGAACATCCGCCGGTGCTTACGCTGGGGCGCAACGCCCACCGCTGCAACATTCTCGCTTCAGACGAACTGCTGACCCGCCGTGGCGTTACTATCCACGAGATCAACCGTGGCGGAGACGTTACCTATCATGGACCGGGGCAACTGGTTGGCTATCCGATCTTCGATCTGCGCAGCTTGCACAACCCGACCGGTGGCCGCCTCGGACCGGTGGACTTTGTGCGCATGATGGAGGAGGCGCTGATTCGCCTATGCGGCGTCTTCGGCGTACGCGCCGGGCGCATCGCCGGCCTCACCGGCGTTTGGTGCTCTGCGGGCAGCAGCCCTTTGGACAAGAGCAGCGACACAACATCCAAAGAGAACGTCGAACCCGAAAGGAAGATCGGCGCAATCGGCATTCATGTCTCGCGCGGCATCACCTCCCACGGGTTCGCCTTCAACGTCACTACCGATCTGCGCGACTTCCAACTCATCATTCCATGCGGCATCAGCGACCACGCCGTCACGAGTCTGGAGAAAGAGGTCCGGGGCGGTGAGAGTTTGCCTGGTCTCGAAGCCATCGCCCACCAGGCGGCGCGCCAGTTCGGGTTGGTGTTCGGCCAACAGGTGCTGGCGGTTGAGAGCCTGGCAAGACTGCGCGCGCAGGCCGCACCGCCGTTGCCCGCACAGGACACGCCTCTTCAAGTCCCGGCCGAGGTCGAGCGTCTCCGGGGCGTAGCCGAGCGGCCTGTTCGCGCCTGAACTGCGCCTTCAGCACAATCCCGCCCGGCCGCAGCAGGCCGCGATTTATAATCCGGCAGGACCCAAGCGCGCATCAGAGTCCCGCAACGCGGAGAGAACGATTCATGGCAACCGACGTAATAATGCCCCAGATGGGCGAGTCGATCTTTGAGGGCACCATTACAAAGTGGCTCAAGAAAGCCGGCGACAGAGTAGAGAAGGACGAGCCGCTTTTTGAAATCTCCACCGACAAGGTGGACGCCGAAATTCCCTCGCCCGTTGCCGGCGTGCTCAGCGAGATCAAGGTCCCCGAAGGCGCGACGGTCGAGGTGAACACGGTAGTGGCTGTGATCGATGGGGCAAGTGCTTCAGGGCCGGCTGCCATCGCAACCACGCCAGCCCCCGCATCTGAGGCGAAGTCAGCCGCACCGCAGATGGCCACGCCGGTTGCAGGCGCAATCGAAATCGTGATGCCCCAATTGGGCGAGTCAATCTTTGAAGGCACCATCACCAAGTGGCTCAAGAAGGCCGGCGACAGAGTAGAGAAGGACGAGCCGCTTTTTGAGATCTCTACCGACAAGGTGGACGCCGAGATTCCTGCTCCCGTGGCCGGCATACTCAGAGAGATCAAGGTGCCCGAGGGCGCGACGGTCGAGGTAAACACCGTTGTCGCGGTCATTGACGGCACCGGAGCAACGACCACTTCGGCGGTGGAAGCCCAGCCAACCACATTGCAGGGGTCGCTGCCGGTACAAATGACGCCGCCGCAAGCAATAGGCCGGCGCATTTACTCCTCGCCGCTGGTGCGCCGCATCGCCAAGGAGAACAAGCTGGACCTCAGTCAGATGGCGGGCTCCGGCTCCCACGGCCGCATCAACAAGGAAGACATCCTGCGCTACTTGAGCCAGTATGGACCCTGTAGTGCGGCTCCTGAATCTCCAGCGGCGCAGTTGCAGACAGCTTCACCGCACGCGCCTCTACCGCTAATGAGCGGCAAGGTGGTTCCGCTGACCAAGATGCGCAGCATCATTGCCCAGCGCATGCTAGAGAGCAAGCGGATCAGCCCCCACGTCCACTCCGTCTACAAGGTGGACATGACCCGCATCGCCCGCCTGCGCGAGCGGGAGCGGGCCGGCTTTGAGCAGCGCCACGGCGTCAAGCTGACTTATATGCCCTTTATTGCCGCCGCCGCCGTGGATGCGCTGCGCAGGTTCCCCATCCTCAACGCGTCGCTGATCGACAGTGCGATCCACTACCACGACCACATCAACCTGGGCATTGCCGTGGCGCTTGAATGGGGCCTGATCGTGCCAGTCGTCAAGGAGTCGGAGGCGCGCAACTTTCTCAGCCTCGCCAGCGCCATCCACGACTTGGCCAGCCGCGCTCGCACCAAGAAGCTGATGCCCGATGAGGTCCAGGGCTCCACGTTCACCCTTACCAACTCCGGCGTCTTCGGCGGGGAATTCGGCACGCCGATCATCAATCAGCCCGAGTCGGCCATTCTCGCCATTGGCGGCCTGCGCAAGGAGCCGGTGGTATTGACGGACGCCGCGGGCAATGACGCAATCGCGATCCGCTCGGTGCAATATTTCTGCCTCGGGTTTGACCACCGCCTGATTGACGGCGCCGACTCCGGCAAATTCATGTTGGAGTTCAAGAAGACGCTGGAAAACTGGGACAGGGAGATCGGCTAGGAGAGCAGCGGCGAGCGAGCGCACTCACTGCCCCTTCGCCCAAGCCAGCCCGTCCGTCTTCTTGCCGGTAGAGATCACTCGCGTCACCTTCCAGCTTGCCAGGTCGATCTCCGCCACCTGGTCGGCAGACATGCACGAGACATAGGCCGTCTTTCCGTCAGGGCTCACCAATGTCTCCTGCGGATAGGCCGGTACATCGATGGTGCGCGCCTGCTTCATCGTCTCCAGGTCGATCACCGCCACCTTATTCACGTCCGGCAGAGCCACCAGCAGCCAGCGCCCATCCGGCGTGGGCGCGCTGCCGTAGCCTGTCCCTGCCATCTGCACCCACTTGGCCACGGTATTGGCCGCCGTATCAATCACCACCAGGCGCGGCTTGGTCTGGTCGGCGGTAAACACCCACCGGTCGTCCTTCGAAATCGAGATGCGTTGCGTATTGCTGGAAATGGGAATGACTTTGATCGTCTTGCGCGCGTCCATGTCCAGCACGGAAACCGTGCCCGGCCCCACGTTGGCCGTGTAGCCGTGCCGGCCGTCGTGCGAGATGGCCAGCATGTGGCTCTCGGGCTGGCCGGTGGGAATCGAGCCCAAAATCTTCAGCGTCTTCGGGTCGATGATGGTCACCGTGTGGTCCAACTCGGTGGTTACGTAGAGCAGCCCATTCTTCGGTCCGAAGATGGGCATGTGCGGCCGCACCGGGTGTCCGAAATCCACGGTCCCCACCACCTTCTGCTGGGCGATGTCGATGACTACCATGGTTTGTCCGTCGGTTCCTGGCTGTCCCACGCCGGAGTTGCCATAGATGGGCACATAGGCCAGCCGCCCATCGGGCGACGCAACAACCTCGTGGCCCGTGACGCCATCTTCCGCGACCGACGTGATCACCTTGCCCGCTGCGGGGTCGACAATGGCCAGGCTCCGATCGTCCTTCTGCGCCACCAGCAACCTGCCCTGCTGCGCGTAACCCGCCGTGGCCAACAGGGCCAACATCGTCAGGCAAACGGGGGATCGTTTTGCCATGGTGAGACCTCCTCTTACAGCACAACGCGACTATATCCCACCGCCGACTGCCCGGTCACTCTTCCTCCTCACCCTCGGCCCGTTTATCATTGCCTTCACAGGCAAGGAGCCCTATGGCAACCCAGGTCTCAAACCGTGCCGCAATCGAGGCTGCACTCGTTGAACTGCACGCCATCCTTGGGGCGCGTGTCACTGCCGGCCTCGCCGTGCGTGAACATCACAGTCACGGTGAGAGCACCCATCCGCCGGGATTGCCCGATCTGGTCTGCTTTCCTCACAACACTCTGGAAGTGAGCCAGGTTCTTGGCGTGAGCGGGCGCCACAGTCTGCCGGTGGTGCCCTTTGGTGCGGGCACGTCCCTTGAAGGCCATGTGCACGCTCTCCGCGGCGGCATCTGTGTGGACATGAGCCAGATGAACCACGTGTTGCGCATCAGCGCCGAAGATCTGGACGCCACGGTCGAGGCGGGTGTCAGCCGCTTGCAACTCATCAAGGCCCTCGACAACACCGGTCTTACGTTCTTTATCGATCCGGGCGCCGACGCCACTATCGGCGGCATGGCTTCTACGCGCGCCTCGGGAACCACCGCGGTTCGCTACGGCACCATGCGCGAAAACGTTCTTGGCCTGACCGTGGTGCTGGCCGATGGGCGCATCATCCACACCGGCACTCGGGCACGCAAATCGAGCGCCGGCTACGACCTGACCCGCCTTTTTGTCGGCGCGGAAGGTACGCTGGGAGTGATCACCGAGGTCACGGTGCGACTGCACCCACTGCCTGAGGCTATGGGAGTCGCGGTATGCGCATTCGCCACTGTCGAAGGGGCAGTGCGCACGGTCATTGAAGCCATTCAACTCGGACTCAGCCCCGCCCGCATCGAGTTCATGGATGATCGCCAGGTGGATGCGGTGAACCGGTACTCCAAACTGGAGCTGGCTGTTCGTCCCACCCTGCTCATGGAGTTCCACGGCATGAACCAGGCCATGGTGGATGAGACGGCGCACCTGACAGAGCAGCTTGCCCAGGAAAACGGCGGCCTGGGATTCGACTGGCAAACCACATCCGAGGGGCGCGAGCGGCTATGGAAGGCGCGGCACGATGTCTACTACGCCACGCGCGCCATCAAGCCCAGCGCCGACTTGCTCACAACGGATGTTTGTGTGCCCATTTCGCAGCTGGCTGAGTGCCTTGTGGCCGCCCGCGCCGACCTTGAGCGAGTCAGTTTTCCAGCGACCATTGTGGGCCACGTGGGCGACGGCAACTTCCATGTCCAGTGCCTGGTAGAGCCGGGACAGAAGGGCGAGGCAGAAGCCTTTGCAGGCCGCCTTGTCGAGCGCGCCCTGGCCGTAGGTGGCACCTGCACCGGTGAGCATGGCGTCGGCTTCATCAAAAAGAAATACCTGAAGGCCGAACATGGCGAGGCCCTTGAGGTGATGCGCGCTCTCAAATGCACCCTCGACCCCGGCAACCGCATGAATCCCGGCAAGATTCTCGATCTCGACTAAGCTGCCTTTTCTTACCCGTGCGCGGCCCACGGATCATAGGTGCCCACACTCCACGAGTGGCCCTCAGGATCTCTTACGGTGAACTCGCGGCTGCCATACGGCATGTCTTCGATAGGACGCGCTATCGCTGCTTTTGCGGCCTGAGCGCGGGCATACACCTCGTCGGCATTGGGAACCACAATGTAGGCGCTTCGTGTCTCCTTGCCATCCAGCTTGTCGGGCGACGTGAAGCCGCGTCCATACGCGTCGTCTTTGCAGGACCCAAGCATGATCATGCCGCCGCCCAGGGTCAACTCGGCGTGGGCGATGGTTCCATCGGGATTGGCGTATACGGCGTGGCGCTCAAAACCAAAGACCTTGCAGAGCCAATCAATTGCCGCCGGTGCATCGCGATAGCGCATGGTGGGCATAATGGTGCTGCGGACTTCGACCATGGAGACCTCCGCCAAGAAGGTAGCGCGATGCTGCTGCCTTAGCAAGAAAAAGTAACCTGATTCTTAGCTGCGCTGCAAACGCAATCGAGCCTACGAACTATGCTTGTTCTCATGGATCGGCCCGCGGGCGATACCAAACTGGTGCAGATTATGGATGCGGCGTTTGCCGAGGCGGCGCGGCGTTCGGGAGATTGGCTCGTGTGCCGGCCGGGCTGCACGCAATGCTGCCACGGAGCCTTTGCCATCAACGCCCTCGACGTCCTGCGCCTGCGCACTGGAATGCAAACGCTGCGGGCCCAGCAACCCGCACTTGCCGAGGTCATCGAGTTGCGTGCCTGTGCCTGGCTTGACGAACACCTGCCCTCCTTCCCCGGCGATCCGGCCACCGGACTCATCGGCACATCCGAGGAGGATCAGGAGCGCTTCGAAGACTTTGCCAACCATGCGCCATGTCCCGCTCTTGACCCCTCCACCGGCCTCTGTGACGTGTACGAGTGGCGACCCATGACCTGCCGTGTCTTCGGCCCACCTGTCCGCATGGGCTCCGGTGATGCCCTGGGCTGTTGCGAACTCTGTTTCAAGGGCGCCAGCGATGCCGAGATTGGTACCTGCGAAATGCCTGTTCCGCACGAGTTGGAAGCGCAGTTGCTTAATGAAATAGGACCAGCAGGAGAGCCCGGGGAGGCGGGCGAGACTCTGGTAGCCTTTGTGCTGCTGCACTAAGCTGGTCTGCCGCGGCCGGAATTCTTGACCTTCCGGCCATGGAATCAATAAGTTCTTGTCAAACCGGCACTCGATTGGGGATAGAATGAACAACCAACCAAGCTCTCTCTGCTAGCAGATGCGTGACGCCATGCCCGTCGCTCAGCTCACTCTCGAACTCCGCATTGAGCACGCCCAGTCGCTCAAGGACCGCCGCCAGGTGGTGCGCTCGCTCAAGGACCAGTTACGCCAAAGCTTCAACGTATCGGTGGCAGAACTGGATGAGGCCGTGGTGTGGCAGTCGGCCACCCTCGGCGTGGTGGCAATCTCGCGATCCCGCGACTATCTCCACGGGCTCATCGAAGAGGTGGAGCGGGCCACCCGCCGCATGGCAAACGAACACGGCGCCGATCTGGCCGACAGCTTCTGGGAGTATCTCGAAAACTGACCGCCGGGAGCGACCCTGGGGACCACCGCGCGCGGCGGTTACTCCGTTACCACTTCCCTAATAATGTACAAGTAACTTGCGCAAATCGTTGCATCTGTTAGGCTTCTTGCCACGCCTCGGAGACAGGAGGCCCCTCCCCGTCAAGAATCTGCTGCCTGTGCCCGCTCCCGCAAATTGACAGGGCCTCCTGCTTCGACGCTGCAAATGCACTTTCCGAATTAGTTTCGACGAAGCCGAAGATGCTGCGTGGCATTTTCGCCATGAAAGCGTCGCCCTGCACATCCCTTAGCGGGTCCAGGTGAATTCGCAAAGTGCGTGATGTGGAGGGAACATGGGAACCGATCCTGCGAGTGCATTGACACTGTTTTTTACCCAGATGGTTGGGTTGAGCGTGGCGTCAGAACGCGTCACCGAGACAGTCAAACAGTGGCTGGGCCCCACGCTCGCCAATTGGAGCGCAGCCCGGTACAGTGGCGCCATCCAGACGATCGCCATTGTCAGTGGTATGTTGGTCACCGCGCTCAGTGGCCTGAATCCCCTCAATATCCCGTTGGCCAAACCCTTTGACTGGTTTAACAAGGCAGATTGGCTCAGTTGGGTGATTTCGGGCATCCTGGTCTCGGGCGGGTCCGCGTTCTGGAATCACCTGCTCGACATCCTGCAAGCAGCCAAAGTGCAAAAAGAAAAGCTGGCGAACAGTCCGGTGCCCGCAGGCGCCACTCAGTAGCTCGGAACCGGTTGGCCCTTGATCTTGAGAATCGCCAACTGCGCGGCATAGCTGACCCGTACCATCTTCAATGATTCCTCGAGTGACGGCAATGCGGAACGAGCGTCGGGGCCGATGTCTCCCAGCGCATACGCGACGCTACGCAAAACAAATGCTTGCTCATCTTTCACCAGGAGTCGTTTCGAGAGCGGGCCGGTGGCATTACGCGCGGCTGGGCCGATCGCGCCCAATGCATCTGCGGCGGGCGCTCGAACGTAAGAAACAGGGTCATCCAGACACGCGACCAATTGCGGGACTGCTGCCGCCGCGCCCGGCCCGATCGGACGCAGCGCCACCGCCGCCAGGCTTCGCACCCTGGGGTTGGAGTCAGAGAGCGCCTTGATCAACGCGGGTACTGCAGACGCGTTTGCAGCGTCAACTTTCGCCAGAGAAGCTGCCGCCGCTGCACGTACCCGGGCAGACGGATCAGCGAGCGCCGCGCCGAGCTTAGGAATTGCCGATGCGGCGTCCGCGCCAAACTGACCGACCGCATACAGCGCACTTACCTTCTCATCTTCTGAGGCTGCATTGGTCCTGGCCATGTAATAAGTGAGTGGCTCGCCGCGATACACCGTGCCGGATGCAACCTTGCGTGGAACTGATTCCGCGCTCCCTGACTCCGGCTCTTTGGCCTCTATATCCTGAACTTTTTCAATCACCACATCATTGATGCCGAAGTTATAGCCGAGTGAATGCGGATCCTTGCCAACGCAAATGAAGCTCAGCGTATGTCGTCCCTTGGTCAGCGTCGCCATCCCCAATGCTCGGTCCTTGGATACGTAGACTTCCGGCAGATAGTTGTAAAACACCTCCGGACCTGGAAATGGAACCTCCGAAGTCGCGGCCTGGCGCGGATCCAGATTCATCGGTTGATTGTCGAGCAGAGCTTTGTAATCGCCGTAGTCTGGCGCCTGGGCAATCAATCCGACCAACTCGTATTGCCCATTTTCAGGGATATCCACGGGAATATTGACTCTCGCGCCCGGTCCTTCAGCAACGAGGAAAAGCAAATCCTTTGCCCAGTCAACCTCCTTCTGCACCAAGGCCTTCCCCTTCTCCGCGGTCACATCGTTGATCAGAGTGGGAACTTCGAGCTGTGTTGCATTGCCAAACGGCAGGCGTTCATATCCATAAGGAGGCTCCAGCAGGCCCTCGTTTACGCCTTGCTGGTACCAGAAAGCGACGCTGGAGAAGAAGTCCGGCCTCTCCTCGAACCCCGAGCGCACCGTTCCGTCAGGGTTGGCGGTCCATCCCGCGTGCTCGATGCCGGCCCAGATCGATCTTTTGAACGGAATTGGATCGGGAACATGCCAGCGATAGCCGGTTAAGCGCGAGCCCAGGCGTTCCCCTTCAGCAATAGGCGTACCGGTCCAGGGGCCATCCGAATCGCGCAGTCCCCAGGCATCGTTGAAATAGTCCTCGCTGCCGGTGCCGAGAATCTGAGGCTTGGTCGCTCCGTCCACATAGAACAGGTCGTCGCCTTCGCCGAACCATGAGACCTGCGTCTGCACCACGCTCATCACCGTGCCGACATAATGCCCGGTTCCCTTAATGCTCAGGAATTCGTAGTTGTGGCCTTTTCGCGCCGGGCGTTCCTGGCGGTAGTAGGCGTGAAAGTAGCCAATGCCCGCGGGCAACGAAGCATAATTCCGATAGTCTACGTGGTAGTAAAACATCGGGACCAGCCGGTTCCCTTCGTTGGTCACTGTCACGCGGCACGACTTGCGGTAAGGCATGGGCCAATAGCTGTTACGCGCCCGCCCGAATGAGCTGTCGTGCACCATGATGGAGTTCAGGTTGCGCTCTGATCCGTGCCCCACGCCAAAGAAGTCGCCCAACGGCGCATCCACGCTGGGCGTCTTGTAGCCGTCGTAGTACACGCGTATGCGCAGCAGACGGGGCCAACCGAACTCATTGTCCGCCACTGTGAGCCAGATGTGAGTCACCATGCCGGGCCCCTTCAGGTCTGCCATAACCAGAGTCTCGCCCGGCATAATGCGCTTGCTGTCGTCGTTGCTGGCCACATATTTGTTGCCGCTCGAAACGCGGGCTGCTGAATAGTCCTTCAGCCGTGCCAGACCTAGTGAGTCGGTCATGTCGGTCAGTGGCGACTGCGCAAACGCAAACCCCGAAGCAAGGAGAAAAACCAGAACAGTCACTGATTTCATCGCGACCCTCTTTCGGAGCGATAATTCTTCAGCTTTCGTGAACGGGTTACCAGAGCATGTTAGAGCATTTTCGGAATACACGTAGACTTTGTGAGAGTCGAGAAAGGCGGCTTCTTCTCAAGGGAAAGCCACTTGAGTGTGTGCTTTCGTTCTACACCAATTCCGAAAATGCTATAGACCCAGGGCAGGCGGATCCTTATCGGTTCATGCATTTTGGGGAACTGAATATGAGAAGGGATATGGAGAATCCCCGGCGCCCGCCAAACCGCCCAGGGCCAATCCGTCCTCAACCGCATTGGGCTCAACCTGCTCAGACAGGACGAAACGTGCAGACCAGGCATAGACAGAGAACGCCTGCAGGCCGCTTGAGACCACGCCTATCTGCTCAAACTACTCGGAATCCAGAATTTGATGCGTTTGCCTCGGCTTGTGGAGCGAGGCGAGCGCGCAGGCTGCGCCGTATCCGGTACCATACATGAGGTACCGATTGACGAATGAGCCTTAAAGCAAAACTGGAAGCTGTAATTTATGCCGCGGAAGAGCCTGTCACTTTGACGCAGCTCGCCGCCCTATTTTCCGCCGATGCCCTAGCGTGGAAAGTGGAACAAGCCGCTGTACGTGCCGAACAAGCGGCTGAAGCCGCGGCGGAGGCTGCCGAGCCGCTCCCCTTGCTGGCTGAGGGGTTGGAGTACCTGGGGTTGGAGCAGACCCCAGCGGTCTACGCAGCACCAGAGCAGGAAGCGGCCATCCCTGTGGAGACCATTGGGGCTGAGGGAGAGGCATGCGCCGCGGCCGGTGCGCAAGCCGAGGATGAAACGGTTGTCGAAGTTGTTCCCGCCGTCGCGGAGGGTGAGTCTTCCGAGCAGGTGCAGGAGCCTGCAACAGCGGCTGAAGCTCGCGAAGACCTCGAAGCCGAGGCCAAACGCCAAGCCCGCCAACGCGACCGCGAAGTCAAGGCAATTCTGCGGCAACTCCTGGACGAGCTGATCTCGAACTATGCCTCCGACAATCGAGGTGTGGAGATTCGCGAGATTGCAGGCGGCTACCGCATGGCCACCAAGCCAGAGTGCCACGACGCGGTGAGACTCTTCATCAAGAGCCTGAAGCCGGCGATGAAACTGTCTTTGCCGGCGCTGGAGACGCTGGCTGTGATCGCCTACAAGCAGCCGGTGACTGCGCCGGAAGTAAATGAGATTCGTGGTGTGGATTCGTCGGGCGTCTTTGGTTCCCTGCTGGCCCGCAAGCTGATTACGACCGCGGGGCGCAAACCGGTGATAGGCCGCCCCATTCTCTACAAGACTACGCGGGAGTTTCTGCTCCGCTTTGGCCTGAATGACGTATCTGAGCTGCCCTCGATGGATGAGTTCGAAAAAATGGCCACCATGGAACTGGACGAGGCGGCAGGCGAGACGGACGCCGGCCAAGAGCATGGCGCCGGGGCAGAACCGGAGCTGGACGAGAACGCGATCGAAGAGCCTTTGGACGAACCAGCCGGGGAAACCGCTCACGAACCCACCGCGCCGGTGGTCGCTGCAACCGGCGCTAGTTCACCTGAGATTGAGGTGGCTGACACCACCGCAGAGGCCGCGCCTGACGAGCCTTTGCCAACCGAGCAGGCAGAAACCGAGATTCCCCATGACTGACGATAGTCAGACCGAAGCGAACGAGCCTGCAAGTGAACCTGAACTGAACGAGCCAATACAAGCCAAAGAGGCCGACACCACTCTCGCGAGCGAAGAGACGGCTGAAATTGCGCCCCAAGTAGAGAGCGAAGTAGTGGACGAGGTGAAAGAAGAGGCAGGACCGCGCCCGCCGGTGAAGCTCGAGAGGTTGCAGAAGATTCTGGCGCGAGCCGGAGTGGCCAGCCGCCGCAGCGCCGAAGAGATGATTACGGCGGGACGCGTGCAGGTGAACGGCAAAGTGGTGACGGAGTTGGGCACCAAGGCCGATGGGGCGCGCGACCACATTCGCGTGGACGGCAAGCTGCTGCACGGCTCTGAGCGCCTGCGCTACTTCATGCTGAACAAGCCCCGGGGCTACGTGACAACAGTAAAGGACCCCGAAGGCCGGCGCACGGTGATGGAGTTCTTTGCCAAAATGAGCGAGCGGCTCTACCCGGTGGGACGGCTGGACTACCTGAGCGAAGGACTGCTGGTGGTGACCAATGACGGCGAGCTGGCCAACCAGCTGACCAAGGCCGCTTCCGGCGTAGAAAAGACCTACCTGGTGAAGGTGAGCGGCCAGCCCACAGAGAACGAACTGGAGATCCTACGTGGGGGCGTATCGATTGAGCGCGGCAAAGCGGGCGAGGGACGGGTGCGCACGGCTCCGGCGCGGATCCGCCAGGTGCGGCAGGGGGACAATCCCTGGTATGAGGTGGTGCTGATCGAGGGCCGCAACCGTGAGTTGCGCAAGATGTTCGAAGAGATCGGCCACTTTGTAGAGAAGATTCGCCGTGTGGGCTATGGCCCGCTGGTGTTGGACGTGGAACCGGGAGAGCTGCGCGAGCTGACACCGGATGAGCTGGCGGGGCTGCGGCGAGCTGCCGAGGGAAAGCTTCGTACACCCAAGGCAAAGGAAGTTCGCCGCCGCAATGTTTTGGACGCCCAATTGCCGACCATGGCTCCGCGGCCCAGCCGGCCCCGCCCCATCAAGCCGGCAGAAGTGCGGCCGCCGGCAGAGGGTGCCGGAGAACTTCGGCCGCAAAGAGCATTTGGGGCAAATAAGCCCTTCCGGCCTGTGCGTTCCAAAGGTGAGGGTTTTCGTCCTCCGGCGGGCGCAGCGCCAAGGCGGGGTCCGGCACGCGGTCCGGTTCGCGACGAGGGTAGGCCCCAACGCACCGGGGCAGGACCGGCAAGGTTCGGCGCCGACAGACCGACGGGCAAGCCAACTGACCGGCCGGCGTGGAAGAAGGACGACCGGCCTGCGCGGCCACCAGCGCGGCAGGACTGGAAAAGAGACGCTGGCCCAGGCCACAGCTACGGAGCCAAGCCCGCATGGAAGAAGCCTGGCGGCGGCGACCGTCCGGATTTCCGACGCCCAGCGGCACCACCTCGTAATGAGCCGGATTCTGCCGAGGGATATTCCGGAAAGAAGCCGACGAGGCTGCGGATCGATCCAGTTGAGCCCGAGCAGCCCGGCACGAGTAGGCCAGGTTCAGCCCGTCCGCCCTATACTCGCCCGGCGACGGGCCGCCCGGGTGCTGACAGACCTAGGTTTGACCGTGCGCCGGCTGGCCGGCCCCGCCCTGAGCGACCAGTCTCTGACCGGCCCAGGTTTGATCGTCCCAAGTTCGATCGACCCAGACCAAGTGGTAGTGATGAACGCCATCCCAGCGGCCCAGGTCGCACTGGCGCAGGGGCTTACGGGGCAGCACGGCCTCCTCGCGGAGAGGCGGGTCTGGGTCGGCCTTTTACCACCAGCTCGGGTAAACCCCGCGCAGGCGGCGCACGTCCAAGCAGCAAACCTGGCAAGCCCGCAGGACGATCGTATGGCGCCGGAGCCCGGCCTGCGGCGGCCGGGGGCGCAGGCCATCGCCCGGCAGGCAAGACAGGCTGGAAGCCGAAGCCCAGCTACAAAGGCAAGCCGGGTGGAGCGAAGCGTACCGGTCCACGGCCAGGCGGCAAGCCGGGGGGCAAGAAGCGCGGCTAGACGGCTTCCAATTTGTTACCCAAAGCCGCTTCCGCGTATCTTAATTGCAATGAGGATTGAAAAAGCTACATTGGGGGCAGGGTGTTTCTGGGGCGTTGAGGTTGCGTTTGCGGCCATCCCCGGAGTCTTGTCGACGGCGGTGGGCTACGAGGGTGGTTCCTTGGAGCGGCCTTGCTATCAGGACGTGTGCACGGACAAGACAGGCCACGCCGAGGTTGTCGAAGTGGACTTCGACCCGTCGCAGGTGAGCTACAGCCAGCTGCTGGATGCGTTTTTCTCGCTACACGACCCAACCACGCTGAACCGTCAAGGGCCCGACTGGGGCACGCAGTACCGCTCGGCCATTTTCTTCCACACGCCGTACCAAAGGGCGCAGGCCGAGGCCAAGATCCAGCAGTTGACCGCCGAGGGGCAATTCAGACCCAAGCGGATCGTTACCAAGGTTGAGCCTGCGCAGACCTTCTGGCGCGCGGAGGAATACCACCAGCGGTATTTGGCCAAGCGCGGGCAGGCAAGCTGCCACATTTAGCTGTCAGTAGTCAGCTGAGAGCTATCCGAGGTCAGGGTGAAGGTAAGGCGACGCCGGATTAGCGGAACCCCTGTTCGAAGTTGCTTTGGAACGGCCGGTTTTGTAGGAACGCCTCGCTGACTTCGATGCTCTCTTTCAGCAGCAGGTCTCCGGTGAGCAGATGCAATCTCATCCGGCCGAACCGCTCCGCGAGAATATCGGCCTGCTCCCTGGTAATCCTGCTTTTGTCGCCCCAGTGAAACCGTGTGATGAGCCCGTGGATGTCGGTCGCATCCTCGAGGGGCTTGTCCTCCATGGCCAGCAACGCCTGCTCCGCCTGATAGACATTGGCATACCGTTCCGCCTCTTCATACGGCATGTAGCCCAGCGCGCCCGTGGATTGCGCCGTCCTCCAAGCCGTATCCCGCAGCGACATAGAACTGAAATTAACGGAGAGATGAGTGTGCTGATTCTTCGGCTCTTCCGGGCGCTCCTGAATACGCTGCATCGCTTCCAGGTCGTCGTCAATGGCCTTGCGCCACTGTGCAAGCTCGGGTTGCGCCTGCTTCAGGTCCTTGAGATTGTTCTCGATCTCGATCCGCAATTGCGTCCGCGCCTCTTCAGCGAGATGGACATGATGGCGCCACTCCACACAGCTCTCGATCTGCGTGGCGATCAGCAGGCCGATAGTAATCGTGAAGAGGTGAAGGAAGAACTCCCAAACCCCATGAATCGGCTTGTGGGGCAGATGAACTTCGAGCATTGGCGGACAAACCTCTTGAGTGAAATTCCACAAGCGGGCTGCGCGCGGCAGCACGCGAGTAAGAGCTTATATTATGCCGGGCCGCGCGTAGGGAATGTCGCTATTCCTGCCCCAGCCCGAGCCGCCAGGCTTTGATGAACTTCCAGTGGATGTAAACGGAGTGGTTGAGGTGCAGGAGCAGGCCCTCGCGGCCATCCAGAAAGCCCAGGCGGAAGAAATAGTTGTAGGCAAACGTCGCGGCAGGATTCAGGACCGCATTTCCTATGAAAGCGGGAAGAGACTTGCTGATGCGGCCCCGCTGGTGGAGCAGCTTGGCGATTTCGGAGCTATAGCGGTTCATGTGCTCCAGATAGATGTCCAGAGTGGGATAGGCATAGTGGAGCATGTCGTTCCGAAGCTTGCCTTTGGGACCCGTGAATTGCGGCGTGCTGTGCGGGCCGACGCCTTCGCTGAGCCGCGCTGACCCACGCCGGAAGAGACGCAACTTGTGGTCAGGATAAAAGCCTCCGTGGTGCATCCAGCGGCCAAAGTAGAGGTTAAGCCGGGGAATCCAGTAAGCGCTGTATTTGGGCTCGCCGCTAAGCAGCTCTCGAATCTCGGCTTGGAGGGCCGGCGTTAACACCTCATCGGCGTCAAGCAAGAGGATCCAGTCGGAGGTGCAGAGGTCGAGGGCCACATTCTTCTGTTCGCCGTGACCGCCGAAGGCATGGTAGCTGGTCTTGGCGCCGAAGTATTTGGCAATGTCGATGGTGCGGTCTTGCGAGCCCGAATCGACAAGGATGATCTCGTCGGCCCAGCGGACACTCTCGAGAGTGCGGGGTAGGTTCGCCTCCTCATTCATAGCGATCATCGCGACGGAGAGGGTCTGGGGCATCGATGGAAGGATAAATCAGTGGGGCTGTAGGCTCCCACTGCACAGGCACGTTGATCAAGGCTGAATACAGACAGAAGCCCCGCAGTCAAAGCCTGATCATGCCTCCGTGTTCGCCGATGACGGTAAACACCGACAGCAGATGGGTGAGGCCCAGCAACTCCCGAACCCGTTTGCCGAGGTTGATAAGCTCCAAACTGCAACCTGCGGACCGGGATGAAACGTATAGCCGCACCAGCGTACCGAGACCCATGCTGTCGATGTGGGTTAAATCCGACAGGTCCAACACGATGCGCCTGCTGCCTGGAATCAGCCGGCTCACCCTGGCGTAAAGGCCGGCAGACACATCTGAGACCAATTTGCCATGGCATTTGACCACTGCCACGTCGCCCTTGTGTTCAATGTCCAGCGTGAGGAGGCACGCGGCTGTTTGATCTGGCATTCGGCTGTTCCTCGTAGAAGCCTTTCAAGAAGTGTTGACCGGCGCCGGGGGATGTTCACTTATAGCGGTTGGGAACGAGATGGGCAAGTTGGAATTGACTGGCATTCGTTTCGACCCGGCCCCGGAAAACAGGCGGGTATGCTGGTCATGACCGGACAAGGGGGTATCCGCGATGAAGGTTCTTGTGTTTGGGGCAACCGGGATGGTGGGCCAGGGGGTGCTGCGAGAGTGCCTGCAAGACGCTGAGGTGGATTTGGCGGTAACAGTGGGTCGCACCGCAACCGGCACGCTCAACCCGAAGTTGCGGGAGATCGTGCTGCGCGATTTGTTGGATTACACGGGGATAGAAGGCGAGCTAGGCGGCTTTGACGCTTGCTTTTTCTGCCTGGGCGTTGCGTCCAGCGGGATGAAGGAGGCCGACTACGAGCGCATCACGTATGGATTCGCCGTGGCCGCGGCAACGACGCTGAGCCGGGTTCATCCGGGGATGACGTTTATTTACGTGTCTGGCTCCGGTACCGATAGATCAGAACGGGGGCCCATTATGTGGGCGCGGGTGAAGGGCCGAACAGAAAATGCGCTGCTGCGGCTGCCGCTGAATGCGTATATGTTCCGCCCGGGGTTCATTGAACCCATGGACGGCATTCAATCGAAGACACCCTCCTACCGAGTGTTCTACAAGGTTGCCATGCCGCTGTTTCCTTTGCTGCGCCGGGCACTGCCAAACCAGATTCTATCCACGCGGGAGATTGGACAGGCAATGCTGGCTGTGGCCAGGCGAGGATGTGGAAAGCGGATTCTGGAGACTCGAGATATAGCGAAAATGGTTCGCCCATAGGACAGAAACGTCGCCGAAGGCCTTGTCGATCATTGAGGCCCATGGGAGACAAGTCCAATTAGTGAGCGCAAATAAGACAGGGCCAGCAGCGTTGCGGCCATGGTACATTGAAACTCCACGGAGGTCAGGGGGATGGCGGCTGGAGTACAGCTACCGGGGAGTGGGGAGACGATTGAGCTGCAACAACAGGTGGCGCGGTTGCAGGCGCTGCTTGAGGCTTCGCGGCAGGTCCACTCGACGATTCGCGAAAACGAAGTTCTGGAACAGGTGCTGCGCATCGTGGTGCGCGAGTTGGAGATGGCCGGCGCCGCGTTTCCGGGAACCGGGCTCTCCTACGGCGACGTGCCCGAGCCCGCCTTGGCCGATGGGTTAGGCACGGCTCTTACGACCTACCCTCTGCAGGACCGCGAGGGGAAGCGCATGACGGAGCTGGTGGTCGCGGCTCCCGAGGGGCGCGATCTAACGCTCTACGAGTCCGACTTCCTTGAAGGGCTGGCGCTGCAGGCCGCGGTGGCCCTGGAGAACGCCCGCAACCACGAGCGCAATCTGCAGTGGGCGCGGGTGCAGCAGGACATGGATGCGGCGCGCAATATTCAGCGGTCCCTGCTGCCGCAGACGTTGCCCTCGATCGCAGGCTACTCGGTGGCCTTCCGCTCCGACACCTGTTATGAGGTAGGCGGCGACTACCTGGACATTGTGGAGCAGCCTGACGGCAGCCTGCTGATGGCGGTGGCTGACGTGGCCGGCAAAGGTATGGCATCGGCGATCATGGCCACCAGCTTCAGGGCGGCTTTCAGGGCCATCGCGATCACCGGTCTGCCGCTGGATGAGTTGGCCGAACGCATGAACCAGCACCACTGGGCCGAAGGCGAAGAAGCGCGACGGCGCTATGTGACGGCGATCTTTCTGAGACTTCACCCCGCATCGGGAGATCTGGAAGTGGTGAACGCCGGGCACAATCCTGGGTTCGTCATGGCACCGGGCGGCGAGTTGAGGCAATTCGAGTCGACCGGTACGCCGCTGGGGCTGCTGCCGGGAATGCACTACTCCAGCGAGAAATACGGGTTCACACCGGGGACAAGGCTGCTCTTCTACACCGACGGACTCACTGAAGTCTTCAAGGGAGAAGAGGAATTCGGCTCAGAAAGGCTGCTAAATGTGTTTTCTAAGTGCGACGCAGACAAGGCAGATGATATTCTCGGTGCATTGTGGACTGCTTTGGAAGAATTTTCGCAGGGTGGCCCACAAGGTGACGATATGACCGCTCTGGCGTTGTGCCGGGGAGCGCGGTTGACGGAGATGCAAGCATGACCAACGTGAAATCCACCTGCGTTGAGGTGAGGCTGCCCTCGCGACTCGGCTATGAGAAAGTGGCCATGAGTACAGCGGCAGCGGTGGCCAAGCTGATGGGTTTCCGCGAAGACCGCGTGGACGACCTGAAGACCGCGGTTGCCGAGGCGTGTATTAACGCCATTGAACACGGCAACCGGCTCAACGAGGGGCTGTCTGTGGGCGTCGTGCTTTCCGCCGGCGACGACCAGTTGGAGGTCAAGGTCATCGACGATGGCAAGGGACTGAAGGGTCTACCTCCCAAACCCGACATCGACCGCAAGATTCATGGAGAGGAAGATCCCCGCGGCATGGGCATGTTTCTGATTCAGGCACTGGTGGACGAGGCAGAGTGGGTGAAGGGGTCCAACGGCAAAAGCAGCTACGTCCGGCTGGTCATTCGCCTGGACAAAGTAGCGGAATAACACTAACAGAACGGAGACACCAGATCGTGCAGAGCGAAACCAAGGCGCGCGTTGATCAGCTTACCTCCCCGGCCGGACATCCGGTCACGGTACTCCGCTTCGAAGGCGACATCGCCAGCACTTCGAAAGAAGCTGTTCTGGGCAGCTATCAGGCTTTGCCCAAAGAGACGGCAAAGCTGGTTCTGCTGGACTTCACAAAGGTGGACTACATCAATTCAAGCGGCATCGCGCTGGTGATCCAGATGCTGATCGAAGCTGCGAACTCCGGGCAGAAGGTCTATGCTTTCGGGCTGTCGGCACACTTCACCAAAGTGTTCACCATGGTGGGCATCACCAAATATGCGGGGCTCTTCCCCGGCCAGACGGAAGCGCTGGCAGCGCTGTAACTGCACGCATATGCCCTTCTCTGCATAGCCCGCGTAAAATTGCCGGTATGAACCTAGAGGAAATTCAAGCGGCGCTCAGCGAAGCTGGCCATGACGGCTGGCTGTTCTACGACCATCATCATCGTGATCCCATCGGCGAGCGCATTCTAGGCCTCGACGCAAAGGCGCATGTGACGCGGCGCTGGTACTACTATGTGCCTGCCGAGGGAGAGCCACGCAAGCTGGTGCATCGCGTGGAGCAGGGGCGGCTGGATACCCTGCCCGGGTCGAAGGGGCTTTACTCCAGTTGGCAGGAGCTGGCGGCGGGGCTGGCCGCGATGCTGGGCGATGCGCGGCGTGTAGCCATGCAGTACTCACCCAACAATGACATTATGTACGTCTCGATGGCGGATGCCGGGACGGTGGAGTTTGTGCGCGGGCTGGGCAAGCAGGTTGTGAGCTCAGCCGACCTGGTGAGTCAGTTCGAAGCAGTACTGACCGAGGAGCAGGTGCGCACCCACTTCCTTGCGCAGCAGGCCATCGATGCAGTTCTGGCCGAGGGTTGGCGCGAGATCGGGCAGCGGCTGCGGCCTTCATGGGGCGGCGGGGGTGATATGTCTGAGTTCGACCTGATGGTTTGGCTCAGCGACGCCATGCGCCGTGAGGGGCTGGTCTGGGAGAACGGCCCCAATGTGAGCGTCGGGGCCCACAGCTCCGACTCGCACTATGAACCCACTCGCGAACGCTCCGCGCCCATTCGCAGGGGCGACTTTGTACTCATTGACATCTGGGGCCGGGTGGATGCGCCGGACAGCATTTATTACGACATTACGTGGACCGCGGTAGTGGGGCGCGAGCCTGCCGAACACGAGCAGTTGATATTTGAGACGGTGCGCAACGCGCGCGACGCGGCGATCAAAGCCGTGGAGACAGCCTTTGCCGAGAGCCGGCCCATTCGCGGGTTTGAGGCCGACGACGCGGCGCGGAGGGTGATTGGGGCGGCGGGGCTGGGTCAGTATTTCACCCACCGCACGGGGCATAACATTGCCCGGGAACTGCACGGGCCGGGCGCGCACCTCGACAATCTGGAGACCCACGACGAGCGCCTGCTGCTGCCGAACACCTGCTTTTCAGTCGAGCCGGGGATTTATCTGCCCGAGTTCGGCGTGCGCAGCGAAGTGAATATGATCACTGCTCCGGGGAAGGCGAGGGTCACAGGACGCGTGCAGACGGAGCTGGTAAGGATCTGAAGGCCGGAATCGTTCGTACCGGAAACTGAGCCTCGCCTCGGTGCGATATAGTCGAAGAGGAATGGACGCAACGGAAAACAAGACTGCAGCGGCGACACAGAAAACGCAACCGGGATTTGTCTATCTGCCGCTGATTGCCGGATGGCTGGTGCCGGGCGCAGGGCATTTTTTGCTGCGGAAGTGGGGCCGGGGGGCGCTGCTGGCGGTCTCGATCCTGGGCATGTTTGCCCTGGGTATCGCGATGCAGGGGAAAGTGTACGCCAACGCGCACGATATCCTGCACATGCTGGGACTGGCAGGCGACCTGGGCAACGGGCTGCTCTACGTGGTGAGCCGCATGATGGGCCTGGGCGCGGACACGGTGCAGGTGACCACGGCCGACTATGGCACACAGTTTATCGTGGTGGCGGGGCTGCTGAATGTGATCTCTGCCGTGGACGCCCACAACCTGCGCACAGGGAGAAAGATGTGATGCTCCATCCCTCTCACTTTGCGTCGGTGGTGCTGTTTGCGTTCTTCGCATCCATCGTTTTCGGCATTACTCAGCGCGAGACTCCGCGGCGCATGGTGCGCTATGGCATCTACTGCTTTGTGCTCTTTGTGGGGTCGGCAGTGGCGCTTAGCTGGGCAATGTATCTGATCGCGCGGTAGGTTCACTTTCAGAATCTGATGCTTTCCACCCGTGATGCAGAACCACGTCGCAGGGACGGGGATGGGCAGAAAGGCTCGCCCTATGAACAGGGAATGGCACGCCAGCAACCAGATGCCGCCAAAGGCGACGCTGGAGCAAAGAATCCAGTGGCACAAGGAACATCAAGAGCATTGCGCTTGCCGGGAGATACCGAAGAGCCTAGCCGCGTACTTCAAGCCTGAAAGCCTATCAAAGAACTCGGCGGCAGCGCCCGCTCGGGAATAGAGGGCCAGCATCGGCGGGACGGCGCCGAGGAGCCCGGTGACAGTCGCCGGTTTATCGAGGAGTTACCCTACCCCCGCTCCCCCCGATTCTGTAAATAAAATCTCTATTTTCAAAGGTTTACGGTAGGGGTCGCGCCGCAAAATATTGATTCCGCAGGGGTTCGCTGCAGAATATAGACATTAAAGGAATTATGCGGCCCGTGGGGCGCGCACGGGACGGTTTGCTTGCCAAATTCACCAGGGCAAAGGCCCTTCTGCGCCTGACCCTGTGTAGCCCACTGGTGGTTTGCCAGGCGAAACCCCAGCCCTTGCGCTCAACTCAAACTCCATTATGCGCCGCGTGCAGATAATTCTATGCAAGGGGGCTGCCGTTCTCCGGATTCGATGGGGAGAGCGGCGCTGAAGAGGTACCGTATCCGGACTAGGCGGTTTTTCAGGGAAGCTCTGAATAGACCATCAGTATTCCCTCTGGGGGCTGAACAGGCTGCGGAAAAGGGGCGACTCAAGAACAAACCTCGCGAGAGGCATCGCTCTGACTCAGCAAAATGTGGCTATGGAATCTGTTCGGATATAAAAATCCGGTTGGCATTAGAACCGTTGGAAAGATTATTAAATCGTAACTTCCGGTTGGACGGTGGTCCGCCAAGAACTCGAAAATCTGGATGCTAGATCAATTCACGCCGTACGATATCCAGGATGGTTCCACTTAGAGGTGAGTCTACGTGAGTTTCCAGGAAAACTACGCAGGGCTGAATGACGACGAGCTTCTGATGATCGCTGCCAGCCGCGCTGACCTGGTGCAGGAGGCTGCCCTCGCACTCGATTCCGAGATGGCTCGGCGCGGGCTGAGCTATCAAGAAGCGCGCGCGAAAAAGAGGGAGGCAGTACGGCTAGAAATCAAAGAAGCAAGGAGGCACCGTCGATCGCCGAAGGGCTCAAAGTACTTTGTTGCAAAGGTGAACGGCTGGATGTTGCTTCTGCTAGTGCTTGGTGTACCCCTGGTGGTCTTGTCTTTGATGTTCTTTCATCTTGTACCGGAAGAATGGGACTTCCCCATACTTGCCGTATGCATGGGTGTTCTTATTGCCGTCTCAGTGGTTCAGCCATGGCTGAGGCAAACGGTAAGTTTCTGGATTTCGCTCGTTGCTTCATGCACCATGCAGTTGCTTGTCAGCTACTGGATCAGCGTGCACCTAGCGCCACAAACAAGGGGCGAATTAAAGGGAGCCGCGGTTCTTTCCATCATTCCTGGATATGCCGTGGGAATAGTGTTATTTCTGCTGCTACAGAAACTGGAGCGGAAAGAAACCCGGCTCTAGTTCCGAGGGAGTTATCTTATGCCGGATTACTTCTCTTCAGGTGTGAATCCGGGCAAAATGCGAGATTCGGACCGGAACATGTGGTAACGATTGAAGGTGACGTCATTCAGCATGGTTGCATACGGTCCGTAGGTCCTGAAGGATTCGCCCCACTCCGAAAGAATGCCTACGGATCGCGATCGCATGATCGAAACGCTTCTGAGCGGGCAATCATAGGTCTTGCCTCCGATTTCGACCGGCCCGTATTCAATCATGATGTCGGACCTGGTGAGCGGGGATGTGGACTTCAGGTCGAACTGGAACGACAGGCGAAGGATCGCGCCATTGTCAGGATCAATGGCAATCTCGATGTGATAGCCCGCATACCGTTGATAGGCTTGCGTCCCGTCCCCGTCCGGGAGACAGCATGCCCACACGTAGTGGAGCGATTGATCCGACGGAATGGCAGAACGGAACACGGCGACGGGGCCGGCCGTCGCCTTTTCCCAGCGGATCCAGGTCAACCGGCCATGCTTCTCGATCGCATCAAATACATCTTCGAGGGCCGGACCGAACTCCCCGAGCGTGATCATCTCAGGATTTCCGAGTCGCATACCGTGAGATTTCGCGTCACTTTCCTCACGGCCGTGCCGATAGCGCACGGTGGTTGTGGAACTGTCCGTCTGGTGAAGCGGCTGGTAATTTACGCCCGCCTTCAGGAACATCGCTGTTTCCTGGTAGCGGGTGGTGATTCTCCTGGCGAAGAAATCGGGGAGTTTATCGATCGTGCCCGTCAAATATGACGATGCCATGGAAATCATGTGCTGCTGCTGGTCTGGGCTCGGTGGTGGTGCGGCGAGAATCTCGTCGGCGGGCGGATCCAGAAACGACGATGCGTCGGCGAGAATGCGCAGTTGCTGGCGTGTCCGCTTCCCGTGCACGATAGCATACAGGGACGCAAGCCTGCGCTCGCTGAGCCGCGCCGTGAGCTCAAGCCCGATGAGTTGGTGGGCTTTCATGGCGTCCGATTCATCCAGTTCCAAGATCTTCTGCAGTTCTTCGAGCGACACGCGCTTCAACGGAGGGATCTGGTCAGTGGAGTAATAGGGCTGATCGTAGAAGCCGGTGCTGGTGCGTGCGTTCAATCCCGGTTCGTCTACTTCCACCTTCAGATCGTGATACTCATCCGGGTGTTCTGCGGCGAACGGATCGAAGGTGATCCTGTAAAACCGGCCGGTTTCGCGAACGCAGTTCTCAATCTCGTCCACGATATCCACGCCGGCGTCGATAACTCGGCCGCCGCTCTGAAGGGCCAGCACCTTTCGATTCAGGTTCATCATGCTGGCTCGATGCGAAGTTACACCGGCAAGGTAGGCCCTGTACAAGTTAGCGCGAAGATCCGTTTCTGGTTCTCCGACTGAGAAGCTGTAGAGCGCCAGGTGGGCTTCGCGAAGCAGGGTGGAGAACCAGCAAATCGTGCCGAACAAATCGGAATGGATTCTCATATTATCGATCGCGCCGGTGCCGATGCCCCAACCGGGCCCGACCCAGATCATCAGCTTTCTGCCTGGCTGGCGCCGTTCATCAGCGGCAATATGTCCGAGCGCCTGCAGTGCATATTCGATGGGATCGACTGAGTACCCCGGGACCGCTGGTCCTCTTGGCCCGCCCCCATTGCGAGGAACCAGGGCGAGATCGTTGTGTTCAATCTCCCGTGCCAGTGCGTTTCCATCCATGGAAGGCTTCGACACCGTCCACAGGCCGGTTTCCGACAGCAGAAACACGGAGGTGGGGCGGGCAAGTTGGCCGCCATTCTTTCGCAGGTAGAAGGTAACGGCGTAGCGCTCTTCGCGCGCGAGCTCGGGTGGAATATTGAGAGTGTCGATCAGCAGGATGACTTTGACCGGAGGCTCAGTCCCTGCCCCCTTGCCCGTGAACGCTTGGAAGGAAAGAATCTTCTGCTCGCGTCCGTTTTCGAACAGACGGAAATCCGATGCCATGAGAGCGGGAACCGGTTTACCGGTTCCGTCGGTGACCATCACGTCGAGCTTGATGAGGCCTTCCGGCTTGTCCCTCAGGTCTCCGGAGGCAGCTGCGGGTGGGGGGCCGGGCTGAACGTTCGGCTGAGCCTGAGCGGCGGCATGCAGCACGCCGAAGTACAACGCAATGCAGGTGAAGAACACGCTGGTTCATCCCCGGGCCCGATCGGATTGAGCCGAGCCGTCATGAGGAGAGTATATAGCTAGTTCCCGAGTCACACCGCCATCTCGGCACTTGGCAGATTTTTATACCGGATTGATGTGTTCTCCGCCGTGATTCCCGATTCGCAGTAGTATCGTGGCCTACTCGGAATTGGGCAAGCCGCCAGCTACTTTCTGATTCACATTGTCATGACGGCAGAAATCAGACAAATCCGGTGGGTTCAGGCTCTTGCCCAAGAAGTCGAGTTTCTGGCCAAAGCCGCGCTCATTTTGCGGCATTTATGTACGGGCTGAAGCCCGCACCCTTCACCGCTGAAGCCCGTGTATTCACCAAAGAGAGTCTTTCCGTAGCCAGTAAAACTCACGTTGGTTTGCTTGCGTTTGCGGCACGACTGAAGTCGTGCCCTTTCAAAACATCGACTTATTCCGGGGGTTACTTAGAGAAGGTCCAGAATCAGGCGACATGATCCCGCTGCCAGACGGCGGCGTCGAACATGTGGGTGCAGTCGTACCCTTCGGACTTGTAGAGTTCGAGGGCCTGGGTGTTGGTTTCGGTTACGGTGAGAGAGATTTCGCTAACCCCCTGGCGCATAAACTGCGAGGCGGCCACGGCGAGGAGTAAACGGGCCAGCCCCTCGCGCCGAAACTGAGGCCGGACACAAAGCTGGGTGATGTGGCCGCTCTCAGGACTTACGCGCGAACCTAGAACGAGGGCCGCCAGTTCCCGGCTGGTGCGCTCCACCACGACATGCGATACCTGCGGGGAGAAGACGCCGCATCCGGCATATTTGACAATGTTGTGGAGAAAGCGCAGCGAGCCGTGCACGGAGCGGTACTGGTCGTTGATGAGCGAATCGGGATGACCGCTGTAGGCCTCGGCGATGAGACGTGCGGCAGAGTTCAGATCCTCATCGCGCCAGGGGCGCAACTCCAGTTCGGCGGGAAGGTCCACGCTGGGACGAGCCCAGCGGCCAGCCAGCGGCTGCACCAGGAAGAGACGCCGGTACAGCTTGAACCCCGCCTCGCGGAAGAGGACGGCATGCGCTCCAGATGGGTGGAGCAGCAGTTGCGACTCGATGCGATCGACCTGCGGCGAATTGAGCAGGGTTTCAAAGAGATGACGGAGCAAGGTTTCTTCGATTGCGTAGGCCGGCCCCGGCCCCATGGTGAAGTTGCCGGCGGCTGGCTCGAGAAGATCGGGATGGTGGCCGGGAAGGGCGAACACGTCGCCGATGACTGCCTTGGTTTCCTCATAGACGCAGAAGGCGTAGCCGGTAACCTGGCCTGACTCAAGGGCAGCGTAGCCCGGCAGCATGCGGTTGTCGAGATATTGCATCAGCAGCCGTGCAGAGGCGCGATAGTCCCAGTGCAGGCGGCTGCTCCACAACTCGCCCTCGGCCTCCAGCACGGGACGCAGCACCGGGGCGGCAAAGTGCCGCAGGTCGAGAATCTCGATGGAAACGCCTGGCGCCATGTTTCCCCTGTTGGATGCGATCCGGTTCGTCGTGGAAGCGAGCGAGCCGTGTTGAGAGCTGTTCTCCCATTTATATGTGGCGTTTGATGAAAAAGCCACTTAGCTGCTGCGGCTTCGCTCTACAGCAATGGGAGAACAGCCATACCCGAGCCGTTCGCCACGGCGCTTGATGGAAATGTGCCTTGCGGACACTGTGCCACGAGTGGCGGCTGCACGCAAGTTTAAGCCTGACTTATCTTTGCGGAGTGTCTATCGCAAATTACTTGCGGCCCACCAGGTAAACCTCAAGCCCCTGCTCAGGCCAACTAAAGAGCTGCTGGTACTGGCGACCCTCCAGATACTCCTCGAGCGCGGCGGGAGTGTGCAGGTCCACGCCGCGGCGGCCCGCCATCCGCGCCACCAGCAGGTGCTCTTCGTCGGGCACTCCATCCTGCTCGTAATTGACCACTTCGTTGTTGCGATAAAAGGCGAGCCCGTACTCCATGTCGCGCCGGACACGGAAGACGGCGACGGTTTCATCGGCGGGGGCCAGGGTTGTGAGCCGGTCGGCCAGTGGCCGCGCAGAGTAGGAGCGGTCGAGCAGATGAACCACCCGCTTGCTGGCTTCCACGGCCGGAATGCCGAAGAACGGGCCAACCCCGTAAAGGTAAAAGACCAGAACGACGAGCACCCCGGTGGTGGCAAGCCGCAGCCGGGCCACACCAAAACCGTGCACCACAACGAGGATGAGCAGGGCCGCGCCCAGCGAGGCGAGCAGCGCAACGATCAAGGCGTGCACCGGCGGCATCTGCGCGCCATGGGCCACGGACCACGGCAACAGCAAGCCAAACATCGTCATTACACCGCAAAGCGCTGCGTGGCCTAACAGAATCCAGCGATTGAGGCCGGATGTGCGCATGCGAAAGAGGTAGTCGCCAGTGAGGATGGTGATGGGAGGAATGGCAGGCAGAATATAGCCCGGCAACTTGGACTGGGAGAGGGAGAAAAAGACGATGGGGATGAGCGCCCAAAGCACCAGAAATTCGGGGAAGGCGTCGCCGGGACGGTTGGGCGCAGGCCGGGAGGGCTTGGAGTGGCGCAGTCTCCACTCGGCCACCGATGTCTGAATGCCATCGACCAGAGCGCGGATGGCAACCACGGTCCACGGCATGACAGCCAGCAGCAGCACAACCAGGTAGTACCAGAAGGGCTGCTGATGCTGGTAGCGGTCGGTAGCAAAGCGCGCCAGGTTGTGCTCCAGGAAGAATTCGCGGAAGAAGGTGGGGTTCTGGTGCTGCACGGCAATGAACCAGGGCAGCGTGATGGCAAAGTAGAGCAGCACCCCGGGCCACCAAAGCGTGCGCCGGAGAATGGACCACTCACGACGCAAAAAAGCGAAGGCGACCAAAATCACGATCGCGAGGAAGGGTGCGACCGGCCCCTTGGCCAAGGTAGCCACGCCGGTGAAGAAATAGATATCGAAGAGCCAAAACTTTGAGTCGGTCTCGTACCAGGCATACCAGCCCAGCAGGCCGATGGAGAGGGGCGCGGCCATCTGCATGTCAGTGGAGGCGCCACGGGCAAAGCCGATAATGGCAGCGCAGGCCACGGTGATGAGCGCGGCGTCGAGGTGCCCTCCAGGGCGGAATCTTCGCATGTGGAGATAAATGAGCGCCACCATGATGAAGGCGAAGGTGGCCGAGGGCAGGCGTGCGCTCCAGTCGTGCACGCCGAACTCCTGAAAGACGAACATGGCGCGCCAGTAATACAGGGCGGGCTTCTCAAGCCAAGGGCGGCCATAGAGGTACGGAGTGACGCAGGCGCTAAGGCGTCCTTTCACGGTATGGGCAGAGTCGAAGCGGACCAGCATCTCGTGGGCTATCTGGGCATAGCGGGGCTCATCGGCACCCACCAGGCCCAACCCATCGCCGCCCAGCAGCGGCGTTTGTCCATAGAGAATGAAGAAAACGGTAAAAGCCAGGAAAACGCCCGCCTCACAGACGCTGGCCCATTTGGGTAGCCGCCTTTGGCGATCCTTCACAAGATCCGGAGCAGGAGGTTTCAGAACAGTCTCCACTTCCAGCAACTCTCCAGCGGGCCGACGACGCCAGTACCCGCGCAAGAACAATCATTCCAGCCCGTCTCAGGGAGTTTGGGGGAACCCCACCGGTTAGACGATGGCAGGGGGTGCAAAAGAGACGGAGACGCAAACTTCCCTGTGCGTTTCGACAGGGACAAGGCTAACAGATTCGAGCCGATTCTCAAGAGGCTTGAGGTGGATCGCCAGCCAGAGCTGCCGATTCGTTCCGCATCTCGGCCAGAATCTCATCAAGAGCGCGGCCCATTGGGCCGTCGAGAGTGCAGCCAGCGGCGTTCTCATGGCCGCCCCCGCCCAGCCTTTCAGCGATTGCGGCAACGTTGACGCTGCCTTTGCTGCGCATACTGATTCGAATTCGCTGTTCCGGCAGCTCGCGCAGAAAAACTGCCGCTTCCACCCCCGCGATGGAAAGCGCATGGTTGGCGATTCCCTCGCAATCCTCTTCGGCTGCGCAACTGCGTGCCATGTCGCGGTGAGAGACCCACAACCAGGCCAGGCGGCCCTCGCGATGCAAGTGGCCAAGTGCCGCGCCCAATAGCAACAGCTTTGAAGTGGCAACGGAAAAGTACACGTCCTGGGCGATACGAATGGGGTCGGCGCCGGCCTTGACCAGCTTCTGTGCTAGGGCAAAGGTGGAGGCCTGCGTAGAGCCGTAGCAAAAGCCGCCGGTATCGGTGAGCACGGTGGTGTAGAGACAGGTAGCCAGCTCCGGCGTGACCATGACCCCGGCGGCCTTGATCAGCCGGTACACCAGCTCGCCCACGCTGGCCGCCTCACGGTCGATCCAGTTCAGATGGCCCCACCCATGGCCGCTGGTGTGGTGGTCGATGTTGATCACGAAGAAGGGTTCCAGCCCGCGTAGACGGGTGCGCTCCGGCCGATCACACTCCAGCAGGATGGCCGCGTCATAGGGACCATGAACGCGCAAGGCGGTACGAATGCCGCCCGCGCCCGGCAGGGAGCGATAGACGACGGGAATTCGGTCGGCCGTTACCAGGTCGGCGCGCTTGCCCATCTGGGTCAGGAGCATTCCCATGGCCAGCATGCTGCCTACCGCGTCGCCGTCGGGGCGGGAGTGGGAACAAACCAGGAACCGTTCGCCCTGGCGCAGCACTTCGAGAATTGCTTCGATGGCACTGGCAGGGGCCGCGGCGATTGTGGAGATGGTCTCGGCGGGGGAGGGGTCGTCCATAGGCGGCTACTCCACCGGAGCCTTTTGCCGCTTGCGCGATCGACCCATCAGCTCTTCAATGCGCGCCTGGAAACGACCAGACCGGTCGGCGAAGAAAGCCAGTTCAGGAACGTGGCGCACACCCATCCGCTCCTTCAATTCGTAGCGGATGTATCCCTTGGCGGCTTCAAGGCCGGCGACGGTCTCCTCCTCGGCCTTGGCGATGTCGGGGACGGCGTTGTCGAGAGCCACGTAGACCCGTGCCGATTTACCGCCTGGATTCAGTACCACTTCGCTGACATAGCAGAAGGCGATGCGCGGGTCAGAGAGCTCGCCCTCGATCATGGCACCGATCTCCAACCGCAGCGTCTCCGCCACGCGGTCCTGATGGTGCTTGCGTCCCCTGTGCTCCGGCATGTGCTCCCCCTGGCGTGGTTAAACCATTCAGGATACCAGAGGCGGTGAGGGATACTTGCAAACGTGCCGGCGACGGCGTTCCGTTATTCCGGAGCTTACGACCTGGCAAGACTCCGGAAGAGCCAGAACAGCGTGCCCGACAGCAGTGCCGCAGCCGGCAGCGTAAATACCCACGCCGCCGCGATATTGCGCAGGGTGGCGAACTGCAGCCCGCTGCGATTGGCGGCCATGGTGCCGGCAACCCCCGAACTGAGTACGTGGGTTGTGCTTACAGGCAAGCCGAAGTTATCCGCAGCAGAGATGGTGGCCATAGCCACCAGTTCGGCGCACGCACCCTGGGCATAGGTCAGGTGCTCCTTGCCGATCTTCTCTCCCACGGTCACTACGATCCGCTTCCAGCCCACCATGGTGCCCAAACCCAGCGCCAGCGCCACGGCCACTTTGACCCACTGCGGGATGAACTTGGTAGCCTTGTCCACCTTGCTCTTGTAGTTTGTCAAAGCTGCATTTTCATCGGCGGTAAAGGCCGGTGTATGGTTCTTCTGCATCAGCCGGATAGCGTCGCTGGCCACATACATGTCGTTGCGCACGTTGGTTTGCTGGCCGGCGGGGACCGCCTTGAACTCCTTGTAGAGAGCCACTTCGTGGTTCAGGTCCTCAACCAACTCGCGGAGCGCCAGGACGGTATCAGGCTGCAGCTCCTTGGTACGGATATAGTCGGTCACTTCTGCCCGCGCATCGGCGCCCAGCACACCGTTCTTGTCTATGTGCCGATCCAGTACTCGCCCGGCCATCTCCGAAGCCGCGATGAAGTCCTGCGTATCCTTGGCGGTGACTGCATGGTTGAGGGCGTAGGCGGTGGGCACGGTGCCGATGAGGATGAGCATGATGAGGCCCATACCCTTCTGGCCGTCATTGGAGCCATGGGAGAAGCTGACGCCGGAGCAGGTGAGGACCAGCAACAGGCGTATAGGCCACGGTGGAGGCGTATTGCCTTTGGGAGCTTCGTAGAGGGCCGGGTACTTGATGAGCCATTTTGACAGCAGGAACAACAATGCGGCGGCGCCGAAACCGATCACCGGCGAGATCAGCAGGACCTTGAAGACCTTGGTGGCTTGCTCCCAGTCCACGCCGGAGGTGCCGGTGTGGGCATTCATCAACTGGTTGGCTATACCCACGCCGATGATCGAACCCACCATGGTGTGCGAGCTTGAAGCGGGCAGCCCCAACCACCACGTGCTCAGGTTCCATAGAATGGCGGCAATCAGGAGCGCAAAGACCATGGCGAAGCCCGCCCCCGAGCTGACCTGAAGGATGAGTTCCACAGGTAACAGGGTGATGACACTGAAAGCAACCGCACCGGAGGAGACAAGCACGCCGGCCAGATTGCACAGGCCTGACCAGACCACGGCAATGTTGGGGTCCAGCGAGTGAGTGTAGATGACCGTGGCTACCGCGTTGGCCGTGTCGTGAAAGCCGTTGACGAACTCGAATCCCAGGGCAATCAGCAACGCCACTCCCAACAGCACGTACGGCCAGATGCTCAACACCGTGACGCCGCTAAGGTCGCCGGCTATGTGGAAGCCGATATAGGCCAGGCCGCCCACCAACGCCACCAGCACCACCACGGCGCTGATCCACGCGGGAGCCTTCTTCATCTTGCTGTCAAGAATCGACGCACCCGCAGGCGGGGCGCCGGCCGTTGTTGCCAAATCGGACATGGGGAAACTCCAGTGAAGGGAATGAAAATCCGTCCGGCCCCGCCCGGGACGGCATTTGCCAGACGAAGCAATGCATATACGAAGAAGATGAAAGGGAAATGAATTGTGGCCAAAGTCTAGAAATTCAGCGCAATTACGGGCGACGCGGATTGATGCATGGTGCGTATTCTCATTCGCTCTTTCCAGGGAGCGTCCGACAACTGCTGCGGCAACACCGAAGAGGTTCCAATTGGACGCGAATGCTGCTCGAACCAACCTGGGCGAGCGCAGGCATATTTTCGAGTGATACAATTCGGTCGCTTGAAGTAAATCGCTTCATCTGCACGCCCGCTTTCTGGCCCAACAGAGCGAATCAATTGAGAAGTGAGCCGCGCAACCTGACGGACGCGGAGAAATGGATCGGAGCACCGTGACAAATACCCTGAATCGACGCACCTTCCTTATTGCCGGCGGACTTACCGCCCTGGCCTCAACCAAAGTGCTTGGCGCCAACAATACGATTCGTGTTGGAGTTATAGGCGCCGGCGGGCGCATGCGCGACCTGCTCAGCTCGGCCGATAAAGTCGGGGGCTACGAGATTGTGGCCGTCAGCGACGTGTATGGGCCGCACCGCGATGCTGTCAAAGAAAGGTCCAAAGGGCTCGCTACAACGCACCTGGATTATCGTGAGGTGATCGAGAAGGACATCGATGCCGTATTTATTGCGTCGCCGGACCACTGGCACGTGCGCATGGCAATTGATGCCCTGGCCGCGGGGAAGGACGTGTATCTTGAAAAGCCCGTGAGCCACAGCATCGAGGAAGGTGTCGCGCTGACCCACGCGGTTCGCGCCGGCAAGCAGATTCTGCAGTGCGGCATGCAGCAGCGCAGTTGGCCGCACTTTCGCGAGGCGGTCGATCTCATTCAAGGGGGAGCTCTAGGCCGGGTTCCCCAGGTCAGGCTGTATTGGTGGCAAAACTATAACCTCAACTGGGCGCCGAAGCCTATCGACACGCAGGCCCTGGATTGGAAGCTCTGGCTCGGCAACGCTCCCGACCAGCCATTCAGCGACGAGAAGTTTGCCCGGTGGCGCTGGTACTGGAACTTTGGCGGCGGCGCGATGACCGATCTTTTCACACATTGGATCGACGTGACCCAATGGGCCATGAAGGCTGACCAGCCCCATGCGGCGCAGATGCTCGCGGACAAATACATCTTCACGCAATGGGATTGTCCCGACACCGTCCAGGCGGCTTTCCGCTATCCAGGATTCGACGTGGTCTACGAGGGCATGATGAGCTCATCGATCGACGATGGCGGCATTGAGTTCCGCGGCACGGATGCCACGTTGAAGATCGACCGCGGCGGCTTCGGCGTCTATCGCGAAGGCGTGGCGGAGGCGCAGAATCCGGTTCTCTCGGCCAGCAGCTTCCGCGACGGAACCATCGACCACATGGAGAATTTCCTGGAGTGCGTGAGGACGCGCAAAGAGCCCAACGCACCTGTGGAAGCGGGAGTTGCCGCTGCCCGCGCCGGCCATATCGGCAACCACGCCTATCTCCACGGGGGGCAGGCCACCTGGCCGTTGAAGGCCCAGGCCTAAGTCGCCGCAACTTAGGGCAGAAAAAAGGGCGTCCGGAAAGAGCCGGGCGCCTTTTTCAGCCTTGGAATCGGCCGAATGGATCACACTATTGCAAGAGTCTGTCAGCCTACTAGATGTGCTTGAATAAAAGGAAGAGCGTCCCCGAGAGCAACGCTGCCGCCGGCAGCGTAAAGACCCACCCCGCCGCAATGTTGCGAATTGTCGAGAAACGCAAGCCGTTGCCGTTGGCGGCCATCGTGCCGGCCACGCCCGAGCTGAGAATGTGCGTCGTACTCACCGGCAGTCCCCACCGATCAGCGGCAAAGATGGTGGCCATGGCCACCAGCCCCGCGCTTGCGCCCTGCGCATAGGTCAGGTGCTCCTTGCCGATCTTCTCGCCCACCGTCACCACCACGCGCTTCCAGCCCACCATGGTGCCCAACCCAAGGGCCAGCGCCACTGCCACCTTCACCCAGTCAGGGATAAACTTGGTCGCCGTGTCTACTTTGCTCTTGTAGTTCTTTAGCGCTGCGCGCTCCTCCGGCGTGAAGGCCGGGTCATTGGCCTGGTCCATCAACCGCAGTGCCTCGCTGGCCACGTACATATCGTTGCGCACATTGGTCTGGTCCTGCGCTGGAACTGACTTGAAGACCTTGTAGAGAGCCACTTCGTGGTTCAGGTCTTCCACCAGTTCGCGCAGCGCCAGAATCGTGTCCGGCTGCAACTGCTTGGTACGAATGTAGTCGGTCACTTCGGCGCGGGCGTCCGGACCCAGAACGCCAGCGGGGTCTACGTGCCGGTCCAGGATGCGTCCAGCCTGCTCGGACGCGGCGATAAAGTCCTGCACCTCCACCGGGCCAACGGCATGGTTCAGTGCGTAGGCCGTGGGCACCGTGCCGATGAGGATGAGCATGATCAGGCCCATGCCCTTCTGCCCATCATTGGAACCGTGGAAGAAGCTCACTCCCGTGCACGTGAGCACCATCAGCGCGCGAATTGGAAACGGCGGCGGCTGATCGTCTTTAGGAGCCTCATACAACTCAGGGAACCTGACCAGCCATCGCGCCAACAGGATCAATGCTCCGGCGACCGTAAAGCCAACCAAAGGCGAAATCAACAGCGCCTTCAGGACCCGTATCGCCTGGTCCCAATCCAGGCCGGAGGTGCCCGTGTGGGGATTCATCAGCTGGTTGGCCAAGCCGACGCCGATAATCGATCCCACCATGGTGTGCGAACTTGATGCCGGCAGGCCCAGCCACCACGTACCCAGGTTCCACAAGATGGCCGCAATCAGCAGCGCGAACACCATGGCGAAGCCGGTACCCGAACTTACCTGCAGAATCAGCTCCACCGGCAGCAGCGTGATCACCGCGAAAGCCACGGTGCCACTGGAGAAAAGCACGCCGGCCAGATTGCACATTCCTGACCACACCACCGCGATGCCGGGCTCGAGCGAGTGGGTGTAGATCACTGTAGCGACTGCGTTGGCGGTGTCGTGAAAGCCGTTTACAAATTCGAAACCCAGCGCGATCATCAGCGCCAGCCCCAGCAGCAGATAGGGCGAGTAGCTGGTGACGGGCGCAGAGTCCAGGTCTTTGGCAACATGAAAAACGATGTAGACAAGGCTGCTGGCCAACACCAGCACGAACACCGCAATGCTGGCGCGGCTGGCCGGCTTCTTCAATTTGCGATCGAGAACCGTCGCGCGATTGGGAAGCGGCGCCGCAACCGTTGCCATGCCGGCCATTAGACTTCTCCCAACCGGCCGAAATCTATTCGGCGTAAGGAGCAGATGCACGCTGACTCAGCAACGGAGATTCGATTCAAATAGAGAAGGAACGATCCAAGACCGCAGAGGGAAGGACGATAAAGATAGGCTTCCATAAAACCCCAACAACCACATCACAACGCAGTTGTTTGTTCGGCGAAACCCGGGGATTGATTTCGTTACATTGATTTTACACGGGAAACTGGCATGGGACGAAACCATAGGTGTTGGGAGCGGCCGAGACCAGAGAACTTAACTGGCTGAGAATCAGGCAGTTTCCGCGGGGCAAAATGTGTTTCATTGATCCCGTGTGTCGCGGGTTCCGGTTTCTTTGTACATTGAGGGTTCCACCCGCATCCCGGCCCTGCGTCAGCCATCCGGTGGGTGCGCTTCTTGTTCGGTATCTTAATTAGATTCTTTCAGTTATCTATTTCCAGTCATCCTGGGCGTTGGCCAGACCCGTGTTCATCACTGCGTCAAAGCCCGTGCTCTTCTTGATAAAGATTTCGGAGAATGCACGGTCCTGGCGCAGCAGAATGGCCTGTAGCCGCACCAACTCCAGCAGAGCCAGAAACATGGCCACCAGCGCCCTTTCTGACCGGGTGTGGCTCAGAAGCCGCCGCAGAGCCACCGGCTTGTCTTCCATGGCCAGCCGCCGGGCCAGGAACTGGATCATCTGGCCCACCGTTACCGAGTCGTCCTCCAGGTTGAACGTGGGGCGCTTGCGGGCGCGCTCCAACACATCGCGAAAGACGCGCACCAAGTCCACGGTGTCGGCGGCCATCTCCGGCTCCGCACCTTCATCGTCTTTGAACTCTCGCGTACCAGGGTTGCTCCAGGTGGCCGCCTCGAGCATCTGCTTTTGCTGCAGCATCTGCGCGGCGTTCTTAAAGCGCTCATGCTCCAACAGCCGCTCCACCAGTTCGCGCCGCGGATCCTCGGCCGCCTCGTCCGGACCCGTTGTGGTACGCGGCAGCAGCATCTTGCTCTTGATATGGATGAGCAGCGAGGCGGTATAAATAAACTCCCCAGCCACATCCACATCGCCGACCTTCAGTTGGCTTACATAGGCCAGAAACTGGGCCGTGATTCTGGCGATGGGAATGTCGTAGATGTCGATGTCCTGCTTGCGTATCAGGTCCAGCAGCAGGTCAAGCGGCCCGTCGTATACCTGGCCCACAGTGACAGAAAAAGGCGACTGCTCGGGCTCGTCTTCCTGTCTCTTCGGCTTCGCGGCAGGTTTGGCCGCGGCCTTGTCGTCGGGAATGGGTTTGGAGGTGAGCACCAGCGGCGGAGCCTCGGCGTGCCCGCCGGCAGGGATCGGCTGGCCCGCGTCCACGGGCTCGGGTCCTGCGCTCTTCGGATTGGCAGATTGATCGCTCAACGTTGTATGTGCTTCCAAATTACTCATTCGTTCGCGTTTACTCGACAGCCCCATTGGTCAGCTTCAACTGCATTGCGTCGTAGACCTGCTCCATGGTCTGAGCGGCTCGGGCAAAGGCACGATTAGAGCCGTCATGCAAGATATCCAACACCTTCGCCTCAGTGAAGCTTGCACGGCGCTCCTGGATCGGCTTCAAGATTTGTATCAGCGCATCCGCGGCCCAGCTTTTGCATTCGATGCACCCGATTCCCGCAGAGCGGCATCCGTCATACACCTTAGCCAGCGTCTCAGGAGTTGAAAAGACTTTGTGCAGGTCGCCCACCGGGCACTTGTCGGGGTCGCCCGCATCGGTGCGCCGAACCCGCGCCGGGTCGGTCACCATGGTCTTCAGCTTCTGCCGCACCACCGGTTCCGGATCGGTCATCTGGATGGTGTTGCCGTAGCTCTTCGACATCTTGCGTCCGTCGGTCCCGGGCAACTTGGGCGAGGGCGTCAACAGTACCTGCGGCTCGGGAAGCACTTCCCGCCCCTCGGCCTTGTAGAACTGGTTAAAACGCCGCGCAATCTCGCGGGTCAGCTCCACGTGTGCCTGCTGGTCCTGCCCCACGGGCACAAACTTTGGCTGGTAAAGCAGAATGTCCGACGCCATCAGCACCGGGTAGCCCAGGAACCCGTAGGTGGTCAGGTCCTTGGTGGTGAGGTTCTCCTGCATCTCTTTGTAGCTGGGCACGCGCTCCAGCCATCCCTGTGGCGTAATCATGCCCAGCAGCAGGGGCAGTTCATAGTGCTGCTTGACCAGGCTCTGCAGGAAGATGGTGCACCGGTTCGGGTCCAGGCCCGCGGCCAGAAAGTCCAGCGCCACTTCAAGCGAATTGGGCGCGATCTGCGAGGTGTCTGCGTAGTCGGTCGTCAACGCGTGCAGGTCGGCGATGAAGAAGTAACACTCGTACTGTTCCTGCAGCTTGACCCAGTTGGCCAGGGCGCCCATGTAGTTGCCCAGGTGGAGCTTGCCGGTGGGACGCATGCCGCTTAAAACACGCGGGCGAGACATTGAAATTGCTGATTCGGGCATTTTGCTTATCGATTCCGAGTTGCATCAGGAGAATGCAGCCGCCTTGGGCAAATCCTTTGATAACGGCTCGTTCCATTGTAGCGGCAGCCGCGCGCATGGCGACCCAGGCCTCTGACCGCATGAATTCGTTCGTGAGATTTGTGGTTTCCCAGGTCTCAAAATCGAATCCTCACCCCAGCGACGAAGACCTGTCGCCGGGAACCCCGAGACCTGAGGCACCCAACATTGATACACCATCAAGCGGTCAGCGACCTAGAGATGGAAGAGGGCCGAATACACCAGGCGCAACGACGGCCCAATCAGCATCCGCAGGATTGAGCCGCCCACGAATATCATCAGCAGGTAGCTGGCCCAAATGGGAACCCGGTCGTAAACCTGCACGGCGTTGTAAGGCAGTATATTGCGCACGATGTGGCTGCCGTCGAGCGGCGGAATGGGCAGCAGGTTGAAGAAGAAGAGCGAGATGTTGATCAGGATGGCCAGAGTGCAGAGCAGCACCAGCGCTTGCAGCCCGGACGGCACACCCAGGGAAAGCCCTCCTGTAAAGGTGGCGAGAACAATGTCGTGTCCGCCGGGCACGGCCAGGGCGATGACCGCCAGTACGCTGAACGCCGCCAGCACCAGCAGCAGATTTGATACCGGCCCCGCCAACGTCACCAGGTTCTCGTCGCGAATAATCTTGCGAAAATTGCGGGAAATGATGGGGGTTGGCTTGGCCCAGCCAATCAGCATGCCGCCAAACATGCTCATGCCGAAGAGCGGGCCAAAGATGATGATGGCCGGAAACAAGAGCGTTCCGATGGGGTCCACGTGATACATGGGGTTCAGCGTCACCCGCCCTTGCAGGCGCGCCGTCTGGTCGCCCAGGCGCGAAGCCATCCACGCATGCGCGCACTCATGCACGCTCAGCGAAAAGATAAGCAGTACAAACTCGAAAACCGCAATGACAAAACCGGCAGACTGCAAACGAACGCTCCAGTTGGCTCTGAAAGAATCAGGTTAGCATGTGCGCCGTTCTGTTCAGGCCCGGTCCGCCGGAAAGGTACCCACCACCTCGCCTGCTGCGACACTTTGGCCGGCGAGCACGATGGCGTGGCTGCCGATGCGTGCACCGGCCCCGATGCTGGTGGGCAGCAGCGTTACGCTGTCATAGTTCTCAGGCGAGTAGCTGTGCGAGAAGATCCGCGAGAACGAGCCGATTACCGCACCTTTGCCGATGGTGATGCCGCCCCGGTCGTTNNAAGCGAATCCCCAGCCAGTGGTTCAACCCGATCGGCGAGCGGTCGAACATCTGCCAGAACCACAATAGCGGCTTGCGCACCGCAAAGAGCTGCATGTTGACGTCGGGGAAGTGCTCCGCCTCAAGGGTCACATTGTTGGGGTCCAGCGACATGCTCAGAACGTTACCCGGCAGCTCGCTGGTGAGGGTGAGATTCATCTTGCCCCCGTGCGGCCGCCCCAGGTAGAGCTGATAAAGCTGGTCGCGCACGATCTCTGCCCGGCGTTCCGGCGAACGATGCTTCAGGAACTCTTCATCCAGGAAGTGAATCCACCGGCGGTAAATCTCTTCCGCCTCGGCGGCGGGCCGCGGGACACTAGTTGGCGTATTTGCGGTAGCCATACGCATTCGACGATAAACCAAGCAGGTCGGACTCCGCGAGTGCGACCGCTGCGACGCTATGATTCGGGCACGGTTCTCTCGGAAGGTGAACTGGGCCGCGATTAGGGGTGCGCTGTGATTCAGACCTCTATCAAGAGCGGGTGGTTGTTGGCACTGTGCGGCGTTCTGTATGCGACTGGTTCCTTCTTAATCCTGTCGATGGGGGATCTGGACGGCTCCATCGTTTTGCGTACGTTTGTGCATAGTAGGAGCATGGTTTCTGAAATGGGCGCGCTCTTTCTGGCAGCGAGCGCTTGCACGATTGCGGCTGGCCTTTGGAGTGGGAACAAAGGCAATTCCTGGCTTCTGGTATTGAACGGCATTGCCTGCAGCGGACTCGGAGTGCTGATGAGCCTTGGGGCATCCAGGCCGATCGCATTTCGAACCATTGCGCTGGTGATCGCGGCCATGGCCGTGAGCATGGGGCTGTACGAACTGGCAGCCGCGCGAGAGTTGCGCGGACACCTTGCGGATATGTGGTTTTTCATTGTGGTCGGTATGCTATCCGGTGGCTTTGCGGTGGTGTTTCTCGCCTTCGTGTTTCGCTGGATCAAGCTCGATCCCGGGCCGTCCTCGCAAACCTTTCACTGGCTGGGCTCTTACTTCGGATTCAGCGCGCTGTGCATGTTGTTTCAGGCTCTGCGCTGCCTGAGGCCGCCGGCGCTCATCATGCCGATAGGCAACTCCGCCCTGCCGAAGACATGATTCCGAGTACACGCCTCTCGAACTGACCCACTGACAAATGACATGCACCGCGCACAGACTCGTGGTACAGACGCTCCGTTCGCGCCGCACCGCGCGGTATTCTAGAAGGTCCGGCGAGACCAAGCCGCCCAGAGAGCCCACAGACCATGCCCGAAGAGATTGCTCCAGCCGTAACCACAAATGCAGCCCCGAAAGTCACCGCGCCCGTAGCCACCATCGCCACCCTTGGCCAGCACGAAGGCCAGTCGGTCACCCTCCGCGGATGGCTTTACAACCTGCGCGAGAGCGGCAAGCTGCTCTTCCCCATCTTTCGCGACGGCACCGGCACAATTCAGGGCGTAGCGCACGTAAAGAGCGTTCCCCCGGCCGTCTTCGAGTCGCTCAAAGGCCTCACTCAAGAATCGTCCGTCATTGTCACGGGCAAAGTCCGCGCCGACAAGCGCGCTCCCGGCGGCTTCGAGCTCGATGTCGAAGATGTGCAGGTCATCCAGCGTGTTCCCGAGTCTGACCCCTACCCCATCACTCTCAAAGAGCACGGTGTCGACTTCCTCATGGAGCACCGCCATCTGTGGGTTCGCTCCCCCCGGCAGTCGGCCATTCTCCGCATCCGGGCCGAAATCATGCGCGCCGCAGCCGAGTACTTTGACAGCAACGGCTTCATTCGCACCGATCCGCCCATCCTCACCCCCGCCGCCTGCGAGGGCACGTCCACGCTGTTCCCCGTCGACTACTTCGGCGACCCCGCCTACCTCACCCAGTCCGGCCAGCTTTATATCGAATCCACCGCCCTTGCCCTGGGCAAGGTTTACAGCTTCGGCCCCACCTTCCGGGCCGAAAAATCCAAGACTCGCCGTCACCTTACCGAGTTCTGGATGATCGAGCCCGAAGTCGCCTACTGCGACCTCGACGGATTGCTCGAACTGGCCGAGAACTTTGTCTCCCACATCGTCCAGAGCGTGCTCAAGAACCGTGCCTCAGAGCTCACCGTCATCGGCCGTGACCCCGCCAAGCTCGCGAACATTCTGCCGCCCTTCCCCCGGCTTCGCTACGACGAAGCCGCCGCCATGCTCAACGAAGCTCACAAGAAAGGCGAACTCGAGCAGCCCTTCGAATTCGGCAACGACTTTGGCTCGCCCGACGAAACCTGGCTCAGCTCGCAGTTCGATCGACCCGTGATGGTGCACCGCTATCCTGCAGACGTGAAAGCCTTCTACATGGAGCCCGATCCACTCGATCCGCGCTTCGCCCTTTGCGCCGACGTCCTGGCCCCCGAAGGCTACGGCGAGATCATTGGCGGCTCCCAGCGCGTGTCCAGTTACGAACTCCTCAATGCGCGAATTGAGGAGCATCAGCTTCCCAAGGAAGCATTCCAGTGGTATCTCGATCTGCGCCGCTACGGCAGCGTTCCTCACTCCGGCTTCGGCATGGGAATCGAGCGCCTGGTTGCCTGGGTCTGCGCCCTCGACCATGTTCGGGAGACCATTCCCTTTGCCCGTACCCTGCACCGCATCTACCCGTAGGTTGCAGCCTCTCCAACCATGGGCCGCTGCGCAATTTGGAAACAGATGTCAGCGCGGCTGCTTGCGGGCAATCACTTTGAAGGCAACCAAGATTAGCGCCAGCGGGCGCATTGCCGGCCTGGCAAAGAGCCGCATTTATCCGTTGCAACAACTTTTGACTGAGAAAAGGGCATCCTTCACCACTCCTGCGCAATCAAAGGGGTGCATTCAGAACCTTTAGGAGTTGTGAATCATGACCTTATCTGCCATTGAAGTCAACAATTTGAAGATTGCTCCCGCAGTCGAGGGCGTGCTTCCCATCATTCACCATCGCTGGAGCCCACGCGCCTTTGCCGATCGCGCTGTCAGCCCTGCCGACCTTAAAAGGATCTTCGAGGCTGTTCGATGGGCGCCATCTTCGTTCAACGAGCAGCCCTGGCGCTTTATCGTTGGAGCACGCAACTCCAGCACTTTCAATAAAATAGAGTCGGTTCTAGTGCCTTTCAACCAGGCTTGGGCATCGAAAGCCGCGGTGCTGATCCTGGGTGTGGCCAAGACTCGATTCAGCCACAATAACTCCCCGAATGGCTATGCAGTCTTTGATCTCGGAGCCGCCTCCGCACTGCTTACACTCCAGGCCGCATTCCTAGGCCTGACCACTCACCAGATGGCCGGTTTCGACCAGGCCAAGGGCCGCCAAGTCTTTGAGATTCCAGAGAATTATGCCTTCGGATCGGCTATAGCTCTGGGCTACCAGGGTGAGCCATCCACGCTGCCCAACGACCAGCTCCTTGCGAACGAGATTGCGCCCCGCACCCGCAAGCCCTTGAGTGAGATTGTCCTATCCGCCTGGGGCGAGGCGGCGAATCTCGGCTAGCTGTTGTCCATATTTGAGTTTGCGGATAGCGAGAACCTAACCCCGGCCGCCGCGTTACATTGGATGCTGAAGGGATTCGCTTGACCGGTAAACAATCGATTCGCAAAAGGCGCAGCCAGACGCCTGTCCGCAGGCCAGGGCACCGGCGCACACCGTTGCGGCGCACAGGAACAGGCTGGCGCGGCCGTACCATTGTGGCCGCTGCCGCGTTGATTGTGGGCCTTTTGGCCTGGGCCACCCTCGCCCGCCAGTTTGCGCCTGCCTCCAACACGAATCTTGCCCGGTTCGACGCAATCATCGTGCTCGGCACTCCGGCCGATTCGGATGGTAACCCCACGCCGAGGCAGCTTGCCCGCGTCACCGAGGGCGTGCGCGAGTACGAGCGCGGTGTGGCCCCTCGGCTCATCTTCACGGGAGGCGCGGCTTACAACGTCACTGTGGAAGCAAGGGTAATGGCGAAGGTGGCTGAAGCACAGGGGGTTCCGGAGGCCGGGATTCTTGTGGAGCCGGAGGCCAAGGACACGATTCAGAACGCCTGCTACGCCGTACGGCTCATGAAAGCACATGGCTGGCGGTCGGCCGAGGTGGTCTCCAGCGCCAGCCACCTGCCTCGCGCGGCCATTATCTTCAACCGGCTGCCCGTGGAGTGGCGGGTACATGCCGCACCTCCGCTCGAACCGGAATCAGCCGCCGCTTCGACCTGGGCCACGGCGTTGGAGGTTCTGAAGACGTTGCGCTACCTGGCTTATGCCGACTGGGCAGAGCGTTGCGAGCCATAGGACGTTTTGGCGACGGCGCACTGACTACCGCAGACGAGGTCCACAATTCACCGAGGCGCCGGGCCGTTGTCCGCCTTCGGCGTAGTCCTGTAAGCTGAGTGGTGATGCGTCTTCCAGTAAGCTATTCCTTTGCACTTACCGCCTTTGCCGTCCTGGCACTGTGCGCCGCGCCCCGCGCCCAGGCTCAGGGCCAGAGCACTGCATCCCCGACCGCCGGCAATGGCACCTACATTGCTGTCGATCCGCTGGCCAATGTGCGCTATGACAACCGCTACGACGCCTCGCTGGGAATGGCGTATGACCATATCAAGGCTGGCCCCAACCTGCTGCAGGGATCGAACCTCGGCGGCCTGGATCTTTCCGGCACCTACTGGTTTGCCAAGCACTGGGGCGTTGAGGGCAGTGGACGCGCCTACATGGGCACCAGTGGCGCCGCGCCCAACTCCGCGCAGATCAACGGGCCATTTGTGGCTCAGTATCTGTTTGTCGCGGGTCCGGAGTGGCTGGGGCCGCACAACAAGCACGGTGCGCTTATTGCTCACGCCCTGTTCGGTGGAGCCTACGGCAAGTTTGAGCAGGACTTGCGGGGGAATCCTCCGTATGTAGTGGGCTTCTATAACGACCAGGTGTCTCCAGCTGCGATCATCGGCGGCCACATGGATCTGAACCGGTCGGCGCGCTGGGTCTTCCGCGTCACGCCCGATGCCGTAATGACCCACTACTACAGCACAGCCGCCTCTGGACAGAAGAGCAACCAGTTCGATGTGAATTTCGCCATATCGGTTGGGGTGGAGTACAGGTTCAAGAAAAAGAGGTAGGGAATCGCGGCGGGAGACAATTGTGTTCGACCGGAGCTTACGGTGGCTGAGGCCTGTCGCCGGGGGCTCCGTTTTTGTTGCTTCCTAAACGCGCGATGAAGCTCTAAATTAGATAAGCTGCGAGCTTTATCTTGGTGTGATATTCTCCACCGTTCAGTGCCACGTGAAAGAGCGGTGTCACCGGAAAGATGCGGTAGCGGATTGTGACAGTGGGGGATTCAAGCCGGCGGTCCTGGACCGGCGAGCTCAAAAAGGCAGGGTCAGACGGATATGAAAGATACTTTGGGAGTATTGCTAGCGGGTGGCGCCGGCGAGCGGCTCTTCCCGCTTACCCGTGATCGCGCCAAGCCGGCTGTGCCCTTTGGTGGGCACTACCGGATCATCGACATTACGCTCTCCAACTGCATCAACTCAGGTCTGCGCAAGGTCTTCATCCTCACGCAGTACAAGGCGCTGTCGCTGAACCGGCACATCCGCGAGGGGTGGACGGGTATTGTGGCCCAGGAACTGGGCGAGTTTTTCGAACTGCTACCGCCGATGCAGCGTACCGGAGCCAACTGGTACATGGGCACCGCAGACGCTGTGTATCAGAACATTTATTCGATCGGCAGCGAGCAGCCGAAGCACATGATCATCCTCGGCGGAGATCACATCTACAAGATGGATTACAGCCGCATGCTGGACTATCACAAGGAGACCAAGGCAGAGGTGACGTTGGCCACTCTGCCCGTTCCGCCCGACGAGGTTCCGCGCTTTGGAGTAGTTGAGGTGGGCCATTCAGGCGAGATTCTCGGCTTCCAAGAGAAGCCTGCTTCCACCAGCTTTCGGTCTCCGTTCAACCCCAACGCGGTGGACGCCTCGATGGGAATCTACATCTTCAACACCGAGGTTCTGCTGAAGGCGCTGATTGCCGACGCCGAGGATCCGAATTCGAAGCATGACTTTGGCCACAACATCCTGCCGAATCTGCTGGGCAAGAAGAAGATGATCGCCTACAGCTTTGTGGACGAAAACAAGCAGCAGGCGCTCTATTGGCGCGACGTGGGCACGCTGGACTCCTACTACGACGCGAACCTGGATCTGTGCTCGGTTTCGCCGACGTTCAACCTCTACGACAAGAGCTGGCCGATGCGGACGCGAGTGCGCCAATATCCGCCAGCCAAGTTTGTATTTGGCGAGCCGGGGCGCACGGGCATGGCGATGAACTCGATCATCACGGCTGGCGTGATCATTTCGGGCGCCTCGGTTTCGAACTCGGTGCTGTCGCAGGATGTGCGCGTCAACTCCTACTCCGACGTGGATGCGAGCATTATTTTTTCTCACGTCAATATCGGGCGGCACTGCCGCATCCGCCGGGCCATTATCGACCGCGACGTGCATATTCCGGAAGGTACGGTGATTGGTTACGATCCTGTGGAGGACAAGCGGCGCTACTTCGTCACGCCTTCGGGGCTGACGATTGTGACTCGCGATGCTTCACTGTTTGAGAGCCCCGTCGATCCGGAGTTCCTGGAGCGGTATTGAGCGGATGCGTCGCTCTCGGCCAAAAATCGGTGGATAGACTCACGTTCGGATGAGGCATTTATCCCGGTTTTTCGGGGCAAAAAGAGGCAAATTCGGGCATTTCAGGCCATGATTTTGGGCTCTCAGGTTCTGTGATTTCTGCGGATATTGTTGATATAGCTATTGTTATGGCGAGTCCCACCGTTTCGTGAGGGGGGAGGGGGGAGGGGGGTGGGGGGTACCCCTTTTTCATCCGGAATGCCCGGCTGAAGGCGAATCTCCCCGCTCCTTCTCCAATCTCAGTGTGCGCCGGCGGGCGGTTATTTTCTGCAAGGTGAGGTGGAAGTCTCGCGGCGGGGATGCAGTCTTCTGGAATGCCGACCGGGCTCTGCGTTCTGGTTCAGGCGGGCCTCGTCTTCCTCGTCGAATCATGTCCCGATGGTCCGTGCCTCAGGCGAATTTCCGAAGCTGCGGCGTTTCGGGTGGCAGTGGTCGATGAGAGCATTGGCGATGATGCGTCAAGTAAGGCCATGCCTGGGGAGGGCGTCGAACTGGAAACCGCCGTCCTCCCGACTCAGGCGATCTCTCCTCAGAGCAGAGCGCTGAAAGGAGTATCCGGGGTGATGCGTCTCGCTGAGAGCACGCCTGCAAACCGCACGTAGACGTTCCCGGAAGTGTCATAGGCATGCAGAGTGAAGGTCCCGGTATAGGAATTCCCGTCCGGGTTCAGAGTAATCTTCTCGATGATTTGTGCTCCTCCCTGGGGCTGGCCAACGACGTCCGGTGGCACCGTGGGGTCATACACATTTCCCTGCCAGGGAATGTGATTAAGAAGATAGGTGCGGTCTCCAGTGCGCTTCCAGACGCCCAGGCAGAAGTTTCCGTCCTGTGCCGAGCGCGAGGAATTCATGATTTCCGTTCCATCGGGGTGCCATACCACCACAGAGTTGTCGATCACGACTCCACCTGTGACGGGAATGGCCTCTCCATTCTGGGTTTGCGCGGTAAAGACCACGTGCCACATTCCGACGATGGGCTCGCGGTCGTCGTAGCCGTCGAGTGCCGCCAATACGAGCCGCGGTGTTGTCGCGCCATATTGAGGGCGCCAGTTGGAAGGCTTGATGAGCTTGTTTGGCAGACCGCACTGGGCCATAGCAGCAGGAGCTATGGAGAAGACAAGCGCCAGCGCGCCCATGCCTGAGATCGATTTCCAGATTTGTAACTTCATTGATTTCGCCTCCTCGGCCGGGGATGGCCGACTGAAGAGCAAGCTAACCGTCAGGGGCCGGAGGGGGCAATGAAGAGGGGGTAAAGGCCGAGGTGAAGTTTAGGTAAAGCACTAAAGCCTTTGCTATGGGACCTTTTCCTGATCACCCATAGAATAATTGAGGAGGTGGAGGAGGCGTGCCGAATCCCGTGCCCAGTCCGGAGGTCCGTTCCGTGGCCGGCAGAAGGCCAGGAGTGGTGTACGAATTTGGCGAGTTCTGCCTAGATTGCGGGCGGTTCGAGTTGGTGCGCAACGGCCACCCGCTGCGCGTGGAGCGCAAGCCGATGGAGTTGCTGATCCTGCTGGCCTCGCGGGAGGGGCAGCTGGTGACGCGGCAGGAAATTGCGGAGCGGCTATGGTCGAGCGAAGTGTTCGTCGACACCGAACACGGCATCAATACGGCGATTCGGAAGCTTCGGCACCTGCTGCGCGACGATCCCGACGATCCGCATTTCATCCAGACCGTGACCGGGATGGGTTACCGGTTCGTCGCGCCGGTTTCGGCGGCTATGCCGGACTTGCCGGTTGAGGTCACGCCCGAACCAGCTCTGGCAACTGCTTTGCCTTCACGGCGGAGGGTTATGGGCTGGTATGTGGGAGCGGGGGTCTGCGTGGTCCTTGCGTTCGGCAGCATGGCCCTTTATCGAGCGCGGCACCGTCCGCCGGAGGTCAGGTATACGCAGCTAACGGATTTCACGGATTCGGCGGTTGCGCCGGCGTTGTCAACGGATGGACAGATGGTGGCATTCATCCGCGGCGGCAATGGCTTTCTCACGTCCGACCAAATCTACGTGAAGATGCTGCCGAACGGAGAAGCCAAACTGGTGACGGACGACGAGCGGCCGAAATACGGGCTGGCATTCTCGCCGGATGGGTCGGAGATTGCGTACACAGTGCTGGAGCGTTCCGGGTTTTCCACGTACGAGGTGTCAGCGTTGGGCGGCGAGCCTCATCTTCTGCTGAAGAACGCCGCGGGACTGGTGTGGCTGGACCCGGAGCGGCTGCTCTTTTCCGAGATTCGGTCGGGAATCCATATGGGGGTGGTTTCGGCAACGGTGACAGGCGCAGGCCTGCGCGAGATTTATTTCCCCGCCCATGAGCGCGGCATGGCACATTATTCTATTCCATCGCCGGATCGCCTCTGGGCATTGGTAGTAGAGATGAACGGGAACGGCGACTGGGCGCCGTGCCGGCTGGTTGGGCTGGATGGCCAGAGCCCGCCAAGGCCGATTGGACCGACGGGTGCGTGCACCTCTGCGGGGTGGTCGCCGGATGGGGGCTGGATGTATTTCACTGCCGCGGTGGAAGGACGGAGCCACATCTGGCGGCAGCGCTTTCCGGAAGGAGAGCCGGAGCAAATCACCTTTGGGCCAACGGAAGAAGATGGAGTGGCGGTGCAGGCGAAGGATGGGGCACTGATCACCTCGGTGGGAGTGCATGAGAGCGCCATCTGGATTCACGACGGGAGCGGGGAGCGGTCACTTTCTTCGGAGGGTGAAGTGGTTGGCAATCTGTCTACTACTTTTAGCCCGGATGGCGGCGTCCTCTATTACCTTCTGCGGCGTGGGGAGGGTTCGGGCGCGGAACTGTGGCACACGCTGGTGGACTCGGGAAAAAGCGAGGCGGTGTTCTCTGGAATTTCAATGACTGCCTTCGATCTGTCGCCGGATGGCAAAGAGGTGGTGTATACGACCGCTGCCTCGGAGGGATCGACGCAGTTGTGGCTGGCGCCGGTGGACCGAAGCTCACCCGCAACGAAAGTGGAAGTTTCCGGTGCACGGTCGCCCCATTTTGGCGCGCGCGGGCAGATCCTTTTCCAGCAGGCGGAGGGAAACTCGAACTACCTGGAACAGATCAATCCGGACGGGTCGCACCGCTCGAAGGTGTTCTCGTATCCCATCCTGGATTTCCAGGGCGTTTCGCCGAGCCGGCGGTGGGTAACGGCCGCAGTTGCGGTTGCCAAGACGACGGGACGGGATCTTCCCGCGATAACGGCAATTCCGCTGGACGGCGGAGCCCCGCGGCGCATTTGCGCAAGCTACTGCGTTCAGAGGTGGTCGACGGACGGGAAGTTCCTGTTCGTTGGGGTGGAGGATCCGTCAGGGACCAGCCCAGGGCGAAGTTTGGCGATTCCTGTGGGGCCGGGGGAAAGCCTGACGGACCTTCCGGCGGGAGGGATTGCACCGCAGGCCAAAGCGAGCGTAGTCCAGGGTGCGCAATCGGTTGGCCGCGGAGAGCTGGTGCCTGGCAAGGACCCCGAGCACTATGCATGGGTGAACACCACCGTTCACCGGAACCTGTACCGCATTTCGCTTCCCTGAGCGCTTCCTAGATGAATTGGCGGGGATGCGGGCTTTCATCTGGGCCAGAGTAGCACCGACCTCGCTCCTTGATAGCCGGCAGACCGCAATGTGATTCTCATCTGCTGACAACAGATGGGATGAGAAGGCCGGTCTCCAGCGGGATGCGTTAAGCTCCCAAGTTATCGACGCGCTCGAGGCGCACGAGACAAGGAGACCGGTACGCATTCGCCGTGG